>JAEUPB010000002.1 GCA_016789955.1 Rubrivivax sp. | reverse complement strand
GCGCTCCTTCAGCACCTCGGCCGCCTTCACGAGCGTGCCGGCGGTGTCGATCATGTCGTCCATGATCACGCAGTTGCGGCCCTCGATCTCGCCGATGACGTGCATCACCTCGGACACGTTGGCGGTCGGCCGGCGCTTGTCGATGATCGCCAGGTCGCAGCCGAGCTGCTTGGCCAGCGCGCGCGCGCGCACCACGCCGCCGACGTCGGGCGACACCACCACCAGATCCTGGTAGTTCTTGTTCTTCAGGTCGGCCAGCAGCACGGGGCTGGCGTAGATGTTGTCGACCGGGATGTCGAAGAAGCCCTGGATCTGGTCGGCGTGCAGGTCCATCGTCAGCACGCGCTCGACGCCGACCGTCTGCAGCATGTTGGCGACGACCTTGGCGCTGATCGGCACGCGGGTGGAGCGCGGGCGGCGGTCCTGCCGCGCGTAGCCGAAGTACGGGATCACCGCGGTGATGCGCCGCGCGCTCGCGCGCTTCAACGCATCGACCATGATGAACAGCTCCATCAGGTTGTCGTTGGTCGGTGCGCAGGTGGACTGCACCACGAAGACATCGCGGGCACGCACGTTCTGCTTGACCTCGACGGTGACTTCGCCGTCGGAGAAGCGGCCGACGTGGATCGCCCCGAGTTCGACGCCGAGCTGCGAGGAGATGTCGCGCGCGAGCTGCGGGTTGGCATTGCCGGTGAAGAGCACGGTGTTGAACAGCACGGGCGTTCCTCGTCGGTGATCCGGGGCCGGCTACGCTGCAGCTTCAGGTGTGGTGGGTTTGGCAGGGGAGGAAGGACTCGAACCCTCGCATGTCGGAATCAAAATCCGATGCCTTGACCAACTTGGCGACTCCCCTACACAGGACAGCGGCCTACGGCCACCGCCCTCGAACTCGGCGTCTCAGTCGGCCCAGCCCGCGAGCGGGTGGATGGGCAGACTGCGGCACGACCGCCCCACCCAGCCGGCAGGCAGGTCCCTCTCGAAACCCGCATCCGGCCTTGTCGCCTCAGGCGAGTTGGACGCACCGACCCTCGCGTAGACCGCGCTGCCGGAGCCTGTCATGCGGCTGTTGCCGAAACGGGCCTCGAGCCAGCGGGCGGCTTGCGCCACCTCGGGTGCCAGTTCTTCGGCGGCCGGCTGCAGGTCGTTTCGACCCCAGCCCGACGCCAGATCCTGCACCTGCTGCGCCTCTGCGAGAGAGCCCGCGAGTATAGCAGTGCTCGCCTGATCGACGACCGCCCGCGTGGCCGGATGCACGAAGACGTCGCGCGTGGGCAGCGACACCGGCGGCTTCACGACGGCGTAGTCGGTGGCCGGCCAGGCCAGGGGCGACAGCCGCTCGCCGATGCCCTCGACCCACGCGTTGTGCCCGCCGACGAAGAACGGCACGTCGGCGCCCAGCGCCAGCGCCAGCGCCAGCAGCCGATCGCGCGGCCAGTGCAGGCGCCACAGCCTGTTGAGCGCCAGCAGCACCGTGGCGGCATCGGAACTGCCGCCGCCCATGCCCGCACCCCAGGGCACGCGCTTGTCCACGTGCAGGTCGGCGCCCAATGTCGTGCCGCTGGCCTGCTGCAGCGCGCGTGCGGCGCGCAGGCACAGGTCGTCGTCGGGCAGCGCGGGGCCGAGGTCGTGGCGGGCGAGCCGGCCGTCGTGCCGGCACTCGATGTGCAGCACGTCGGCCCAGTCGATCAGCACGAAGGCCGACTGCAGCAGGTGGTAGCCGTCGTCGCGGCGCCCGGCCAGGCGGAGGAAGGCGTTGAGCTTGGCCGGGGCCGGCAGGTCGTGCAGCGAGCGCAGGGCCATGTGGACGGGTCAACGCTCGATGCGGGCGCGCAGCGTCACGACGGGCGGTGCATCGCGCCGAGCGACCAGCTGCCCGTCGGCGATCTGCGACACCTGCACGTGCCAGCCCAACTGCTCGAAGCCGTCGTCGCGCGCGCGGCTGGGCGCGGCCGCCCAGGGCCGGCCGGCCATCCAGTCCGGCAACGCTCGCAGCGGCAGCACCTCGCCGAGCGTGTCGCGCGAGAGGCTGTCGAGGTCGTCGTAGCGGCGCTGGCCGTCGGGCGTGTCCAGCACCACCTCGCGCGGCGACCAGCGCGTCTGCGCCAGCAGCGTGCCCAGCGGCGAGAGCAGCCGCAGCTCCCCGGCGTCGGCGGTGCCGCGCAGGTCGAAGCCGGCGCTGGCGCTGCGGGCGGGGCTGTCGCCCAGCGCATCCACGCGAACGGCCAGTCGCCCCGACGTCCACGGCATCTCGGCCGTGGCGGGCGGGCGGACGGCCGCGCAGGCCGACAACAGCACTGCCAGCCCCATCGCCGCGGCGACGCGGCCGTGGCCGCCCGGCGTCACGGCTGGACCTTGAGGCGGGCCAGCGTCTCCTTCAGCACCTCGTTGGAGGCGTCGCGCGTGCGGCCTTCGGCCCACACCTTGCGCGCTTCGTCGTGCTGGCCGAGCGTCCACAGCACCTCGCCGAGGTGCGCGGCGATCTCCACGTCCGGTCGCGACGCGTAGGCCAGCCGCAACAGGCGCAGCGCTTCAGCGTGGTTGCCGAGCCGGAACTCGACCCAGCCCAGGCTGTCGGTGATGAACGGGTCGCCCGGCGACAGCGCAAGGGCCCGGGCGATCAGGTCGCGCGCCTCCGGCAGGCGCTGCCCGCGATCGGCCAGCGAGTAGCCGAGCGCGTTGTAGGCATGCGCGCTCTCGGGCTTGACCTCGATGGCCCGCCGCAGGAGCCGTTCGGCGTCCGCATGGCGGTCGAGCTTCTCGGCGACCATCGCCTGTTCGTAGAGCAGTTCGGCGTCCTCGGGTGCACGGGTGGCCGCAGCCGACAGCACGGTCCACGCGTCCTGCCACTGCTTCACCTCGCGCAGCATCGCCGCCTCCGCCATCGCCTTGGCCTTGGCGTCTTCGGGCGTCCGTTCGGGAATCAGCGTGAACGCCGCCCGGGCATCGGCCAGCCGGCCCTGGCGCGCCAGGATCAGCGCGCGGCGCGACTGCACCTCCAGCACGCGCTGCGGATCTTCGATGCGCGCGAGCCAGTCTTCGGCCGCCTTGAAGTCGCCGCGCTGCTCGGCCACGCGCGACAGCAGCAGCCAGGCTTCGACGAGGCCCTGCTCGGGGCGGTCGGCATCGTCGTCATCGTCGCGGGCGGAGGTCTGCGCGACGGGGGATGCGGCGCCCTGCTGCAGTTCGACGTAGCGCTTCAGCGCAACCTCGCTCGCATCGAACTGCCGCAGCTCGAGGTGCAAGGCGCCCAGCGTGAGATAGGGGGCGGCGACGTCGGGCTGCTCACGCACCGCGGTGTCGAGCTGGGAGACGGCCTCGACATAGCGCTGCTGCCCCATCAGGCTGCGCACGTACGCCAGACGGATCGGTGCCTCGGCCTTGCCGCTGGCGAAGTGGCTGCGGACGATCTCTTCCGCTTCGGGCTTGGTGGGCAGCAGTTCCAACGCCAGCAGCGCGGCGCCGGGCGCGGTCGGGTCGCTGCGCTGCGCGTCGCGCGCCAGCGTCAGCGCACGGTCGCCATCGCCGGCGGTGAGCCACGCGCGGGCGGTGGCCAGTTGCACGGGCACGGCGAGCGAGGCGTCCTTGGCCAGCGGCGCCAGGGCGTCCTGCACGAGCTGTGCGGCGCGCCGGCGATCGGAGGCGCGCTGCACGGCACGCGGCAGCGCAGCGATCATCGCGCCGCGTTCGGCCGCCGGGATCTGGGCGACCAGCGTGCGCATCGGCTCGGCCGCCTCTGACAACCGATCGAGCGCGCCGAGCAGTTGCACCTCGGTGCGAGTCGCGTCGGCCGAGCCCGGCTTGGCAACGCGCCAGGAGCGCGCCGCGGCCAGGGCCTGGTCGCCGGCACGGCCCTGCACGGCGATGTCCACCGCGCGCCGGAAGAGGTCATCGTGCCGCGTGCGGCGCGCCGCCTCGAGCACCAGTTCGTACGCGGTGCCCGCCTTCCCGTTGGCCAGCTCGAGTTCGCCCAGGAGCAGCTGATAGAACAGCAGCGCATCCATCGACGAGTTGGTCACCGGCGGCGGCGGCGCCGGTGGTCGCTCCGCGGGCTGCGCGAGGGCCTGCAGTGGCGCTCCGGTGACCGCCATCAGCGCAGCGAGGACGACGAGCGGGCGCTTGGGGCGAGAGGCCATCGAGACTCCTGACGATCGAAATCATTCTCACATAATGGGTCGATGCCCGAACTCCCCGAAGTCGAGGTCACGCGTCGGGGCATCGACCTGCCGCTGCAGGGTGCCCGCGTGCTCTCGGTGGAGACCGGCAAGCCCCTGCGCTGGCCGCTCGGCGTGCCGCCGCAGGACCTGCACGGGGCCGGCATCGAGCGGGTCGAGCGCCGCGGCAAGTACCTGTGGATGCAGTTCGAACGCGGCCGGGGTGGGTTGTTGATCCACCTCGGCATGTCGGGTTCCCTCGCGTTGCGTCGGGGCGGGGCGTCGCCTCGGGGCCCGCACGACCACTTCGAGATGAGCACCACGGCGGGCACGTTGCGGCTGACCGACCCGCGCCGCTTCGGGGCCGTGGTGTGGGCGCCCTCGCGCGAGGCCGACCCGGCGCGCAAGCTGCTGGCGCGGCTGGGTGCGGAGCCGTTCGACAGCACCTACGGCGCACGCGAGTTCCACGCGGCGCTGCGCGGGCGCCGCACGCCGATCAAGCAGCTGTTGCTGGGCGGCGAAGTGATCGTCGGCGCCGGCAACATCTACGCCTGCGAAGCCCTGCACGAAGCCGGGATTCATCCGGCCACGCCGGCCGGCCGCCTGTCGCCCGCACGGGCCGCGCGGCTGCTGGAGGCCGTGCGCGGCACGCTGCAGCGGGCGGTGGAACTCGGCGGCTCGACGCTGCGCGACTTCCGCGATGCGCACGGCATGGGCGGCGCCTTCCAGGCCCAGGCGCGCGTCTACGACCGGGCCGGGCACCCGTGCCCGCGCTGCGGCGGGCTCGTGCGTCGCATGCTGCAGGCGCAGCGGTCGACGTACTACTGCGCCCGCTGCCAGCGCCGTTAGCCTCCCGCGCCCGCCGCGCCCGCCGGGCTGCCGCGGCGAAATGTCGCGTTCCGCACGCCGGATGTGTATCCATGCGGTTGCATCCGGGCCGCCCGAAGGGGCGCTGCGCTAGGATGCTCTTCCCCCATGCAAAGCACCGTCGTCACCGAGCTCGAGGACTTGGCGCGTTGGCGCAGCGAACTCGATCGCCGGCTGGCGGCGATGTCGCGCTTCCTGCGCGAGCACGACCTCGATGCCGATGCCGAGATGACGCGCCTGTCGGCGCTGCGCGACCGCATCGCCGCGGAGCGCGTGATCGTCGCGTTCGTCGCCGAGTTCTCGCGCGGCAAGTCGGAACTGATCAACGCGATCTTCTTCGCCGACACCGGCCGCCGCGTGCTGCCGGCCACGCCGGGCCGCACGACGATGTGCCCGGTGGAGCTGCACCACGATCCGTCGCAACCGCCGTCGCTGGCGTTGCTGCCCATCGAGACGCGGCTGCAGGGGCTGTCGCTGGCCGAACTTCGCCGGCGCGAAGCGCTGTGGCAGCGCCAGCCGCTGGACCCGGGCAACCCCGAGGCGCTGGCGCGCGCCCTCACCGAGGTGACGCGCACGCAGCCTGTCGACGAGGAGCGGGCGCGAGCCCTCGGCCTGTGGGGCGACGACGAGGACGACCGCCCGCCGCAGGCCGCCGACGGTTCCGTGGAGGTGCCGGCCTGGCGGCACGCCGTCATCAACTACCCGCACGAGCTGCTGCAGCGCGGCCTGGTGGTCATCGACACCCCGGGCCTGAACGCGATCGGCGCCGAGCCCGAGCTGACGCTCGGCCTGCTGCCCACGGCGCATGCCACCGTCTTCCTGCTGGCGGCCGACACCGGCGTCACGCGGTCCGACCTCGCCATCTGGCGTGACCACCTGAGCGGCAGCAGCCTGCAGCGCTTCGTGGTGCTGAACAAGATCGACACGCTGGTCGACCCGTTGGCCTCGCCGGCGGAGGTGGAGCAGCAGATCAGCCGGCAGCGCGAGATCACCGCGCAGACGCTGCAGATGCCGGCGGCCCGGGTGTTCCCGCTGTCGGCGCGCGATGCGCTCGCCGCCCGCGTGGCCGGCGATGACGCCGAGCTGCGCCGCAGCCGCCTGCCCGAGCTCGAGCGGGCGCTGGCCGACGAGCTGATGCCGCAGCAGCGCGCGATGCTCGCGGCGGCGGCCTCCGAACTGCTCGAGATGGTGCAGGGCGCGGCCTTGCGGCGCCTGGCCGAACGCCACCGCCACAACGCCGAGCAGCTGCTGGAGCTGCGCGGCCTGCGTGGCAAGAGCGGCGGCAAGGTGCGGCTGCTGCAGCAGCGGCTCACGGCCGAGAGCGTGGAGTTCGAGACCTGCACCGCGCGGCTGGGCGCGCTGCGCTCGGTGCAGGCCCGCATGCTCGCCGGCGTGCTGCAGATGCTGTCCAGCGATCGCCTGCGAACCGAGGTCACGGCGATGAACGCGGCGTCGGGCACCGGGCCGCTGAACCTCGGCGCCGCCAAGGCCTTCCGCACGCTGTGCGAGCGGCTGCGCTCGACGTTCGACCGCGTCAACACCCAGTGCGACGAGATGCAGCAGATGCTGCAGGCCAGCGTGCAGCGTCTGAACACCGAGTTCGCGTTCTCGGTGGTGGTGCCGATGCCGCCTTCGCTGCAGCGCTACCGGGTGGAGCTGCAGCGCATCGAGGAAGGCTTCAGCCGCCACCTGGGGCTCACGCGCGGCTGGCGCATGTCCAGCGCCACGTACCGCGAGCAGTTCCGCCGCATGCTGCTGTCGCGGCTGCGCATGGTGTTCGAGAACGCCGCTGGCGAGGTGGAGCTGTGGTGCAAGGCGGTGCTGGCACCGCTGGACCAGCAGCTGCGCGAGCGGCGGCAGGCCTTCACGCGCCGGCGCGAGGCACTGGACCGCGTCTCGGGCGCGGCCGGAGAACTCGAGGCCCGCATCGCCGAAGTCGAGGCGGGTGAACAGCGGCTGGCCCAGCAGCAGGCACAGCTCGACCAGATCGCCGGCGAGGTGCGCGCCTGCGTGGCCGAGCTGCCGGCCGCGGCCGCTGAGTCGGCCGAGCCGTCCGAGACGGCCGGTACCCAGCGCAACGCCGCTTGAGCCGGCCGCTGGATTTCGCGGCGACGTTGGTCGCCTGGCAGCGCACCCACGGCCGCCACGACCTGCCGTGGCAGCGCACGCGCGACCCGTACCGCGTGTGGTTGTCGGAGGTGATGCTGCAGCAGACGCAGGTGGCCACGGTGCTGCCGTACTACGCGCGTTTCCTCGAGCGCTTCCCCGACGTGACGGCGCTCGCGGCCGCCCCGCTCGAGCACGTGCTTGCGCTGTGGAGCGGCCTGGGCTACTACAGCCGCGCGCGCAACCTGCACCGCTGCGCGCAGGCCGTGGTGGCCGGGCACGGCGGTGCCTTCCCGCGCACCGCCGAGGCCCTCGCCGGGCTGCCCGGCATCGGCCCCTCGACGGCCGCCGCGATCGCCGCCTTCTGCTACGGCGAACGCGCCGCGATCCTCGACGGCAACGTCAAGCGCGTGCTCACGCGATGGCTGGCGTTCGACGGTGATCTCGCCGACGCGGAGCCCGTGCGGAACCTGTGGCAGCGCGCCCAGGCATTGCTGCCGAGTCGCGACGTCGACATCTACACGCAAGGGCTGATGGACCTGGGTGCCACGCTGTGCACGCCGCGCGAGCCGCGCTGCGGCGATTGCCCCGTGGCGCACGGCTGCGCGGCGCGCGCGGCCGGCGACGTGTTGCGCTATCCGGTCAAGTCGCGCCGGCAGCGCCGCACCGAGCGCCGCAACGCCTGGCTGTGGCTGACCCACCGCAACCGGGTGTGGCTCGTGCAGCGGCCGGACCGTGGCGTGTGGGCGGGGCTGTGGAGCTTGCCCGAGTTCTCCGATGGCGTGGCTCTCGACGCCGCAGGCCTCACGTGGCCGGGGCACGTCGAGGTGCTCCCGACGGTTCGGCACGCGCTGACGCACTTCGACTGGTGGCTGACCCCGCATCGCTGGGTGCTGCCGGCGCGCACCGCCGCCGCCACGCTCGAGCGCATCGCCGCGCAGCTCTCCGGCTCCGCTGGGTCGGGCCGATGGTTCACGCGCGCCGAGGCGCTGGCGGCCGGCATCCCGGCCCCACTGCGCCGGCTGCTCGGGGAGTCGCCGCCCTCGGCGTGACGCGGCTCAGCCGCTGCGCGATTCCAGCTCGCGGTGCCGCACCAGCGTCGCCTGCCGTCCTTCGAAGCGCCGCGCGAGCGTCTCCACCACGTACACCGACCGGTGCTGGCCGCCGGTGCAACCGACGCACACCGTCAGGTAGCTGCGCTGGTCGTCCTCGAAGGCCTGCAGCCAGTGGTTCAGGAACGACTCGATCTGGCCGACCATCGTCGTCGTCTCCGGCTGCCGCTCGAGGTAGGCGGCCACCGGGGCGTCGCGTCCCGAAAGCGGCCGCAGCTCCCGCAGGTAGTACGGGTTGGGCAGCACGCGCACGTCGAACACGAAGTCCGCGTCCAGCGGCACGCCGTTCTTGTAGGCGAACGACTCGAACACCACCGTGAGCTGCGATTGCCGCGCGCCCACCATCGCGCGGATCCACCCGCGCAGCAGGCTGGGCCGCAGCTGGCTGGTGTCGATGACGGTGGAGACCTCGCGCAGGTCGGCCAGCAGTTGCCGTTCCAGCTCGATGGCCTCGACCAGCGCGCGAGCCGGGTCGCTGCCGGTGGGAATCGCCGACAACGGGTGCGGGCGGCGCGACTCCGAAAATCGGCGCAGCAGCGCATCGGTGCTCGCGTCGAGGAAGATCGAGCGCACCTGCACGCCTTCGCGACGCAGCTCGTCGATCAGCGGCAGCAGGTGCGGCAGCGAGCCCGCGGTGCGCACATCGACCGCGGCCGCGATGCGGTGGGCGAACCGTTCGTGTTCCAGCCGGATGAAGTCGCGCAGCAGCTCTGGCGGCAGGTTGTCGACGCAGAAGAAGCCCGAATCCTCGAGTGCGTGCAGCGCCACCGACTTGCCCGAGCCCGAGATGCCGGTGACGAGGATGACCTCGTCGCGCGCCGGCTGACCCTCCAGCGGCATCCATTCACTCATGCCGGCACCTTCACGCGTCGCCTCCACGCTGCTCGGCCAGCAGCGCCGCTGCATGCGCGCGGCTGGTACCCGAGAGCCGCTCTCCGCCGAGCATGCGCGCGATCTCGGCCACGCGGGCTTCGCCCGAGACCGCGGCGATCGCGCTCGTCGTCCGCCCTTGTTGCATCTGCTTGCTGACGACACAGTGCTGGTCGGCGCAGGCCGCCACCTGCGCCAGGTGCGTGACCGCCAGCACCTGGGTGCTCCGCCCGAGCTGCTTCATCAGCCGGCCGACCGCATCGGCCACGGTGCCGCCCACACCGGCGTCGATCTCGTCGAAGATCAGCGTGGCCGCGCCGGCGCCTGTGGCGCCTTCGGCGCGCGACGTGGTCACGGCGATGGCCAGAGCGAGCCGCGACAGCTCGCCGCCCGAGGCCACCTTCGCCAGTGGCCGTGGCGTGCTGCCGGCGTGCCCCGCGACATGCAGCTCGACATCCTCCAGGCCCATCGGCGACGGTTCCGCCTGCGGCAGCAGCGCCACCTCGAAGCGGCCACCGGCCATGCCGAGCTGCTGCATCGCCTGCGTCACCGCGGCGGCGAGCTTCGGAGCCACGCGATGGCGGGCACGGCTGCGCTCGCGGGCCGCCTCGCGCCACGCTGCTTCGGCGGCGGCAGCGGCGCGTTCGAGTGCGTCGAGGTCGCTGCCCGCATCCAGCGCACGCAGCGACTCCTTCCAGTCGGCCAGCAGTGGCGGCAGCTCGGCCGGAGCCCGCTTGAAGCGGCGGGCCAGCGCCATCCACGTGGCCAGGCGGGTATCGAGCTCGGCCAGCCGCTCCGGGTCGGGGTCGCGGTGGCCCAGGTAGGTGCCCAGCGTGTGCGCCGCGTCTTCGAGCTGCGCCTGCGCGCCACGCAGCACCTCGGCCACGGCGGCGAGCTCGGTGTCGTAGCGGTGCACGCCGTCGAGTGCCGTGATGGCCCGCGAGCACAGCGCATCGGCCGAGGCGTCGGCTTCGCTGATCGCGTCCAGCGCCGTGCGCGCGGCGTCCAGCAGCGCCTGCGCGTTCGACAACCGCGTGTGCTCGGCGTTGAGCGCTTCCCACTCGTGCTCGCCGGGCGCGAGCCGATCCAGCTCGCCGATCTGCCAGGCCAGCCGCTCGCGTTCCTGGGCCAGCGTGTCGCGTTGCGCGCGGGCCTGCACCAGCGCCTTCAGCGCGGCGCGCCAGGCCGCCCAGGCCGTCTCCATCGCCGTGCCCTGCACGCCGGCCTGCGCGTCCAGCAGCGCACGCACCGCGGACGGCCGCGTCAGCCCCTGCCACGCATGCTGGCCGTGGATGTCCACCAGGTGCTCGGCGACCTCGCGCAATTGCGCCAGCGTTGCGGCGCTGCCGTTGATCCACGCGCGGCTGCGGCCCTGGCCGTCGAGCGCGCGGCGCAGCAGCAGCGTGCCGGCCGTGGCGTCGTAGCCGGCCTCGTCGAGCCAGCCGGCGAGCGACGCCGGGGCATCGAACTCGGCGCTGACCTCGGCGCGCGCCGCGCCCTCGCGCACCCAGGCTGCATCGGCACGGCCGCCCAGCACGAACTGCACCGCGTCGACGAGGATGGACTTGCCCGCACCGGTCTCGCCGGTCAGCACGCTGAAGCCGCCCGCCAGTTCGAGATCGATCTCGCGCACGATGGCCGCATCGCGCACCGCCAGCCGGCGCAGCATCAGCTCACCCCCTCGTACCAGCGCAGCTTGCGCCGCAGCGTGGCGTAGTAGCTCCAGCCCAGCGGGTGCAGGAAGCGCACCTTGTGCGCCGAGCGCTGCACGCGCACCTCGTCGCCGTGCAGCAGGCTGGCCAGCGCCTGCATGTCGAAGTTGGCCGAGGCATCGCGGCCGGCGACGATGGTGATGCGCACCTCGCCGACATCCGGCAGCACGATCGGCCGGTTCGACAAGGTGTGCGAGGCGATCGGCACCAGCACCCAGCCGGCGATGCCGGGGTGCAGGATCGGCCCGCCGGCCGACAGCGCGTAGGCCGTGGACCCGGTGGGCGAGGCGACGATCAGGCCGTCGGCACGCAGGTTGGCGACGAAGTCGCTGTCCACCGTGACGCGCAGCTCCACCATGCTCGCCGTGGCACCGCGGCTCACCACCACGTCGTTCAGCGACAGCCCTTCGAAGATGCGCTCGCCGTCACGCCACACGCCGCCCTCGATCATCGAGCGGTGCTCTTCCTCGTAGTCGCCAGCGAGCATCGACGCCAGCGAGTCGCGGTACTGGCCCTGCGGGATGTCGGTGATGAAGCCCAGGCGCCCCTGGTTGATGCCCACCAGCGGGATGTCGAAGCGCGCCAGCTCGCGCGCGATGCCCAGCATCGTGCCGTCGCCGCCCACCACCACCGCCAGGTCGCAGCGGCGGCCGATCTCAACCTTGGCCAGCGCGTCGAAGCCGCCGACGCCGGTGGCCTGCGCGGTGTCGCGGTCGAAGCTGACGTCGAGCTGGTGCTCGACGAGGAAGTGCGCGATCTCCTCGAGCTGCGCGCGGATGCCGTGGGCCTGGTACTTGCCCACGATCACGGCGTGCTTGAAGCGCGGCTTCGGCATGCGGGGCATTATCTCCACCGATGCCCCGCGCCCGGGTGGGCCCGTCCCTAGAATCCGGCGCATGCTCGACGACCGCGCCAAGACCCTGCTGAAGGCCCTGGTGGAGCGCTACATCGCCGACGGCCAGCCCGTCGGCTCGCGCACGCTGTCGCGCGCTGCAGGCATCGACCTGTCGCCGGCCACCATCCGCAACGTGATGGCCGACCTCGAGGACCTGGGCCTCATCGCCAGCCCGCACACCAGCGCCGGCCGCGTGCCCACCGCGCGCGGCTACCGGCTCTTCGTCGACACGATGCTCACCGCGCGCCCGCTGGACCTGGGGCAGGTGCCCGACATGGCGGCCGTGCGCGCGCAGCTCCACCCGGAACTGCCGCAGCGCGGCGTCATCGCGCAGGCGGCGCAGATGCTGTCGAACCTGTCGAGCTTCGTCGGCGTGGTCAGCGCCCCGCGCAAGCCCTCGGTGTTCCACCACATCGAGTTCCTGCGGCTGGGCGAGCGTCGCGTGCTGGTGATCCTGGTCGCGCCCGACGGCGACGTGCAGAACCGCGTGATCCTCACCGCGCGCGACTACACGCAGACCGAGCTGGTCGAGGCGACGAACTACCTGAACAGCCACTACGCCGGCCTGACGGTCGACGAGGTGCGCGAGCGGCTGAAGCACGAGATCGAGGCGCTGCGCGCCGAGATCGCCACGCTGATGCAGGCGGCGGTGCAGGCCGGCAGCGACGCGATGGCCGAGAGCAGCGAGTCGGTGGTCGTCTCCGGCGAGCGCAACCTGCTGGGCGTGCAGGACATCGCCAGCGACATGCGCAGCCTGCGGCGGTTGTTCGACATGTTCGAGCACAAGACCGAGCTGATGCGGCTGCTCGAGACCAGCAGCCGCGCCGAGGGCGTGCAGATCTACATCGGCGGCGAGAGCCAGGTGGTGCCGTTCGAGGAACTGTCGGTGGTCACCGCGCCGTACGAGGTCGACGGCCGAATCGTCGGCACGCTGGGCGTGATCGGCCCCACGCGCATGCCGTACGACCGCATGATCCAGATCGTCGACATCACCGCGCGGCTGGTCGGCCATGCGCTGTCGACCAAGGGCGGCTGAGCGGCGCCACCCCGCGATAATCCGCCGCGTCGCTCGGGGGCCGTTAGCTCAGTTGGTCAGAGCAGAGGACTCATAATCCTTTGGTCGCTGGTTCGAGCCCAGCACGGCCTACCACCCGACCGATGTGGCGCGCTACGAGCGCCGGCCGACGGGCCTTCCGACGATCAGCTGGATGGATGTACAGTCATCCCCCTGCCTTGTCAGAGACCCGGCCGCCCGCCGCCATGAACGCCTCCTTGATGCCCGAAGTGCTGCTCGGCGCCCGCCCGACCGAGCAGCCGCAACTGCCCCTGGCCACGGAGGGCGTGCAGCGCACCGTGTGGCACAGCGCGTTCGGCGACATGCTGATCGAGGTGTGCGACGGCGTGGCCTATGTCAACGGCGCGCGGGTGATGACGCTGGAGGAACTGCGCAGCGGCCTTTGACCCCGCGCAACGCGGCCAGACCCGGCGGGTCTACTGTCGACCTGCAGTTCGTGCAGGAGGTACCGATGCACACGCCGGTCTTCGATCCCTGGCAGACGGCGTGGGTCTATGCCGACGCCGTCGGCGCTCCCCGCGCATCGGCGGCACTGTGGCAGGCGCAGCGCACGCGGCGCCTCGCGGCGCTGCTGTCGGCCGCCCAGCGGTCGCGGCTGTACCGCGAGCGGCTGGCCGGGGCGGCGTCGAGCGGCGATCCGTGGCAGACCTTGCAGCGGCTGCGGCCGGTGTCCAAACGCGAGCTGATGCAGCGTTTCGACGACTGGGTGACCGATCCCGAGCTGTCCTTGCCGGCCTTGCGACGCTTCCTGGACGGCGGAGCGCGCAGCGGCGAGCCCTGGCTCGGCCGCTACCTCGTGTGGGAAAGCTCGGGCAGCAGCGGGGAGCCCGCGGTGTTCGTCCAGGACGCGCGCTGCCTGGCGGTGTTCGACGCGCTGCAGGCGGCGCGCGGGCCTGTGTCGCTGGTCGGGCCGCTGGCGCCGTGGTGGCAGGCGCCGCAGCGCATCGCGCTGGTGGCCGCCACAGGGGGCGCGTATGCCAGCGTGCTGTCGTTCGAGCGGGCCCGCGCGCTGAACCCGTGGCTGGCCGCCACCTCGCGCAGCTTCTCGATGCAGCTCGCACCGCAGGAACTCGCCGCACGGCTCGACGCCTACGCGCCGACGGTGCTGGCCACCTACCCGAGCATGGCCTGGGTGCTGTCGGAGGAGCAGCGCGCCGGGCGGCTGCGGCTGGCGCTGCAGGCGGTGTGGACCGGCGGCGAGACGCTGACGGCTGCCGTTCGCCGCACCGTGGCCGAGCGCTTCCGCGCGCCGGTGCACGACAGCTACGGCGCCAGCGAATGCTTCGTCATCGCCGACGAGTGCCGCCACGGCCGCCTGCATGCCAACGCCGACTGGGTGGTGCTCGAGCCTGCCGACGAGCAGTTGCGCCCGGTGCCGGACGGCGAGCCAGGCCACACCGTGCTGCTCACCAACCTGGCCAATCACGTGCAGCCCGTCGTGCGCTACGACCTCGGCGACCGCGTGCGCATCGTGCCGGGCGGCTGTGACTGTGGGTCCAGCCTGCCGGTGATCGAGGTGCAGGGCCGCTGCGACGACGTGCTGACGCTGGCCGACGCCCGCGGGCATCGCGTGCACCTGTCGCCGCTGGCCTTGACCACGGTGCTCGAGGACGACGCCGGTGTGTTCGACTTCCAGCTCCAGGGCGTGGGCCCGCGAGCGTTGCGGCTCGCGGTGCACGAGCCCGGCGCAGGCGAGCGCGCTGCGGACGCGCTGCGAGCCTTCCTGCAAACGCGCGGCCTGGCCGGTACGCGCATCGCCGTGACCGAGCACGCCGGTCGGCTGCCCTGCGGCGCGAGCGGCAAGCGGTTGCGCGTGCAGGCGTCGCCGCGGCCCGGCTTCTGACCCCGGCACCCGGGCCGCTCAGCAGCGCCCTGGAGGGCGTGCACGGGTGCGCCAGAACCAGCGCTTCGTGGCCTCGGTGGCGACCACATAGCCCACGACGATGGCGGCGAGCGCCGCCTGCATTGCCCCCGGCATCGGGACCAGGCCGAACAGTCCGCCGATCGCTCCGGAAGCCGGCAGCAGCACCGCGGCCACGGCCACCCCCACGGTGGTCCACAGCAGCAGCGGCGCCGGCCGGCTGGCCCACATCGGCCCGCGCGTGCGCAGCACCAGCATCACGGCCAGTTCGGTGAGCAGCGACACCACGAACCAGCCGCTGCGGAACACCTCGGGTGCCGCGTGGAAGACGGTCACCAGCAGCCCGAAGGTGAACAGGTCGAAGACCGAGCTGACGAGGCCGAACACGATCATGTAGCGGCGCACCTCGCTCAGGTCCCAGTGCTGCGGCCGCTCGAGCACCTCGGCGTCGGCGTGATCGGCCGAGATCGCCATCGACGGCAGGTCGGACAGGAGGTTGTTCAGCAGGATCTGCGTGGCCGTGAGCGGCAGGAACGGCAACAGCGGCGTGGCCAGCGCCATGCTGACCATGTTGCCGAAGTTGGCGCTGGTCGTGATCTGGATGTACTTCAGCGTGTTGGCGAAGGTGCGCCGGCCCTCGGCGATGCCGCGCTCGAGCACGGCGAGGTCGGGCTGCAGCAGCACGATGTCGGCGCTTTCGCGCGCGACGTCGACGGCGCGGTCCACCGAGAGCCCGACGTCGGCCGCCTGCAGAGCGGGGGCGTCGTTGATGCCGTCGCCGAGATACCCCACGGCATGGCCGGTGCGCTGCAACGCGCGCACGATGCGCTGCTTCTGCGCCGGATCGACCTCGGCGTACACGGACAGGTGCGGCGCGCGCTGCCACAGCGATTCGTCGCGCAGCGCGGAGACCTCGGCGCCGGTGATCAGCGCCTTCGGTTCGAGGCCGACCTGCCGCGCAACCTGCGCCGCCACGTGCCGGTTGTCGCCGGTGATCATCGTCACGCGCACGCCGCGCCGCGCCAGCGCCTGCACCGCGGCCGCGGCGTCGGGCTTGACCGCATCGGCGAAGCACAGGAAGCCTGTGAAGGCCAGCGCCACCTCGTCGTCGACCGTGTAGCGAGGCTGCGGCGGCACGCGCCGCGTGGCCAGCGCCAGCACGCGCACGCCGCGCTCGCCCTGCGCTTGTGCTCTGGCCTCCAGCCTCATGCGCTCGTCCGGCCGCAGTGCACAGCGGTCGAGCACCGCCGCCACGGCGCCCTTGGTGATCAGCAGGTGCTCGTCATCGCCCGCAGCCGGTGACACGACGATGGTCAGCCTCCGCCGTATGAAGTCGTACGGGATCTCGTCGACCTTGCGCCAGCCGTCGGTGGACAGGCCCGCCGCGCGGCCGGCCTCGACGATCGCGCGGTCCATCGGGTTCTCGATGCCGGTCTCCAGCACGGCATTCAGGTGGGCGAGCTGCAGCACCTCGCGCGAGGGTTCGCCGGCGGCATCGACCGCGGCGTCCAGCGACATCGCGCCCACCGTCAGCGTGCCGGTCTTGTCGGTGCACAGCACGTCGATGCTGCCGAGGTCCTCGATCGCATCCAGCCGTCGCACCAGCACGCCGGCCGCCGCGAGATGGCGTGCACCCCGGGCCAGCGACACGCCGACGATCGCCGGCAGCAGCTCGGGCGAGAGCCCCACCGCCAGCGCCACCGCGAACAGCATCGACTCCACCGCCGGCCGGCCGAGCAGCGCGTTGGACGCGAGCACCACCACCACCACGCCGAGCATCACGCGCAGCAGCAGCTCGCCGAAGCGGCGCACGCCGCGCTCGAAGTCCGACTCGTCGCCGCGCGCGACGAGGCGCGCCGCCACGTCGGCCAGCACGGTGGCCGCGCCGGTGGCCACCACCAGCACCACGGCGCGCCCGCTGCGCACCGAGCTGCCCAGGTGCACGGCATTGAGTCGCGCGGCCAGCGGGGCGTCGGCGGCCGTGAGGCCGGGCTGCTTCTCGACGGGAAACGATTCGCCGGTCAGCGTGGCCTCGTCGACGAGGAAGTCGCGTGCCTCCAGCACGCGCCCGTCGGCCGGCACGAGCTGGCCGGCCGACAGCTCGATCACGTCGCCCGGCACCAGCTGCTGCACCGGCACCGTGGCGAGCTGCCCGTCGCGGCGCACGCGCGCCGTGAGCGCGAGCCGCTGCCGGAGTTGCCCCACCGCGTCCGACGCGCGCAGCTCCTGCCAAAACCCCAGCAGCGCGCTGCCGGCGACGATGACGAGGATGGTGGCGGCATCCACCCAGTCGCGCAGCATCAGCGACAGCACCGACGCCAGCACCAGGATCAGCACCAGCGGGCTCGAGAACTGGCGCCACAGCAGATTCGCCGCCGTGGTCTCGTCGGCAGCGGCCACCGCGTTCGGGCCGTGGCGGGCGAGGCGCAGGCGGGCCTCGCCCGCGGTCAGGCCCGCCGGCGCGCTCTTCAGCTGCGCATGCAGATCCGCTTCAGCGGTCGACCACCACGGCGGCGCCGCGTCGGTCGGGGCGCCTGGCGCGATCATGGCTGGTCCGTGTCAGTCGTCGTAGCGCTGCAGCACGTACTCTCCGGGTGCCGGGCCCAGCGACGTCGCCTTCGGCACGCGCGCCTTGGACACCGCGCGGCCCGAATGCGCGGCCAGCCACTGCTGCCAGGCCGGCCACCAGCTGCCGTCGTGCGGCGTGGCGGCCGCGGTCCAGGCCTCGGGCGGCACCCACCCGCCATGCGCCTCGCGGCGGAGGATGCGGTAACGGCGTCCGGCGTGGCCGGGCTCCGAGACGATCCCGGCGTTGTGCCCCCCGCTGGTCAGCACGAAGGTGATCTCGGCATCGCTGAGCCGGTGCAACTGGTACACCGAGCGCCACGGCGACACGTGGTCGCGCTCGGTGCCGACGAGGAACACCGGCATGCCCAGGTCCGAGAGCGACACCGCCCGGCCGCCCACGCGGTAGCGGCCGGCCGCCAGCGCGTTCTTCAGGTACAGCGCCACCAGGTACTCGTGGTGCATGCGCGCGGGCAGCCGGGTCGTGTCGGCGTTCCACGCGGTGAGGTCGGTCAGCGGCTCGCGCGTGCCGAGCAGGTACTCGCGCATCGCGCGGCTCCACACCAGCTCGCGCGAGTGCAGGAACTGGAACGAGCCGGCCATCTGCGGGCCGGTGAGGTAGCCCGGTCCGCGCGTGATCTCGTCCAGGTAGGCGACCTGGCTCTCGTCGATGAACAGGCCCAGTTCCCCGGGGTGGGCGAAGTCGGTCTGCGCGGCCAGCAGCGTCAGCGTGGCCAGCGGGGGCACGCCTGTCGGCGACAGACGCTGCTCGCCCTCGGGCCCGTGCCGTGCCGCCAGCGACGCCGCGGCGATGGCCAGCAGCGTGCCGCCCAGGCAGTAGCCCATCGCGTGCACCGGCCGCGCGGGCCCGTGCAGCGCACCCACCGCCTGCAGCGCGTCGAGCACGCCGAGCCGCAGGTAGTCGTCCATCGACAGGTCGCGGTCGTGTTCGTCGGGGTTGCGCCACGACAGCATGTAGACCACGTGGCCCTGCTGCACGAGGTAGCGCGCCAGCGAGTTGTGCGGCGACAGGTCGAGGATGTAGTACTTCATGATCCACGACGGCACGATCACCACCGGCTCGGGGCGCACGGTGGCGGTCTGCGGCGCGTAGCGGATCAGCTCGATCAGCTGGTTGCGGAACACCACGTCGCCGGGTGTCGCGGCCACGTCGCGGCCGACGACGTAGCGGGCCGCCTCGGCGTCGCGCTCGGGGTCGGGCTGGCCGGTGGCGTCGCGCAGCGCGTGCATCGCGCCCTGCGCGAGGTGGGTGCCGCGGCTGTCGATCGCGTCCTGCAGCACCACCGGGTTGGTCCACAGGCCGTTGGCCGGCGTCAGCATGCCCAGCCACTGGCGCGCGAAGAACTGTGTCAGCGCGGCGTGGTGTTCGGTCATGCCCGGCGCGCTGGCGGCCTCGCGCCACCACGCTTCCTGGTTGCGGAAGGTGTGGCGGATCGCGCTGTAGGGCCAGCGTTCCCAGGCCGGGTCGCGGAAGCGCGGGTCGTCGTCGGCATCGCCGGTGGGTTCGTCGGCCGGTCCGCCGAACGCGACGCGCGCGGCGTCGGCGCCGAGCGATGCGGCCTTCGCGGCCAGTTCCATCTGGCGGCCCGGCGTCAGCGCCAGGTGCCAGGCCCAGTCGGCCCAGGCCAGCGACAGCGACACGGGCGACAGGCCGCGCGTGAGCGGCATCGCGGCGGCGTGCAGCAGACGGTCGAGCCGGCGGGAAGGCTGTTCGGCGTCCATGCGGGCATTGTTCGCCTCGCCGGAGGCCCTCGGCTTGATCCAGGCCAAGGCCCTGCGGCCTCCCGATAATTGGCCGATGCTCGAGATCCTCGGCCGCACCTCGTCGATCAACGTCCGCAAGGTGCTGTGGCTCGCCGACGAGATGGCGCTGCCCTACGAGCGCCAAGACTGGGGCGCGGGCTTCCGCGACCCGCACGAGCCCGAGTTCCTGGCGCTGAACCCCAACGGCCTCGTGCCGGTCATCCGCGACGGCGACGTGGTGCTGTGGGAGTCGAACACGATCTGCCGCTACCTCGCCGGCCGCCACCGGCGCACCGACCTGTTGCCGCAGCAGCCCGCGGCGCGGGCCCACGTGGAGCAGTGGATGGACTGGCAGGCCACCGAGCTGAACACCGCGTGGCGGCATGTCTTCATGGCCCGCGTGCGCAAGAGCCCGGCCTGGCCCGACGACGAGGCGGCCGAGGCGAGCGCGCGCGAGTGGAATCGCCACATGGCCATCCTCGACGCGCAGCTCGCTCGCACCGGCGGCTGGGCGGCCGGCGAGGACTTCACGCTGGCCGATATCGTGCTGGGCCTGTCGACGCACCGGTGGCTGCAGACGCCGATGGCCGTACGCCCCGCGTTGCCCGCCGTGCAGGCCTACTACCAGCGGCTGTGCGCCAGGCCGGCCTTCCAGCCCCACGGCCGCGATGGGCCACCCTGAATCCCGCAGCAGGAGCACCGATGACCGCAGCCGCATCCACCGCGAAGATCCGAGTCGGCATCGGCGGCTGGACCTACGAGCCCTGGCGCGACAACTTCTATCCGAAGGGGCTCGCGGCCGCGAAGGAACTGGCCTACGCCAGCAGCAGGCTGACGATGATCGAGGTCAACGGCACCTACTACGCCACGCAGAGCGCGAAGACCTTCGCCAAGTGGCGCGACGAGACGCCCGACGGCTTCGTGTTCTCGCTGAAGGCCAACCGGTTCGCCACGAACCGCCGGGTGCTCGCCGAGGCCGGGCAGTCGATCGGCTGGTTCGTCGGCAGCGGCATCGCCGAGCTCGGCGACAAGCTCGGGCCCATCGTCTGGCAGTTCGCACCGACCAAGCGATTCGATGCGGCCGACTTCGAGGCCTTCCTGAACCTGCTGCCGCGCGAGGTGGAAGGCCGCCCGCTGCGGCATGCACTGGACGTGCGGCACGAGACCTTCCGCTGCGAGCAGTACCTCGACCTGGCGCGGCGGCATGGCGCGGCCACAGTCTTCACCGACAGCGACGAGTACCCGTCGTTCGCCGACGTCACCGGGCCGTTCGTCTACGCCCGCACGATGCGCACCGCCTCCGAGCTGCCGCAGGGCGTGACGCCGGAGGCGGCGGCCGCGATCGCCGCGTCGGCGCGGGCGTGGCGCGAGGGCGGCGAGCCCGACAACCTGCCGCGCGTCCAGCCGCCCCAGCCGGCGACCGACCCGCGCGACGTGTACCTGCTGTTCATCAGCGGCGCGAAGGAGCGCGCGCCGGCGGCGGCGATGGCGGTGATCGCGGCGTTGCGCGACTGACGCAGGCCGTCAGGGCGGCGGCAGATCGGCGTCGGCCAGCTGCGGCGCGGCCGCGTCCTTCGGCGCAACCAGCGGCGTGCCGATCGCTTTCAGCGGCCACGTGATGCCGATGGCCGGGTCGTCCCAGCGCAGCGAGCGCTCGGCGTCCTTGGCGTAGACATCGGTGGTCTTGTAGAGGAAGTGCGTGTCGTCTTCCAGCGCGAGGAAGCCGTGCGCGTGGCCCTCGGGGATCCACAGCTGTCGCTGGTTGTCGGCGGTGAGCAGCGCAGCGGCCCAGCGGCCGAAGGTCGGCGAGCCATGGCGGATGTCCACCGCCACGTCCCAGGCTGCGCCGCGCACCACGCGCACGAGCTTGCCCTGCGCGTGCGGCGCCAGCTGGTAGTGCAGGCCGCGCAGCACGCCGCGGAGCGAGCACGAATGGTTGTCCTGCACGTAGCGGCGCGGCGCCGGCAGGCCGAGCGAGGCCAGCGCCGTGTTGAAGCGGGCTTCGTTCCAGCTCTCGCAGAACCAGCCGCGCTCGTCGCGGAAGACGGCCGGCTCGACGATGACGACGCCGGGGAGTGAGGTTTGCGTCAGGCGCATCGGAGTCAGAAGACGCGTTCGCGCAGGATCTGCATCAGGTACTGGCCGTAGCCGTTCTTGAGCATCGGCGCGGCCAGCGTCTCGAGCTGCCCGGCGTCGATCCAGCCCGAGCGGTAGGCGATCTCCTCGGGGCAGGCGATCTTCAGGCCCTGGCGCTTCTCCATCGTCGCGATGAACTGCCCGGCCTCGAGCAGGCTCTCGTGCGTGCCGGTGTCCAGCCACGCATAGCCGCGGCCCATGATCTCGACGTTGAGCTGCCCCTGCGCCAGGTAGCGCGCGTTGACCTCGGTGATCTCCAGCTCGCCGCGCGCCGACGGCCTGATATCGGCGGCGATGTCGCAGACCTGGTGGTCGTAGAAGTACAGGCCGGTCACCGCGTAGTTGCTCTTCGGGACCTTGGGCTTCTCCTCGATCGACAGCGCGCGGCGCTCGCGGTCGAACTCGACCACGCCGTAGCGTTCCGGGTCCTGCACGTGATAGGCGAACACCGTGGCGCCGGTCTCGCGCTGATCGGCGCGCCGCAGCAGCGGGTTGAAGTCGTGGCCGTAGTAGATGTTGTCGCCCAGCACCAGCGTGCTGGGCTGCCCGCCGACGAACGAGCGGCCGAGGATGAAGGCCTGCGCCAGGCCGTCGGGGCTGGGTTGCACGCAGTACGACAGGTTCATGCCCCAGCGGCTGCCGTCGCCCAGCAGAGCCTGGAAGCGCGGCGTGTCCTGGGGCGTGCTGATGACGAGCACGTCGCGCATGCCGGCCAGCATCAGCGTGGTGAGCGGGTAGTACACCATCGGCTTGTCGTAGACCGGCAGCAGTTGCTTGCTGACGGCGAGCGTCGCCGGGTGCAGCCGCGTGCCGGAACCTCCGGCCAGGATGATCCCCTTGCGTGTCATCGGTCGGTCCTCCTCCTGATCGGATGCTACGGGCGCTCTCAGCGGCCCAGCACCTCGGCGAGCATGCGCTCCACGCCCGGCTGCCAGTGGGGCAGCCGCAGGCCGAAGGTCTGCAGCAGCCTCTGCGTGGCCAGCCGCGAGTTCAGCGGGCGTTGCGCAGGTGTCGGGTACGCGGCCGTGGGCACGGCCTGGATCGCATCGGGGGCCACGCGCACCGGATGCCCGTGCGCTCGGGCCCACTCGATGACGTGGCAGGCGTAGCCGTGCCAGCTCGTCTCGCCACCGGCCACCGCGTGGTAGGTGCCGGCCACCGCCGTGTCGGCCGCCGCGCGGCGCAGTGCGTGGGCGGTGACGTCGGCCAGCAGGTCGGCGCCGGTGGGGGCGCCGACCTGGTCGCCCACCACAGAGAGCGCATCGCGCTCGCCCGCCAGTCGCAGCATCGTGCGCGCGAAGTTGCCGCCGCGCGCGGCGTAGACCCAGCTCGTGCGGAAGATCAGGTGGCGGCAGCCGCTGGCGCGGATCGCTTCCTCGCCTTCGAGCTTGGTGCGGCCATAGACCGACAGCGGCCCCGTGGGCGCGGTCTCGTCGCGCGGCGTGGTGCCCGAGCCGTCGAACACGTAGTCGGTGCTGTAGTGCACGAGCCAGGCACCCCGCGCCGCCGCGGCGCACGCCAGTTCGCCCACCGCCGTGGCGTTGATCGTGCGGGCCACGTCGGGCTCGCTCTCGGCCTTGTCGACGGCGGTGTGCGCGGCGGCATTGACGATCACGTCGGGGGCCAGCGCCTGCACCATGGGCGCCAGGGTCTCCGGGCGCGTGAAGTCGGCGCGCCATGGGCCCGGCGTGTCGAAGTCCAGCGCCGTCAGCTCACCCAGCGGCGCGAGGGCGCGCTGCAGCTCCCAGCCGACCTGGCCGTTCATGCCCAGCAGCAGAAGCTTCATGCCGTGGCGGCGCGCTGCGCGTAGTTGGCCTGCACCCAGTCGCGGTAGCCGCCGCTCTGCACCTCGCGCACCCAGTCGCCGTTCGCCAGGTACCAGGCCACGGTCTTGCGGATGCCGCTGTCGAAGGTCTCGGCGGGGCGCCAGCCCAGTTCGCGCTCGATCTTGCGCGCGTCGATGGCGTAGCGGCGGTCGTGGCCGGGGCGATCCTTCACGTGCGTGATGAGCCGCGTGTAGGGGCCCTCGGGAGAGGGCTGCAGCTCGTCGAGCAGCGCGCAGATCGTCAGCACGATCTCGCGGTTCGGCTTCTCGTTCCAGCCACCGACGTTGTAGGTCTCGCCGACGCGCCCCCGCTCGAGCACGGTGCGGATCGCGCTGCAGTGGTCGCGCACGTACAGCCAGTCGCGCACCTGCAGCCCGTCGCCGTAGATCGGCAGCGGCTTGCCCGCGAGGGCGTTGACGATCATCAGCGGGATCAGCTTCTCGGGGAAGTGGTACGGCCCGTAGTTGTTGCTGCAGTTGGTGGTAAGCACCGGCAGCCCGTAGGTATGGTGCCAGGCGCGCACGAGGTGGTCGCTGGCGGCCTTGCTCGCCGAATACGGGCTGTTGGGCTCGAACGGGTGCGTCTCGGTGAAGGCCGGTGCGTCGGGCGCGAGGCTGCCGTAGACCTCGTCGGTGGACACGTGGCAGAAGCGGAAGGCCTCGCGCTCGCCCGCGGGCAGCGCGGCCAGGTGCGTGCGCACGGCCTCCAGCAACGTGTAGGTGCCTTCGATGTTGGTCTTGATGAAGGCGCCGGGCCCGAGGATGCTGCGGTCGACATGGCTCTCGGCCGCGAAGTGCACCACCGCACGCGGGCGGTGCTCGGCCAGCAGCCGGTCGAGCAGCGCCCGGTCACCGATGTCGCCGCGCACGAACACGTGGCGCGCATCGCCATCGAGCGACGCGAGGTTGCGCAGGTTGCCGGCGTAGGTGAGGGCGTCGAGATTCACGACGCGCTCGTCGCGGCCGTCGAGCCAGTCCAGCACGAAGTTGCTGCCGATGAATCCGGCACCGCCGGTGACGAGGAGAGTCATGACAAGTCGCGTTGGAAGTTCGTCGAGGCCCTTGCACGGATCCGGCTCCGCCGGTCCGTCGCAAGAGCCCCAAGGGCCGTGCAGCGGCCCATGGCTGGGCCGGGGGGTAGCGACGGCGCGTCAGCGCCTGGCTTGGGGGCAATCATCCTCTGCCGTAGGTATCGTCGAACCGCACGATGTCGTCCTCCCCGAGGTAGCTGCCCGACTGCACCTCGATGATCTCCAACGGCACCTTGCCCGGGTTGGCCAGACGGTGCGTCTGGCCGAGCGGGATGTAGGTGCTCTGGTTCTCGGACAGGAGGATTTTCTCCTCTCCGTTGGTGACCTCGGCGGTGCCCGACACGACGATCCAGTGCTCGGCGCGATGGTGGTGCATCTGCAGGCTCAGCGACGCGCCGGGCTTGACCATGATGCGCTTGACCTGAAAGCGCGGCCCGGCATCGATGCTGTCGTACCAGCCCCAGGGCCGATGCACCTTGCGGTGCAGCGCCTGCTCGCCGCGCTGCTCGCGGCCGAGCTGCTCGACGATCTTCTTCACGTCCTGGCTCTTCTGGCGATCGGCCACCAGCACGGCATCGGCCGTCTCGACGACGATCACGTCTTCCAGCCCGACGACGCTGACGAGCCGGCTGGTCGCATGGACGAGCGTATTGCGGCTGTCACGCACCAGCGCGTCACCGACGGCGCTGTTGCCGGCGGCGTCCTTAGGCGCCACCTGCCAAACGGCCTCCCACGCGCCGAGGTCGTTCCAGCCGGCGATCAGCGGCACCATGCAGATCGGCGTGGCGCTGCCGGGGCACTTCTCCATCACCGCGTAGTCCACCGATTCGGCCGGCACCGCCGCGAATTCGGCCTTGCCGGGCCGCACGAAGCGGGCGTCGACACTGCGCGCGGCCCAGGCCGCGCGGCAGCCGGCGGCGATGTCGGGGCGCTCGCGCTCGAGGGCACCGAGCCAGGTCGAAGCGCGCAGCACGAACATGCCGGCGTTCCACGTGTAGCGGCCATCGGCCAGGTAGCGCTCGGCGGTGGCGGCATCGGGCTTCTCGATGAAGGCCTCGACCATCGCATCGTCGGTGCCCTGTGCCTCGACGCTGCGGATGTAGCCGTAGCCGGTCTCGGGGCGATCGGGTTGCACCCCGAGGATGACGATGGCACCCCCGGCGGCCGCGCACACGGCACGGCGCATCGCGGTGGTGAAGGCGGCATCGTCGGTCACCGTCTGGTCGGCCGGCGTGACCACGAGCACCGGGTCGGCACCGCCTTCGCGCGCCTGCAGCGCCGCCAGCGTCAGCGCCGGTGCGGTGTTGCGGCCGACCGGTTCGAGCAGCACCGCCTGCGGCTCGGCCCCGAGTTCGCGCAGCTGGTCCAGCACCAGGAAACGATGCTCCTCGTTGCCCACCACCAGCGGCGCGGCCAGTCGCATCCCATCGCCCGCCAGGCCCTGCAGGCGTGCGGCGGCCTGCTGGAACAGGCTCGTGTTGCCCGAGAGCACGAGGAACTGCTTCGGATAGCCGGCGCGCGACAGCGGCCACAGCCGCGTGCCGGAGCCGCCGGCCATCACCACCGGCACCACGTCCACAAGTCCGCTCATGCTTCGAATCCTCGCGGGTTCATCGATTGCCAGCGCCAGCTGTCGCGGCACATGGTGTCCAGGTCGCGCGTGGCCTTCCAGCCGAGCAGCGCTTCGGCCCGTGCCGGATCGGCCCAGCAGGCGGCCACGTCACCGGGGCGGCGCGGCACCACGCGGCAGGGCACCGCGCGGCCGCTGGCGCGCTCGTAGGCGGCCACCACCTCGCGCACGCTGTGGCCGCGGCCGGTGCCCAGGTTCACGGTGAACGAGCCCGGCTGCTCGAAGAGGCGCTGCAGCGCGGCCACGTGGCCCTCGGCGAGGTCGGTGACGTGGATGTAGTCGCGCACGCCGGTTCCGTCGGGCGTGGCGTAGTCGTCGCCGTATACCGAGAGCGCCTCGCGCCGGCCGACGGCCACCTGAGCCACGTAGGGCATCAGGTTGTTGGGCTCGCCGCGCGGGTCCTCGCCGATCAGGCCGCTCGCATGCGCGCCCACCGGGTTGAAGTAGCGCAGGCAGGCGGTCTGCCACTGCGCGTCGGCGATGCCGAGGTCGCGCAGCATCTGTTCGCCCATCAGCTTGCTCTGGCCGTAGGGGTTGGTGGCCGACAGCGGAGCGTCCTCCGTGATCGGCAGCCGCTGCGGATCGCCGTAGACCGTGGCACTGGAGCTGAAGACCAACCGGCGGCAGGCGGCGCGCTGCATCGCATCGCACACCGTGAGCAGGCCGCCGAGGTTGTTGGCGTAGTAGGCCAGCGGCCGCTGCACCGAATCCCCCACCGCCTTCAGCGCCGCGAAGTGCACGACGCCATCGATGCGCTCGCGGGCGAACAGCTTGCCGATGGCCGCCGCATCGCAGACGCTGGCCCGGTGGAAGCGCGGCTCGCGTCCGCCGATGCGTGCCAGCCGCTCGAGCACGGCCGGCGAGCTGTTGCTGAAGTCGTCGACGCCGACCACGTCGTAGCCCGCAGCCCACAGCGCGAGCCAGGTGTGCGAGGCGATGTAGCCGGTGGCGCCGGTGAGCAGGATCGTGGCAGGCATCGAGGCGGGACGGTCAGTTCAGCACGAGTTGCGCGTGGCAGCCCTGGGTGCTGGCGTGGTAGTCGGTGGACAGTGCCCCCGTGTGGGTGCGCTGCTCGTGCGTCACGTCACAGCCCAGCGTGACGGTGCGCAACGGCTGCCAGCGCACGCCCAGCGACGCGACGCGGGTGCGATCGTCGCCGGTTCTGAGCGTCGTCGCGCCGGCGAGGTCCTGCCGGGTGTCCACAAGTTGGCGCTTCGCGCCGGCCAGCCCGGCCACCAGCTGCACTTTCGCCGTCAGCTGCAGGTAGGCCGCCGTGCCGAGCGACGTGGTGGTGCGGCTGAAGTCGGCATAGCGGCCGCTGCCCGGGAAATACAGGGCCGAGGAGTCCTGACCTCGCTCGCGGGCCAGGCGAGTCTCCAGGCGCAGCGCCGCGGTCGGCCGCCAGGTCCACAGCAACTGGCCGGTGGCGCCCGAGACATCGCTGGCCGTGGCGCGGTCGAAGGTCGTGCGGCCCAGGCTCAGCCGGGCGTCGATGCGGCTGACGTCGCCGGGTACCCAGCGCACGTCCCAGTCCACGTAGCGGCCGTGGTAACGGTCGGCGATGTCGCTGCCGTCCGCGACTTGCGCGAAGTGCGGGTAGCGGCCGCGCGCGGCGCGCAGCGCGAGGCCGGTGCTCAGCGCGTCGCTGGCTCGGTGGCGCACGCCGGCGCTGACGCCGCTCTGGCGGAAGTCGCGCGGGCGGAAGGCATCGGCGGAGTAGTCCACCGCATCGGCCGTCGCGCCCAGTTCGGCCGACCACCGCGTGACCAGGCCGATGCGCGCCACCGCCTCGGCGTGCGTGATCGTCGCCAGGTTGCGCTCCAGCGTGGACGCACCGGAGAGCGCCGCATCGCTGTCGAAGCGCACCAGCGTGCGTTCGCGGGACACCGAGGCGCTGCCCGTCAGGCGCTCCACCGTCGCCCAGTCGAGGCCGAGCGCGACGCGGTGGCCATGGTGGTCCAGCGACGAGTGATCGGCGTAGCGCGTGGATCGCAGCGAGGCATCGGCGCTCAGCACCTGCCGCCCCAGGGGCAGGCGCAGGCCGGCCATCAACGAGGCACTGGTGATGCGATCCGACCGCGGCGTGCCCGGTGGCGGCTCGGCGCCGTCGGCGAGGCGGTAGACATTGCTGTCGTGGGTGTAGGACACCGAGCCGCCGGCATAGGGGCCGGTCTGCGCCGAGGCGCCCGCGGCGGCTGCGGCCAGCGCCACGGCGGCCGCCAGGCGGGTCGTCAGATCAGGGCAATCAATATGCATGGCGGTCCCAGAAGACGAGCTTGATGGTGCGCGCGACGATCTGCAGGTCCAGCATCAGCGACCAGTTGCGCAGGTATTCGAGGTCGTATTCGATGCGCCGCTGCATCTTCTCCAGCGTGTCGGTCTCGCCGCGCAGGCCGTTGACCTGGGCCCAACCGGTGATGCCCGGGCGCACCTTGTGCCGCACCCAGTAGGCCTTGATCAGGCTGCGGTACTGCTCGTTGTGCGCCACGGCGTGCGGCCGCGGGCCGACGACGCTCATACGACCCTGCAGCACGTTGACGAACTGCGGCAGTTCGTCCAGCGAGCGCCGCCGCATGAAGGCGCCGAAGGGCGTGACGCGCGGGTCGTCGCGCGACGCCTGGGCGTCGTCGGGCTCGGCGCCCACGCGCATCGAGCGGAACTTATAGATCTCGATCGGCTCGCCGGCCAGGCCGTTGCGCCGCTGACGGAAGATCACCGGCCCGGGCGAGCTGAGCCGCACGCCCACCGCCAGTGCCAGCAGCAGCGGCGCCGTCAGCAGCAGCACGAGGCTGGCGAGCACGAGGTCGCTGCCGCGCTTGACGAGGCGGTTGATGCCGGTGAACGGCGTCTCGCACAGCCCCACCACCGGCACGCCCTGCAGGTCCTGCAGGCGGCCCTGGATGATGCTGATGCCGAACACGTCGGGCACGAAGAACACCGAGGTCGTCGTGCCCTGCAGCTGCTCGAGCAGGCCGACGATGCGCGGCTGCGACCCCAGCGGCAGCGTGATGTAGACCTCCTCCACGCCATGGTCGTGCACGTAGGCGGCGGCCCGCGCGAGCGGCCCCAGGCGCTGGGCCCGCGCGTCGGCGTGCACGCGCTCGTCGGCACGGTCATCGAAGTAGCCGACGAAGTCCACGCCGCGCGCATCCAGCGCCCGCCGCATCCGCACCGACAGCGCTCCCGCGCCGATGATCGCCACGCTGCGCCGCTCGCCGGGCTGCTGCGCCAGCCGGCGCAGCGCGTTGCGGCCGGCGTACACGGCGATCCAGTGCACGGCCGGCGTGGCCAAGCCCCACCAGAGCAGCACGCGGGCATCGAAGAACTGCAGGCTGGAGGTGGCATACCCCACCAGCCCGAGGATGGCGGCCACGCCCAGCCACGAGACCGAGATGTCCACCGCGGCGTTCAGCGGCCGGTCTCCGAAGCGGTTGCGGCCGGGAAAGGTGAGCGCCACGACGAACAGGCACAGCACGACGTCGGCGCGCAGGATCGGCTCGTCGAAGGCGGCCACCACCGCGAGGTACAGGCCCACCGCCACGGCAGGCTCGAGCACCGCGGCCACGAGAGATGTCACCGACGGCGGTGCGCTCAGGAAGGTACGCGTGGTGCGGCGGTCGTCGAACATGGGGCGGGCGCATTCTCTTGCACCGCGCGACCTCGTCCGTGAGGAGACGCTTCGGCGGCCACGTCGGGTGTGTCTCCGGCCACGGAAGGGCACGGGGCGCTGCCTACAATCCGCCCATGCTGCCCGCCTTCAACAGCCTGAACGCGATGCTGGCGCCGCCGGTGCTGGAGCGCTTCACCCTGCTGGCCAACCACGTGCTGGCCAGCGAGCCGGTGGCCACGCAGCGCCTGGCGCCGCATGCCGGCAAGTCGATCTCGATAGCCTGGCGCGGCTGGCCCTCTCTGCTGCCGCCGCCGTTGCCGGTGTCGTGGACCATCACGCCGGCCGGCCTGCTCGACTGGCGAGGCCTGCCGCCCGACGGCGTGGCGCCTGCGGCCGAACTGACGATGACCATCGACGCCGGGCGGCCGGCGCAGCTGCTGTCGCAGCTGCTGCAGGCGACGTTGCCCGAGGCCGAGATCGCCGGCGATGCCCAGCTCGCCACCGATGTCGGCTGGCTGATGCAGAACGTGCGCTGGGACATCGCCGCCGATCTGGAGCGCGTGTTCCCGCCGATGGTCGCGCAGGGCCTGTCGCAGGCGGGCGCAGCGTTCGCCGGTGCGCTGCGCGCGGCGCTGGCGCGGCTGCAGCGGGTCCAGTCCGGCACCCCACCGCGCGGGCCATGACCCGCGGGTCCCGGCGCTGCGGCAGCGCTGACCGTGGCCCCGGCCCCCGGCAGGTGCCGCATTGAAGCGCTTCACCCGGCTCGTCTTCATCATCTTCACCGTCCTGCGTTTCGGGCTGGACGAGGTGGCGTTGTCGGGATTCCCGCAGCGCTGGGTGCGGCTGCTGGTGCGGCTGGCCACGATCGGCCGGCGGCTGGACGAGCCGCGCGGCGTGCGCCTGCGCCGCGGCCTGGAGCGGCTGGGGCCGATCTTCGTGAAGTTCGGGCAGGTGCTGTCGACACGCCGCGACCTGCTGCCGCTGGACATCGCCGACGAGCTGGCGCGGCTTCAGGACCGCGTGCCGCCGGTGCCGCCGGCCACCGCGCGCATGCTGGTCGAGCGGGCCTATGCATCGCAGGGTCGGCGCTTCGAGGACGTCTTCGCCACGTTCGAGGCCGAACCCGTGGCCAGCGCGTCGATCGCACAGGTGCACTTCGCGACGCTGAAGGCCCCGGCGGCACGTACCGGCGCTTCGGCGCCGCAGGCCCCTGGCCGCGAAGTGGCGGTGAAGGTGCTGCGCCCGGGCATGCTCGACGTCATCGAGAAGGACCTGCAGCTGCTGCACGTGCTGGCGCACTGGCTCGAACGTCTCTCGGCCGACGGGCGGCGCCTGAAGCCGCGCGAGGTGGTGGCCGAGTTCGACGGCTACCTGCACGACGAGCTGGACCTGGTGCGCGAGGCCGCCAACGCCGCGCAGCTGCGGCGCAACATGGCCGGCCTCGGACTGGTGCTGGTGCCCGAGATGGTGTGGGACCTGTGCACGCCGACGGTGCTCGTGATGGAGCGCATGCACGGCGTGCCGATCAGCCAGGTCGATCGCCTGCGCGAGGCCGGGGTGGACCTGCGCAAGCTCGCCCGCGACGGCGTGCAGATCTTCTTCACGCAGGTGTTCCGAGACGGCTTCTTCCATGCCGACATGCACCCCGGCAACATCCAGGTGAGCCTGGCGCCGGCGACCTTCGGCCGCTACATCGCGCTGGACTTCGGGATCATCGGCACGCTCACCGAGGTCGACAAGGACTACCTCGCGCAGAACTTCATCGCGTTCTTCCGCCGCGACTACAAGCGCGTGGCCGAGCTGCACGTGGAGTCGGGCTGGGTGCCGCCGAGCACGCGTGTCGATGCGCTCGAGAGCGCCATCCGTGCGGTGTGCGAGCCGCACTTCGACCGGCCGCTGAAGGACATCTCGCTGGGGCAGGTGCTGATGCGGCTGTTCCAGACCTCGCGCCGCTTCAACGTCGAGATCCAGCCGCAGCTGGTGCTGCTGCAGAAGACGCTGCTGAACGTCGAGGGTCTCGGCCGGCAGCTCGATCCCGAGCTGGACCTGTGGACCACCGCCAAGCCGTTCCTGGAGCGCTGGATGAACGAGCAGGTTGGCCCCCGGGGACTGCTGGAGCGACTGAGGCGCGAGGCGCCGCGCTATGCGCGCTGGCTGCCGGAGCTGCCCAGGCTGATGCACCAGGCGCTGCTCGTGCGGCAGGCGCCGGTGGAGTCGCCCGCACTGCTGGCGCTGCTGTCCGAGCAGCGCCGCACCAACCGGCTGCTGCACGGCCTGGCCTGGGCCGTTGGCGGCTTCCTGCTGGGCGCCCTGGTGGCGCAGTTCCTGCTTCACGGGCGATGACCGTGCCGCCGCGCGCCGGGCCCTGCAAGCCTGCGGCAAAGTGCCTCGCCGGATTGGGGAATACGCGCGGCCGACCCTCGCAATAATCCGCACCGACCATGAACACCACCCTCATCGTCTTCGTCGTGGCGTACCTGCTGGGCACGCTGGCCCTCGGTGTCTGGGCCGGCACGCGCATCAAGACCACCACCGACTTCGCCATCGCCGGGCGCAGCCTGCCGCTGATCATGGTGGTCACCACCACCTTCGCCACGTGGTTCGGCGCCGAGACGGTGATGGGCATCCCGGCGAAGTTCGTGCAGGGCGGCCTGAACGCGGTGGTCGAGGACCCGTTCGGCGCCGGTACCTGCCTGATCCTCGTGGGCGTGTTCTTCGCGGCCAAGCTCTACAAGCTCAACCTGCTGACCATCGGCGACTTCTATCGCAAGCGCTACGGCAAGGGCATCGAGGTGTTCTGCTCGGTGGCCATCATCCTGTCCTACCTGGGCTGGGTGGCGGCGCAGATCACCGCGCTGGGCCTCGTCTTCAACGTGCTGACCGGCGGCGCCATGAGCGACACGGCGGGCATGATCGTCGGCACGCTGGCCGTGCTGGTGTACGTGGTGGTCGGCGGCTTCCTGGCGGTGGCGTGGACCGACTTCATCCAGATGATCGTGCTGGTCGTGGGGCTGGCTGCGATCGCCATCTACGCAGCCGGCCTGGCCGGTGGCGCCGACCAGGTGTTCGCGATGGCCGCCAGCGCCGACCTGTGGCGCTTCTGGCCCGAGCCGAGCTTCAAGGAGATCGCCTTCTTCATCGCCGCGGGTCTCACGATGATGCTCGGCAGCATCCCGCAGCAGGACGTGTTCCAGCGCGTGATGTCGGCGCGCGATGCGTCCACCGCACGCCGCGGCGCCACGATCGGCGGCGCCAGCTACATCCTGTTCGCCTTCGTGCCGATGTTCGTCGTCTGCGCCGCGGTGGTGGTGATGGGGCAGCAGGCGCTGGAACTGGCCAAGGGCGACTACCAGCGGCTGCTGCCGACCTTCGTGCTGGAGCGGATGCCGCTGGTGATGCAGATCCTCTTCTTCGGCGCACTGCTGTCGGCGATCAAGAGCACCTCGTCGGCCACGCTGCTGGCGCCCTCGACCAGCTTCGTCGAGAACATCCTGCGCAACCTGCGCCCGGACATGAACGACCGCGAGCAGCTGCTGGCCACGCGCTGGACCATCGTGCTGTTCGCTGCCTTCGTGCTCGGCTACGCCATCGCGATGAAGGGCACCTCGATCTACGAGCTGGTGTCGTCGGCCTACCAGGTCACGCTGGTCGGCGCCTTCGTGCCGCTGGTGATGGGCCTGTACTGGAAGCGCGCCACCACGCAGGGTGCGATCTTCTCGGTGGGTGCGGGCATCGGCACCTGGCTCGTCTTCTTCCCGCAGGTGTCGGACTTCGGCGAAGCCTTCCCGGGCCAGCTGGCCGGGCTGCTTGCGGCGTTCGCGGGCATGTACGCCGGGTCGATGCTGCCGCAGTGGCTGCGCAACCGCCACGAGGCGGTGCACGAGCTGGAAGGCTCGCCACACGGGCACGCGCAGCCGCACCACCGCGCCGCCGGGCACGCCGGCCATTGACGAGGCGCGGGGGCTCCAGGCCCCGGCGTCGCGCGATTTCCTACAATGCGGGGTTTTTGTCGCGCGCAACCCCGCTGCTGCCATGCCGATCTACGCCTACAAGTGCGCCGCCTGTGGCCACCAGAAGGACGTCCTGCAAAAGGTGTCCGATCCGGTGCTGACCACGTGCCCCGCCTGCGGCGCCGAGTCGTTCACCAAGCAGGTGACCGCCGCCGGTTTCCAGCTCAAGGGCTCGGGCTGGTACGTGACGGACTTCCGCGACGGCGGCAAGAAGAGCGGCGGCGATGCCAAGGCCGACGCCAAGGCCGAGACCCAGCCCGACGCCAAGGCCGGCGATGCCCCGGCGGCGTCACCGGCGCCCGCCGCCCCGGCCGCGGCGCCCGCCCCGACGCCCGCTGCCGCCACGCCGGCGCCCGGGCCGTCGCCGACACCCCCGCCGTCGTCCGGCAGTCGATAGGCCGCGCCCCATCGTGAAGAAATATCTCGTCGCCGGGCTGCTCGTCTGGATGCCGCTGGCGGTGACGCTGTGGGTGCTGACGTGGCTCGTCGGCGTGGTCGACGGCGTGTTCGGCTGGCTGCTGCACGGCACGCAGGTCGTGCTGCCCACGTCGATGCATGCGAGCATCGAACAGCTGCGCAACGTGCCGCTGCTTTCGGTGGTGGTGATGGCCGCGTTGCTGGTGGGCACCGGGATCTTCGCGGCCAACGTCGTCGGCCAGTTCTGGCTGCGCCAGTGGAACCGGCTGCTGCACAAGATCCCGATCGTCAAGACGATCTACGCCTCGGTCAAGCAGGTCTCCGACACGCTGTTCTCCAGCAGCGGCAACGCCTTCCGCGAGGCGGTGCTGGTGCAGTACCCGCGCGCCGGCTCGTGGACCATCGCCTTCGTCACCGGCAAGCCCGGCGGCGAGGTGGCCGAGCACCTGGCCGGCGACTACATCGGCGTCTACGTGCCCACCACGCCCAACCCGACGTCGGGCTTCTTCCTGATGATGCCCCGCGCCGACGTGCGGCCGCTGGCGATGACCGTCGACGAGGCGCTGAAGTACGTGATCTCCATGGGCGTCGTCGCGCCCGGCGCCGCGCAGCCTGCGCCTGCGGCCGATCCGGCGCTGCCTGCGCGAAATTGACGGGGCTGGCCGTCCCGTCCGTCCGACGGCCAGCCCTGAGGGCTTGCGACACAGCCCGCACGACGCCACCCCCGAACACGATGTCCGAATCCGGAGCATGCACATGAGAACGACCTACTGCGGCCTGGTCAGCGAAACGCTGATGGGCCAGACCGTGACGCTGATGGGCTGGGCGCACCGACGCCGCGACCACGGCGGCGTGATCTTCATCGACCTGCGCGACCGCGAGGGCCTCGTGCAGATCGTCTGCGATCCCGACCGCGCCGCCACCTTCCAGACGGCCGAGGGCGTGCGCAACGAGTACTGCCTGAAGATCATCGGCAAGGTGCGCGCGCGCCCGGCCGGCACCGAGAACGCCGGCCTCACCAGCGGCAAGATCGAGGTGCTCGCGCACGAGCTCGAGGTGCTGAACCCCAGCGTCACGCCGCCGTTCCAGCTCGACGACGAGAACCTCAGCGAGACCGTGCGCCTCACGCACCGCGTGCTGGACCTGCGCCGCCCGGCGATGCAGCAGAACCTGATGCTGCGCTACCGCGTGGCGATGGAAGTGCGCAAGTACCTCGACGGCCAGGGCTTCATCGACATCGAGACGCCGATGCTGACGAAGAGCACGCCCGAGGGCGCGCGCGACTACCTCGTGCCCAGCCGCGTGCACGACGGCATGTTCTTCGCGCTGCCGCAGAGCCCGCAGCTCTTCAAGCAGCTGCTGATGGTGGCGGGCTTCGACCGCTACTACCAGATCACGAAGTGCTTCCGCGACGAGGACCTGCGCGCCGACCGCCAACCCGAGTTCACGCAGATCGACATCGAGACCTCCTTCCTCGGCGAGGAGGAGATCCGCGCGATCACCGAAGGC
>JAEUPB010000085.1 GCA_016789955.1 Rubrivivax sp. | reverse complement strand
CAGCGCGAACCCTGCAAACACAACGAACTGATCATCAACCGGGGGTCAGAACTCGATGTCGTCAGGGGGTCAGTTCTGGATGCCGCTTGACACCTTCTCCTACCTCTGTCTCCGACGGACCCGGAAAGAACGGTCTGGGTGGGCATTGGCGCGACTGCGGCACTTGACGGGAACGAGAAGGATGCGACCGTGGAGCGACTTGCGGAAGCGCCGTTGCGGCTGCGGTGAGGTCGATGTGCAGCAAGAGCCGTGCTCGACCCCGGTCGTCGTCGCGAGCGACCTGATCGCGATAGCGCGGCAGCTTCGACGCTTTTCCGCATGGGAGCGAGCCATCTGCCGTCCGACGCTGGGCGGTCTTCACTGATCCTGTTGGAGGAACACCATGACAGCAGTCGTCAGAGCCATCGACGTTGGCTTCGGCTACACGAAGTACACGACGGGCGGGACGGCCGCCGACATCCGCTGCGCCAGCTTCCCGTCACTGGCCTGCCTCAGCACGCGCGACCCATCGGCATCCCTGGGCGCAGAACGCCGGCGGACCTTCGCGATTCCCATCAAGGGCGTCTTCTACGAGGTTGGCCCGGACGTGGTCCTCGCGGGCGACGGATTCCGCGCCACGCAGATTCATCACCGCTACATCGACACCCCGGAGTACCTGGCGCTGGCGCGCGGGGCGATGCGCTCGATGAAGGTGGAACACATCGACCTGCTGGTGGTCGGCCTGCCCGTGGCGACCTTCGCCGCCGACAAGGCCGCGCTCGAAAAGCTGATGACGGGCCGGCACGACGTGGGAGGCGGCAAGACGGTCCAAGTGCGCAAGGCGCTGGCGATGGCCCAGCCGCACGGCGCGCTGATCGACTATGCGGACCAGCACGACCGCGTGCTCGCCATGCAGGACGAACAGAGCCTGGTCATCGACCCCGGCTCTCGCACCTTCGACTGGTTGGTGGCGCGTGGCATGAAGCTGTCGCACAAGCGCAGCCATTCGGTCGACCGCGGGGTGGCCGACATCCTAAACCTCATCGCGGACGACGTGAGCGTGGAGATCGGTTCGCCCTACACCGGCCTGGACAGCATCGACCACGCGCTGCGGACCGGCAAGGCGCTGACCGTGTACCAGAAGACCTATCAGCTCTCGCGCATGAGGCCGATGGTCGAGAGCATCGCCCGGCAGGCCGTCGCGGCCATGATGCGGCGCATCGGCCCCGCCTACGACGTGCGCAACGTGATCCTCGTCGGCGGCGGTGCGTTCCTGTTCCGCAAGGCGGTCAAGCAGGCCTTCGCGTCGCACGACGTGCTGGAGGTCAAGGAGCCGATGTTTGCCAACGTGCGCGGCTATCAGATCGCCGGCATCAACTACTTGGCAGCGGCAACGCACGCCGCGGGCCTGGCGGTCGAGAAGGGGGAACTGGCATGAACGCCACCGAAGCAAGGCAGGATCAGAGCGTCAGGTTGCTCTTCGAACTGTCGCGCGACGACAACCCACGGCTGTTCGACGACCTGATGCGATTCAACAAGGGACCCAAGCGGGTCAACCGGCTGCGGTTCCTCGCCCATGAAGGCCTGCTGGCGCAGCAGTGGCTTCTTGGCCTGACCGTTCAAGTGCCGGCGCCGACGGCCGCCGCGCCAAAGGCGGCGCCGCAGGTCGGCGTGGACCCAGCTGTGGCGCGGCAGACCAGCCAGGCGTTCGAGGTCAGCAGCGGCGGTGCGGAGGAGTGATGGGACGCCGGCGCAAGAAGAAGGGGGCCGTCAGCGCCTCGGCGCTCGCGCAAATGGGTGTCTGCGAGCGGTTGGTCGTGTTCGAACACCATGAGGGAAAGCGGCCGACACCCGCGCAGAGGGTGGCCCTGGAGCGCGGGCTGCGGGCGCATCGGCAGTTCGCGTCCGAGAGCGCATCGGATGCAGCGCGGAAAGGACGCTGCTTCATTGCCACGCACGTCTTTGGGGAAGGGCCGGAGACACAAGTCCTGCGGTGTTTTCGCGATCGATTCCTGCGGTCCACGCGTGCCGGTCGGTGCCTGATCCTGGCCTACTACCGCCTGGCACCACGCGTGTGCAGGGCGATGCAGCGGTGGCCGGCAACGCGGCCCGCGGCGAGGGCAGCTGTCAGGCCCCTGGTTTGGCTCGCCAGGCATCTTCTTGCCGATCAGGAGACAAGCGATGTCGGCCGCTGAGCTCTGGCTTCTTGTCGCCGGCTGCGCGGCCTGCATGACGGCGGTTTGGGTGGTTCGGCTTGTTCGCGAGCGCGCAGCAGCAGCGCGTGAATGGATACCCGGGCGGCTGAGGAGCCACAGGCTCGCCTACTCGGAGAGGACGTTTAGGTCCGGCGGCGACAAACAGGTGGTCGCCCGCGTGGATCGCGCGTACCGCGGGCGCAACGGGTTGGTCACGCTGGTCGAACTGAAGACACGACGAACCGATCGCGCTTATCTGTCGGACGTCATCGAACTGTCTGCGCAGCGCATTGCACTCGAGGGTGAGACCGGGGAGCCGGTCGATCGCATCGGATGGGTTGTCGTGGAATCGGGAGCGTTGCGAACGGCCCATCGCGTCACTCTGATGTCGGCGCAGGCCGTTTGGGACCTTGCGTCGAGGCGCGAGGCGCTTCTGGCGGGCGCAGAACTGGCAAGCTACCCGCGTACGAGCGAGGTTTGCACGTCGTGCTCCTACCAAGGCCGATGCCGCCTGCGCAGTCATCCTTATGACTTGGCCGAAGTGACCGTCCGTTCGCAGCGCTAGCAGCGAGCACGTGCTAGATTCTTAGTTCCCAAGGTACGACTTGGGATGCGCTGGGCCGATGCGAGCCTGTCCTTTCGAACTGGGAAACGCCCGGGAAATGGGAAGGTTGGCTTGCGAGGAGATCGTTATGCGACAAGGGCTTGGACGCGGTTTCCATGTGATGATCGACCACATGTGAGGCGGCTTCACCGCCCCTCTCGCGGTCCTGCGGGCCTGATCGGCCCGCCGCGAATCCTCGAACGTTGAGCGCCTCGCCAGCCGCGCCGTCGCCGGCGCGCCGGCCCCCGCGGCTGTTCACGCTCGCGCTGCTGACGGCCTTGGCGGCGCTGACGCTCAACATGATCCTGCCGTCGCTCCCGTCCATGGCACGCGACCTGGGGGCCAGAGAGTCGGCAGTCGCGCTGGCGATCTCCGGCTACATGCTGGCATCGGCGGTGTTCCAGCTGTCGATGGGCCCGCTGTCCGACCGCTACGGCCGACGGCCGGTGATGCTGGCGGCGCTGGCCACCTATGCGGTGGCGTCTGCGGGCTGCCTGCTGGCCAGCGACGTCGGCACGCTGCTCGCCTGGCGACTTGTGCAGGCGGTGGTGGTCGCCGGCACGGTGGTGACCAGTGCCGCTATCCGCGACCAGTACGGCGCTGCCGACGCCGCCAGCCGCCTCGGGGCGATCTCCACCTCGATGGCGGTGGCACCGATGCTGGGGCCGATGCTGGGCGGGGTGCTCGACGCGGCGTTCGGCTGGCGCTCGGTGTTCGCGCTCTACGCGGCGCTCGGCGTCGCACTGCTGGTGCTCGTGTGGCGTGACATGGGCGAGACCCGCCGCCCGGGCCTGCCGCCGCCCCGGTTGCGCGACGGCGCCGCGTTGCTCGGCTCCGCGCGCTGGTGGGCGTACGTGCTGTGCGGGGCGTTCTCCGTGGGGGCGTTCTTTGTCTTCGTCACCGGCGTGCCGTACGTGGCCAGCGCCCGGTGGCAGCTATCGTCGGCGGAGATCGGCCTCGGCGTGGGCTCCATCACCGGCGGCTTCATGGTCGGCGCCGCGATCACTGCGCGATACGCGACGCGCCTGGGCATGGCCACGCTGATCCTGTCCGGGCGTTGGGTGTCGGTGGCGACGCTGCTGCTGGCGCTGGCACTGTTCGGCTGGGGTGTCGCGCATCCCATGGCGCTCTTCGCACCAACGCTGCTGGTCGGCCTGGGCAACGGGCTGACTTTGGCCAACGTCAACGCCGGCGCCTTGTCCGTGCGTCCCGACCTGGCGGGCACCGCGGCCGGATTCGCCGGCGCGATGTGGGTGGCGCTGGGGGCCGTGCTCAGCACGCTGACCGCGCTCGTCGTCGAGCGATGGAACTCGCCGTCGGTGCTGCTCGGGCTGATGCTCTTCTGTGTGGCGGCGTCGCTGGCCGCGGCGCTGGTGGCGGTGCGACGAGCCCCGGCGTCGGCTTGACATGACGAGAGGCAGCTCCAAATGCCTGCTCGTCCAGACATTGAAGGCACGAAGCGACACATGGACTCGTCGAGCGTCAACGTCGACCGGCTGCAACTGCACCGTGCGCCTGGGCGAGATCCTGACTCCTCCGCGGCAGAAGAGCCTGTTCCTGGTCAGCGGCAGCGATGCCATCGAGGCGGCCATCGACATGGCGCGCAAGGTGACGGGCGGCGTCGAGGTGCTCTGGCGAACGTGCTGGCGGCCATCGATGCCGGGGGCGACAGGTTCGATGCCTCGCTCGGCGGCATCGGCGGCTGCCCCTACGCGCCGGGCGCGGGCGTCAGTCGGACGTGGCCGGAGCCTGTCCGCCGCCCTCGCCCAGGATGTTCTGCGCGAGGTTCCCTTTCGGACCCTCGACGAGGTCGAAAGTCACCCGGCTGCCCTGCTTGAGCGTCCGGAAGCCCTCCATTCGCACCGCAGAAAAATGGGCAAAGACGTCGGGTCCCCCATCGTCCGGGGCGATGAACCCGAAGCCCTTGGCATCACTGAACCACTTGACGGTGCCGCTCGGCATGGCAGGCTCCCTCCTTCTTGTGTGACAAATTTTCGGGGGGAGCATTGGTAATTGTCAAACCGCGCGCGGGGCCTGAGGCGAGGAAAGGTGTAAGCGTCCGGGAAGCCGGCGTTCATCGGCGCTTGCAATGGCATGGGCCGCTGCAATATGACGCGGTGTCGGAGGTCCTGAAAGTGACCCCGCCCCCGCGCCTCCCTGGGGGCGTCGATAGAATGCCTCATGCCTGACGAAACCCCCTCGGGCCCGCCGCAGATGCCGCCCTTGCCGCCGGATCGCCGACGTGATCGCGACGGAGGCGGAGCGGCGGTCGTCGAGCGCAAGAAGGCGCGCACCAAGCCGCCGGCGCTCTATCAGGTGGTGATGCTCAACGACGACTACACGCCGATGGAGTTCGTCGTCATGATGCTGCAGCAGTACTTCCAGCACGGGCTGGACACAGCCACGCACATCATGCTGAAGATCCATCACGAGGGGCGCGGCGTCTGTGGGGTTTACCCCAAGGACATCGCCGCCACCAAGGTTGAACTTGTTCTCGCTGCAGCGCGCCGCGACGGCCACCCCCTGCAGTGCATCATGGAGGCCGCATGATCGCGCAAGAGTTGGAAGTCAGCCTGCACATGGCGTTCGTCGAAGCGCGCCAGCAGCGGCATGAATTCATCACCGTCGAGCACCTGTTGATGGCGCTGCTCGACAACCCGTCCGCCGCTGAGGTGCTGCGCGCCTGCGCTGCAAACATCGACGAACTGCGCAAGAGCCTGGCGGGCTTCATCAAGGAGAACACGCCGACGGTCTCGGGCAGCGAGGAGGTGGACACGCAGCCCACCCTCGGCTTCCAGCGCGTCATCCAGCGCGCCATCATGCACGTGCAGAGCACGGGCAGCGGCAAGAAGGAGGTTACCGGTGCCAACGTGCTGGTGGCCATCTTCGGCGAGAAGGACTCGCACGCCGTCTACTACCTGCACCAGCAGGGCGTAACGCGGCTCGACGTGGTCAACTTCATCGCCCACGGCATCAAGAAGAGCGACCCGCCCGAACCCGCCAAGAACAACGAATCCACCGGCAACGAGCAGGAGAAGGACGACGGCGGGGACAGCAAGGGCTCGCCGCTCGACCAGTTCACTCAGAACCTCAACCAGCTCGCCCGCGACGGTCGCATCGACCCGTTGATCGGGCGCGAGCACGAGGTCGAGCGCGTGATCCAGGTGCTGTGCCGCCGCCGCAAGAACAATCCGCTCCTGGTGGGAGAGGCCGGTGTCGGCAAGACCGCCATCGCCGAGGGCCTGGCTTGGCGCATCACCCAGGGCGACGTTCCCGAGGTGCTGGCGGATGCCACCGTGTACTCGCTGGACATGGGCGCACTGCTGGCCGGCACCAAGTACCGCGGCGACTTCGAGCAGCGCCTGAAGGGTGTGCTGAAGCAGCTGAAGGACCAGCCGCGCGCGATCCTCTTCATCGACGAGATCCACACGCTGATCGGCGCCGGTGCAGCGTCGGGCGGCACGCTGGATGCCAGCAACCTGCTCAAGCCGGCGCTGGGCAGCGGGCAGATGAAGTGCATCGGCGCCACCACGTTCACCGAGTACCGCGGCATCTTCGAGAAGGATGCCGCCCTGTCGCGCCGCTTCCAGAAGGTCGACGTGGTCGAGCCCTCCGTCGAGCAGACGATCGAGATCCTGAAGGGCCTGAAGACGCGCTTCGAGGAGCATCACAGCGTCAAGTACGCACCGGGCGCACTGCAGGCGGCCGCGGAGCTTTCGGCCAAGTACATCAACGACCGCCACCTGCCCGACAAGGCCATCGACGTGATCGATGAAGCCGGGGCGGCGCAGCGCAGCCTGCCCAAGAGCAAGCAGAAGAAGACCATCACGCGCATCGAGGTGGAAGAGATCGTCGCGAAGATCGCGCGCATCCCGCCGGCCAGCGTCTCCAGCGACGACCGCGGCAAGCTGAAGAGCCTGGACCGCGACCTCAAGAGCGTGGTGTTCGGCCAGGATCCCGCGATCGACGCGCTGTCCGCGGCGATCAAGATGTCGCGATCGGGCCTGGGCAAGCCCGACAAGCCGATCGGTTCGTTCCTGTTCTCCGGCCCCACCGGCGTCGGCAAGACCGAGGTGGCCAAGCAGCTCGCCTACATCCTGGGCATCGAGCTGATCCGCTTCGACATGAGCGAGTACATGGAGCGCCACGCGGTCAGCCGCCTGATCGGCGCGCCGCCGGGCTACGTCGGCTTCGATCAGGGTGGCCTGCTCACCGAGGCCATCAGCAAGAAGCCGCACGCGGTGCTGCTGCTCGACGAGATCGAGAAGGCGCACCCCGACGTCTTCAACGTGCTGCTCCAGGTCATGGACCATGGCACGTTGACGGACAACAACGGCCGCAAGGCCGACTTCCGCAGCGTGATCATCGTGATGACGACCAACGCGGGCGCCGAGACGATCAACCGCTCGACGATCGGCTTCACCAACTCGCGCGAGGCCGGCGACGAGATGGCCGACATCAAGCGCATGTTCACGCCGGAGTTCCGCAACCGGCTCGACGCCATCGTGAGCTTCCGCCCGCTCGACGAGGAGATCATCCTGCGCGTGGTCGACAAGTTCCTGCTGCAGCTCGAGAGCCAGCTGGCCGAGAAGAAGGTCGAGGTGACCTTCACCGACGCGCTGCGCAAGCACCTCGCCAAGAAGGGCTTCGATCCGCTGATGGGCGCACGGCCGATGCAGCGCCTGATCCAGGACATGATCCGGCGCGCGCTGGCCGACGAGCTGCTGTTCGGCCGCCTCGTCGACGGGGGCCGCCTCACGGTGGACATCGACGACGCCGAGCAGATCCAGCTCGACATCCAGCCGCCGCGGCGCAGCGACAAGCCCAAGGCCGAGGCGGCAGCGGCCTGATCGTGGCGGGTCAGCCCGGACCCGCGGCATCCGCCGCGGGGTCCTGGCGGTAGTAGCTCGCCAGCAGCGCGTACAGCGCTGCGTGGTCATGGCGCAGCGACTGCGGTGCGACGAAGAAGCTCTCGCTGGCCACCGCGAAGAACTCCTCCGGGGCTTCGGCGCCGTACGGGTCCAGCGTGGTCGGCTCGTCGCGTTCGACCGCGGCCTGCAGCCGCTCCAACTCCGACGCCAGCGTTCGGCGCCAATGGGCAGCCTCGATGCCTGCCGGCAGGCGAGGGGACTCCGACGACAGCCCGTCGGTCATGTCCAGCACGTGCGCGAACTCATGGATGACCACGTTGTAGCCCTGCTCCGCGCTCTGGCCGGCGGTGCGCACATCGCGCCACGAGAGCATCAGCGGCCCGCCCTGCATCGCCTCGCCGCTCAGGACCTCGTCGTACTCGTGCACCAGTCCGTCCTCGTCGTGAACCTGCCTGCGCGCGACCACCGCATCGGCGTGCAGCACGATGCCGATGAATCCGCCGTAGGCCTCGAGGCCGATTCGCAGCACCGGCAGGCACGCCTGCGCCGCAACGGCGACCACCACGTCGTTGGTCAGCCGGACCCGTCCCACCGCCGTGAACTCCTTGCGATCCAGGAAGAGGCTCGACAGGCGGCGCAGCTCGTCCTCGTCGGCGCGATCGCGGCGACGCAGGAACGGGTAGCGCTTCAGGGTGCGCTTCCACAGGTCGTCCGGGATCGGCCTCCGCGCCACCGCGCGGGCGTCCCGCCAGTGCTGGATCCGGCGCAGGATCACGGTCGCGGGGCCGGGACGCGCATGCGCTCGTAGCCCGACCGGGTCCAGCGCAGGACCTCGGCCCGATCGCCATGGTCGAGGTCCCAGTCGCTCAGCACGTGCCGCATCCCGATGCCGAAGGGTCCGCTGCCGGGCCGGTGCGTGTGGCCATGCACGAGCACCGTCGCGCCGCTTGCCTGCAGGGCGGACGTCACGGCCTCGGCATCGAGATCGGCATCCGCCGCCCCGTCGTAGCGGCGGCGCGATGCGCTTTCGCGCCGGATGCCGGCCGCAATCTCCTGCCGGACCTCCAGCGGCTGCGCGAGGAACTGCTGCTGCCAGGCCTCGCTGCGCACCAGCCTGCGGAACCGCTGATAGTCGACATCGCCCAGGCACCAGGCGTCGCCATGCGCGATCAGCGTTCGCTCGCCGAACGCCTCGATCACGGTCGGGTCGTGCAGGCAGATCGCACCACAGTCGGCGAGCAGCGCCGGCCCCATCAGGAAGTCACGGTTGCCCACCATCACCATCAACGACCGCCGAGTTGCCGCCTGCGCCAATGCCCGCACGCACGACGCCTCGAACGGCAGCGAGCGGGCGTCGTCGCCCACCCACACCTCGAAGAGATCCCCGAGGATGACGACGGCGTCGGCGTCGGTGTGCAGCAGGTGTTCGCGCCAAGCCGCCGCCGTCTTCGGCATCGCGCCCGACAGGTGCAGGTCGGACAGGAAGTCGATCGCGCGCCAGGTGGGCGGCGCGGCGATCGTCGGCGTGCTCAAGCCAGTTCGGTCGCTCGCTGGATCACGACGTCCTCGACGGGTACGTCGTTGTGGAATCCGCTGCGGCCCGTGCGCACGCCCTCGATGGCGTCGACGACGTCGGTACCGTCGACCACCCGACCGAACACGGCGTAGCCCCAGCCTTGAGCGCTCGGTGCGGTGTGGTCGAGGAAGCCGTTGTCGGCAGTGTTGATGAAGAACTGCGCGGTGGCCGAGTGCGGATCGGACGTACGGGCCATTGCCAGGGTGTAGTGCCGGTTCTTCAACCCGTTGTTGGCCTCGTTGGTGATCGGCTCGCGGGTCGACTTCTGCTTCATGCCCTGTTCGAAGCCACCGCCCTGCACCATGAACCCCTTGATCACACGGTGGAACACGGTGCCGTCGTAGTGGCCCGCGGCGACGTAGGCGAGGAAGTTGCGGACGCTCTCCGGCGCAGCGGCGTCATCGAGTTCGATCGTGATGGCACCCTTGGTGGTGTCCAGCAGCACTTTTCGGGTCATTCAATTCTCCACGGTCGCTTTGCGTAGCAGCACCGGCGTCGCCGGCACGTTCTGGTGCGGTCCCGCCGAGCCCACGGGCACGCCGCGGATGCGATCGACGACATCCATGCCTTCGACCACCTTGCCGAACACCGCGTAGCCCTGGCCATCGCGTGCGTTCGCCGCATCGAGGAAGGCATTGTCGACGACGTTGATGAAGAACTGCGACGTGGCGGAGTTGGGGTCGCTCGTGCGTGCCATCGCGAGAGTGCCCCGCACGTTGTTCAGGCCGTTGCGGCTTTCCAGCGGAATCGGCGCGCGGGTGGGCTTCTGCGTCAGGTCGGGCTTGAAGCCGCCGCCCTGGATCATGAAGTTCTCGATGACGCGATGGAAGACTGTGCCATCGTAGTGACCGGACTTCGCGTACTGGAGGAAGTTGGCTGCCGACTTCGGCGCCTTCTCGGCATCGACCTCGACGACGATGTCGCCCATCGACGTGGCGAGGCGCACCTTCTGCGCCCAGGCCGGCAAGGCGGCTGCCAGGGCGAGGAGTCCGATCACGAGCGCGCGGCCCGACAACTGTTTGGTCATGTGAAACGTTCGGGTGGGGAAATGAAGGGTCGGCGGAGACTTCAACGGCCGTCGGAGGGCATCCGCGCACCCGCCGCGGCGATCTGCGAGGCGATGGCGGTGGCATAGCGGATCTTGCGCGCAAGGCCCGCTTCGGTGCGCTCGGGCACGCTGGCCTCGCGCCATGCGCCGATGGCCAGCTGCAGGTACACGTCGCCGAGGTTCTCGCGGGCCAGGCGATTGCCAGGGTCGTTGCGCAGTGCCGTCTCGAGCGCCTGCCGCGCCTGGTTCCAGTCGCCGGCGCGGGCGTGCAGTGCCGCGATGTTGTTGTAGGGCTCGGGCAGTTGCGGGTAATCCTGCGTGAGCGCGGAGAAGACGGACATCGCCTCGGCGTTGCGGCCGGACTCGAGCAGCGCGACGCCATGCAGGAAGCGCACGCGCGGGCCTGGCGCGGGGGCCTGCATGGCGGCCGCGCTGCGCGCCAGCGCAGCACCCGCGTCCCCGCGGGTGAGCGCAGCCTGGATGTCGGAGGCGACATCGGCGCGGGCAGGCAGCGAGACCCACGCGAGCAGCATCAACCAGGGAACACCACGCATCGAAAGGCCCGCCGCTATACTGGTTTTCGATTCTATCGGCGCGCCCATGACGGCCTCGACGCTACACATCCACAACACCCTCACGCGCCGTCTGGAGCCCTTCGCGCCGCTGCAGCCCGGCCACGTGCGCATGTACGTGTGCGGCATCACCGTGTACGACCTCTGCCACGTGGGCCATGCCCGCATGATGCTGGCCTTCGACGTGATCTACCGGTGGCTGCTCGCCTCGGGACTGCGCGTCACCTACGTGCGCAACATCACCGACATCGAAGACAAGATCATCCGCCGGGCCGTCGAGCGCGGCATCCCGATCCGCACGCTGACCGACGAGATGATCGCGGCGATGCATCGCGACCTGGCGGCGATCGGCACGCTCGCACCGACGGCGGAACCGCGCGCCACCGACTACGTGCCGCAGATGCTCTCGATGATCGGGCGACTCGAGGAGAAGGGACTGGCCTACCGCGCGGCCGGCGGCGACGTCAATTACGCCGTGCGGCGCTTTCCAGGCTACGGCAAGCTGTCAGGCAAGTCGCTCGACGAATTGCGGGCCGGCGAGCGCGTGGCCGTGCTCGGCGACAAGGAGGATCCACTCGACTTCGTGCTGTGGAAGTCGGCCAAGCCTGAGGAACCGGCTGATGCCCAATGGCCGAGCCCCTACGGCCCGGGGCGCCCGGGTTGGCACATCGAGTGCTCTGCGATGAGCGCGGCGTTGCTGGGGGAACCGTTTGACATCCACGGCGGCGGGCTGGACCTGACCTTTCCGCACCACGAGAACGAGATCGCGCAGAGCGAAGGCGCCAGCGGCGGCCCGTTCGTGGCGATGTGGGTGCACAACGGCTTCCTGAACATCGACAACGAGAAGATGTCGAAGTCGCTGGGCAACTTCTTCACCATCGCCGACGTGCTGAAGCGCTACGACGGCGAGACGCTGCGTTTCTTCATGATGCGCACGCATTACCGCAGCCCGCTGAACTTCGCGGATGCGAACCTCGACGACGCACGGACTGCCTTGCGTCGCCTGTACACGGCGCTCGACAGCGCGGCTCCGCCGTCGGCCGGCGCGCCGGCCGACCGGATCGACTGGACCGATGCGCGAGCGCTTGCGTTCCGCGCGGCCATGAACGACGACTTCAACACGCCCGAAGCCCTTGCCGTGCTGTTCGAGCTGGCCGGCCAGGCCAACCGCGGCGATGCGAGCGCGGCTCCGCTGCTGCGCAGCCTGGGGTCGGTGCTGGGTGTGCTGCAGCAAGCGCCGCGCGCCTTCCTGCAGGCCGGCGTCTCGATCGACGAGGCCCGGATCGCGCAGCTCATCGAGGAGCGTGCCGCCGCCAAGGCGGCGCGCGACTACGCTCGGGCCGATGCGATCCGGCGCGAGCTCATGGAGCAAGGCGTCGTGCTGAAGGACTCCGCCACCGGCACGAGCTGGGTCAGGGCCTGAGATGCCGGGGAGCCCGAGAGCCGGCGTGACGCCGGACAACGCGCCGGTCTACTGGGACGATGCCTGCCGGCACCTGTCGCGCCGCGACCGCGTGATGAAGAAGCTGATCCCGAAGTTCGGCGACGCGCGGCTGCAGAGCCGAGGTGACGCGTTCACGACGCTGGCGCGCTCGATCACGGGGCAGCAGATCTCGGTCAAGGCCGCGCAGTCGGTGTGGGACCGTTTCGTCTCGGCCAGCGGCTGCCCATCGACTCGTCTGCGCCCGGCCGCCGTGTTGAGCATGCCGGTGGAGGCGCTGCGAGGTGCGGGGTTGTCGCAGCGCAAGGCTGAGTACCTGCTGGACCTGGCGCGCCACTTCGAGGAAGGCCTGGTGCACGTGCCGCAATGGCGCGAGATGGACGACGAGGCCATCATCGAGGAACTCGTGGCGATCCGCGGCATCGGCCGCTGGACCGCGGAGATGTTCCTGATCTTCCATCTGATGCGCCCGAACGTCATGCCGCTCGACGACCTCGGGCTGCTCAAGGGAATCAGCCTCAACTACTTCAGCGGCGAGCCTGTCTGCAGGGCCGAAGCGCGCGAGGTGGGCGAGGCGTGGGCCCCCTATCGCTCGGTGGCCACATGGTACATTTGGCGCAGCCTCGACCCTTTGCCGGTGGAGTATTGACGCTCCGCTGCGCAGCGCCTCCCGGATGAGCAAACGACACTTCCTCGAGTTCGAACAGCCCATCGCCGAGCTCGAGTCCAGGATCGACGAACTGCGCTTCGTGCAGAACGAGTCGGCCGTGGACATCTCCGAAGAGATCGGCCGGCTCGACCAGAAGAGCCAGCAGCTGACCAAGGAGATCTACGGCAGCCTGACGCCGTGGCAGGTGACGCAGATCGCGCGGCATCCTCAGCGGCCCTACACGCTGGACTACGTCGCCGAGGTCTTCACCGACTTCCACGAGTTGCATGGTGATCGTCACTACGGCGACGACAAGTCCATCGTCGGCGGCACGGCCCGCTTCAACGGTCAGCCCTGCGTCGTCGTCGGCCAGCAGAAGGGCCGCGACACGAAGGAGCGCACGTTGCGCAACTTCGGCATGTCGCGCCCGGAGGGCTACCGCAAGGCCTTGCGCTTGATGAAGCTGGCCGAGAAGTTCAAGCTGCCGGTGTTCACGTTCGTCGACACACCGGGCGCGTACCCCGGCATCGGGGCCGAGGAGCGTGGACAGTCCGAGGCGATCGGCCGCAACATCTACGAGATGGCGCAGCTCGAGGTGCCCATCATCAGCACCATCATCGGTGAAGGCGGCTCGGGTGGCGCACTGGCCATCAGCGTGGCCGACCAGGTGCTGATGCTGCAGTTCTCGGTGTACTCGGTGATCTCTCCTGAAGGTTGCGCGTCGATCCTGTGGAAGACCGCCGAGCGTGCGTCGGAGGCGGCAGAGGCCCTGGGCATCACGGCGCATCGACTGAAGGCGCTGGGCCTGATCGACAAGATCGTCAACGAGCCGGTCGGTGGCGCCCACCGCGACCCCAAGTGGATGGCCGCTCATCTGAAGCGCGCGCTCAATGACGCGCTGCGCCAGGTGTCCGACCTGTCGGTCAAGGCACTTCTGCAGCGCCGCTACGAACGCCTCCAGGCCTACGGCCGCTACAGCGACACGAAGGAACGCTGAGCTTGCGCGTGGCCGTGGCGGTCAGCGGCGGCCGCGACTCGACGGCCCTGCTGCACTGCACGCTGCGCGCAGCGCGCGACCGGGGCATCGAGGTGCTGGCCCTGCACGTGAATCACGGGTTGCTGCCCGAGGCCCCGCAGTGGGAGGCGCGTCTGCGGCGCCAGGTGTCCCGCTGGGCCGGCGCAGGCTTGCCCATTCAACTGGAAGTCGTCCGGCTGGAGGGCTCACCCGGCCGTGGCGACAGCGTGGAAGCCTGGGCGCGGGAGAGGCGCTACGCCGCGCTGGCGAAGATGGCCCGAGACGCCGATTGCGGCGTGATCCTCCTCGCTCACCACCGCGACGATCAGGCCGAGACGGTGGTGTTGCACGCGATGCGCGGCGGCGGTCCGACCGGCTTGGCCGCGATGTCCCGCGACCTGCGCCGCGCAGGCCTGTCGTGGCAGCGGCCGTGGATCGACCAGCCTGCATCGGCCATCGACGCCTATGCGCGGCGATGGCGCCTGTCGTACGTCAGCGATCCCAGCAACCACGATGCCCGATATGCGCGAGGGCGGCTGCGGCGCGACGTGATGCCGGCCTTGCGCAGATCGTTTCCCGAGGCTGATGCGGCACTGGCGGCGGTGGCCCGGCACGGACAGCGCATCCGGCAGTGCCTGGCCGCGCTGGCGCACATCGATCTGGCCGGAGCAACGATCGATGGAGACCTGGACCTGCGCCGCTGGGCGTTGCTGGAACGCGCGCGCCGGGCGAACGCCCTGCGCCACTGGCTCGCGGGGCAGCGGCCCGGACTGGCGATCCCCGAGACGCTGCTGGAGCGGCTGTTGGACGAGGCGCCAGGCGCGGCGTCGGCGCGCTGGCCGTGGGGCGCTGCGTGGCTGCAGTGCCATCGAGCGCGACTGTCGGTCGTCGATTCAGGCCCGGCACAGACGCCGGCCATTCCTGCCACGGTCGATCTGTCCGCACCTGGGCGCCATCGCGTCGACGGCTGGAAAGGCTGCATGCAGGTGAGCCGGTCCGAGACGGGCCTGCCTCCAGAGCGGTTGCGCGCCGCCCAGTGCTGCGCGCGCCGCGGCGGGGAACAGTTCCGCCTGCGCCCGGGCGGCATGGACCGTTCCCTCAAGAAGCAGTATCAGGCTGCAGGGGTGCCCCCCGGGCACCGGTCCGGGCCATTGGTGTACGACGGCGACTCTCTGCTCTACGCGCCGGGCCTGGGCATCGACGCCAGGGCCGGTTGCCGCAGCAGGACGGGTCGGGCCGAACTGCTGACGCTGCAGTGGATGCCCGGGGTCGACGCCGATGGGTGAGCCCCATCGTTGCGTCAGCGAGCGGCAAGGACCCTGCCGCTTAAAATCCGGCGGTTCAGCTCGGCGCAATCGACTTCCATGGCATTGATCGTTCACAAGTACGGCGGCACCTCGATGGGGTCCACCGAGCGCATCCGCAACGTGGCGCTGCGGGTGGCGAAGTGGCATCGCGCCGGCCATCGCATGGTGGTGGTGCCGTCGGCGATGAGCGGCGAGACCAACCGGCTGCTGGGCCTCGCGAAGGAACTGCAGCCGTCGTCGATGACGCCCGAGTCGCTGCGCGAGCTTGATGCGCTGGCCGCCACCGGCGAGCAGGTGTCGGTCGGACTGCTGGCGCTGGCGCTGCAGGCGCAGGGCCTGCAGGCGGTGAGCTATGCCGGCTGGCAGGTGGCGATCGAGACGGATTCGGCCTATTCGAAGGCCCGAATCATGCGCATCGACGATGCGCGCGTCCGTGCCGACCTCGATGCCGGCAAGGTGGTGATCATCACCGGCTTCCAGGGCATCGACGGCACGGGCAACGTGACCACGCTCGGCCGGGGCGGCTCCGACACCTCCGCAGTGGCGGTCGCCGCCGCGTTGAAGGCCGACGAGTGCCTCATCTACACCGATGTCGACGGCGTCTACACGACGGATCCCCGCATCGTGCCCGAGGCCCGCCGCCTGGCCACCGTGAGCTTCGAGGAGATGCTCGAGATGGCCAGCATGGGGTCCAAGGTGCTGCAGATCCGTTCGGTGGAGTTCGCGGGCAAGTACCGCGTGCCGTTGCGCGTGCTGTCGAGCTTCACACCCTGGGACATTCCGATCGACGAGGAGTCGCGCTCGGGCACCCTGATCACTTTCGAGGAAGACGAGAAGATGGAACAAGCCGTCGTGTCTGGCATCGCGTTCAACCGCGACGAGGCGAAGGTCAGCGTGATCGGCGTGCCCGACAAGCCGGGCATCGCCTATCAGATCCTCGGCCCGGTGGCCGATGCCAACATCGACGTCGACGTGATCATCCAGAACGTCTCGCACGACGGACGCACCGACTTCTCGTTCACCGTCAACCGCAACGACTACGCCCGCACGCTCGAACTGCTGCGCACACGGGTCGTGCCGACGCTGGGCGCCAACGAGGTGCTGGGCGACACGCGCATCTGCAAGGTGTCGATCGTAGGCATCGGCATGCGCAGCCATGTCGGCGTGGCCAGCAAGATGTTCCGCACGCTGTCGGAGGAGGGGATCAACATCCAGATGATCTCGACCAGCGAGATCAAGACCAGCGTCGTGATAGACGAGAAGTACATGGAACTCGCCGTGCGGGCGCTGCACCGCGCCTTCGACCTCGATCAGCCGGTTGCGTAGGAGCGCTCGGCATCAGGGCGCAGGCCGTGCCACGGCTACAATGCGCCGCACTGGAGTCGTGACCGAGTGGCCGAAGGTGCTCCCCTGCTAAGGGAGTATGTGGGCAAAACCTGCATCGAGGGTTCGAATCCCTCCGACTCCGCCAGCACATGAAAACGGGGCCCTCGGCCCCGTTTTCGATTCTGCCGTCGGCACCAGCCCCGGCGACCTATTGAATCGCCTCAGGCCTTGACGAGACTGGACACCACTGCCTGCACCGCCTCCTTCAGCTTGGTGCGGGCGAGTGTCTTGCACTGATCGGCATTGCTGCCGACCTGCGCATCGAAGGTGGTGGCGGTCTTTTGCGGCCTGAAGAGCATCGCCTTCATCGTCGGGGTCAGCTGCATCATCATGACTCGCGCCGTGATGACGCAGGTTCCATTGCCCAGCAAGCCGCCTTCCACCTGGCTCACGAAGCCCCACTTGTTCGCCGGGTAGACCTTCAGCACCCTGGCCGTGATGCCTTCTCCGAGGATGGCCTTGGCCGATGCCTCGTCGATCAGCGCATCGTTGGAGTGATCGACGAACATCGTCTTGGGGGGCGCCGCGTGTGCTGCGCCGATCGTGCCGCATGCTAGGGCGACGACACCGGCAAGGAGACGGACATTCATGGCAGGAGGCTCGGGGTGCTGAAAAGCTGCGGGAGTGTACTCAGGGCGTGTGCGTGGGCGATCCAGTCTGACCCTGAGCGGGCAGGGCGGCCAGCGCCTGTTTGAGTCGGGCGACCTCGTTCTCGAGCCCGTGCACGTCGGCCGTCAATCGGCTGGTGATCAGGCGAACGATCTCGAAACCGAAGCTCGGATCTTGATAGTAGACCTGCCGGAACGTGGTCTCGTCGATGCGCAGGACTGTGCAGGCGGTGCGGCAACGCGCGGTCCCGGTGCGTCGCCGGTCCGGCGCAAAGAAGGCGATTTCCCCGAACACCCGGCCAGGCTCGACGCGCCGCCCGGACTCCACGAGTTCCATGTCGCCTTCGACCAGCATGTACAAGTGGTCGGCCGTGTCGCCCTTGGCGAAGACCACGCTGCCCTTGGCGAGACGCTTGCGCTTCATGTACGACTTGAGCCAAACGCCGGAAGTGTCGCCGGCGTCCGCCGCCCGCAGGACGCGCCGGGTCAGTCGGAGCATCTCCAAGGCACGCCAGACGTTGATCGGGAGCAGCGTGGCGTGCAGCAGCAACACCATGTAGGAGGGATACAGCGCGCCGTAGAGCACGAAACATGCGTTGCTGGCGACGAGCAGCCAGCGCAGCGGCATGATCGTCTTGACGATCGCGCCGATCACGACCAGCACCGCCGCGACGGCGGCAACCAGCAACGCGGCGATCTGGCGAGGATCCGCCATCGCAGCGGCGAGTTGCGCCTCCGCGAGTGTCCACCAGTCCGTCAACGCCACGCGCCGCCTCTCCCTGCTGCTGCGATCCGGATCGTGAGTATCGGACAAGGCCCATACAGTCGCGAGACATGGCGAACACCGCTCGGCTTTACCGCATCGAATCCATCATCCGGCGCAAGGGCCATGCGAGCCGGCGTGAACTCCTGGGGGAACTCGAGGTCTCGCCGGCCACGCTCAAGCGGGATCTGGAGTACTTGCGCAGCCGTCTCGGAGCCCCCATCGAGTACGACCCGATCGTCAACGGTTACCGGTTCGCCCGCACTTCGCTCGAGCCGGTGCAGGAACTGCCCGGCCTGTGGTTCAGTGAGCGCGAGTTGTATGCACTGATGACGGCCTACCGGCTGTTGAGCAGCGTCGACGCGGATGGTGTCCTGAACCGCCATCTGCAGCCGTTGCGGGACCGCGTGCACCAGATGCTGGGCAGCGGCGACGCGCAGCGTGCCGACGATCTGATGCAGCGGGTGAAGATCTCGACTCCCACGCAGCGCCCGGTCCCGAGCAGCTTCTTCGAACGGATCGGACAGGCGCTGATGTCCCGCCGCAGGGTCGCGATGCGCTACCTCTCCCGTGGTCGCGAGGCCTGGAGCGACCGGGAAGTTTCACCGCAGCGGCTCGTGCACTACCGCGGGACGTGGTACCTCGATGCCTGGTGCCATCGTGCCCGTGCGCTCCGACGATTCGCGCTCGATGCCATCGAGCAAGCCGAAGTCTCGGACCTACCGGCTCGCGAGGTGTCATTGGCCGAGGTCGAAGCGTCCATGGACGCGGGCTACGGAATCTACGCGGGCGGGGAACGTCGCTGGGCCACGCTCGTGTTCAGCGCACGCGCAGCGGCATGGGTCAGCCATGAGCAGTGGCACGCTGAACAGCGCAGTCGCTGGCTGGACGATGGTCGCTACGAGTTGGGACTGCCGTTCGTGGACGACACCGAACTCGTGATGGATGTCCTGCGGCAAGGTGACGACGTGGAGGTGATCGGGCCTCCGGAACTGCGCGACAAGGTGGTGCAGAGGATCCGGTCGGCCGCGGCGGCCTATGGCAACGCCATCTGAACCATGTCAGTGAGTTTACATAATATACATCGTACGCAGTTCGACAGGATCGCATGTCGAGGCACTTGACATCCCGAAGCTGTCCCCGGCCTGTGGCAACCCTCGACTCCCCAGGGAGTACCCACGAGGCGCGGAACTTGCTGCGCCGGCCGATAAGAACATGAACCCAAGAACCTACGCCAGAGCGGCCGCAGCCGCCACGTTCGCGCTCGCAATCGCCGCGCCCACCGCGACCTTTGCAGAGGAAGACGAATCCAATCCGGGCCGTCGGGCTGCGGTCGTCGCGTTGCCGGCTACACAATCAGGCTCGGCGCCGCTCCCGTTGTCCGGAACTCCGTCGCCCCGCACGGATACTTCGCTGGATCGATCGGCGATCCGGGCCGCCGCGGAAGCAGCGTCTGCGGCAGGTCAGCTACCACCCATCGACGCCATCGTCGGCGATGCAGACCGCGTCCCAGAGGCCTGGTATGAAGCGGTGTGGCGGGTGCTGCGAGACCACACCGGCGCGGTGCTCGCGGCCTTGCTGGTCGGAGGCGCGCTGATGGGCGCGCTTCTGGTGTTCGTGCGGATCAATCATCGGCGCCAGGAAGTGGCGCCGTCGGCGGTCAGTCGCCGAGATCACCATCGGCATCGTCATCCGTCGACAGATCATCGCCCGGCGAATCGTCCGAGGGATCCGTCGCGCTCGCCTGCACCGACGCACCACCGGGAGTCGACGGGTTCGCGGCGGGCCGATCGAGCGGGCGGCAGAGATGGCGATTCAGTTGCCCCAGGCGCTCCGAACGCTCGATCGCGGCGATCACGATCTCGGGGTTCGTCATCAGCATGAACGGATTGCGGACCAGCGATTCCTGAGCCATCGGCGACCTCCAGCGGTTGCGGTGAGCGGTGTATCAGCGAATCTATCGGCGCGCCAGGGGTGCCGGCATCAGGCTTGCACCATGCAGCGTGTCAGCGGACTTCTGACACGAAGCCCCCGGTTCATCGCGTCGACGGTCAGCGGATGGCGCGAGTCAGGCGATCCACCAAGGCATCACGACCGACCCGGCGCGCCACGTCCGCCGCAGTCTCCCCCCGATGGTTGCGAGGCGCGGCGTCTGCGCCCCGCTGCAGCAGCAGCGCCACCGACTCCTCAGGGCCGTACTGCGTGGCCATCATCAAGGACGTGCTCCCGTTCGGCGACACGGCATCGATGCGCACGCCCCGGTCGAGCAGCAGCGAGACGGCCCGAGGTTCGGGCCCCGTCGCCGCATAGTGCAGCGGGGTCCAGCCTTCCTGGTCAGGCCTGGCACCGCGCTCGAGCAGCCGTTGCATCCAGTCGACCTGGCCTTTCAGCGCGGCCATCATCAACGCCGTCTCGCCCACGGCGTTCACGGCGTCGATCCGGGTCTGCGGATGCTCCAGCAGCAACTCCGCAACCTTGAAGCTGCCGCCGCGCAACGCCAGGTACAGCGGCCGTTGGCCGCGCTCGTCCGCCGTGTTGGGATCGAACCCTCGCGCCAGGAGGCTACGGAGACCGTCCACGTTGTCGATGTCCAGCGCCCGGAAGAATTGCTCGTAGCTCTGGCCGAGCGCCGGGCCGGCCCACCAAGCTGCAGCGCCGCCGGACAGGAGCAGCGGCAGCAGCGATCTGCGCCTCATGCAGCCTCCCCGATGCGTTCGAACAGGCGATCGAAGTTGCGCGACGTCGCCTCGGCGACCTCCTGCACCCGCAGGCCCTTGATCCGGGCCAGCTCGGCCGCGACGTGCACCACATGCGCGGGCTCGTTGACCCGCCCCCGGTACGGCACCGGCGCCAGGTACGGACTGTCGGTCTCGATCAGGCAGCGATCGAGCGGCACTTCGGCGGCAACGGCGCGCAGTTCCTCGGCGTTTCGAAACGTCAGGATGCCGGAGAAGGAGATCTGGAAGCCGAGTGCCAACGCTTCGCGCGCGACATCGGCCGTCTCGGTGAAGCAGTGGAACACGCCACGCACGTCACCCTGCCCTTCCTGGCGCAGCAACCCGATGGTGTCGTCCCCGGCGCTGCGGGTATGCACCACCAGCGGCAGCCCGCTGCGGCGTGCAGCGCGGATGTGCACCCGGAAGCGCTCTCGCTGCCACGCCATGTCGGCGACGGTGCGGCCGTTCAGGCGGTAGTAGTCCAGGCCCGATTCGCCGATGGCCACCACCCGGGGGCGGGCGGCGAGTTCCAGCAGCATGCTCTCGTCGGGCTCGAGCACACCCTCCTCGTCGGGGTGCACGCCCACGGTGCACCAGAAGTTGTCGTGCGCCATCGCCAGCGCGTGCACGGCGTCGAACTCCTCGATGCGGGTGCAGATGCACAGGGCCCGATCGACGGCAGCTGCCCGCATCGCTGCGCGAACCTCGGGTATGCGCGCCCGCAACTCGGGAAAGCTCAGGTGGCAATGCGAATCGACGTACATCGAGGTCCTGTCTGCGACCCACCGGCGCGAGGGGCGCCGCTGCTCAGATCGTCTGCGTGGGCTTGGAGGACGACAGGCTGGTGCCCAGCAGTTCCTCGATCTTCACGCGCAGGTGGCGTGTCTTCTCGTCCGACGGGAAGCGCACGCCGACTCCCTGCGTACGGCCACCCGATGCGTTCAGCGGCGTGATCCACGCGACCTTGCCGGCCACCGGATAGCGTTGGGGATCGTCGGGCAGCGACAGCAGCAGGTAGATGTCGTCGCCGAGCTTGAAGTCGCGCGTCGTCGGAACGAACAGGCCGCCGTCGGTGAGCAGCGGGATGTAGGCGGCATACAGCGCACCCTTCTCGCGGAACACGAGCTGGATGACGCTCGAACGGCTCGCCGCAGCGCCCCCCGGGGCGCCGCCCCCCACCTTCACGGGCACGCGTTCGTTCATGCCGACAGTGTAGCCAACGGCCCCGAGCCCCCACGAGTCCGTGATCGTGCCGATGCCGCGCTTTCGGCCATTGCCTGCCGCGCGGCCACCACCAGACTGTCCACGAGCAGTGGTTCCTGCCACGGGTGGTCGGCATTCCGGGCCCACCGCATCAGTTCGGCTTGCCATGCGGCCAGCGGCGCCAAGTCGCCGGGACGCGGCAGGGCGGCTTCGGGGAAGAACGAGGCCGAGCCGCCGCACGACCTGCACATCAGGTCATGGCACAGGCGCTGCAGCGCATCCAGCGCGTTCTCGATGCCGCATTGCCCGAGCCAGCCGGGCTCGCCACGCGAGATGGCGCGCGGCAGCTCGATCCAGGCCGAGGAGCGCCACCCGTCCTCGTGCATGCGCCGGGCGCGCAGCGGCTCCGCGCCGGCGGCGGCGAGCAGCACATCGGCGTCGTCGACGCCGGCAGCCGTCAGCCAGGCGCGCTGCACGGCGCGGTCGGGCACCGCCATCCGCCACGATCGGCACCGGCTGCGGATGGTGGGCAGCAGCCAGGCTGGATCACCGGCGGTCAGGATGATCTGCACACCGGAGGGCGGCTCCTCGAGTGTCTTCAACAGCGCGCTGGCGGCATGGTTGTTGAGCGCGTCGGCAGGGTGGATCACGAGCCACTTTCCCTGCCCGCGCGACGATGTCGAGACCACCCAGTCCAGCGCCAGCCGGATCTCGTCGATCCGCACCTGTCGGCTGGCGCGCTTACGGGCGCCCTCCCTCGAGCCATCTGCCGACTCTGGCTTGTCGGTCGCGATGGGCCACTGGCGCTCGTGGCGCATCGCCTCGGGCATCAGCAACAGCAGATCGGGATGACCCCGCGTCGGCAAGAGGCGGCAGCTGTCGCAGCGGCCGCATGGCGCACCGGCCACCGAGGCCGACGCCGGCCGCTCGCACAGGCCCGCCTGCGCCAGTGCAAGGGCCAGTTCCAGCGCGCCGTGGCCGGCCGCCGCGTGCAGCAGCATCGCGTGATGCGATCGCTGCGCCTGCGCATCGGCCAGGGCCGGGGCGAGCCAGGGCAGCGGCAAGGCGCCGTCAGCGCCGGTCCACACAGCGGGCCTCCAGCACGCGTTGCACACGTGCCCACACCGTTGCGCGGTCTCCGCGCGCATCGATGCGGGCGTAGCGCTGCGGCTGCTCGTCGGCCCGAGCCTGGTAGCCGGAGCGCACGCGCTCGAAGAAGTCCGCGCCCTGCTGCTCGAACCGGTCGGGGCTGCGGGCCGCCGCGCGCCGCACGGCCGCTTCCTCCGCGGGCAGGTCGAACCAGACCGTCAGGTCGGGCTGGCGCCCCTGCTGGACCCAGGCCTCCAGTTGTCTGAGCACACCGAAGTCGAAGCCCCGGCCGCCGCCCTGGTACGCGAAGGTGGCATCGGTGAAGCGATCGCACAGCACCGTGATGCCGCGCTGCAGGGCCGGCTCGATCACGCGGGCCAGATGATCGCGCCGCGCCGCGAACACCAGCAGCGCTTCGGTCAACGCATCCATCGGCCGATGCAGCACGGCTTCGCGCAGCAGTTCGGCCAGCGGCGTGCCGCCTGGTTCACGTGTGCCCAGCACCTCGTGGCCGCGTGCCTGCAGCCACTCGCGCGTGGCCTCCAGGTGGGAGGACTTGCCGGCGCCGTCGATGCCTTCGAAGGTGATGAACAGGCCCGTCACGGACTCGAGCGGCGTTGGTACTGGTTCACCGCGCGATTATGGTCGGCGAGGGTCTCGCTGAAGACCGAGCTGCCGTCGCCCCGCGCCACGAAGTACAGCGCCCGGCCGGGCTGCGGCCGCACCGCGGCCCTCAGCGAAGCCAGCCCCGGCAGCGCGATCGGCGTGGGCGGTAGGCCGCCCCGCGTGTAGGTGTTGAACGGCGTGTCGGTCAGCAGGTCGCGCTTGCGCAGGTCTCCGTCGAAGCGGTCGCCAAGGCCGTAGATCACCGTCGGGTCGGTCTGCAGCGGCATGCCGACGCGCAGGCGGTTCACGAAGACCGACGAGATCAGCGGGCGGTCGCTGGCTCGACCAGTCTCCTTCTCGACGATCGAGGCGAGGATCAGGGCCTCGTCTGGGTTCTTCAGCGGCAGGTCCGCTGCGCGTTCGGCCCACGCCGCCGCGAGCTTCTCGCTCATCGTCCGGTGAGCTCGCTTGAGCACCGTGAGGTCGCTGACGCCGCGGCTGTAGAGGTAGGTGTCGGGGAAGAATCGGCCCTCGGCCGGAGTCCCCGCGGCGCCCAGCGCTTCCATCAACTGCGCATCGCTGAGCTCGCGGGTCAGCGGCTTCAGGTGCGGGGCGCGACCCAGGGCCTCGCGCATCTGCCGCACCGTCCACCCCTCGATCACCCGCAGCGTCTCGAGCGTCTCGTCGCCGCGCACCATCTTGTCGAGCAGCTGCCGCGGCGAGGTACCGGGGGTGATCTGGTAGCTGCCGGCACGGATCCGCCGGGACTGGCCGGACCATCGGAACCACTCGTAGAGCAAGCGCGGCGTCACCTGCACGCCGGCATCCACCCAGCCCTGCGCCACATCCTTGGGCGACGTCCCGGCCTCGATCGACAGCTCCACGGCCTCGGAAGCCAGCGGCAATGGATGCTCGAGCCACCACCACACAGCGGCCGCAGCAGCGCCGCCGGCCAGCACCAGTGCACCGACCAGAGCCCCCAACCAGCGAAGCCCTGCCCCGATGCCTGTCATGGGTAGCGATGATAATTCCGGGCATGTCTTCCGCCCTTCCCGCGACCGGCGTCGCGCACCTCGACGAGTGGGGCGTGATCCGCGCCTCCGGCGCCGACGCCGCCACGTTCCTGCACGGGCAGTTGACGCACGACGTCACCGGACTTCCTGTCGGCCAGGCCCGGCTGGCCGGCTACTGTTCGGCCAAGGGCCGCCTGCAGGCCACGGTCGTCGTCTGGCGCTCCGGGCCCGACGATTTCCTGCTTGCCGGCACGGCGGCGCTGATGCCAGCGCTGGCCAAGCGCCTGTCGATGTTCGTCCTGCGCGCGAAGTGCAGCGTGGCCGATGTGTCGGCCGAGATTGCCGTGTGGGGCGCGCTGGGCTCGGTGGCGGGTGCACTGCCCCTGCCCCCTGGCTTCGTGGATGGCCAGCCGGTCGAACGCGGCCTGCTGCTGATGCCGGCGGGTCAGCGTCCCGAGCATCCGGAGCGGGTTGATCTCGATGACTGGCGCTGGAGCGAAGTGCACGCAGCCGTCGTGCGCGTGGTGCCCGCCACCGTCGACCGCTTCGTTCCGCAGATGGTGAATCTGGAACTCGTCGATGGCGTCAGCTTCCGCAAGGGCTGCTACCCCGGCCAGGAAGTCGTGGCGCGCAGCCAGTACCGGGGCACGCTGAAGCGTCGGGGCATCGTCGTGCACGCTGACGTGCCGCTGGCGCCCGGCGACGAGATCTTCCACAGCGAAGACGCCGAGCAGCCCGCGGGCCTGGTCGTGCTCTCGGCCTCCAGTGGTGGCCGCCACGCCGCCTTCGTCGAGGTGAAGCTGGCGGCACTGGCGAGCGGCACGCTGCACGCCGGACGCAGCGGCGGGCCGTTGCTCGTGCCGGTGCCGATGCCCTACGCGCTGCCGAGCGACACGGCTCCTGAAGCCGTCGCGGCCGGGTGAGTGCAACGACCGGCGGCCGCCGGCTGTTCGTGTACTGGCGCGTCGTGCCCGGGGCCGTGGGCGCAGCGAAGGATGCCGTCTCGACGTGGCATCACGCACTTCAGGGTCGATGGCCCGGCTCGCGGATGACATTGTGGGTTCGCCGGGAACCGGCACGCACCACGGTCATGGAGATCCACGAGCACCCCGACGGCGTGGATGCGTCGCTCGAGCAGGCCGTGCGCGAAGAGGGTGACACTGCCACGCAGGCGTTCCGCGACGGTGGCCGGCACGTCGAGGTCTTCACGCCGCTCGACTGAGCCCCGGTGCGACGCTGGGTCGCTGCGGCCCGAGGCCTCGCAGCGCGCCTCAGTCGACGACGCGCCCCGCGGCGAGGCGGATCTGGCGGTCGCAGCGCGCCGCGATCGTGCGGTCGTGCGTCACGAGCACGAGCGTCGTCCCCGCCTCGCGGTTGAGTTCGAACATCAGGCCCATCACCGTTTCGCCGGTGGCGAAGTCGAGGCTGCCGGTGGGCTCGTCGGCGAGCAGCACCGACGGCTGCACGACGAACGCCCGCGCCAGCGCCACGCGCTGCTGCTCGCCGCCCGACAGCACCTTCGGGTAGTGGCCGAGCCGCTCGGCCAGCCCCACGCGCGTCAGCATCTCGGTGGCGGCCACGCGGGCGTCGCCGCGCCCCAGCAGTTCGAGCGGCAGCATCACGTTCTCCAGCGCCGTGAGGTTGGCCAGCAGCTGGAAGCTCTGGAACACGAACCCCAGCGTATGCGCCCGCACCGCCGCGCGGGCGTCCTCGTCGAGCTTGAACAGGTCGGTGCCGCCCAGCAGCACCGTGCCGCGCGTCGGCACGTCGAGACCCGCGATGATCGACAGCAGCGTGCTCTTGCCGGAGCCCGATGCGCCGACGATGGCCACCGATTCCCGCGGCTGCAGCCTGAAATCGATGTCATGGAGAATGACCAGCGTGCCGGTGGCGTCGCTGACTTCCTTGCTGATGCGTTGTACGTCGATGATGGAATCTGACATGCGGAGCGGCTGGCGCCGGCGGAAGCTTCTCGTTCACTGTACCGTGGCGATGCTGGCCTCCGGTTCCGTGTGGGCGCAGGCTGCCCGCGCGCCTGCCCCGCTGCTGGTGCTGGGCGACAGCCTGTCGGCCGAGTACGGCCTGCCGCGCGGTGCGGGCTGGGTGGCGCTGCTCGAACGACGCATGGCGCGCGAGAAGCTCGTGCGACCGGTGGTGAACGCGAGCATCAGCGGCGAGACCACGTCCGGTGGCCGATCTCGCCTCGCCGCGCTGCTGGCCCAGCACAAGCCGGGCGTGGTGGTCATCGAACTGGGCGGCAACGATGCGCTGCGCGGGTTGCCACTCGCCATGACGCGCGACAACCTGCGTGAGATGGCACGCATGGCCAAGGCGACCGGTGCACGCGTGCTGATCGCCGGCATGCAGGTGCCGCCGAACTACGGCCGGCAATACGGCGAGGAGTTCGCCGCCTTGTTCAGCACGGTGGCCCGGGAACAGGGCGCAATCCTCGTGCCCTTCCTGCTCGCCGGCGTGGCCGACGGGCCCGATGCCGAGACGATGTTCCAGGCCGATCGCATCCATCCGCGGGCCGAGGCCCATCCGCGCATCCTGCAAAACGTCTGGCCAGCGCTCAGTCCACTGCTGCGCTGAGCGTGGGCGGGCGGGTCAGGGCTGCGCGGCGCGCTCGCGGCCGCCACCGCGTGAGTCACGGTCGCGGCCCTCGCGTGCTTCGGCCGGACGATCGGATCGGGGCGCCGCCCGTCGCTCGCCGGCGGGAGGTGCGGCCCGGGCTCCAGGCTCGGGACGAGGCGGTGCGGGCGGCTGAGGCGCATGGGGCGCGCGTGGAGCCCCGGCGGACTCCGGGGCGCTGCGGCTGGGTGGCGCAGCCACGGGCGCAGGTGGACTTGCCGCGCGGTGAGTCGTCGGCGGGGCACCGATGCCGCCCCGCGGCGGTGGCGCTGGCGGCGTTGCGGGCACCGGTGCGGCGGTGATCGGCGGCGGAGCGACCGGCGCCACTGGCGCGGTCGGCATGACCCTCGGGATCGGTACCGGATCGACAGGAACTGCGCGCCCCGGGCCCGGCGGCGGAGGCTCACGTCGGCCCGGCGAGTGTTCCGGAGGGACGGGAGCTGTGCCCACGGGCGGGCGGCCGGTGCGCGGTGCGAACAAGTCTGGCGTGAGCGGCGTCACCGCGCCGGGGATCCGCTGATTGCCCCAGTTCGCGCTGCGCTCCGGGCCCGGTGGACGGCGCTCCGGAAGCGACACGTGGGGGTCCCTCGGTGCCAGCGGCACCCAGCTCGATCCCGGTAGCGGACGCCGATGTCGGGTGACCCCCACCACGCCCGGCTCACCGATCCACGCCACGAGACCCGGGGAGTACCGCGGCCTTGCCGTGTAGCTGCCCGGCACCCAGCACCAGCGGCCACGCCAATGCGCCCACCGACCGTAGTGGAACGGGGCGAATCCCCACGGCTGGGCGTCGACCCAGGTCCAGCCCCAGGGTCGGATCCACGTCCAGTGGCCCCAGCGGTAGGGCGCCCAGTCCACCGCCACCGACAGCGGGATCCACACCGCCCCGTACTCCGGATGGCGATCCCAGCGGCCGTAGCGGTCGAGGTCTTCGGCACCGGTCATCTCCGGCGACACGTACCGCGCCGACGCCGAACGCAGTTCCTGCTGATCCTCTTGCGTGATCCACGCGGAGAGGTCGTCGGCAGGCATCGCCGCCCAGCGGTGCTGCAGTCCACGTCCCCAGTCGAGCCAGAAGTCCATGCGCGTCCCTGAGGTGATCGGGAAGCTCGTCGGCCCGTCCAGCAACAGCTCGCCCGACAGCGCCGCCGCCGACGTGACCTCGTCCTCCCGATCGAACCGGTAGTGGCCCGGGCGCAGGGGCCGCAGGCGCGCTTCGTGCGTGGCCACCAGCGTGTCGTCCGCGGCCTCCTGCGTGCGCACGCGCAGCGCAGCGCGGCCGCTGTGCAGATGCAGTTCCACCCGCCTCGCGTCGAGCCGGACCCATTCGAGCTCCGTGCGGGCGGCCAGGCGCAGCGTCGTCGAACCGATGCGGACCTCGACCCGGCCATCACCGCCGGTCGAGAGACGGTCGCCGGACACGATCGGCCGGTTGCGCAGTGCGGGTGTCCAATCGCCCTCCTCGTCGTCGTAGACCCACACCGTGCCGAAGGTGTCGGCGATGCGACCGACGCGCGCCCAGCCTTCGGCAACGCCCGCCGGCTGCGCCCAGGCGGAAGACGCGAGCGACAGCAGGAGTCCCCACCCGACCCAGCGGAAAAGCCGACCCAGCATGCGTCCCATGTCCGCTCCTTGTGTGGCATGCCGGTGCCGCCTTCGGCGGCGCGGCGCACCAGGGTGCAACGCGCGGACGCCGTCGCGCGCCGACACCGCCGCTGTCACCGGATGTCAGTCGTCGCTCGAAGGATCGAGCTCGGGGAAGAGCACGCTCGTGTAGCCGAAGCGCGTCAGGTCGCGCATGCGCGTCGGATAGAGGCGTCCGATCAGGTGGTCGCACTCGTGCTGCACGACCCGCGCGTGAAAGCCCGTGGCGACCCGATCGATCGGCTGCCCTTCGGCGTCGAAGCCGGTGTACCGGATCCCGGCCCAGCGCGGCACGACGCCGCGCAGCCCTGGCACCGACAGACATCCTTCCCACCCATCCTCCTCGGCGTCAGAAGTGGGCGTGATGTGCGGGTTGATCAGCACCGTCGGCGGAACCGGAGGCGCATCGGGATAGCGTTCGTTGCGCTCGAACCCGAAGATCACGAGCTGCAGGTCCACGCCGATCTGCGGGGCCGCGAGGCCCGCCCCGCGCGCGTCGGCCATCGTCTCGAACATGTCATCGATGAGCTGCCTCAGTTCCGGTGTGCCGAAGGCGGTGACGGGCCGGGCGATGCGCAGCAGGCGCGAGTCGCCCATCTTCAGGATCTCTCTCACGGCCATGGTTCAGTCTCCCAGGATGGCCAGCAGGCCCGGCTCGTCGAGCAGCGGCACGCCGAGTTCGCGCGCCTTGTCGAGCTTGCTGCCGGCTTCCGCGCCGGCCACCACGTAGTCGGTTTTGCGCGACACCGAGCCGGCCACCTTCGCGCCGAGGGCTTCGAGCCGCGCCTTGGCCTCGTCGCGCGTCAGCGTGGGCAGCGTGCCGGTGAGCACGAAGGTCTTTCCGGCGAGCGGCAGCGGCGCAGCGTGGGCCGCGGGCTCACCCTCTTCGAACGTCACGCCGGCCGCGCGGAGCTGCTCGACAACCTCGCGGTTGTGCGGCTGGGCGAAGAACGTGGCGATGCTCTGCGCGACGACCGGGCCGACGTCGCGCACCTGCAGGAGCTGCTCGACGCTCGCGTCCATCAGCCCGTCCATGCGCCCGAAGTGGCGCGCCAGGTCCCTGGCCGTGGCCTCGCCCACATGACGGATGCCCAGCGCGTACAGGAAGCGCGGCAGCGTGGTCTGCTTGCTCTTCTCCAGCGCAGCCACGAGGTTCGCGGCACTTCGGTCGGCCATGCGCTCGAGCACCGCGAGCTTGGCCACGCCCAGCGTGTACAGCTCCGGCAGCGTGCGGATCAGGCCACCGTCGACGAGCTGGTCGACGATCTTGTCGCCCAGGCCCTCGATGTCCATCGCGCGGCGCCCGGCGAAGTGCAGCAGCGCCTGCTTGCGCTGCGCCGGGCAGTAGAGTCCGCCGCTGCAGCGGTGGTCGATGCCGCCACGCTCGCGGGCCACCGTGCTGCCGCACACCGGGCACAGCCTGGGCATGCGGAAGTTGGGCACGTACTGCGGTCGGGGCTCGGCGATGCGCCCGACGACTTCCGGGATCACGTCGCCCGCGCGGCGCACGATCACCCGATCGCCGACGCGCACGCCCTTGCGCCGCAGCTCGAACAGGTTGTGAAGGGTCGCGTTGCTCACCGTGGTGCCGCCGACGAACACCGGCTCCAGCTTGGCCACCGGTGTCAGCTTGCCGGTGCGGCCCACCTGGATGTCGATGCCGTTCAGGCGCGTCACCTGCTCCTGGGCCGGAAACTTGTGGGCCACGGCCCAGCGCGGCTCGCGGGTCTTGAAGCCCAGCTGCCGCTGCAGGTCGAGCGAGTCGACCTTGTAGACCACGCCATCGATGTCGAACGGCAGCTCATCCCTTCGCAGCGCGATGGCATCGTGAAAGTCGACGAGCCCTTCCGCCCCGAGCACGGCCGCGCGATCGCGATTGACCGGCAATCCGAACGCGGCCAGCGCATCGAGCAAGCCATTGTGCGTGGGCGGCAGCGCCCATCCTTCGACGTCGCCGATGCCATAACAGTACAGCGACAACGGCCGTTGCGCCGTGACCGCCGGATCGAGCTGACGCACCGCACCGGCCGCGGTGTTGCGCGGGTTGACGTAGGTCTTCTCGCCACGCTCGCGCTGCCGTTCATTGAGCCGCTCGAAGTCGCCACGACGCATGTACACCTCGCCGCGCACCTCCAGCACCGGTGGTGGCGAGCCCGCCAGCCGCAGCGGCACTTGGCCGATCGTGCGGATGTTCTGCGTCACGTCCTCGCCGGTTTCGCCATCGCCGCGCGTCGCGGCCTGCACCAGCACGCCGTGCTCGTAGCGCAGGCTGATCGCCAGGCCGTCGAACTTCAGCTCGGCGGAGTAGGCCACGGGCGGGGCGTCGGCGGCCAGGCCCAGTTCCCGCCGCACACGGGCGTCGAAGTTGCGCGCGCCGGCGGCGCTGGTGTCGGTCTCGGTCTCGATCGACAGCATCGGCACACGGTGACGCACCGGCACGAGGCCGTCGAGCACGCGGCCGATCACCCGCTGCGTCGGCGAATCGGGCGTGCGCAGTCCGGGGTGCTGCTCTTCCAGCCGCTGCAACTCCTGAAACAGGCGGTCGTACTCGGCGTCAGGGATCTCCGGGGCGTCAAGCACGTAGTACCGGTGCGCGTGGTGATGCAGCTGCTCGCGCAACTCGGCCGCCCGGCGGGCGTAATGTTCGTCGGCCATGCACGACATTCTGGATGACGATGATCACACCCACCCCTGACCTCGACCTCCTCGTGATCGGTGCCGGCAGCGGCGGCGTCGCGGCCTCGCGGCGTGCCGCGCTCCTCGGGGCCCGCGTGGCCATCGCCGAGGGCCGCCGGGTCGGCGGCACCTGCGTGCTGCGCGGCTGCGTGCCGAAGAAGCTGCTGATGTACGCCGCCGAGGCGGCTGATGACCTCGAAGCGGCCCGCGCCTTCGGCTGGGACATGGCCGACGCGCGGTTCGACATGGCGCGCTGGGCCACAGCCAAGGCTGCCGAAACCTCGCGGCTCGAACAGGTCTATCGCCGCATGCTCGCCGATGCGCACGTGGAACTCATCGAAGGCCGCGCAAGGCTGGAAGGCCCGGGTCGGGTGCGCATCGGCGACCGCGTGGTGACCGCCCGCGAAGTGATCATCGCCACCGGCTCATCCCCTGTGCGTGACAGCATCCCCGGGGTCGCCGACGCAGCCACCAGCGACGAGCTGCTCGACCTGCAGCGGCTCCCGGCTCAAGCGACGGTCGTGGGCGGCGGCTACATCGCGGTGGAGTTCGCCAGCATGCTGGCCCGGTTCGGCGTGCCGGTGGAACTGCGCTATCGCGACCGGCTGCCGCTGCGGGGGTTCGACCCCCTGTTGCGCACCGCTGCGGCCGAGGAGCTGGCGGCGGCTGGCGTCGCGCTGCACCCGGGCGGAGCGCCGGCCTCGGTGCAGCGGAAGCCCGATGGCTGGATGCTCACGCTGGCGGACGGACGTTCGCTGCACACGCCGTGGCTGCTCAATGCCACCGGGCGCCGCCCCAACACGGTCGGCCTCGGTCTGGATACTGTCGGCATCACGGTCGACACGTCCCATGCCATCCCGGTCGATGCGCACGGGCACACGGCGGCACCAGGCGTGCACGCGATCGGCGACGTCACCAACCGCGTCAACCTCACGCCGGTGGCCATCGCCGAAGGCCGGGCGCTGGCCGACACGCTGTTCGGTGCCGGAGGCCGGGCCGTCGATCTGTCGCGAGTCGCCAGCGCCGTGTTCATGCTGCCGCCGATCGGCAGCGTCGGCCCGACGGAGGACCTGCTGGCCTCGAGCGACCGGCCGATCCGCGTCTACGAAGCAGCGTTCCGGCCGATGAAGCAGGCCTTTGCCGGTGGCACGCAGCGCACGCGCATGAAGCTGCTGGTCGACGATGCGAGCGACCAGGTGCTGGCCGTGCACATGATCGGCGCCGACGCCCCCGAGATCGTGCAGAGCCTGGCCGTGGCGTTGACGGCAGGGGCGACCAAGGCCGACTTCGATCGCACGCTGGCCGTGCATCCGACGGCCGCCGAGGAGTTCGTACTGATGCGCGAGCCGGCCCGCAGGCTGACCGCGGCCGCGGTCAGCTGAACAGGCGCCGGGCGGCCGCGCTGCCGGCGGCGAGATCCAGAGCCTCGAGCCGCGCATAGAGCTGCTGCAACTCCTGCCCGATCGCGGCGAAGGCGTGCAGCGTGATCGGCTGCCCCTGGTCGTCGACCAGCGCGGCATCCATGTCGTCGGACAGCGCCTGCGCCACGCGGTGCCAGGCCGGGAACGGCTCGGCCGCGGCGGCCGTCTGCGGTACGTCCAGCACGAGCTGGCATTCGCGCACCGGTGCCGCCTGCGGGTCGTCGGCCAGCGCAGCCTGCGCGTCGAAGGCGAGCGTCAGCACCGGCGGGGCCCCTTCCTCGGGCGCCGGCAGTACGAGCCGACCCGGCAGCACCCCGGCCACGAGCCCGTGGCGAGCCGCGATCTGCTGGATGTAGCTGGCCGACCAGGCCACCGAGTTCGAGCGCAGCGTGACGGTGAGCTGCGCGTCCAGCGGCCCGGTCATCGCGTCGAGCTCGCGGGCGCGGGCCACGACGTCGCGCATGTCCGGGAAATCCGGGCTTGCGCCGATCGCGTCGGCGAAGGCCTGGATCTTCTGCACGAACTCGGAGTACTCGATCTGGTTCAGCGCGCCGCTCCGGCTGGCCAGTTGCACGCCCGCCTGCACTTCGCCGTAGCGGCGCCCGGGCAGCGGCATCGTCCACTCACCGGTCTCGGCGTCGAGCCCTTCGATGATGAACGGCTTGCTGCCCGCGCGGCGGGTGGCAGGCGCGTGGGCCAGCAGGAAGTCGCCGCTGATCGGCGCGTCCAGCGCCAGTGGCGCGATGGCGTCGATCAGTGCGTCGATGCGCTGCGCCCGTCGGGCGGCCCGCAGCTCGGCGCCGATCTCGGGCGCCGAAGGCGGCGACTCCAGCGTCGGCTCTGTGCGTGGTGCCTCGGCAGCGGCCACCGTCGGCACCGCCCGCAGTCGGGCCCGGCGCAGCGTCCACCACCCGTTCACGATCACTGCCAGCAGCACCACGCCGCCGGCGATGAGCAGCGCGGTGGTCAGCGTCAGCGCGGGCATGAGCGTCTGCTCAGGCCGCCTCGGCGAGGCTGGTGGCGGCCTGCATGTCCACCGCGACGATGCGCGACACGCCCTGCTCCTGCATCGTCACGCCGATCAGCTGCTCGGCCATCTCCATCGCGATCTTGTTGTGGCTGATGAACAGGAATTGCGTGCTCAGGCTCATCTCGCTGACGAGCTTGGCGTAGCGCTCGGTGTTGGCGTCATCCAGCGGCGCGTCGACCTCGTCGAGCAGGCAGAACGGCGCCGGGTTCAGCTGGAAGATCGCGAACACCAGCGCGATGGCGGTGAGCGCCTTCTCGCCGCCCGAGAGCAGGTGGATGGTGCTGTTCTTCTTGCCCGGCGGCTGTGCCATCACCTGTACGCCGGCATCGAGGATCTCGTCGCCGGTCATCACCAGCTTCGCGGTGCCGCCGCCGAACAGGCTCGGGAACATGCGACCGAAGTGCTCGTTGACCTGGTTGAAGGTGGAGGCCAGCAGGTCGCGCGTTTCCAGGTCGATCTTGTGGATCGCGCCCTCGAGCGTGCCGATGGCCTCCTGCAGGTCGGCGTACTGCGCGTCGAGGAAGGTCTTGCGCTCGCGCGAAGCCGTGAGCTCGTCGAGCGCCGCGAGGTTCACGGCGCCGAGGGCCGCGATTTCGCGCTGGATGCGGTCGATCTCCGACTGCAGGCCCCACAGCTTCACGCCGCCGTCCTCGATCGAGCGGCCGAGCGCGTCGAGATCCACCGCGGCAGCCTGCAGCTGCTCCAGGTACTGCGCGCCGCCGAGTTGCGCGGCCTGCAGCTCGAGCTGCAGCCGCGTGATCTGCTCTCGTTGCGGCTCGAGGCTGCGTTCGAGCGTCAGCCGCTGCTCGTCGGCCCGGCGCAGCTTCGCGCCGAGGTCGTCGTATTCGCTGCGCGAGGCTGCGAGCTGCTGCTCGCGCTCCAGGCGCACGGCCAGCGCCGCATGCAGCCCCGACTGCGCAGCGGTGTCGTCGAAAGCCCCGAGCTCCAGCTCGAGCTGCTGCCCGGCCTGCTCGTTGGCGTCGATCTGCTGCGCGGCGGTCTCGATCTGGCGCCGCAGTTCGTCGCGTCGCGCGGCCAGCGCGCGGGCCTGGAAGCCGGCTTCCTGGGCCTGGCGTTCGAGCGCGCGCTGCTGCTCGCGGGCGTCGGCCAGGCGGCGTTCGGCGGCCAGCACGGCATCCTCCAGCTCGGCATGGCGCTCCTGGGCCACCCCGAGCTGCAGGTCGAGCTCCTCGAAGCGGCCCTCGGCGGTGGCGCGCCGCTCCTCGAGCTGCTCCAGCTGCGCGTCGACCTCGGCCAGCTCTTCGTCGAGTTGGCCGCGCCGGCTGCTCGCCGCTTCGGCCTGCTGCGCGAGCTTCTGGTGCTCGAGCTGCAGTTGGTGCGCGCGTGCCTGCGCCTCGGCGGCTTCGCGGCGCACGGCCAGCAGCCGCTGCGACGCATCGGTGTAGGCCGCATCCAGCCGCACCGAGCGGCTGCGCGACTCGTCCGCGATCAGCGCCTGGGCCCGCTGCTGGCGCTCGAGGTTCTCGATCTCCTGCGCGCGGGCCAGCATGCCGGCCTGCTCCGAGTCGGGCGCGTAGAACGCCACGGCGTACTGCGACACCGCATGGCCGTCGCGGGTCATGATGACCTCGCCATGCGTGAGCCGGTCGCGGGAGGCCAGCGCCTCGTCCAGGCTGCCGGCGGTGTAGACGCCTTCGAGCCAGTCATTGAGCAGCGCCTTCAGGCCCGCGTCGGACAAGCGCAGCAGATCGGCGAGGCGCGGCAGTGTCTGGTGCGTGTTCGGCAGCGCGGCCAGCGGCAGCGAGTAGAACGCCAGCCGCGCGGGCGGTGGGTCGCCGCCGAAGGCGCGCACGGTGTCAAGCCGACCTACGGAAAGCGCATTCAGCCGTTCGCGCAGCGCGGCCTCGAGCGCCGTCTCCCAACCCTGCTCGATGTGCACCTTCGTCCACAGGCCCTGCAGGCCCTCCAGGCCGTGGCGTGCCAGCCAGGGCTTGAGCTTGCCTTCGGTCTGCACCTTCTCCTGCAGCGCGCGCAAGGCGGCCAGGCGCGCGCCGATGTCGGTGAGCTTGGCCGCTTCGGCCTGCGCGGCCTCCTGGCCGGAGCGACGCTCGGCGTCGAGCTGCGGCACCTGCTCGCCGAGTTCGTGCAACCGTGCATCCGCGAGTTCGGCCTGCTCGGCCGCGCTGGCGTGGCTCGCAGCCAGCGACTGCAGCCGTGCGGTGTCGGGCGCGGCCAACGTCTGCCGCTCGCCGGCCATCCGATCACGGCGCGCCCGCAGCTGGCGCGACTGTTCATCGACGTTGCGGTTCTCGGCGGCCAGCAGCTGGATCTGCTGCTGCACCTGCCCCACCGTCTCACGCTGGGCGCGGCTGACCGACTGCGCGGCCCGCACGGCATCATCCAGCGCCGGCAGGTTCTGCTCGTGCTCCTCGGCCTGCGCCGTGGCGACCTCGGCCTGTTCTTCGGCCGCCGCAATCTGAGTGCCGATGTCGTCGATCTCGCGCTCGGCCTGCTCGCGACGCTCAGCCCAGCCGCGGTTCTGCGCCTGCAGTTCCGCCAGCCGGGCCTGCGCGCGCTGGCGGCCTTCGACCACGTAGCGGATGCGCTCCTCGAGCCGGCTCACCTCCAGTGCCGCATCAGCCAGCGCGCCCTGCTTCAGGTGCAGCGCATCGCTGGCCGCGTAGTGCGCCTGGCGCACCGTCTCCAGTTCGGCTTCCACGTGGCGCAGTTCGGCCATGCGCGCATCCAGCGCCTGCACCGCCTCGGCCACCGCGCCCTGCACGCGGGCTTCCTCGGAGGCGGCGTCGCGGTGCTTCAGGAACCACAGCTGGTGCAGCTTCAGCTCGCCCTGCTGCTGGAGGCTGCGGTAGGTGGCCGCCACCTCGGCCTGGCTCTCGAGCTTCTCGAGGTTGGCGTTCAGCTCGCGCAGGATGTCCTCGACGCGGGTGAGGTTCTCCCGCGTGTCCTTCAGGCGGTGCTCGGTCTCGCGGCGGCGTTCCTTGTACTTCGAGACGCCGGCCGCCTCTTCGAGGAAGAGACGCAACTCTTCGGGCCGCGACTCGATGATCCGGCTGATCGTGCCCTGGCCGATGATGGCGTAGGCGCGCGGGCCCAGGCCGGTGCCGAGGAACACGTCCTGCACGTCGCGGCGCCGCACCGGCTGGTTGTTGATGTAGTAGCTCGACGAGCCCTCGCGCGTCAGGACGCGCTTGACGGCGATCTCGCTGAACTGGTTCCACGGCCCGCCGGCGCGCGCGCTGCTGTTGTCGAAGACCAGCTCCACGCTGGCGCGGCTGGCCGGCTTGCGCTGGCCGGAGCCGTTGAAGATCACGTCCTGCATCGACTCGCCGCGCAGCTCGCTGGCCTTGCTCTCGCCGAGCACCCAGCGCACCGCGTCCATGATGTTGGACTTGCCGCAGCCGTTGGGGCCGACGACCCCGACGCGCTGGCCAGGCAGGTGGAACGTGGTGGGCTCGGCGAAGGACTTGAAGCCGGAGAGCTTGATGTGGTTCAGGCGCATGGGGTGCGCTCGAGGATGAAGGCCAAGTGCTTGATTTGAATGAAAAAAAGCGCCCCCAACGAGAGCGCGACAGCAGCGCGATGATAGCATCGCGCCCCCTCGCATCCGCCCCGTCCATGCCCTCCCGCCGTACCCCGAAGCTGCTCAATGAGCGCCCTGTCCCGCCGGTCCCGCCGACGCTGCCGAGCAAGGACCTGCAGGTCTTCGAGAATCTGGCACCCGAGCGCGACTACGTGATCCGCTTCGACGTGCCGGAGTTCACCTGCCTCTGCCCGCTGACCGGGCAGCCCGACTTCGCGCACTTCCAGATCGAGATCGTTCCCGACCGCCTGTGCGTCGAGACCAAGAGTCTGAAGCTGTACTTCTGGAGCTTTCGAAACGAGGGCGCGTTCCACGAGCGGGTGACCAACACGATCGCCAGCGACCTCGTGCGCGCCATCGCGCCGCGCTTCCTGCGCATCCACGCCGACTGGTACGTGCGCGGCGGCATCCGCACCTACGTGACGGTGGAGCATCGCAAGAAGGGCTGGAAGCCGGCGCCGCGCGTCGATCTGGCGGGGCTGGGATGACCGCCATGCCGGCCGCCCGGCCCGCCTACCAGAAGTACGCCGTCGACGTACGGGCGAGTGCGATCGACGGTCAGGGAGCTTTCGCCGCCGAGCCCATTCCGGCCCGGCTGAAGATCGGCGAGATCCGCGGCGAGTCGATCAGCGTGCAGGAAGCGCGGATCCGCGCCACGCGCACCGAGCGCATCATGATCGTCGAGTTGTCGGACCGGAAGGCGATCGACTTCAGCCGCTCCAGCGATCCGATGCGCTACACGAACCACAGCTGCCGGCCCAATGCCCGGCTGACCATCCGCCAGGGGCGCGTCGAGTTCTACGCGTTGCGCGGCATCGCTCCCGGCGAGGAGATCACCGTGAACTACGGCGAGACGCACCACGAAGGACGGCTGGCCTGCCGATGCGGGCAGCCGGGTTGCATCGGGCGCCTGTGAGGCAGGGTCTGCGCCGTTGCCGCCTCTCGATAATCGGCTCATGAACCTCCGGCTCGGCCTGCTGCACCCCTATCCGTTCGAGCGGCTGCGCGCGCTGACTGCCGACATCACGCCCTCGCGTGCCCACACGCCGATCAACCTCGGCATCGGCGAACCCAAGCACCCGACGCCCGCTTTCGTCACCGACGCCTTGATCGCCGGGCTCTCGGGGCTGTCGGGCTATCCGCCCACGGCGGGTGATCCGTCGCTGCGCGAGGCCATCGCGGCCTGGCTGCGGCGGCGCTACCGCGTGGCGGTCGACCCGGCGACCCAGGTGCTGCCGGTACTTGGCTCGCGCGAAGCGCTGTTCTCGTTCGCGCAAACGGTGATCGATCCGTCGAAGCCAGGCGCCACCGTCGTCTGCCCCAATCCCTTCTATCAGATCTACGAAGGCGCGGCGCTGCTGGCCGGGGCACAGACCGCCTTCGCCAACAGCGACCCGACACGCAACTACGCGGCCGACTGGGGCGCCATCGACGACGCCACCTGGGCGCGCACGCAACTGCTGTACGTGTGCTCGCCCGGCAACCCGACGGGCGCGGTGATGCCGCTCGTGGAGTGGCAGCGGCTGTTCGAACTCTCCGACCGGCACGGCTTCGTCATCGCCAGTGACGAGTGTTACTCCGAGATCTACTTCCGCGACGAGCCGCCGCTGGGCGCGCTCGAAGCGGCGCGGGCCTGCGGGCGCGACGACTACCGACGCCTGGTCGTCTTCTCGAGCCTGTCCAAGCGCAGCAACGTGCCCGGCATGCGCTCGGGCTTCGTGGCCGGCGACGCTGCGCTGATCAAGGCCTACCTGCTCTATCGCACCTACCACGGCAGCGCGATGAGCCCGCCGGTGCAGCGTGCATCCATCGCCGCGTGGAGCGACGAGGCGCACGTGGTGGAGAACCGTGACCTCTATCGCGCCAAGTTCGCGCAGGTCACGCCGCTGCTGGCCGAGGTGATGGATGTGCGGCTGCCGGATGCCGCCTTCTACCTCTGGGCCGCGGCGCCCGGCGGCGACGACGTCGCCTTGGCTCGCGGGCTGCTCGCTCAATACAATGTGACGGTCCTGCCCGGGAGCCTGCTCGCCCGCACGGCCCATGGTGTCAATCCGGGCAGCGGGCGCGTCCGCATGGCGCTGGTCGCGCCGGTGGCGGAATGCCTCGAAGCGGCCCGGCGCATCGTTTCCTACCTCCAGCACACATGACCAACGCCCAACAGCTCATCGACCTCGCGTGGGAGCGCCGCGCCGACATCAACGCCGTCAATGCACCCGAGGTTCGCGAGCGCGTCGAATCGGTGATCGCCGACCTCAACGCCGGCCGGATCCGAGTGGCCGAGCGCCAGGGCGTCGGGCAGTGGACGGTGAACCAGTGGGTCAAGAAGGCGGTGCTGCTGTCGTTCCGCCTCAACGAGAACAAGGCGATGCACGCCGGCGACCTCGGCTTCTACGACAAGGTGCCCACCAAGTTCGCCCACCTCGACGAAGCGGCGATGCGCGCCACCGGCGTGCGCGTGGTGCCGCCGGCCGTGGCGCGCCGCGGCAGCTACATCGCGAAGAACGTCGTGCTGATGCCCAGCTACGTGAACATCGGCGCCTACGTCGACGAAGGCACGATGGTCGACACCTGGGCCACGGTCGGCTCGTGCGCGCAGATCGGCAGGAACGTGCACCTGTCGGGCGGCGTCGGCATCGGCGGCGTGCTCGAGCCGCTGCAGGCGAACCCGACCATCATCGAGGACAACTGCTTCATCGGCGCCCGTTCGGAAGTCGTCGAAGGCGTGATCGTCGAGGAGAACTCGGTGATCAGCATGGGCGTTTTCATCAGCCAGAGCACGAAGATCTACAACCGCATGACGGGCGAGGTGACCTACGGCCGCGTGCCGGCGGGCTCGGTGGTGGTGAGCGGCTCGATGCCGGCGGCCGACGGTTCGCACAGCCTGTACTGCGCGGTGATCGTCAAGCAGGTCACGGCCGAGACCCGGGCGAAGACGAGCATCAACGAACTGCTGAGAGCATGAGCTGAGCGGGTGACACCGCAAGGGAGCGTGGCACGATGAGCGGCAACATGGAGCGCGTGCTCCGGCTGATGGCCGAGAAGAACGCATCGGACGTCTACATCTCGGCCAACACGCCGATCCTGATCAAGATCCACGGGCAGATCCTGCAGCTGTCGGACCAGCTCGTCTCTCCGACGCAGATCCGCCAGCTGCTGGGCGAGTTGCTGACGCCGCAGCAGATGGAGGAGCTCAGCGACCATGGCGAGCTCAACGTCGGCACGGCGATCCCCGGCGTCGGCAGCTTCCGCATCTCGGGCTTCCGCCAGCGCGGCTCGATCGCGGCGGTGATCCGGTGCATCCCGCGCGAGATCCCATCGCTCGACTCGCTGGGCGTGCCGGGCATGCTGTCGTCGCTCGTCGTCGAGCCACGGGGGCTGATCCTGATGGTCGGCGCCACCGGCACCGGCAAGACGACCACGCTCGCATCGATGCTCGAGTGGCGCAACCAGCAGCTGGCCGGCCACATCCTGACGATCGAGGACCCGATCGAGTTCCTCTTCAGCAACAAGCGCTCGATCGTCAACCAGCGCGAGGTGGGCCGCGACACGCAGAGCCTGCAGGTGGCGCTGAAGAACGCGCTGCGCCAGGCCCCCGACTGCATCCTGATCGGCGAGATCCGCGACCGCGAGACGATGACCTCGGCGATCTCGTACGCGCTGTCGGGCCACCTCGTGCTGGCCACGCTGCACGCCAACAACAGCTATCACGCGCTCGGGCGGATCCTGTCCTTCTACACGCCGGAAGCCCGCTCCACGCTGCTGTCCGACTTGGCATCGGGCCTGCGCGCGATCATCTCGCAGCGCCTGCTGCGCGCGGTCGCCGGGGGCCGCGTGCCCGCTGTCGAGGTGCTGCTGAACACCAAGCTCGTCGCCGAGCTGATCGAGAAAGGCGACCTCTCCGGCGTGAAGGAGGCGATGGAGAAGTCGCTGGCCGAAGGGTCGCAGACTTTCGAGCAGGACATCGCGCGGCTGATCAACCAGAACGTCGTCAGCCGCGACGAAGGCCTGGCGCAGGCCGATTCGCCCACCAACTTGCTGTGGCGGCTGCAGAACGAGATGGCACCGGTGTCGCGAGCCGCTCCCAAGCGCGAGGAGCCCGAGGCCGCCTCGTTCAGCGAGATGACCATCGAGGTGCGTCCCGACGAAGCGCCCGCCGCGGCCAACAACACGCCCTGGGGCCGGCCGCAGTGACGGCTGCGCTGCGGCTGGCCGAGACGCTGCTCGCTCGCCGCTCGGTAACGCCGGCCGACGACGGCTGCCAGGCGCTGATTGCCGAACGTCTGGCGGCCCGCGGCTTCGAGTGCCATCCGTTGCGCTTCGGTGCGGTCGACAACCTGTGGGCGGTGCACCGCGGGGTCGCGCCGGGGCCTTGCGTGGTGCTGGCCGGACACACCGACGTCGTGCCCACCGGGCCTGTCGAACGCTGGGCCAGCGACCCCTTCGTGCCCACCCACCGCGACGGCCGACTGCATGGCCGTGGCGCCGCCGACATGAAGACGGCCATCGCCGCGATGACGGTGGCCGCCGAGGAGTTCGTGCAGGCGAACCCGGCCCACAAGGGCGCGGTTGCGGTGCTCTGCACCAGCGACGAGGAAGGCCCCGCGATCGACGGCACGCGCCGCGTCGTCGAATGGCTGGTGGCGCGCGGCGAGCGGCTGGACGCCTGCATCGTGGGCGAGCCCACGTCGGTGGAGCGGCTGGGCGACGTCATCAAGAACGGCCGCCGCGGGTCCCTGTCGGGCCGGCTCGAAGTGCGTGGCGTGCAGGGCCACGTGGCCTATCCGCACCTGGCGCTGAACCCGGTGCACACGTTGGCTCCGGCGCTGGCCGAACTCGCTGCCACGCGCTGGGACGAGGGCAACGCCTCGTTCCCGCCCACCACCTGGCAAGTGAGCAACATCCACGCCGGCACAGGCGTGGGCAACGTGATCCCCGGCAGCGTGGCGCTGGACTTCAACTTCCGCCACTGCACCGAGTCGACCCCTGATGCACTGAAGCGCCGCGTGCACGAGATCCTCGATCGGCACGGGTTGCGGTGGTCGCTCGACTGGACGCTGGGTGCCGAGCCGTTCCTCACGAAGCCCGGCCCGCTGAGTGACGCCCTGGCCGCCGCCATCGAGGCCGAGTGCGGATACCGCCCCGAACTGGCGACCACCGGCGGCACCTCGGACGCCCGCTTCCTCGCGCCGGTCTGCCCGCAGGTGATCGAGTTCGGCGTCAGCAACGCCAGCGCGCACCAGGTCGACGAGTGGGTGCGCGTGGCCGATGTCGAGCCGCTGAAGAACATCTACCGCCGCACGATCGAGGCACTGCTGCGATGACGCTCGCCGACCTCGTGCAGCAGGCCTGCGCCCGCCTCGACCAGGCGGGCGTTTGCTTTGGGCACGGTACGCTGAACGCCTACGACGAGGCGGCGTGGCTGGTGCTGTGGCGGCTCGGTCTGCCGCTCGATGGCCTCGATGACCATGCCGAGGACCCCGTGCCCGCGGATCGCGTGCTGGCCGTGCAGGCGTTCATCGAAGAGCGCATCGCCACGCGCAGGCCGGCCGCGTACCTCACCGGCGAAGCCTGGCTGCAGGGCGTGCCGTTCAACGTCGACGAACGGGTCATCGTGCCGCGCTCGCTGATCGCCGAGGTGCTGGCCGAAGGCCTGATCGATGCCTGGTTTCCGGAGCCGCCTGGGCGCGTGCTCGACCTGTGCACCGGCAACGGCAGCCTCGCGGTGCTGGCGGCGATGGCCTGGCCGCAGGCGCTGGTGACGGCCACCGACCTGTCGCTCGACGCGCTGATCGTGGCTCAGCGCAACGTCGAGCGGCATCGGCTCGCACAGCGCATCGCGTTGCGCCAGGGTGATGGCCTCGCCGCGGCGCCAGGCCGCCACCAGCTGATCCTGTGCAACCCCCCGTACGTGAATCGCGACTCGATGCAGGCGCTCCCGCCGGAGTACCGCGCCGAACCGGCCCTGGCGCTGGACGGGGGCGACGACGGCATGGACTTCGTGCGCGGGCTCCTGGCCCAGGTGCCGCAGCACCTCGCCGACGATGGCGTGCTCGTGCTCGAGATCGGGCACGAACGCGCGCACTTCGAGGCGGCGTTCCCGGCGCTCGAGCCCGTGTGGCTGCCCACCAGCGCCGGTGACGACCAGGTGCTGCTGCTGCCGCGACAATCCTGGCCATGATCACGTTGCGCGACATCACCCTGCGCCGCGGCGTCCGCGTGGTGCTGCAGGGCGCGAGCGTCACGCTGGCGCCGGGCGAGAAGATCGGCTTGATCGGGCGCAACGGCGCCGGCAAGTCGAGCCTGTTTTCGCTGCTGGCCGGCCGCCTGCATGCCGATGCCGGCGATGTGGGGATCCCGCCGACCTGGCGCATCGGCGAGGTGGCTCAGGACATGCCCGAGACCGATGCCGGCGCCACCGAGTTCGTGCTGCAGGGCGACCTGCCCCTGGTGGCCGCGCAGGCCGAACTGGCGCGTGCCGAGGACGCCGGCGACGGCGAAGCCATCGCCCACGCCCACCTGGCGCTCGAGGAAGCGGGCGCCTTCGACGCGCGGCCGCGAGCCCAGGCCTTGCTGCTGGGCCTGGGGTTTCGCGGCAGCCAGCTCGACGCGCCGGTGAACAGCTTCTCGGGCGGCTGGCGCATGCGGCTGCAACTGGCGCGCGCGCTGATGTGCCCGGCCGAGCTGCTGCTGCTCGACGAACCCACCAACCACCTCGACCTCGACGCCCTGGTGTGGCTCGAGTCGTGGCTGCAGCGCTATGACGGCACGCTGGTCGTCATCAGCCACGACCGCGAGTTCCTCGACGCGATCACCCGCGTCATCGTGCACCTCGACGACGGCACGCTGACCCGCTACACCGGCAACTACACGGCGTTCGAGGAGATGCGCGCCGAACGCATCGCCCAGGCCCACGCCGCGTTCTCGCGGCAGCAGGAGCGCATCGCGCACCTGCAGCGCTTCATCGACCGTTTCAAGGCCAAGGCCACCAAGGCCCGCCAGGCGCAGAGCCGCGTGAAGGCGCTGGCGCGCATGGAGCGGCTGGCGCCGGTGCTCACCGCGAGCGACTTCGCCTTCGAGTTCCGCGAGCCGCCGAGCCTGCCGAACCCGATGCTCGCGCTCGACGGCCTGGCCTGCGGCTACGGCCCCGAGGCGGTGATCGTGCGCGGCGTGCACCGCTCGGTGCTGGCCGGGCAACGCATCGGCATCCTCGGCGCGAACGGGCAAGGCAAGTCCACGCTCGTGAAGACCATCGCGCGGGAGTTGATGCCGCTGTCCGGCCGCATCACCGAGGGCAAGGGGCTGCGCATCGGCTACTTCGCGCAGCAGGAACTCGAGCTGCTGCACCCCGACGACGGCCCGCTGATGCACCTGGTGCGGCTGGCCCGCGATGTCGGCCCCGCCGCACGCGAGCAGGAGCTGCGCGACTTCCTGGGCACCTTCCGCTTCACCGGCGACATGGTGCAGCAGCCGGTGGGCACGTTATCGGGCGGCGAGAAGGCCCGCCTCGTGCTGGCGATGATCGTCTGGCAGCGCCCCAACCTGCTGCTGCTCGACGAGCCGACCAACCACCTCGACCTGACGACCCGCGAGGCCCTGTCGATCGCGCTCAACGAGTTCGACGGCACCGTGATGCTCGTCAGCCACGACCGTGCGCTGCTGCGCGAGGTCTGCGACGAGTTCTGGCTCGTCACGCGGGGCGGCGTGGGACCCTTCGAAGGCGACCTCGACGACTACCAGCGCTGGCTGCTGGACGTCTCCAAGGCCGTGGCCCGAGGCCAGGAGCCGCCGCCACCCCCGCGCCCGCAGCTCGCCGAAGAAGCGCAGGCGGAAGCCGCCGCGCCGCGCCGCGTCGCGCCCCCCGCTCCAGAGGCCACCGCGCGCGACCAGCGGCAGGCTGCGAAGCAGTCGCGCGCCCGGCTGGCCGAGGCGACACGGCCGCTGCGCGTCGAGATCCAGCGGATCGACGAGCGGCTCGAGCGGCTCGGAGCCGAGAAGAGCGAAGTCGAGGCCGCCCTCGCGTCGGGCGATGCCGGCGGAGACGTCATCGCCGACCTCGGCCGCCGACACCACCACATCCTGGCCGAGACGGCGATGCTCGAAGAGCGCTGGCTCGAGCTGCACACCGAACTGGACGCCTTGCAGGCCGCCGCCTGACCCCCTGGAGCCGAACGATGCAACGCCGCCCCGCGCTCGCCCTCATCACCCTCGGCGTCGCGCACGCGCCGCTGGCCCGGGCCCTGTCGCAGACCGATGCCGCCAGCGGCATCCGCACGGCACTGGAGCGAGGGGCGGTCGCCGCGGTCGGCCTGCTGGGGCGCAGCGATGGATTCCTCGGCAATCCGAAGGTGCGCATCCCGTTGCCGAAGTTCCTGGACGATGCCGCCAAGCTGCTGAAGGCGACGGGCCAGCAGAAGCGGGTCGACGAGTTGGTGGTGGCGATGAACCGCGCCGCCGAGGCTTCGGTGCCCGAGGCCAAGGCGCTGCTCGTCGACGCGGCGCGCAAGATCACGGTGCAGGACGCGCTGACGATCGTGCGCGGCGGGGAGACCTCGGTCACGGAGTACTTCTCGGGCAAGACCCGCGAGCCGCTCGGTACCAAGTTCCTGCCCATCGTCACCCGCGCCACCGAGAAGGTGCAGCTGGCCGAGCGCTACAACGCCGTGGCAGGCAAGGCGGCCGGGCTCGGCCTCATGAAGTCGAAGGACGCCAACATCCAGCAGTACATCACCGGCAAGGCGCTCGATGGCCTGTACCTGATGATCGGTGAGGAGGAGAGGAAGATCCGCGCCGACCCCGTGGGCACCGGCAGCAAGATCCTCGCGGCGGTGTTCGGGCGCTGAGTCCCGACGCGCAGCGCCGCTCGCCGGCGCTTCAGCGCTGGGGCGCGGAGCCCAGCAGTTCGAGCCCCAGCTCGACGCGCGACTTCACCGCGTTGAGCCCGGGATAGACCCGCCAGCCGGCCCGGTGCCCGGCGAGCACCGGGCCCGCGGCACAGCGGCTCGCCAGGGCGATGGCCACGCCGCGATGTTCGGCGTCGACCAGCGCGCCACGCAGTGCCTCGTGCACGGTGCCGTTCCCGGTGCCGGCAACCACCAGGCCTTGCACGCCGGTCGCCACCCAGGCGTCGATGCCGTCGCGTCGCGCGAGCGCGTGGCTCGTGACGATCTCCACCCACGGCCATGCACGGCCCTCGGGCCAGGATGCCCGATCCGACTGTGGCCATGGACGCAGCACCGTCACGCGGCCTTCCACCACCCGCGCCACCGGACTCGCATCGGGCGCATCGAACGCATCGGTGCGGTAGCTGTGCACCTTCTGGACATCGGTGGCAGACAGCACACGGCCGGCGACGCAGGCCACCACACCGTGTGCGCCCTGGACCTGGGCCACCGTCACGGCATCGAGCAGGTTCTGCGGCCCGTCCGCGGCGAGCGACGTGGCCGGGCGCATCGCCGCCGTCAGCACCACGGGCTTGGCCGGCGCGAGCATGCGCTGCAGCAGCCACGCCGTCTCCTCGAGGGTGTCGGTGCCGTGGGTGATCACGAGCCCCTGCACGTCGGCGCGCTGCAGGTGGTGTTCGCAGCGTGCGACCAGCGCGCGCCACACGGTCTCGCCCATGTCGCTGCTGTCCACCTGCGCCACCTGCTCAGCCTCCAGCCGATGCGCCGACAGGGCCGGCACGGCGGCGATGAGCTGTTCCACGCCGACCTGCCCGGCCCGGTAGCCGACGTTGTCCGTGGCGCTCGCGGCCGCGCCGGCGATGGTGCCGCCGGTGGCCAGGATCACGACGCGAGGCGCAGGGCTGGTCATGAGGGTGCTTTCTGGATAAAAATACAGCGGTCTGTATGAAACATCAGGCACCTCGCGGCGAGCCGCCGGTGTCCTGCTCCTCCGGAGGCCGGCATGTCCGACGACAGTCCCAAGCTCACCCCGCGCCAGCAGCAGGTGCTAGAACTCGTGCAGAGCGCCATCGAACGCAGCGGTGCACCCCCCACCCGGGCCGAGATCGCGGCCGAACTGGGCTTCCGCTCCGCCAACGCCGCCGAGGAGCACCTGCAGGCGCTGGCACGCAAGGGCGTCATCGAACTCGTCGGCGGCACGTCGCGCGGGATCCGCTTGAAGTCTGACACATTGCGCGCGCTCAACGAGGCACGCTGGTCGGCACACGGCAAGCAGCTGACGCTGCCGCTGATGGCTCAGCTGACGCTGCCGCTGGTGGGCCGCGTGGCGGCCGGCAGCCCGATCCTGGCGCAGGAGCACGTCGAGCAGACCTACCTCGTCGAGGCCAGCATGTTCCCGCGCCGCCCCGACTATCTGCTGAAGGTGCGCGGCATGAGCATGCGCGATGCCGGCATCCTCGACGGCGACCTGCTCGCGGTGCTGCGCACGAAGGAAGCCAAGAACGGCCAGATCGTCGTGGCGCGGCTGGGCGACGATGTCACCGTGAAGCGGCTGCGCCGCACCCGCACCACCATCGAACTGCTGCCCGAAAACCCCGACTTCGAGCCCATCGTCGTGCCCTTCGGCGATGTCGACTTCGAACTCGAGGGCGTGGCGGTCGGATTGATCCGGAACACGATGCTGATGTGAGCGCGCATGGCCGCACCAAAGCGCCCACGCCACAGCGCCAAAGGCACGAAGGTGGCCCGATGACCGTGGCCGCACGCCCCGTCAAGGCACGGCACGCCGGGGAGTGCCAGGAGCTTGAGCAGCTACCCAACATCGGGCCGTCGCTGGCGTCCGACCTTCGGCTGCTGGGCATCCGCCACCCGCGTGAACTGGCGTCCCGCGATGCCTTCGTGATGTACCAGAACCTGTGCGCCCAGACGGGGCGCCGGCAGGACCCCTGCGTGCTCGACACCTTCATGGCCGCCACCGACTTCATGCGCGGGGCTCCTGCGCAACCCTGGTGGCACTACACCGCGCAGCGCAAGGCGATCTACGGCCCGGTCTGACCATGCGGTTCGAGGCAGCGGCCAACCGCCGGAACGGCGCGCGCCCCTCGGAGCCGAATAGCGCCCGCGCGCTGCCGTTGTTCGCGGCTTCCCGGGCGTGACCTCCGGCGCACCATCGCTACAGCGCTGGCAGGCGCGTCCGATAACGTGCACATGAGATCCCTCGGCCTACCCCCGCTCCCCTTCACGCGTCGACGCCGCCCGTCGGTGCTGCCGGAGTTGAGCACGCGCCGGATGTCGTACCCCACGACGATGTCGCGGCTCGAGGTACGTCCGCCTTCGCTGCGCCACGCGCCGTCGTCGTTCTGGGAGCGCATCCTGTTCTGGCTGCTGGCCCCGGCCCCGATGGATGCCGCGCCGCCGCTGAACCGGTTGCCCCGCGTGCAGGAAGACTTCCTGCAGAGCATCGACGACATCGAGGGCGACGACGCCCGACGGCTGGCCATCCGCACCACGCATGCACGCTCGTTGCGCGAGCTGTGGCACATGCGCATGGACGTCTACAACCTCGTGGCCACGCACCACAGCGAGTTCGAGGCTGCGCAACGCCTCGGCCGGCTCAATCGCCACTTCCCCACGCGTGCGCCACGCTCCGGCTTCGCCCCTTTGCACTGACCACCATGTACGCCGGACCCCGCTGCTTCATGGCCAGTGCCGAGGTCCCCGGCGCTGGCCTTCCCCACGATCGCCACGCACGGATGGCCGCGCGGCGTGCCTTCGTCGAGCTCAAGCAGGTGTTCGTCGCGGCGGTGGAGCCGTTGCCCGGCCGCCAGGGCGACTGGCTGCGCCAGCAGATCCGCGCCGCCGAAGAGCCGATGGACCTGTGGCTGCTGCGTGCCCCGGTGATGCAGGCCCTCTCGGCCCGCGACGAAGCCACGTCGCGCTGGCGGGCCCGGCTGCGCAAGAGCCTGCACACGCTGTTCCCCGACAGCGACGTGCGGGTGACGACGGGCTTCGGCGCGTTCGCCTGACCTGATCAGCCCGCGCTCTCCGCGCGCAGCCGGCTCTTGAACGCCCTCTCGAACTTCGCGACCTTCGGCGCCACCACGAACGCGCAGTAGCCCTGTCCCGGGTTGCGCTCGAAGTAGTGCTGGTGGTACTCCTCCGCCGGCCAGTAGGCCGCCAGCGGCATCAGCTCGGTCACCACGCGGCCACCGTGCTCCCGGTTGGCCTCGGCCGCCACCGCACGCACGACAGCCTCCTGATCCGCACGGTGCCAGTAGATGCCCGATCGGTACTGCGGGCCGACATCGTTGCCCTGGCGGTTCGGCGTGGTCGGATCGTGCACGTGGAAGAAGATCCGCAGCAGCTCGGCTAGGTCGATGCGTTCCGGGTCGTACGTGACCCGCACCACCTCGGCATGACCGGTGGTGCCTTCGCACACCTGCTGGTAGCTGGGTCGATCGACGTGCCCGTTCGCGTACCCCGACTCGACCGCCGTCACGCCGTCGACGCGCTCGAACACCGCCTCGACGCACCAGAAGCAGCCCCCACCCAATGTGATCGCATCGCTTGCCATGTCGACTCCTGGACGTTTCAGATGATCCACCCGAGTCGGACCGACCGGGCTATCCCTTACCGCAGTGTGTGCGCCAGCCGCCGCCCTGCACAATCCAGGGGACATGCCGTCGCTGAACGATCTCATCCAGACGCTGGAACTCGGCCCGTGGAAGGGTGCGATCAGCTCGTTCGTGCTGCCGCCGGCGCCCCTCGTGATCATGGTCCTGATCGGGGCGGTGATGCTGCGGCGCAAGCGCCTGGCCCTCGGCTGGACGCTGATCTGGGTCGCCTGTCTCGGCCTGTGGTTCGGCAGCACGACGATGCTGGCCAACGTGCTGACGATGGCGCTGGTCAAGCCGCCGCCGGCCTTGTCCAGCGGTGCGGTGGCCGACCTGAAGGCCGTCGCGCCGGCTCAGAAGACCGCGATCGTGGTGCTGGGGGCGGGGCGCGAGGCGTTCGCTCCGGAGTACGGGCTGTCGAACCTGACGGGCCTGTCGATGGAGCGGCTGCGCTATGGCATCTGGCTCGGCCGTACCACCGGGCTGCCGGTGGCCTTCAGCGGCGGCATCGGCCACGGCATGCCCGCGGGCGCCAGTGAAGCCGAGATCGCCACGCGCATCGCCGCCACCGAGTTCGGGCGGCCGCTGAAGTGGGCGGAATCGCGCTCGCGCGACACCGGCGAGAACGCGCAGTTCACCGTCAGCCTGCTGCGCGAAGCCGGCGTCGAGCGGATCGTGGTCGTGACGCACGGGTTCCACATGCGCCGCTCGATCGGGGCGTTCCAGCGTGCGATCGCTCGCCAGGGTGCAGCCATCGCGCTGGTGCCGGCGCCGATCGACACGGCCGCACGCACGTATGGCTGGCTGCCATCGGCCGACGGGGCGTTCCGCGTGCGGATGGCCCTGCGCGAGTGGCTCGGCATCCTGGCCGGGGCTTGAGACCCGCGGCAGAGGCTACGGTCTCTCCGGACATCGCCGTGTCCGACTGGGGTCTTTGGACCCTTGCAATCCGCGTCTGGCCCCACACTTCGCCCCTGCTGCGGTTGCGCAGCGTCACCGAGACTCGATCGACATGAAGACCTGGCTCATCGGCATCACCCTGGCCGCTGTCACGCTTGCGCTGGCACCGCACGACGCGGACGCCAAGCGCCTGGGTGGCGGCAAGTCCACCGGCATGCAGCGCGACATGCCCGCGCGCACGGCGCCCGACGCCGCGCCCGGCAAGCCCGCCACCCCTTCGGCGACTCCGCAACAGCCCGGCCCGGCCAACCAGGCCGCGGCGCCTGCCGCGGCCGGTGCCACTGCGGCGGCCGCGGCTGCCGCACCGGCCAAGCGCTCGTGGCTCGGCCCGATCGCCGGCCTGGCGGCCGGTCTCGGCCTGGCCGCATTGCTCAGCCACTTCGGGCTGGGTGAAGGTTTTGCGTCGATGCTGATGATGGTGCTGCTCGCGGTGGTCGCATTCGTCGCGATCCGCTTCCTGATGCGCCGCTTCATGCCCCAGCCTGCAACCTCCATGGCGCGTTCTGGCGCTCCTGCCGCGCAGGTGGCATGGCCGGCGCCCGCGTCGTCCGCGCCCTCCGGTTCGGCCGGTCCCGCCGGTTCGGCCAGTCCCGCCCCGGCACTGCCGTCCGGGCCGGTCGAGCCCAGCCTGGTCACCAGCGATGCCCCCGCAAAGGCCGCCGCGGCACCGGTCTTCGTGCCGGCGAGCTTCGACCATGAAGGGTTCGAGCGCGCGGCCAAGCTCATCTTCATCCGCCTGCAGGCGGCCAACGACGCCGGTGACCTCGAAGACCTGCGCAGCTTCACCACGCCCGAGATGTACGCGTCGATCCGCCTCGAACTGCAGGAGCGCGGCAGCACCGGCCAGCAGACCGACGTGGTGCGCGTCGAGGCCCGCGTGATCGATGTCGCCGAGGAAGCCGAGCGCCAGGTGGTCAGCGTGCGCTACACCGGCGAGGTGCGCGAGCAAGCCGGTGCCACGCCGGTGGCGTTCGACGAGGTTTGGCACCTCGTGAAGGCCCGCGAAGGCCGCGACTGGGCCGTGGCAGGCATCGAGCAGATGGCCTGACGCCATGGGCCCGGCACGGCCGCGCCGCCCGCATGCGGCGGCGGCTGTGCTTGGCGCGGGGTTCCGATCAGCCCAGCCGCGTAGCGGCCAGCGCGGCACCTTCCACGAGCGCGCGCAGCTTGGCTTCGGCCACCGCTCGCGACATCGGCGCCATGCCGCAGTTCGTGCAGGCGATGAGGCGCTCGCGCGGCACGAACTGCAACGCGCGGGCTATGGTGCCGGCGACCTCGTCGGAGCTTTCCACCGTGTCGCTGGCGACGTCGATGACGCCGACCATCACGTCCTTGCCGGCGAGTAGCGCCATCAGCTCGGGCGGCACCTGCGAGTGCAGGCACTCGAGCGACACCTGATCGATCCGGCTGCGCGCCAGCACCGGGAACACCTGCTCGTACTGCCGCCACTGGTCGCCCAGCGTCTTCTTCCAATCGATGTTGGCCTGGATGCCGTAGCCGTAACAGATGTGCACGGCGGTCGTGCACGTCAGCCCTTGTGCGGCGCGCTCCAGCGCCTGCACGCCCCACGCCGCGGCGTCGGCCATGTAGACGTTGAAGGCCGGCTCGTCGAACTGGATCACGTCGATGCCGTCGGCCTGCAGCGCCAGGGCCTCCTGGTTCAGCAGCTCGGCGAAGGCCCAGGCCATCGCGCGCCGGTCCCCGTAGTGGCGGTCGGCCACGGTGTCGACGATGGTCATCGGCCCCGGCAGCGTGAACTTCGTGCGCCGCGTGGTGTGCGCACGCAGGAAGCGCGCCTCGGCCTCGTGCACGCGGCCGCGCAGCCGCAGCGGACCGACCACCTGCGGCACCATCGCCTTGTAGCGGTCGGCGCGGATGCCCATCTCGACCTTGTTGAGGAAGTCGATCCCGTCGACCTGCTCGAGGAAGCCGTGCACGAAGTGCTGGCGCGACATCTCCCCGTCACCGATCACCGTGAGGCCGGCATCCTCCTGCGCCTTGATCCACAGCAGCGTGGCGTCGAGCTTGGCCTGTGCCAGCTCGTCGCCCTCTGCGCGCCAGCGCGGCCACAGGCGGTGGGTCTCGGCGAGCCAGGAAGGCTTGGGCAGGCTGCCGGCGATGGCGGTGGCGAACATCGGGACTCCTCGTGGTGCGGCGCCCGGGCTACCAGGCATCGATGAACGGGCGCCGCGGCGGCAGCGGCGCAGCGCAGGCGGAAGCCAGCACGCGCACGATCCAGTCGCGCGTCTCGGCCGGGTCGATGACGTCGTCGATCTCGAGGTGGCTGGCCATGTTCAGGGCCTGCCCGCGCTCGATCGACGCCTGCAGCAGCCGCTGGAAGAGCGCGTCGCGCTCGGCCTCGGGGGCGGCGGCCAGTTCCTTGCGGAAGCCCAGGCGCACGGCGCCTTCGAGGCCCATCGGGCCGAATTCCGCGCCGGGCCAGGCGCAGGTGGCCACCGGCGCGTGGAAGTGCCCGGCGGTGAGCGCCATCGCGCCCAGGCCGTAGCCGCGCCGCAGCACCACCGAGGCCACCGGTACGCGCAGCGCCGCGGCGTTCACGAAGAGGCGCGCCGCGTGGCGCACCATGGCCGTCTTCTCGGACGCCGGGCCGACCATGAAGCCCGGCGTGTCGACGAAGGTCACGAGCGGCAGGCCGTGGGCGTCGGCGAGCTGCATGAAGCGGGCGAGCTTGTCGCAGGCGTCGCGGTCGAGCGCGCCGCCGAGGTGCCGCGGCTGGCTGGCCGCGATCGCCACCGCGCGGCCGCCGATGCGCGCCAGCGACGTGACCACGCCGAGGCCGAACTCCGGGCGCAGCTCGATCAGCGTGCCGGCGTCGGCCACGGTGGAGACGATGCGGCGCGGGTCGTACAGCGCGTTGCGGTTCTCGGGCAACGCGGTGCGCAGGCTGTCGGGGTCGCCACCCGGCTCGCCTGCGGCTCGCTCGACGCCACCCAGCAGCCCGAGCAGCCCGCGCACGACCGATGGCGCGGCTGCGTCGTCGGGCACGCGCACGTCGACCACGCCGTTGGGTCCCATCACCGAGAGCGGCCCGACGTCATCGGCCTCGACCCGGCCGAGGCCGCCGCCTTCGATCATCGCCGGTCCGCCGAGCCCGATGCTGGCCCCTTCGATGGCCACGATCACGTCGCAGCAGCCGAGCAGCGCGGCGTTGCCGGCGAAGCAACGTCCGGCCACGACGCCGATCGTCGGCACCTGCCCCGACAGCGCGGCCAGCCGCCCGAAGGTCGTGCAGTCGAGCCCGGCCACGCCGGGCCAGTCGACATCGCCCGGGCGGCCGCCGCCGCCTTCGGCATACAGCACCAGCGGCAGCCGATGGCGAAGGCACAGCTCGAGCAGCCGGTCGCTCTTGCGGTGGTTGTAGACGCCCTGCGTGCCGGCCAGCACCATGTAGTCATAGACCATCACGGCCACCGGGCGGCCGTCGACCGTACCGGTGCCCGTGATCAGCCCGTCGGCCGGGGTCGCCCGCTGCAGGTCGTCGAGACTGCGGCGACTGCGCTGGGCGGCCACGGCGTGGGCACCGTACTCGGTGAAGCTGCCTGGATCGAGGAGCGCCGCGACGTTCTCGCGCGCGGTGCGCAGGCCCAGCCGGCGCCGCGACTCCACGGCCTTGGGCCTTGCCTCGTCGGCCAGCAGCGCGCGGCGCGCGTGCAGCGCCGCCAGGTTGGCACGCACCGGCTCGATCCGTGGCGTCGCATCGGCCACGGGCGCGGGCGGCACCTCCTCAGCCCGCACGGCCTCCCACCGCAACAGCGGCTGGCCCTCCTCCACCATGTCGCCCACCGCGACGTCGATGGCCACCACGCGCAGCGCATCAGCGGCCGCGGCCGGCACCTCCATCTTCATCGACTCGAGCAGCACCAGCACAGCCTCGGGCGCCACCACCTCTCCGGCCGTGACCTCCACGCCGATCACCACGCCCGACACCGGGGCGGAAAGGACGTGGACGGGCACCGAGCCGGCCCCGCGCGCCCGATCAGGCGAGGTCACGCCGGCTCGGGCAGCAAGCCGCGCTTGCGCAGCAGCGGCTCGACCTTCGCGCTGCGCCCGCGGAACGAGGCGTAGGCGTTGCCCGGCTCCAGGCTGTTGCCGCTGGCGTAGATGAAGCGGCGCAGGCGGTCCGCGAGCTGGCTGTCGAACGGGTTGCCGGCCTCGACAAAAGCGTCGTAGCCGTCGGCGTCGAGCACTTCGGCCCACAAGTACACGTAGTACCCCGCGGCGTAGCCCGAACCCGAGAACAGGTGCTGGAAGTGCACGAGGCGGTGATTCAACCCTGCGGCGTGCGGGGCGCCTATGCGCGCAAGCACCTCGGCCTCGAAGGCGCAGAGGTCTGCCGGGGGCTCGCCCTCGGTGCGGGCGTGCACGGCCATGTCGACGATCGCGCTGGCCGTGTAGCGGACGGTCTCGTAGCCCTGGTTGAAGCGCCGCGCCGCATGCAGCCGCTCGATCAGTTCGTCGGGAATCGTGGCCCCGGTCTCGCAGTGGCGGGCGTGGCGGCGCAGCACCTCCGGCTCGGCGATCCAGTGCTCGAAGATCTGCGACGGCAGCTCGACGAAGTCGCGCAGCACCTGCGTGCCCGAGAGGCGCTCGTAGTGCACGCTCGAGAGCAGCCCGTGCAGGCCGTGCCCGAACTCGTGGAACAGCGTGCGCGCGTCGTCCAGCGAGAGCAGCGTGGGCGCGCCCGGCGCACCCTTGGCGAAGTTGTTGTTGTTGAGGATCACCGGCAGCTGCGCGCCGCCGCCCGGCAGGTTGCGGTGCTGCCAGCGCAGGTTGCTCATCCACGCGCCGCTGCGCTTGGTCGGCCGCGCGAAGTTGTCTTGCAGGAAGATGCCCACCAGCGCCTGCCGAGCGTCGTAGACCTCGTAGGCCTTGACGTCGGGGTGATAGACGGGGATGTCGGCCCGGGCCCGGAAGGTCAGCCCGAAGAGGCGTTGCGCGCAGTCGAACGCCGCCTCGACGACCCGTTCGAGCTGGAAGTACGGCTTGACCTCGGCATCGTCGAGCGCATAGCGCGCCACGCGCACCTTCTCGGCCCAGTAGCGCCAGTCCCAGGGTTCCAGCGGGCTGTCCGGCGGCAATCCCGCGGCCGCCATCGCCGCGCGCAGCGCCTGCTCCTCGCCCCGCACCGCCTCCAGCGCCCGCGGCCACACCTGGTCGAACAGCGCCTGCACCGCCTCCTGGCGTGCCGCCATCGTGTCGGCCAGCGCATAGTCGGCGTACGACTCGTGGCCGTGGAATCGAGCCTGCTCGACACGCAGCCGCAGGATCTGCCGCGCGACCTCGCGGTTGTCGTGCTCGCCGGGGTGTTCGCCGCGGCTGGTCCACGCCCGCCAGGCCCGCTCGCGCAGGTCGCGCCGCGACGAGAAGGTCAGGAACGGCACCACGTGCGATCGCGACAGCGTGATCACGTGGCCCGGCAGTCCGCGGTCGGCCGCGGCCTGGCGCGCGGCATCGCGCACGAAGCCGGGCAGGCCCGCCAGCGCCGCTTCGTCGGACAGCGTCAGCACGTGCTCGGTCTCGTCGTGCAGCACGTTCTGCGCGAAGCGCGTCGTCAGCGCCGCCAGTTCCTTCATCACCTCGGCGTAGCGCTGCTGCGCCGCGGGCTCGAGCTTGGCGCCTGCGCGCAGGAAGTCCAGGTGCACGCGTTCGAGCAGCCTCAGTGCCTCGCCGGAAAGCCCCAGCGACTGGCGCCGCGCGTGCAGCGCATCGACGCGGGCGAACAGCCCGGCGTGCATGTAGACCGCGCTGCTGTGCGCGGCCAGCACCGGCGCGAGTTGGCGCTGCACCTGCTGCAGCGCCGGGCTCGTCTCCGACGCGGTGAGGTTGTAGAAGGTGGCCAGCAGGCGCGCCAGCAGGCGGCCGCCGCGGTCGAAGGCGGCCAGCGTGTTGTCGAAGGTGGGCGGCTCGGTCAGGCCGGCAATGGCATCGAGTTCGGCGCGGTGGGCCTGCATGGCCGCCGCGAACGCCGGCTCGAAGTGCTCGGCACGGATCGCCTCGAACGGCGGCAGTCCGTGGGGGGTGGTCCAGTCCTGCAGCAAGGGGTTGTGCATCGTGCGCCCCTCACTTTCCGGACAGGATCGCCTTCTCGTCGTCCTCGCGATAGCGACGGTCGCCGCACTCGGTGCTCCAGGTCTCGCGTTCGGTCTTCGTCTTCTCGACGTCGGCGTTCAGCCGCGAGTTGCGATCGTTCCAGTCGCCGACTTTCTGCTCCAGGGCGGCGGCCTTGGCGTTGAAGGACTTCACCGCCACGTCGCCGCGGCCCAGCACGCCGTCGCGTTCGGACTGCAGCGCCGCCTGGCGCTTCTTCAGCCCCTCACCTGCTTCATTCAGCTCGGTGCGCGCCTTCTCGGCTGCGGGTCCGCTCTGGCTGCCTTCATTGAACGATGTCACCCGCTTCTGCCACGCATCGACGTCTTCCTGGAAGGCCTTGGTCTTGGCGTTCAGCGCATCGATCTCGGCTCGCATGCCGGCCATGTTCTCCCGCTCGGTCTTCAGCGCGGCCTGCTCCTGTCCGAGCGCGGCGCGCTCGGCGTCGAGCTTCGTGCGGGACGCGTCCAGCTCGCTGAGCCGCGTGCTTAGCGCGTCGCGCTGCTTCAGGCAGGCGCGCAGCTCGTCGCGCGTGAGCAGCTTGCCGCCGCCGTCCTTGCCCGACAGGGTCTTTCCTTCGGCGGCGGACGCAGCGGGTGCCGGGGCCTTGGCGGCCGGACGCGCCGGTGCCGGCTTGGGCGTGCTGGTCTGGGCGGCGGCCAGCGTGGCGGCCAGGGCGGCTGCGGCCACGAACGGGATGCGGGCGGAGAGGATCGACTGCTTCATGCGATTCGGCTCGTGATGGGGGCCTGGCGCCCGGGGTGCGGGCAGGGGCGCGCATTCTCCCACTGCCCGGCTCGCCTCGGACCTGCCAACCTTGATAGGGTCGTGTCTCGCCGCCGGGGAATGCTTCAGTACGATGACCGGCCGATGACGAGCGACACCCGCAACGAGATGCAAGACGACACCGACCCGTGGCTGTGGCTGGAAGAGGTGCTGGGCGAGCGCGCGCTGGACTGGGTGCGCCAGCGCAACGCCGAGACGGAGGCCCAGCTGCAGGCCCTGCCCCGCTACGCGCCGATGCGCGAAGCCATCCAGGCGATCCTCGATTCGCGCGAGCAGATTCCCACCATCTCGCGCCGCGGCGAACACGTCTACAACCTCTGGCGCGACGCCGACCATCCGCGCGGGCTGTGGCGACGCACCACGCTGGAGGAGTACCGCACCGACGCGCCGCGCTGGGACGTGCTGCTCGACCTCGACGCGCTCGGTCGGCTCGAGGGCGAGAACTGGGTGTGGGCCGGCGCACGGGCGCTGGGCCCGGCCTACCGGCGCGTGCTCGTCTCGCTGTCGCGCGGCGGCGCCGACGCCACGGTGGTGCGCGAGTTCGATCTTGATCGCCGCGAGTTCGTGGCCGGCGGCTTCGAGCTGCCCGAGGCCAAGAGCGCGGTGACCTGGATCGACGAGGACACGGTCTACGCGGCCACCGACATCGGCCCCGACGCGCTCACCGATTCCGGCTACCCGCGCACCATCCGGCGCTGGCGGCGCGGGCAGCCGCCGGCCGAGGCGCCGGTGGTCTTCCGCGGCGACGCCTCCGACGTGATGGTCGTGGTCGACGTGGATCCGACGCCCGGCTACCAGCGCACCACATTCACGCGCCTGCTCGACTTCTATCGCACGCGTGATCACCTGCTCGCTGGCGACGGCCGACTCGTGGCGCTGGACAAGCCCGAGGACGCCGAGGCCACGTTCTGGCGCGAGTGGCTGATGCTGTCGCTGCGCAGCGACTGGGTGGTCGGCGGCACCACGTGGCCCAGCGGCTCGCTGCTGGCGACGCCCGCGGCCGACTTCCTCGCCGGCCGCCCGACTTACGCCGCGCTGTTCACGCCAACGCCGACCCGCTCGCTGGCCGGCTGGACGGCCACGCGCACGACCGTCGTGCTCGACGTGCTCGACGAGGTGGCCAGCCGTCTCGAGGAGTGGCGCCACGGCCCGGGCGGCTGGACGAGGCGCGACGTGCAGGCACCCCACCCGGGCACGCTGGGCGTGAGCGCGATGCAGGACGTGCACCGTGAACCCGACCCGCTGGCCGAGGCGCTGCTCGTCAACTACACCGACTTCCTCACCCCCGATTCGTTGATGCTCGGCCAGGCCGGCCGCGACGGCCTGGAAGTCCTCAAGAGCCGCCCGCGCCACTTCGATGCCGCCGGCATGCGCGTGGAGCAGCGACACGCACGCTCACGCGACGGCACGCAGGTGCCCTACTTCATCGTCTGGCCGGCCCGGCCGCGCGACGATGGCCGCAACCCGACCGTGCTGTACGGCTATGGCGGCTTCGAGATCCCGATGCAGCCGAGCTACTCCGGCACCATCGGCAGCCAGTGGCTCGCCGGCGGCGGCGTGCACGTGCTGGCCAACATCCGCGGTGGCGGGGAGTTCGGCCCCGCGTGGCACCAGGCCGCGCTGCGCTCGCAGCGCCAGAACGCGTTCGACGACTTCGCCGCGGTGGCGGAAGACCTGATCGCCCGTGGCGTGACGCGGGCCGAGCACCTGGGCATCGAGGGCGGCAGCAATGGCGGGCTGCTGGTGGGCACCGTGATGCTGCAGCGGCCGGAGCTGTTCCGGGCCGTCGTGTGCCAGGTGCCGCTGCTGGACATGCGGCGCTTCCACCTGCTGCTGGCCGGGGCCTCGTGGATGGCCGAGTACGGCAACCCCGACGACCCCGACGACTGGGCGTTCATCGCGCGCTACAGCCCCTACCAGAACGTGCGCGCCGACCAGGCGTTGCCGGCCGTGCTGTTCACCACCTCCACGCGCGACGACCGCGTACACCCCGGGCATGCCCGCAAGATGGCCGCGCGGATGCGCGAACAGGGGCACCGCGTGCTGTACTGGGAGAACATCGAAGGCGGCCACGGCGGCGCGGCCGACAACGCGCAGCGCGCGCAGATGAGCGCCCTGGAACTCACGTTCCTCTGGCGTGAACTGGCCCCGCCGCCGGCATGATCGACTGGATCGACGATTCCGAGCCGCTGCCGCCCACTGACCGCGCCTTGGGGCCGGACAGCGATGCGCCGGGGCTGCTCGCCGCCGGCGGCCGGCTGACGCTGCCACGCCTGGAGGAGGCCTATCGCCACGGCGTGTTCCCGTGGTTCTCGCGCGGGCAGCCGATCCTGTGGTGGAGCCCCGACCCGCGCATGGTGCTGCCGGTGCGCGAATTCAAGCTCTCGCACAGCCTGCGCAAGACGCTGCGCCGCTTCCTGCGCGACCCCGCCTGCGCCGTGCGCTTCGACAGCGCGTTCGAGGCGGTGATCGGCGCCTGCGCGCACACCCCGCGCGATGGCCAGGACGGCACCTGGATCGTGCCGTCGATGGTCGACGCCTACACCGCCTGGCATCGCACGGGCCGCGTGCACAGCGTCGAGACCTGGGTCGAGGGGCGGCTCGTCGGCGGGCTCTACTGCGTGGGCATCGGGCGCATGGTGTTCGGCGAGTCGATGTTTTCGCGCACCACCGATGCGTCCAAGATCGCGCTGGCGGCCCTGGTGGCGTTCTGCACCGCCCGCGGCATCCCGCTGATCGACTGCCAGCAGAACACCGGCCACCTGGCCTCGCTGGGTGCCCGCGAGATCGCGCGCGCCGATTTCGAACGCCATCTGGCCCTCACCTGCGGGGGCCGCGCCGAGGAACCCCGCATCGATTGGACCTATGATGAAGGCCATTGGCGGCTGCTGGGCGTGACCGGCGGCGCCGAAGGCCCCGCGCAGATCCAGGATCCCCCCGCGTGACGCACCCCAAGGAACTGCCGCTCTCGTCGTTGCAGTTCTATGCCACGGCGCCCTACCCCTGCAGTTACCTGCAGGGCCGTCAGGCGCGCTCGCAGGTCGCCACGCCCAGCCACCTGATCCACGCCGACGCGTACTCGGGCCTGGTGGCCAACGGCTTCCGCCGCAGCGGCATGTTCACCTACCGGCCTTACTGCGACGGCTGCCGCGCCTGCGTGCCGCTGCGCGTGCCGGTGGCCACGTTCGAGCCCACGCGCAGCCAGCGGCGCGCCTGGAGGCAGCACGAGGGGCTGAAGGCGCGGGTGCTGCGCTTGTGCTTCGTGCCCGAGCACTACCAGCTCTACCTGCGCTACCAGAGCGGCCGCCACAGCGGCGGCGGCATGGACCACGACAGCGTCGACCAGTACACGCAGTTCCTGCTGCAGAGCCGCGTCAACTCGCGCCTGGTCGAGTTCCGCGAGCCATCGACCGTGCCGGGCCAGCCCGGTGCGCTGAAGATGGTGTCGATCCTCGACGTGCTCGCCGACGGCATCTCCGCCGTCTACACCTTCTACGAGCCCGAGCCGCGCACCAGCTACGGCACCTACAGCGTGCTGTGGCAGGTGGAGCAGACACGCCAGCTCAAGCTGCGCCACGTCTACCTGGGCTACTGGATCGAGCAGAGCCCGAAGATGGCCTACAAGGCGCAGTTCGGGCCGCACCAGTTGTTGATCGACGGGCGCTGGCAGTCGCCTGCGGGCGAGCCCGCCCGACCCTCTTAGGCGACGTTCAGCCCGCAGCCGGCGCTGACCAGCGGCTGTCGGCGTCCAACGCAGCCGCGCCGTCGTCGCGCAGCTTCAACAGGTGCGCCAGCAGCGAGCGTTGCGCCATCGGATGCAGCGCCTTGGGCACCTCGGCATAGACATCAGGCACCAGCGCCTCGACCGTGGCCGGGCCCAGCCGGCGCAGCGCGTCGGCCACCTTCGCCTCGCGGCCCAGCCGGTGCGCGACGAGCGCCCGCACGACGTCGTGCGGCTGCGCGACCAGCCAGCCATGCCCCGGCGCGAACCAGTCGATCTCCAGGCGCAGCAGCCCTTCCAGCGCGCGGAGGTAGGCCGACATGTCGCCGTCGGGCGGGTTGATCACCACCGTGGAACCCTGCATCACGTGGTCGCCGGTGAACAGCGTGCGCTCCTCCTCCAGCAGGTAGCACAGGTGGTTGGAGGCATGCCCGGGCGTGTGCACCACGGTCAGCGTGGTCGCCGGGCCGATGGCGAGGCGCTCGCCGCCGGCCAGGAGCACGGCCGGTGCGAAGGTGTCGTCCTGCCACATCGGGTGGTCGGCACGGCGGCCGTGCACCGGCGCACCGGTCGCCGCGTGCAGCAGCGCCGCCGCAGGCGAATGGTCCTTGTGCGTGTGGGTCACGAGGATGCGCTCGATCGGCCCTGGCGCCGCCGCGATCAGCGCGCGCAAGTGCTCGTCGATCGGCGGGCCCGGATCGATCACCGTGCAGCCGCGCCCGCCCTCGTGGACGATGTAGCTGTTCGTGCCCGGCCCGGTCATCGGACCGGGGTTCGGTGCGGTCACGCGGATCACGCGCTCCGACAGCGACACCGGAGCGCCCGGCACCAGGTCGGCGGACGCTCGGCCATGCCCGTGCGGGTCGAGCCGGCCGATTTCGGCATACGAGTGCTCGTCGGGCAGCACCACGCGCGGGCCCTGGCGCCCGACTGCGCGGCGCGGCATCACCAGGCGGATCTCGCGCGGCACGGCGGCGGCCTGCCAGGCGTCGGCCGCCCTCGTGTGGCGCGCGAGGTCGGCCAGCGTGCGGCGCGTCACCGGCAGCAGCTTCAGGTCGCGCGCCGGGTCCAGCGCCGCGGCCGGGGTCAGCCACAGCAGTTCCATCGCCTCGCCCAGGTCGGCCTGGGCCACCTGCCCGTGCGGCGCCAGCGCGCAGAAGAAGCGCGTGTCGAAGCGCTTGGGCGAGCCCGGCGGCGTGAGCCAATGGCTGTAGTAGGCCAGGCCGCGCAGGTCCAGCCGCAGACCCGTCTCGCGGCAGAAGTCGGCCATGCCGACCTCGCCGCGGTTCAGCCGCTCGCGCCACGGGTGCAGCGCGCCCAGCCGCGGCGCCAGATCCAGCGCCGAACCGTCGGGGGCGCAGGCCAGCAGCAGGCCCACTTCCTCGAAGCACTCGCGAAGCGCGGCGACGAGGTAGTCGAGCCCGCGCTCGGCCACGCCCAGGCGGCCGCTCCAGTGGCGGTCATCGTGGCCGATGCAGTCGGCATGGGCATGCACGTCGCGCGGGTCGAGCACGCCCCCGGGAAAGACCATCGCACCGCTGCGCGGGTCGTCGCCGCGCTCGGCGCGGCGCAGCATCAGCACCTCGAGACCCGCGTCGCCGTCGCGCAGCAACAGCAGGGAGGCGGCCGTGCGGGCGTCTGCCGCCGGAATGTAGCCGCCGCTCATGCGCGGGCTTCCTCGCCGAGTCGGACCACACCGGCTTCCGCCAGCGCCCGCACCTCGTCCGCCGTGAAGCCCGCGCCTTCGAGCACGTCCGCCGTGTGCTGGCCCACTCGCGGAGCCGGCTTCGGCACATCGGGCTCGGAGCGGCCGAATCGCGGTGCCGGGCCGGGCTGCGCGATCCCTGCAACCTCGACGAATGCGCCACGCGCCTGCGCATGCGGATGCCCGGAGGCCTCGGCCAGCGTCAGCACGGGGGCGAAGCAGGCGTCGGTGCCTTCGAGCAGTGCGCACCATTCGTCGCGCGTGCGGCTGCGGATGCGCTCGGCGATGGCGGCGCGCATCTCGGGCCAGCAGCGGCGGTCGTACTGGCGGCGCACGTACTCGTCGGGCAGGCCGATGCGCTGCGCCATCTCGGCGAAGAACTTGGGTTCCAGCGGCGCCAGCGACACCCAGCGTCCGTCGGAGGTCTCGTAGGTGGCATAGAACGGCGCGCCGCCATCGAGCAGGTTGTGCCCGCGCGGCTCGTTCCACATGCCCGACGCGTGCAGGCCGTGGAACAGCGATACGAGCGATGCCGCACCGTCGACCATCGCCGCGTCCACCACCTGCCCGCGCCCCGAGCGCTGGCGCTCGTGGATCGCCGCCAGGATGCCGAACGCGAGGTACAGCGCGCCGCCACCATAGTCTCCGACGAGATTCAGCGGGGGCACCGGGGCACCGCCGGCCGGGCCGATCGCGTCCAGCGCACCGGTGAGCGCGATGTAGTTCAGGTCGTGGCCGGCGGCCTGGGCCAGCGGGCCGTCCTGCCCGAAGCCCGTCATGCGGCCATAGACGAGACCGGGGTTCACCGCTTCGCAGTCGGCCGGCCCGAGGCCCAGGCGCTCGGCCACGCCGGGCCGGAAGCCTTCGATGAGCACATCGGCTCGGGCCGCCAACCGCAAGACCGTGTCGCGCCCGGCGGGGGTCTTCAGGTCGATGGCGATCGAGCGGCGGTTGCGGCCGTGCACGTCGTGCTTGCGCTGCATCGGCACGCCCAGTCCGCTGGGCTCGAGGCGATCGATGCGGATGACGTCGGCGCCCAGGTCGGCGAGCAGCATGCAGCACATCGGGCCGGGGCCGATGCCGGCGAGTTCGAGGACGGTCAGGCCGTGGAGGGGACCCATGCGGTGATCGATGCGGTGGACGGAGCGCACGAGTGTGCCCGACATCCACAATCTGCTCGTGGCCCTTCCTCCCCCCACCACGAGCGCGCCGGTGATCCCCGGACAGGCAGCCACCGCCCGGTGGCGTCTGCCGGCGCGGGTCGCGTTCGCGCTGCTCACGGCCGCGGTGGGCGTGCTCGGGCTGTTGCCGCATCCCGACGCCGTGCCATCCAGCGGCTGGGACAAGCTCGACCACTCCGGCGGCTTCGCCGCACTGATGGCGACCGCCATGCCGGCGCGCCTGGGCCGAGCCTGGCGTGTGGCCCTCGTGCTGGTGGCCTACGGCGGTGCGATCGAGCTGCTGCAGCAGGCCGTGCCCGGCCGCAGCGCCGAGTGGGGCGACCTGCTGGCGGATGCGATCGGCGTCGGCCTGGGCTGGGCGGTCGGGCGCGCCGCGCTGGGCTGGCTCCAGGGCCGTCGCACCGGCACGCCCCCCTCCGTCTGATCCTCGTTTTCCCTAGGTTCCCGGGGGTGGCTCACGATTTGAGCCACCCCCCGTCGACAGTCCCTTCCATACCGGAATCACCCCGGGGCTCCGTTCGACGAGGCACCAGCCATGAACCAATGCGTACTCGATCTCCAGCCCACCCTGCAGCCGCCGCGCCGCCCGCCTGCCGATGCCGCCCAGCGGCTCGCGCCGTCGACCTACAGTGCGCTGTGCCCGATCACCCGGCGCTGGTTCGGCGCCGGTGGTGACGACGCCCCGGTGCTCGAGACGCTGGCCGACGCACAGCCGGCCGTGCTCGTCAGCCGCGCCGCCAGCCGGGCGCGCGAGGGCTGCTCGTACGTGGCCGCCGCGGCGCAGGTGCGGCACCTGGAGACGGGCCACGGCCAGACGCTGGGCGGCCTCGGGCTCGCGCCGTGGCGCCGTTGGATGCTGCTGCTGTCCTTCGCCACGCCGCTGACCGACCTCGACGCCGCGCGGCTGCCGCTGGTGCTGCTGCCGCCGCCGGGCGTGCGTCCACAGCATGCGCTGCAGCGGTTGCAGGCCGACATCTCCACCCAGCTCGGCATGGCCGGCTGGAGCCTGCGGCTGCGCGCGGTGGCCGACGAGATCGCGCAGGCCTCGCTGCGCGCGGACTTCCAGCTCTTCGTCGGCGCCCTGGCGCCCCGGCTGCTGGAACTGCCGGCCTCAGGACCCGTCTCGGCCCGGCGCCATGCCATCGAGGACCTGTGGCTCGATGCCACCGTGCGCCGCCGCTGGCAACACGTGGCGGTGCAACTCGGTGCCGCGGGGGCGGAGACGCTGCTGCGGCGCGCCGGACCGGCGCTGCAGGCGGCCGATGCGCTCTCGTCCGCTCAGGCTGCGGCGCCGACGCGGGCCCTGCTGGCGCGCGTGCGCGGTACGCCACGTGGCACGCTCGACGGCGCAGCCACCGCCGGCAGGCCGCCGAAGAACAGCGCGCTGACGATGGGCGCCAGCGCCTGATGCGTGAGCGGCCCGTCGGGCCGCATCCACGTGAAGGTCCAGTTGATCATGCCGAACAGCAGCATCGCCATCGGCTTGGCGAGTTCGGCCTCGGCCAGGTCGGGGCGCACCGCGGCCACGGCCCGCGCGAACGCGGCCACCACCTGCCGCTGGCCTTCCACCACCGCGTCGCGTTCAGCCACGTCGAGGAACTTCACGTCCTCGGTGAGCACGCGGTGCTCGTGCTGGGCGCTCGCATAGGCCGCCGTGAAGCGCTCGATCAGCACGCGCAGGTGCGTTTCCGGCGCCAGCCCCAGCACCGCCACCTCGGCCACCAGCGCCTGCAGCCGCTCGACGTGGCCGCGCGCGATCTGCGCCAGCAGCGCGTGCTTGTCGCGCACGTAGTGGTAGAGCGTCGCCTTCGAGACCCCGCAGGCCGCAGCCACCTGGTTCATCGTCGACGCCGTGTAGCCCTGGCGCGCGAACAGAGCCGCCGCGGCCGCGAGGATCTGCTCGCGCTGGCCGTCGTAGCCGCTGGAGCGCGGGCGGGCCATCAGCGGTCGTCGAACGACACCGACACGTGCTCGGTGAGCGGGTGCGACTGGCAGGTGAGGATGAAACCGGCGTCGAGATCGGCCTTCTCCAGCGCGAAGTTGCGGTCCATGCGCACGCGGCCCTCGACGAGCTTGGCCCGGCAGGTGGCGCAGACGCCCGACTTGCACGAATAGGGCACGTCCAGCCCGGCACGCGACGCGGCGGCCAGGATGCTTTCGTCCTGCGCGGTGAAACCGATCTCGCGCGTCAGGCCGTCGCGCAGCACGGTGATGCGCGCCGTGGCGGCGTCGCCGGCCTGGGCTGCGTGAGAGATCGTGGCAGCCACCTCGGGCGGCACGCCGAAGCGCTCGACGTGGATGCGGTCCGGCGGCAGGCCCGCCTGGCGCAGCGCGGCCTCGGCCTCGTCGTTCATGGCATGCGGCCCGCAGACGAATGCATGGTCCACCGGGCCGACGAGGCGCAGGAAGGTTGCGATCTTGTCGCGGTCGAGACGACCGACGGTCAGCGGCGCATCGACCTGCTCGCGCGAGAACACCGGGTGCAGCGCCAGCCGCGTGAGGTGGCGGTTCTTCAGGTCCTCGAGCTCTTCCTTGAACATCGTCGAGGCAGCCTGCCGGTTGCCGTAGAGCAGCGTGCAGCGCGTCGTGGCATCCTGCGCCAGCGCCGTCTTCAGGATCGACAGGAGCGGCGTGATGCCGCTGCCACCGGCGATGCCCAGCAGATGCTGCCCGCGCGCGGCCGAGACCACCGCTCCGAAGCGGCCCTGCGGCTCCATCACCTCCAGCTGGTCACCGGCCTTGAGTTCGGCGTGCAGCCAGCTCGAGAACGCCCCGCCGGGCACGTGGCGCACGCCCACCCGCAACGGCTCGCCAGCGGCGGCGCAGATCGAGTAAGAGCGGCGCAGGTCGTCGGCGCCGCCGGGGCGGCGCACCGTGAGGTACTGCCCGGGGTTGAACGCAAAGGTCTGCCGCAGCGCATCGGGCACGTCGAAGGTGACGACCTTCGCGTCGTCGGTGTCCGCGTGCACCGCGGCCACGCGCAGAGGATGGAAGTGCAGTCCGGCCATGGCGTGATTCCGACCGGTCAGATCGGCTTGAAGTACTCGAAAGGCTCGCGGCAGGCGGTGCAGCGGTACAGCGACTTGCAGGCCGTGGAGCCGAAGGCCGAGATGCGCTCGGTGGCGGCGCTGTCGCAGCGCGGGCAGGCGATGCCGCGGGCCATCAGCCGCACCGGCTGGCTGCCGGAGGGCACCGCAGCCGAGCCGGACGGCGGCGCGATGCCGTACTCGCGCAGCTTGCGGCGCCCGTCATCGCTGATCCAGTCGCTGGTCCAGGCCGGGGCGAGCCGCTGCTCGACGTGCACCGGGCCGAGCTGCGCGCGTTCCAGCGCATCGCGCACCGCGGCCTCGATCGCCTCGGTGGCCGGGCAGCCGCTGTAGGTCGGCGTCAGCACCACGTGCAGGCCGTCGGCGCGCGAGTCGACCTCGCGCACGATGCCCAGGTCGCACACCGAGAGCACCGGCACCTCGGGGTCGGGCACCTCGGCCAGCACATCCCAAGCCTCCTGCATCGCGACCAGGCTCACCACCGCCCTCCGGGAAACTGGCGCTGCAGGCTCTGCATCTCGGCCAGCACGAAGCCCATGTGCTCGCTGTGCACGCCCTGCGTGCCGGTGGAGACGAACGGCGTTGTCTCGGGCATCGGCAAGTGCGCCTCATGCAGCACCCCGGCAATGCCCGCCTGCCAGGCCTCGCGCAGCGATCCGCGCGAAGGTCCGAGGCCGCTGGCCACCGCAGCTTCGTCCACCGCGTCGGCCGCGAACATCTCGGCCGTGTACGGCCATGCGCGCTGGAGCGCCGCCCGCATGCGCGCTGACGATTCGTCGGTGCCGTCGCCCAGCCGCACGGCCCAGTCGCCAGCGTGCTGGCGGTGGTAGCGCGTCTCCTTCATCGACTTGGCGGCGATCGCCGCGAGCTGCGCGTCGGTGGACGCGAGCAAGCCGTCCCACAGGCCCATCAGCCAGCCCGACAGCAGCAGGTTGCGCACCACCACGTCGGCGAAGTCGCCGCCGGGCGTGTGCGCGCTCGACTGCCGCGAGGGCTGCTCGACGAGCGTCAGGTTGTAGAACTGCCGCTCCTCGCGCAGGAAGGCGAGCTGATCTTCATCGTAGCCCTGCCCTTCGAGCCTGCCGGCATGCGTGAGCAGCGCCCTCGCCTGGCCGATGCAGTCCAGCGTGAGGTTGGTCAGCGCGATGTCTTCCTCGAGCACCGGGCCGTGGCCGCACCACTCGGCCTGGCGTTGCGCGTGCACGAGGCAGGTGTCGGCCAGGCGCAGCACGTACTGCACCGGCGGCGTCACGCGCAGGCGGATCGAATCGGCGACGGCAGCCATCTGCGGATCTCCGGCCTACATATGGTTTACGGACTCGGGCAGCTCGTAGAAGGTCGGGTGGCGATACACCTTGTCCTCCATCGGGTCGAACAGCATGTCCTTGTCGCCGGGATCGCTGGCGGTGATGTCGCTGCTGCGCACCACCCAGACGCTGGTGCCTTCCTGGCGCCGCGTGTAGACCTCGCGCGCCATCTGGATCGCCATCTTCGCGTCACTGGCGTGCAGGCTGCCGCAGTGCTTGTGGTCCAGGCCAGCCTTGGGGCGCACGAAGACCTCCCACAAGGGCCATTCGCCCTTCACGTCGCTCGGGGTTCCACTCATCACGCCGCCTCCTGCTGCTTCGCTTCCTGCTTGCGGGCATGGGCCAGCGCCGCGTCGCGCACCCACGCGCCATCGTCCCAGGCCTTCACGCGTGCCGCGAGGCGCTCGCGGTTGCACGGCCCGTGGCCCCCGACGACACGCCAGAACTCGGCCCAGTCGATCGGGCCGAAGTCGTATGAGCCGCGCGCGTCGTTCCATTTCAGATCCGGGTCGGGCAGCGTCACACCCAGCACCTGCGCCTGCTGCACGCACGCGTCGATGAACTTCTGCCGCAGCGTGTCGTTGGAGATGCGCTTGATGCCCCAGCGCATGCTCTGCGCGCTGTTCGGGCTCTCGGCGTCGGGCGGGCCGAACATCATCAGGCTCGGCCACCACCAGCGGTTCACCGCGTCCTGCACCATCTCGCGCTGCGCGTCGGTGCCTTCCTTCATCATCACCAGCAGCGAGTCGTAGCCCTGGCGCTGGTGGAAGCTCTCCTCGCGGCAGATGCGCACCATCGCCCGCGCGTACGGCGCGTACGAGCAGCGCGTCAGTGGCACCTGGTTCATGATGGCCGCGCCGTCGACCAGCCAGCCGATGGTGCCGATGTCGGCCCAGGTCAGCGTGGGATAGTTGAAGATCGAGCTGTACTTGGCCTTGCCGCTGTGCAGCGCAGCGAGCATCTGGTCGCGCGTGGTGCCCAAGGTCTCGGCAGCCACGTAGAGGTAGAGGCCGTGGCCGCCTTCGTCCTGCACCTTGGCCAGCAGGATGGCCTTGCGCTTGAGCGTGGGCGCGCGGGTGATCCAGTTGCCCTCGGGCAACATGCCGACGATCTCGCTGTGCGCGTGCTGGCTGATCTGCCGCACCAGCGTCTTGCGGTAGTGCTCGGGCATCCAGTCCTTGGCCTCGATGAAGTCGCCGGCGTCGATGCGCGCCTCGAAGCGCTCCTCGAGCACCGCCTCCTCGGCGCTGCGGACGGCCTTGCGCTCCTCCTTGGGCGCCAGGTCCATGGCTTGCGTGTACATGCGTCGGCTCCTGCGGAAGGTCTACGACTTCGGCCGCTTGTCGATCACGCGGCGGGCCTTGCCGACCAGCGTGCGCTCGATGGAGTCGGGCAGCCCGACATCCACCCGTGTCGACACCCCGGCCAGTTCCTTGATGCGGTTCTGCACCTCGGCGGCGATGGCGGCGCGGTCGGCACCCTCGTGCCCCAGCGCCAGCTCGCAGCGCACCTCCACCTCGTCGAGCAGCGATTCGCGCGTGACGACGAGCTGGTACTGCCCGCCCAGCCGCCCGTGCGCCAGCACGATCTCCTCAACCTGCGTGGGGAACAGGTTGACGCCGCGGATGATCAGCATGTCGTCGCTGCGGCCGACGATCTTGCCCATGCGCCGCATCGAGCGCGCCGTGGGCGGCAGCAGCCGCGTGAGGTCGCGCGTGCGGTAGCGGATGACGGGCAGCGCTTCCTTCGTCAGCGTGGTGAAGACGAGCTCGCCCTCGCTGCCGTCGGGCAGCACCTCGCCGGTGTTGGGATCGATGATCTCGGGCAGGAAGTGGTCTTCCCAGATCACCGGGCCATCCTTGGACTCGACGCACTCGCTGGCGACACCCGGGCCCATCACCTCCGACAGGCCGTAGATGTCCACCGCGTCGATGTCGGCGCTCTGCTCGATGTCGCGGCGCATCATCTCGGTCCAGGGCTCGGCGCCGAAGATGCCCACCGAGAGCGACATCGCGCGCGGGTCCTTGCCTTGACGGCGGAACTCCTCGACGATCACTTGCATGTAGCTGGGCGTGACCATGATGATGTCGGGCCGGAAGTCCTCGATCAGCTGCACCTGCTTCTCGGTCTGCCCGCCCCCCATCGGCACCACGGTGCAGCCGAGCCTCTCGGCGCCGTAGTGCGCGCCCAGGCCGCCGGTGAAGAGGCCGTAGCCATACGCCACGTGCACCATGTCGCCGCGGCGGCCGCCGGCGGCGCGGATCGAGCGCGCCACGAGGTCGGCCCAACGGTCGATGTCGCCCTGCGTGTAGCCCACCACCGTCGGCTTGCCGGTGGTGCCCGACGACGCATGCACCCGCACCACCCGGTCGCGCGGCACGGCGAACATGCCGAAGGGGTAGTGGTCGCGCAGGTCGGCCTTGGCGGTGAACGGGAACTTCGACAGGTCGGCCAGCGACCTGCAATCGGACGGGTGCACGCCCCTGGCTTCGAACGCCCGGCGGTAGTGCGGCACGTGCTCGTAGGCCCGGGCCAGGGTCTGTCGCAGGCGCTGGAGCTGCAAGGCCTGCAGCTCGTCGCGGCTGGCGCGCTCGATGGGCTCGAGGTCGCCCGGGGCGGGCTGCTTCACGGGCATCGGGTCAGACTCCTCGCGTGGACGGCAGGCCGGGCACCAGCGGCTTGCCCTTCATGGTGTACGAGCGGCCGCGGAAGGCCGCCACCCGCTCGCCGCGCTGGTTGGTGACGGTGATGTCGTAGACGCCGGTGCGGCCGCTCTTGCTCACCTCGACGCCGTGCGCGGTGAGCACGTCGCCCAGCCGCGCAGCGGCGATCAGGTTCACGTCGAAGCCCGAGGCCACGGTGACGTCGTTGTAGCCGTTGCAGGCGAACGCGAAGGCGCTGTCGGCGAGCGTCGTGATCAGCCCGCCATGGCACAGGTGGTGGCCATTGAGCATCTCGTCGCGCACCGTCATGCGCGTCGTCGCGGTGCCGGGGCCCACCGCGACGATCTCCATGCCGAGCATGCGGCTGGCGCGATCGTCCTTCCACATCGCGTCGCGGCAGGCCTCGGCCACCGCCTGCGCGTCGACGGCGCGTGCATCCATCAGCGGTCCTTGAACACCGGCGCGCGCTTGGCGAGGAACGCGGCCACGCCCTCGGCGAAGTCGTGCGCGCGGCCGAGTTCGCGCTGCGTGTCGGCCTCCAGCGTGATCGCGTCGTCGAAGGCCATCGTCGTGGCCGCGTCGATCGCGCGGCGGGTCTGCGCCAGCGCCTTCGACGGCATGGTCGAGAGCCGCTCGGCCAGTGCCATCGCCGCGTTCATCAACTCGGCGTCGTCGACACAGGCCCAGATGAGGCCGATGCGCTGCGCTTCCTCGGCCGGCAGCTTGTCGCCGGTCATCGCCAGGCCCAGTGCGCGGGCCCGGCCCACCAGCCGCGGCAAGAGCCAGGTGCCACCGCAATCGGGCACGAGGCCGATCTTGCTGAAGGCCTGGATGAAGCTGGCGCTGCGGGCGGCGATCACCATGTCGCAGCACAGCGCCGCGTTGGCGCCGGCGCCGGCGGCCACGCCGTTCACGGCGGCGATCACCGGGACCGGCATCGCGCGCAGACGGGCGGCCAGCGGGCGGTAGTTGGCCTCGATCACGGCGCCCACGTCGGGCACTTGCCCGGGGCTGCTGCCCATGCCGTCGTTCAGGTCCTGCCCGGCGCAGAAGCCGCGGCCGGCACCGGTGAGGATCAGCGCCCGCACGGACGCGTCGGCCGCAGCCGCATCGAGCGCCGTGCGCAACTCGGCGTGCATCGCGGCGGTGAAGCTGTTGAGCTGTGCCGGGCGGTTCAGCGTCAGCACGCGCACCGCACCCTGCGTGCGCTGCAGCACCAGCGGTTCGGTCGTCTGAGGAGGAGCGGCAGTCGTCATGCGGCGAGTTAATCGACCAGTCGGTCGAAGAATTCTCGCGCATCGGCCCCGCGCATCGGGTTCGGGGGATTCCCCAACCCGACCCGACCTCCGGCTTCAGCCTTGGCCGAAGGTCGCCTGCAGGTGCGCCAACAGCGTGCGCAGCGTCTGCGCTTCGCCGCCCACCGGCCGGCCTGGCCGCGCCTGGTCGTTCCAGCCGAACAGGTCGAGGTGCACCCAGGGCACGTCGGCGGGCACGAAGTCCTCCAGGAACAGCGCCGCGTTGATCGCGCCGCCCATCGCGTTGCGGCCGGTATTGACGATGTCGGCCACCGCGCTCTCGATGCCGCCGTGATAGTCGCGCCACAGCGGCAGGTGCCACAGGGGGTCGTGCAGCGCGAGGCCGCGGTCGACCAGCGAGCGCGCCATCGCCATGTCGCGGCAGAACATCGCCGGCAGCGCCGGGCCCAGGGCCACACGAGCCGCCCCGGTCAGCGTGGCCAGGTCGATCAGCAGCGCCGGCTTCCGCTCGGCACCGTACGCGATGGCATCGCACAGGATCACGCGGCCCTCGGCATCGGTGTTGCCGATCTCGATGTGCAGCCCGGCGCGGGTCTTGAACACGTCGCCGGGCCGGTACGCATTGCCAGAGATCGCGTTCTCCACCGCAGGGATCAGCAACTGCAGCTGCACCGGCAGCTTCAAGGCCATCACGAGCTGCGCCAGACCCAGCGCGTGTGCGGCGCCGCCCATGTCCTTCTTCATCAGGCGCATGCCATCGGCGCCCTTGATGTCCAGGCCGCCGGTGTCGAAGCAGACGCCCTTGCCGACGATCACGACGAGCGGATCGCCGCGGTGGCCCCAGGTCAGCTCGGCCAGACGTGGCACGCGCGCCGCGGCACGGCCCACGGCATGGATGGCCGGGAAGTTCTTCTTCAGCAACGCGTCGCCGACGATCTCGCGGTAGCGGGCGCCGTGTGCACGCGCGGCCATCTGCACCGCTGCGGCGAGTTCGGCCGGGCCCAGGTGCTCGGCCGGCGTGTTGATCAGGTCGCGCGTGGCGTTGCTGGTTTCACCCACCAGCGCCCCGCGTCGCGTGGCCTCGCTGGCCGGCAGCTCGAGCGTGGCCGCGTCGCGCTTGCGGGGCCGGTACAGGTCGAAGGCGTAGCTGCCCAGGGTCCACGACAGGGCCGCGGCCTCTTCATCGGGTGGCAACCCCTCGTCGCCCAGCCGGTACCGCCCCACGGGCAACTGCGTCGGCAGCGACACCAGCGCCTGCGGATGGCCGGCCGCGCGCACACCAGCCCACACCGCGGCGATGCTCCCGTCGCCAGCCGGCAGCACCACGTGCGAGTCGGCACCGCCCCGGAAACCCTGCACCGCCATCCAGGCCCGGGCGGCCGCGGGCAGCGGCGCCGTCAGCTGTTCGAAGCTCGCCTGGTCGACGAGGTGGATCGGCGTGGCGGCCACCGACGCCTTGCGGTTGCGGGTGAGCAACTCGACGCTCATGCCGGTACTCCGCGATCAGGCCATGGGGGTGAGCTGCGGCGCGGCGGCCGGCGCTGCCGACGTCCGCTCGAAGTGCCAGTCGACCAGCTTGCGCATGTGGCCCAGCGACACCCAATGCGAATGGATCATCCCGAGCATGCCGTTCTTGTGCAGTTCCAGCACCGTGGCGTCCTTCAGCTCGCCGAAGCGCTGCTGGTCCACGGTGAGGAAGCCGTCGATGGTGTGCTTGCGACCATCGGCCAGCGTGGCGTCGAAGCGCATGTCGCGCAACAGGTCCAGCTCGATCAGGCGCTGGCCGATCGCACGCGTGCGGGCGATCTCGCCTTCCAGCACCTCGAGCTGCTGCTGCACGCCCTTGAAGAACTCGCTCGGCTGCCCGTCGGCGTCGAAGAGGGCCTGCCCTTCCCGCGTGCCCACGTACTTCCACGAGCGGTCGAGGCAGATCGCGAACTGGTTCTCCGCCATCGGCGCGGTGCAGAACGGGTAGGTGCGCAGCACGGCTGGCATGTAGCGGCCGCGCCAGACCTGCGCGTCGCCGCTGCCCTCGACGAACAGGTTCTCGTTCTGCGTCACCCCCAGCACGGCCAGCGGGGCCACCTCGTCCTGCCCCTTCTCGTTCTTGCCCGCCTTCACGAAAACGACCGGGAAGTCGCGCGCCGCATCGCCGAACTCGGTGGCGGCCAGGAATATCGAGTTCAGATGCGAACAGAACGACAGGTCCAGCGTGTCCGTGCGCAGCCGGGTCTGGCGCATCGAGTCGCGGTCGATGCCCACGGCGTCGCGGTGCAGGGGGGGATGCATCATGGTTCTTCTCCGGGAGAGGGTTCGGTGCGCGTCACGAGCACCTTGTCGACACGTTTGCCGTCGAGATCGACGACTTCGAAACGCCAGCCCTGCCACTCCACGCGGTCGGTGGTGCGCGGCAGGCGGCCCAGCAACAACATGATCATGCCGGCCAGCGTGTTGTAGCGCCCGCGGTCTTCCTCGGGCAGCTCCTTCAATTCGAGGCGATCCTTCAGCTCGGGCACGGGGATCAGCCCGTCCATCAGCCAGCTGTGGTCTTCGCGCTGCACGGCCCAGGCGTCCTCGTCGCCCTGGGTGCCCATCTCGCCGGTGATCGCCTCCAGCACGTCGCGCTCGGTGATCACGCCCTGCACGGCGCCGTACTCGTCGACAACGAACACCAGGTCGGCATGGCTGCGCTTGAAGTGCTCGAGCAGCTCCATGCCGGAGAGCGTCTCCGGCACGAACACCGGCGGCTCGATCTGACGCTCCAGCGCCAGAGCCTCGCCGCGCGCCAGCGGGCCGACCAGCGACTGCACCGAGAGCACGCCCATCACGTCGTCGAGGCTGCCGCGACACACCGGGTAGCGCGTGCGCCCGTGCTCGGCCACCCGGGCCAGCAGCTCCTCGGTGGTGGACGCCACGTCGAGCCAGACGATCTCGGCACGGGGGATCATCATCGAGCCGATCTGGCGGTCGTCGAGGCGGAACACGTTGCGCACCATCTGGTGCTCCTGCTGCTCGATCACGCCGGCGTCCACGCCTTCCTCCAGGCTTGCGGCGATCTCCTCCGAGGTCACCGGCCGGCTCGACGACCCGTGGATGCCCATCAGCTTCAGCACCGCGTTCGTGCAGGCCGACAGCAGCAGCACCAGCGGCCGCGTGGCGGCCGAGAGCCAGTTCATCGGCCGCGCGACCAGGCGCGCCACCGTCTCGGGGAACAGCTGCCCCAGCCGCTTGGGCACCAGCTCGCCGAAGATGATCGTGAGCACGGTGATCAGCACCACCACGAGCCCGGTGGCGGTGACGCCGGCATAGCGCGGCGGGAACTCGAACTGCACCACCAGCCAGGCCGCCAGCGGCTCGGCGAACGCGGCCTCGCCGACGATGCCGTTCAGCACGCCGATCGATGTGATGCCGATCTGCACCGTGGAGAGGAACTTGGTCGGGTTCTCGTGCAGGTCCATCGCGGCCTGCGCCCCGCTCTCGCCGCTCTCCACCATCACCTGCAGGCGGGCCTTGCGGGAGGCGCTGAGCGCCATCTCCGACATCGCGAACAGGCCGTTGAGAAGGATCAGGAAGACGAGGAGCGTGAGTTCCATGCACTGCCGCGAGAAGGAGCTGGGGTGCGGCGGCCAGGAAAAATGGGCGCGCAAGGGTAGCAGAATCGCCAAATGCGCTTCCTCATCGGCGACGTGCAGGGCTGCGACGCCGCGCTGGGGCGGCTGCTCGACGCGATCGGCTACTCGCCCTCCCGAGACCACGTCGTGCTGCTCGGCGACCTGGTCAACCGCGGCCCGCAGTCGCTGCCCGTGCTGGAGCGCGTGGCGGCACTGGGCGGAGCCGCTCGCTGCGTGTTGGGCAACCACGACCTGCATCTGCTGGCCGTGGCGCACGGGGTGCGGCCCGAGCACCGCTCCGACACGCTGCAGGACGTGCTCCGCTCCCCGCGCCGCGCGCACTGGCTCGACTGGCTGCGCCGGCAGCCGCTGGCGCTGTGCGAGAGCGGCTGGCTGTGCGTGCACGCCGGCGTGCTGCCCGGCTGGGATGTCGACCAGGTGCTGGCGCTCGCCGGCGAGGTGGAGGCGATGCTTCGCGGCGAGGCGCTCTCGGAGTTCCTGCCGAACATGTACGGCAACGAGCCGGCGCGATGGAGCGACTCGCTCCAGGGCGCCGACCGCTGGCGCTGCGTGATCAACGCGCTGACCCGGCTGCGCTTCTGCACCGCCGACGGCACGATGGAGTTCCACACGAAGGAAGGCGCCGGCGCGGCGCCGCCGGGCCACCTGCCGTGGTTCGACGTGCCCGGCCGCCTCACGGCGGGCCGGCCGGTCGCCTGCGGCCATTGGAGCACGCTGGGCCTGATGAACCTACCCGAGCTGCTGGCACTGGACACCGGCTGCGTGTGGGGCGGCGCGCTCACCGCCGTGCGGGTGGACGGCGGGCGGCGAGACGTGCTGCAGGTGGCCTGCGACCAGGCCGCGGCGCCGGGGGCGTGAGCCCAGCGGCGCCTTCAGGCGCTAGCATCTCCCACCTGAGGAAGCGTGGCCGAGCGGCTTAAGGCACCGGTCTTGAAAACCGGCGACGGTTCATCCCGTCCGTGAGTTCGAATCTCACCGCTTCCGCCAAGTGGCGGACGAGGCAAGGCGTGCGTCGGTCAGCGCGCCGGCCCGTTGATCGCGCGCTCCATCATGCGTTCCCGCAGCTGCGGGTCGCACCTGAGGTCCAGCGCCTGTTGCAGCCGTTGCTGCGCCGGCGTGGACGCCGCGGGCTTGGGCACCTCGACGACGCTGAAGCGGGCGGTGTGCTGGCGGGCCTCGCACGGCATGGCGCGAGCACCCTGGAGGTAGGAGGCGTCAGGGCCACCCTCACGCCGATCCGCCCACGCCCCCTGCCCGGGCTGCGGTCAGGCGAGCAGCCGCGTCGGCTCGAACCCGTTCGGGCCTATCTCCGTCGGCGCGAAGCCGGATGCCGACGTGCCGTGAAAGGCCGGGATCTGCGGCAGCACGACGGTCTCGTCACCGGTCGGAGGAGCTGCGACGCGAGGGCGCCCCGGCGGCCGTGACGCCAGTTCGGCCTGCAGCTGCCCGATCTGCTTGCGGGCTTGCGTGGCGTGGTCCGCGGCGGTCTGCTTGGCTTGCCGCAGCTGCAGCCTGAGCACCTCGATCTGGCGCTGGTGCAGCCATGCGCTGGCCAGCCAGCCGCAGCCCAAGAGCGCGAGAGCCGCACCGACATAAAGGACGAGGACGATCATTTGCGCTGCTGCCTGGTCGTGGCCCATCGGGTCCGTCAGCCGTCGGTTTCGGCCTCATTTCGAGCGACTTGAGCGCGCGGGCCCGACATCCGCGACACCACTGACGAAGATCCCTGCGGTGTGTGGGCCTGATTCCGTCCGTGCGGGCGGAAGGTCGGGAGAATCGAACGCACTGCGGCGTACGCGCTGCGGGCAGGAGACAGCGAGATGAAGACCGTGCTCGTACCGATCCGGGGCGCCCCCAGCGACATGCACCTGACACGCGCCGTCCTGCCGCGGTTCCTGCACGACTCGTCGATGCAGGTGCATCTGCTGAACGTGCAGCCCGCCCTGCCGGCGCGCATCGCCCGCCACACCGCTCGCACCGCGCGCGACGACTGGCGGACCGAGCGTGCCGGGATCGCGATGGAGCCCGTGCGCCGGGCGCTCGATGGCCATGCGGTGCCGTACAAGGTGCACGTGGCCGTCGGCGATCCGGCCGATGCCATCGCAGAGGCGGCCAGGCAGCTGCGCTGCAGCGAGATCCTGTGGGTGGCGCAGCCGCGCCGCGCGCTGCTGCGCTGGCTGGACGACGTCGTGCTCGACCGCCTGCTCGAGCGTACGTCGGTGCCGGTGGTTCTCGTGGCACGGGACTCGGTGCCTGCCTGGGAGGCGGTCGGCGTTCCGGCGGCGCTCGCCGCGGCCGTCGCGGCGGCGCTGGCCATCTCGCCGCACTGACGGGCCCCTGCGACGCGGGGCCCCGCGCCCGTCAGCCGGTGACGAACTGCAGCAGCCGCAGCACCTCGAACCAGTCGTCGGTCTCGTAGCCGACCGTCATCGGGTCCACCAAGCGGGCGCCAGGATAGAAGGCGCGTCGGTACGCGTCGCGGGCGTCCTTGCGCACCACCTGCACGTCGAAGTGCGGCGGCAGCACTGCGGCCCGCGCGCGCAGCGGCCGGTGCAGCGCGCGCCGCACCCCGTCGCGGATGGCATCGCGCGCGTCCGCAGGATGGAGGGCGAGCGTGGCCGCGCCGAACCCGCGCGCGACCGGCGTGGTGACGATGGTCTCGTCGAAGGCGCGCACCTCGTCGCACAGGGCCTCGTCGCCCGAGACGCAGGCCACCGGCACCCCTTCCAGCGCGGCCGCCCAGGCATGCAGCCGGAACTCCGAGAGCCACTCACCGTTGACGCGGATGCCCATGAGGCCGCTCGAGCTGAGCGTGTGGGCCAGCGGGTTGCCGCCCCGGCTCCCGCCGGAGTGCCAGCCGATGAACAGCGCCGCGTCGAAGCTCCGGTCCAGCCCTTGCACCATGCTGTACGGATGCCCGCTCCAGCCGCGCAGCAGCTGCGCCGGTCGGGGCAGCCGCTCGGCGAGCAGGTTGCGGCCGGTCCAGTGGGCATCCTTCACCAGGATCTCGGTGGCCCCGGCCGCAGCGGCCGCCTCGCAGGCGACGGCCACCTCGGCGGTCATGCGCTCGCGGAATTCGGCGTTGTCGGCGTGGCTCTTGTCCGCCTCGCCCCAGTCGGTGATGCCGGTGACGCCTTCGATGTCGGCGCTGATGTAGATCTTCATGCGCCGGTTGTAGCACCGGCTCGGCCGCTCAGGGCGTGTCGCCGGGAGTGCGCGCCACGGCGCCGTAGGCCGCGAGCAGCGCGGCCTGATCATCGTCGCGGGCGATGCCGGCCACCGCCACCTCGCTGACGACCGGCAGTGCGCTGGTGTCGCCGGCGTCGGCGCCCTCGCGCGCCGCGCGCTCGCGCAACGCCACCGCCATGCGCGAACGCAGGTAGGCCAGCCCCGCCGGGGTCCAGTCGAGAACGGCTGCCTCGAAGGTTTCCAGAGCCGGGCGCAGCACCGCGAGCGGCACCGAGTCGAGGAAGGCCAGGCCCTGCGCGGCCAGCGCGCGATCGATCGCGTGCATCGGCGAGCCCTTGACGCCGAGCCCGGGATGCGACTCGAACAACGTGGCGAGCTGTGCGCGGATGTCGTGCACCTGCTTCAGGCGTTGCTGCTCGGCTTCCTGACGCGCACGTTCCAGCGGCGGCGGCTGGCTCGGGCCGGCCGACTCGCTCTCGAAGACGATGCGCAGCCCGCGCTCGTCGCGGCGCACGCGGAGGTCTTCGACGAAGAACGCGCGCGCCGCGCGCTTGATGCCGTCGAACATGGGGTGTGATTCCGGCCGGCAGACAGCCCGGCCACTTCCTGCTCTATCGGCACGCGGCGGCGCGGCTTGAGGCGACGGCCGCGCGTGCGCGCCCGGCCGCCGCCCCTACGCGCGGCAGGTGCGGTTCTTGCCGGTGCGCTTGGCCTCGTACATCGCCTCGTCGGCACGTTCGAGGGCGGCTTCCAGCGTCTCGCCGGTGCGCCACTCGGTGACGCCGGCCGAGAAGGTGACGAAGACCTCGCGGTCGCCGTGCATGAACAGGCTCGAACTCAGGCTGCGCTGCAGCCGCGTGAGCAGTTCCTGCGCGTCGCCGGCCGCGGTGGCCGGCAGCACGATGACGAACTCCTCGCCGCCGTAGCGCGCCACATGGTCGCCCTGGCGCAGCCGCTGCTTCACCGCGGCGGACAACGACTTCAGCGCCTGGTCGCCGGCGGCGTGGCCGAGGCTGTCGTTGAGCTTCTTGAAGTTGTCGATGTCGATCAGCCCGACCGACAGCGCGGCAGCGGGACCCTCGGCGCGGGAAGCGCGGGCCACCTCGGCATCGAAGATCGTCTGCAGGCCGCGTCGGTTGGCCACCTGCGTCAGCGCGTCGGTGGTGGCCTCGTCGGAGATGCGGCGCAGCTCGCCTTCGAGCGAGCGCACCCGCTCCTCGAGCTCGCCGGCCCGCTGGTGCTCCTGCTGCAGCCGCTCGCGGGTGCTGCGCACGAGCTGCTGCACGCTGCGGCTGTCGTCCACCATCTCGCGCACCACGCCGGCCAGCGCGGCCAGCGAGTCGGCGCCTTCGACGGCGTCGGCATGCCGGCCGAGCGACTGGGCATAGCGGTCCGTGTGGTCGTCCAGGTGCCCGATCTCCTCGAGCATCTGCCGCACCAGGGTCTTCAGCGCGTCGCGCGCCTGGCCGCGCTCGAGCTTCAGGCGCTGCTGCTCGCGCCGCATGTCTTCCAGCAGCGTGGCGGCCGCGCGCACGCTGCGCGCCTGCACGCCTTCGGCCAGGCGCGCCTGCAGCGCCTGGGCCTGGCCGCGCGCCCAGCTCTCGTCTTCGGCCACGTCGGTGAGGCTCGCTCCGAGCTCGCGGCACAGCGCGGCCAGATCGTCGACCAGCCGGTGCCGGTGCTGCAGCAGCTTGCGCGCCTGCTCGCAGGCCGAGGCCACCGCCTGCACCAGCGCCGGCTGCGCGCCCTCGCCGGCGATGCGCCGGGCCAGCGCCGCCAGCTCGTCGGCCAGCTCGCGGGCGCGGCGGTCGTCGGCGGGCATCGCCACGTCGACGGTCGAGCGCAGTTCGTCGACGACGCCGCCCCACGCGGCGCTGGCGTCGGCCGATCGGCGTGCCGCCGGCACCTCGTGCGCCTCCGGTCCGGGCGCCACGGCGCGCGCGTCGCCTTCGCCGAGGTCGTCGACCAGCGGCTGGTCATCGGCCGCTTGGTCGCTTTCCCAAGCGCTCATGAGGCCCTGCAGCCGCTGCGACAGCCGGCGCAGGTCGCTGCGGCTGCCGGCCAGCACCCGCTGCAGGCTGTCGCGCCGGCGCGCCGGGGTCCATTGACGGGACGCCTGGTCGGATGCGCGCAGCAGGCGTTCCAGCAGGTCGCTCCACGATTCGGCGAAGCTGCGCTGGGAGTTCTCCAACCCGCCGAGCGCCTGGCGTGCGGCGTCCCAGCGGCCGGCCATCGCGCTCTGGACGAAGGCGGTGGCCGACGCGTCGTCGCCGGAGAGCCCGGCGACCTTCTCGAGCATCGGGCGCAGCCGCTCGGGCAACCAGGAGGCGGCCGCGCCGGCCTCCTCGGCATAGGCCCGGGCGTAGTTCTCGGGGGTGGGCTCGAGCTTGGCCAGCGCGAGCCGCCGCAGGGCTGCCTTGGCCAGCTGGGCCGGGGCGACGTCGGTGACGGTGTTCATCGGATTCTCTTCACGGCCGCCGCATGCGGACCGGTTCGGGGTCGATGTCGGACATGTGGGCCGGCACCATCCACGAGGCGCTGCGCTGCTGCACGGTGGACAGCAGCCATTCCTCGAGTTGCCGGGGTGGCACCGGGCGGCTGAACAGGTAGCCCTGCATGGCGCTGCAGCCCAGGCGGTTGAGCACCTCCATCTGCCGTAGCGTCTCCACGCCTTCGGCGATGACGCGCAGGCCGAGCGAGCGCGACAGCGCGATGATGGCCGTGACCACCGCCGCGCTCTGCGGCGTGACGCCGAGATCGCGGACGAAGCTGCGGTCGATCTTCAGCTCGGAGATCGGCAGCGTGGTGAGGTAGGCGAGCGACGAGTAGCCGGTGCCGAAGTCGTCGATCGCGATCTCCACGCCGATCTCGTTGAGACGGTGCAGCGCCGGGATGACGTTCTGCAGGTCCTTCATCAGGTTGTCTTCGGTGATCTCGAGCATCACCACGCGGTGCGGCACGCCCTGGCTGGTGACGGCCTGGTGGATGCTCTCGATCAGGTCGCTGCGCTCGAAGAGCCGGCTCGGCAGGTTCACCGCGATCGACTCCGAGAAGCCGAGCTTCTGCTGCCACAACCGCGCCTGGTGGGCGGCCTCGTGCAGCGCCCACTCGGACATCGGCACGATGAGGCCCGTCTCCTCGGCCAGCGAGATGAACTCGCCCGGTGGCACCAGGCGGTCGGCCCGCTGCCAGCGCATCAGCGCCTCGGCGCCGACCATGCGCGCACTGCGCACGTCGATCTTGGGCTGGTAGTGCAGCACCAGTTCGTTGCGCTCGATGGCCTTGTGCAGCGCGCTCTCGAGCTCGAGCTTCTCGCGCCCGCGGCCGGCGAGCTGCGGCCCGTAGATCGCCGCCGAGTTCTTGCCCTGCCCCTTGGCCGCGTACATCGCGACGTCGGAGTTGCGCATCAGGTCGGCCACGGTGGCGCCGTCGCGCGGGTACATCGCCACGCCGACGCTGGCCGTCACGAAGCACTCCTGGCCGCCGACGAAGATCGGCGCGCGCATCTCCTCGAGGATGCGATGCGCCACCTGCTCGGCATCGTGCTCGTCGGTGACCTCGGGCAGCAGCGCGACGAACTCGTCCCCGCCCAGCCGGCCCACCGCTTCGAGGGACCGATGCGCCCGCGGGTTGCTCGGGTCGTACGCGTTGTCCAGTGCCTGCTCGCTGTGGCGCACGCAGCCGCGCAGGCGGTGGGCCACCTCCATCAGCAGTTCGTCGCCGGCGGAGTGGCCGAGCGTGTCGTTGATGATCTTGAAGCGGTCCAGGTCGATCAGCAGCAGCGCGAACGGATGGCCGAGGCGGCGTGCATGCTCGACGGCGCGCTCTGCGCGCCAGATCAACTGGCGCCGGTTCGGCAGCCCGGTGAGCGCGTCGAAGTTCGCCAGGTGGCGGATCTTGTCTTCCGCCATGCGGCGGTCGGTCACGTCCTGGACGATGCCGGTGTAGCCGACGGCCTGGCCCTGCTCGTTGAACTCGGGTTCGGCCTCGACGTGGATGATGCGCTGGCGCCCGTCGAGCAGGTGCAGCGGCACGTCGGTGGCCAGCACCGAACTGTGTCGCGAGGTGTCGCGCAGCAGCCGCACCAGCGGCCCGCGCGACTCGGGCTCCACCAGCCGCAGCAGCGTGCGCAGGCCGGGCCGCTCGGGCAGGCCGTGGCCGAACACGCGCAGCCCTTCCACCGAGAGCGCGAGATGCCGCTGATGCCGCAGCCACTCGAAGCTGCCCATGCGGGCCAGGTCCTGCGCGCGCGCCAGCTTGCTCTTGCTGGCCGCCAATTCGATGCGCGTGCGCGAAGAGCGCAGCAGGTAGCGCAGGCGCCCGGCCAGCAGGCTCCATTGCGTGGCCTTGACGAAGAAGTCGGTGGCGCCGACCTCGTAGGCGTGGGCGATCGACGCATCGTCGTCGAGGCCGGTCAGCATCAGGATCGGGACGTTCTCGAAGCCCGGCATCTCGCGGATGCGCTGGCAGGTGGCGAAGCCGTCGAGGCCCGGCATCATCGCGTCGAGCACGATCACGTCGGGCGTCCACCCCGACAGGTGTTCCAGCGCCTGCTCGCCGCTGCTCGCCTCGACGATGTCGAAACCGCGCTCGCGCAATGCCAGCGCGGTGAGCAGCAGGTTGACCTCGTCGTCGTCGACGAGAAGGATGCGCGGGACCGCATCCGGCGCAGCGCCATCGGCGAGGCGCCCGGGTCCGTCGGGGAGGGCCGCGGCCTGCGTCATGGGAGCCCCGGAGCCGGCATCAGCGGGGCAGCAGGCGCCGCACCGCCGCCAGCGTGCCGATGCCGTCGCGGTCGAGACGCGCCAGTGCCGCCGGCAACTCGGCTACGTGCCGGTCGCGCGCCAGCGCCTCGACCTCGGCGCAGTCGGCAGACAGGTCGAGCGCCCCGATGCTCGCCGAGGAGGACTTCAGCGTGTGGGCGAGCCGGCGCACCTCGGTGGTGTCGCCCCGTGCCTGGGCGGCCTGCAGGTTCTGCAACGTGCTCGCCAGCGACTGCTCGTAGGTCTTGAGCACGCGGGCGACGATGCCGGTCTTGCCGCCTGGGTCGAGCTCATGCAGGCGTGCCAGCGCCGCAGCGTCCAGGGGCGACTCGCCGACGGGACCGTTCGGGCTGGGGGCGTTCATGTCCGGGTGCTGCAAGGATCTACCGGTTTTCGGCCGCGGGACGAGCTTCTGGAGGGTACGCGGACCCCTCGACGCGTGCCGATGTTAGGTCAAGGTTTCCGATCGTTCGCCGCGGGTGACGAGCCCGAAACGTGCAGTGTCACCGGGTGTGATCTGTCTCACGATGTGTCGGGTATGCGTCCCTACAATGACTCGATGCCGGGGACGGGTGGCGACGCGATGTGGGGGACGGCCTTCGGCGTGGGCTCCGCACTCGCCTTGCTGCTGGTGGCCTGGAGCGCGGCGCGTGCCGCACGGGCACGCGAACAGCGCCGGCAGCAGGACCCGCTGCGGCAGGCGCGCGACGACGCCGCGCTGTATCGCCGCCTGGCCCGCGGCCGGGGCGGATGGAGCTGGCGCACCGATGCGCAACTCGTCGTGCGGCAGCTCGAAGGCGATCTCCCGCCGGCCGCCGCAGCCTGGCTGGGCACGTCGCTGACGAGCCTGCTCGCCGACGCGCAAGGCGCGGAGCCCCCGGGGATCGCCGGGTTGCTGGACACCCGCGCAGCGATCGATCGGCTGCCGGTGCTGGTGGCCGGGCTCGGCGGCACGCCGCAGCACGAGCTGGCCGCCACCGCCGTGACAGCCTCCGACGGCAGCTTCGTCGGCTATGTGGGCGTCGTGCGCCCCGCGTCCGAACTCCACCACCACACCTCCGCGACGAACGAGGACGCGCTGTCGTTCAGTTACACGCTGTCGCACGACCTGCGCGCCCCGGTGCGCGTGGTGGAAGGCTTCGCCCGCATCGTGAAAGAGGACTACGGCGGCTCGCTCGACCGCATCGGCAACGACCACCTCGACCGCGTTCTGGCCGCGGCCGCGCGGATGAACCAGATGATCGACGCGCTGCTGGCGATGGCGCGCCTGGCCACGCAGCCGCTGCAGCGCCAGGCGGTCGACCTGACGCAGCTCGCGGGCTACGTGGTCGACGAGCTGCGGCGCGGTGCGCCCGAGCGACAGATCACGATCGAGATCGAGCCCGGGCTGCGCGTGCAGGGGGATCCGACGCTGCTGCGCCAGGTGCTCGAGAACCTGCTCGGCAACGCCTGGAAGTACACGCAGCGGCAGGCCGAGCCGCAGGTGCGCTTCGGTCGCGAGATCGTCGACGGGCGCACCACCTACGTGGTACGCGACAACGGCGCCGGTTTCGACATGCGCTCGGTCGATCGCCTGTTCGGGCTGTTCCAGCGCCTGCACAGCGCCAGCGAGTTCCCGGGCACCGGCGTCGGCCTGGCGTCGGTCAAGCGCATCGTGGCGCGCCACGGCGGGCGCATCTGGGCCGAAGCCGAACCGGGGCGCGGGGCGGCGTTCTACTTCACGCTGCGCGATTGAGCGCGGGCGTTCCGCGGTTCAGCTGCGGGACAGTTCCTCGATCGCGGCCAGCAGCCGCTCGGCCTGGGACGCCATCGGCAGGCCCTGCTCCGCCGCCATGCGCTGCAGCCGCGCGGCGGCGTCGACGCGGCTCAGCGAGTGGCGGTGCATCAACACGCCGATGGCCAGCGGTACGGGGTCATCGCCCGCAACCGGCGGCGCAGCGACCGGTGCGGAAGGGGCGGCAGGAGTCGCGGAAGCCGCCGGCGCGGTCGGTGCCGCGGTGCGACCGGCGCCACGGCGCACGCGCTCGAGCACCGCGTCCACCTCCGGCACGAGCTGCGCCACGTCCACCGGCTTGACCAGGTAGCCCACCGCCCCCAGCGCATCGGCCTGGGCCACCGTGTCGGCGTCCGAGAACGCCGACAGGAACATGAAGGGCACGCGCGACGCATCGCGCAGGTAGGCGGCCACGTCGAAGCCGGTCTTGCCTTCCATGCGGATGTCCAGCAGCGCCAGGTCGGGGCGCTGCTGGCGCGCAAGCAGGATGGCGTCGTCGCCGTTGTCGGCGTCGATCACCTCGTAGCCGGCCTGCGCGAGGCCGTGCGTCACGGTCGCCAGCACGAGGCGGTCGTCATCGACGACGAGGATCTTGGCCTTGCTGCCCATCGCGGGGATTGTCACTCGATCCGCACGCTCGGCGGATGCAACGTGACGAAGGCCATCACCTGGTCGCCCTGCTGTTCCAGCGCGAGCTGGGCACTGCGGCGCGGCAGCAGCGCCCGCACGAGCCCCAGGCCCGAGACACCGCCCGGGAACTGCGCCAGGCTGAAGCCCGGGCGCAGCCGCCCGGTGTTGGTGATGGTGATCAGCGCCCCCTCCTCCACGGCCTGCACGCTGCAGCGCACCGGCAGGCCTTGCCCGTGCTTGACGGCGTTCGTCAGCAGCTCGTTGAGGGTGAGCGCGATCGGGATCGCCTCGGCCTCCGGGAACACCAGGCGCTGCAGCCCCGGCGAGGACGGGTCCACCGTGATGGCGCGGCCGAAGGTGCGCTGCACCGAACCGGCGATTGCCTCGAGCACCACCGGCACGCGCAGCGGCCCGTCGCTGCCCACCTGCAGGCCGTAGACCTGCGCTATCGCCTGCACCTGTCCCACCGCCTCGCCGAGGATCTGCGCCAGCTCGGGGTGACGGGTCGCGTTCTGCTGCAGCAGGCCGGCCACGCCCTGCAGGTTGTTCTTGATGCGGTGGTGCACCTCGCGCACCAGCACCTCGCGCTGCTGGATCGCCGCCTGCAGCCGCGCCTGGTCGGCAGCGCGCTGCTCGGTCACGTCGCTGGCCACCAGCAACAGCTGCGCGGCCGAGACGTCGCTGGCCGACAGCGCGACGATGCGCACGTCCCACACCGTGGCCGGGCGGCCCGCGGTGCCCAGGGCCAGGCGGTCGGCCATCGCGTCGCGCCATTCGCGGTGCAGCACGTCGGGCGTCAGCGCGGCGGCCTCGAGCCACTCGCACAGCTGCTGCGCGCTGGCCGCCGGCAGGCACTGCTCGGGGCGCTCGCCGATCACCTCCTCGACGGCGTGGCCGAAGAAGGTCGACGCGCGCTGGTTGGCCTGCAGCACGCGCAGCGAACGGGCGTCGAACAGCGCGATGGCCAGCGGTGCCGTCTCGATCACGCGCTGCAGCGAGGCCTGTGCCTGCGCGATGTGGGTCTCGGCTTGCCTGCGCCGTTCGATGTCCAGCAGCGCGAAGGTCAGCTGGCGGTCGCCCGCGGCCGCGCCCGGCACCGACTGGCCGGTGATCACGACGCTGCCGACGACCCAGAACTGCCGCCCGTCGCGGGCCTGCAGCCGGCACTCGAAGGTCTCGGCCTGGCCTTCGGTCAGCCGCTGCAGGAACTGCGCCGATTGCCGCAGCGGATGGTCGGGCTCCTGCGTCGCCACCGCCGCGATCGGCTCGCCGACGAAGTCCGCCAGCTCGCCGCCGAACATGCGGCGCGCCGACCGGTTCATCCATTCGATGCCCTGCGCGGAGACGGTGACGATGCCCACCAGCACCGAATCCAGGATGGCCCGCGTGCGCTCGGTCTGCTGCAGCAGCGACTCGCGGGCGCGGTGACGTTCGTCGACGTCGACGAATGACGCGATCACGCCCTGGCTCTGGTCGTGCTCCTCCACCGGCCGCACCGACACCTGCACCCAGGTCAGCCGGCCGTCGCGCCGGCGCAGGCGCCGCTCGCCGGAGTAGCGCCCGGTGGTGCGCAGCGCCGCGGCCACCTCGGCCTCGAAGTCGATGCAGGCCCGCGCGCTCTCGTGCAGCTCGGCGCCGTCGAGCGCCGTGAGTTCGGGGGCCGAATAGCCGGTGAGCGTGGCCAGCGCCTGGTTGGCGCGCTCGATGCGCGAGCCGCGCATGTACGCGATGCCCACCTCGGAGAGGCTGAACATGGTCTCGCGCTCGCGCAGCGCATCCTCCAGTTCGCGCTGCTGCGCCTTGAGCCGCGAGATGTCGGTGAGCACGGCCACGGCCTCGCGGCTGGCGGCCGTGCCGGGCGAAGAGCCGCCTTCGGCCACCGATGCCGCGCGCACCGTCAGGGAGGCCCAACCGGCCCGCTGGCCGTCGCCGGCGGGCAGCATCCATTCGCTCTCGTGGCGCTGCCCGGCTGCCAGCGAGGCATCCACCGCGGCCAGCAGCGTGCTGGCGTCGAAGCGCCGGCCGAAGGCCTCGCGCAGAGTTGCTCCGGCAGCCTCGCCGGGCGCGAAGCCCAGCATGCGCTCGAAGCGACGGTTGCAGCGCACCAGCACGTCCCCGCGCAGGTAGGCGATGCCGGCGGCCGAGCCGTCGAGGATCGTCGAGAGCTCGCGCAGCAGCTGCTCGTTGCGCTGGCGGGCCAGCTCCTGGTCGGTGATGTCCAGCGTCACCACCGACAGGGTGCCGCGCGCTTCGGCAGCCGGTTCCACCCGCGTCAGCAACCAGCGCCGGCCCGAGTCGGGGTGGTTCACGGCGTAGCGCACTTCGGCGCGCTCGCGGGTGCGCAGCGCGGCCTGCAGGCGCTCGTAGTCGGCCATCGACATCGGGTCGACGTGCTCGCGGCCGATCGCCTGCAGCACGCCCTTTGAAGGGGCGCCCCCTGCGCGCGGCGACGGGCGTGCCGGCGCCTGCGGCGCCAGCCACCCTCGCGAGGGGTCGTAGGTGGCGACGCCGACGCTGGCGGTGTCCATCAGCACGCCGATCTCGGCGCGTGCCAGGTCGCGCTCCTCCTCGGCGCTGCGGTCTTCCAGCACCGCCATCGTGCGATGGCGGCGATCGTCGCCGGGCAGGCGGCGCACGCGCGCCAGCAGCCGCCGCCGGCGGCTGTCGGGCAGCGTCAGCGTGGCCTGGCGCTCGAGCAGGTGCGGCAGCGCGCGGCCGCGGGTCGCGCGATCCCAGCCCAGCAGCCACTGCAGGTCGATGTCGGCCTGGTCCAGCGACATCAGCACGCGGCCGATCAGCGCCTCGAAGGCGGCGTTGGTGCGGATCACGGCGCCTTGCTCGTCGAACACCAGCATGCCGGCCGGGCACAGCTCGAACCAGGTGGCCAGTTCGTCCTGCGCGCGGCGGCTCTCGTCGAGCGCCTCACGCTCGGCGGTCAGGTCCTGCAGCAGCCACAGCCACAGCAGCCGGCCGTCGCCGGCATGCACCGCGCGGCCGTTCAGCACATACCAGCGCTCGCGCCCGCGCTCGTCGAGCAGCCTGCGGCGCAGCCCCTGGACCTCGGGAGCACCGGGGGCCAGCGGCGGCAGCGCGCTGCGCTGGGCGAGGCTGTCGGCGCGATCTTCGGCCGGCTGCAGTTCGACCGGGTCGAGGCCGATGAGCTGCTCGCGCGGGCGCCCGCAGAAGGCCGAGTAGGCCTCGTTGACGTCGACGATGCGGAACTGCGCGTCCTGCAGCGAGGCCGGCACGGGCGATTGCCACAGGGCGTGCAGCAGCGGGTCGTCGGTCGGCAGGGGCGGCGGAGTCGACACGTCCGGGAGTGTCGCTCAGTGTGCGGCGGCCGGTTGCGAACCGGCGCGCCCTGGGGAATCTCGACGTCCGGGCGTCAGTCCAGGCTCTCGGCCGCCACCAGCGCCGCGAGCACGGCGCGGTTCACCTCCGCCGGGGCCAGCATCACCGCGGCGGCATGCTCCTGCGCTTCGTAGGTGTCGCTGCGTTCCAGCGCCCTCACCAGGTCCAGGTACGGGCCGAACGGCCCCGTGCCCTCGCCCAGCGCCAGCGCCACGCGCTCGGGCACCGGCACGCTCTTCAGCAGCTCGGAGAATGGCTGCTCCAGCATCACGTCCAGCAGCGAGAAGACACCGCAGATGAACATCTCGCCCCGCAGCTCGGCGTCGCCGCTGCCGCGGGCCAGCTCTTCCATCAGCATGCCGCGCCGCACGGCGCAGGCCATGACCGGCTTCATCGCCGGGTTCTTGCTCGCCGAGGCCAGCAGCAGCGCCAGCCAGCGCTTGAGCTTCTGGTAGCCCAGCATCATCAGCGCATGGCGGAACGAACTGATCTCCACGGTCAACCCGAAGGCGGCCGAGTTCATGTAGCGCAGCAGCCGGAACGCCAGCGTCGGATCACCCTTGAGCGCCAGCTCGAGCTTCTCGACCGGCTCCTCCTTCTCGACGCGGCGGATCAGGTCGAGCACGACCTGCGTCTCCTGCGACGGCTTTTTCGAGGGGTTCGGCGGCGCGGCCGGCTCATCGACTGGCCAGCCGACGGTGGCCACCGCGCCTTGCTGCTGGGCGCGATCGGCCTCGGTGCGCCGACGCACGCCGCTGGCCACCGCGCCCATCGTGCCGCGTGCAGCCGGAGGAGCCTCCGCGGCGTCGTAGATCACGTGCCGGAACATGGCCGCAGCCTTGCCGGCGGATTCCGGGCGCCCCTGCAGCCACAGCGTGCCGCCGTTCTCGGCATAGGCCGCCGCGGCGGTGGCCACGTCGGCGGACTCGAGCATGAACGCCGGCACCTCCAGCGCGAACGGGGCCAGCGGTTGCGCGTCCAGCAGCGCGCGCAGCAGCGGTTCGCCGGTCGCCGTGAGCAGCACGGTACCCTTCATCACGGCGGCGCCCGGGCCGGCCTTGGCGCCTGCGACGCCGCCGGTGGGCGTGGGCTGCAGCTTCAGCCGGATCGAGTCGGCGGAGTCCGAGGCGGCCTGCGGCCAGGCGGCCACCAGCGCTTCCTTCAGCGCGGCGCCGTCGACCGGCGCGTCCGGGCGCTGCGGCACGAGCGTCAGGCGCAGTCCGGCCAGGCTGCGCTGGGCATCGACGATCGGCGCGTAGCCGATCGTCAGGGAACCGAGGACGGGATGGGTCATCGCGGGGTCATGTAGTCGAAGAGCGTCATGCGCTGGACCATCGAGTAGGTCTTCAGCGCGGCGTCGTATCCGGTCTGCTTGCCCTGGAAGTCGGAGATCGACTCCACCATGTCCAGGTCCTCGGCATTGGAGCGCTCGGTCTGCGCGCCGAGCTTGACCTGGGACAGGCGCTCCTCCATCGAGTCGGCGCGGTGCAGCGACTCGCCGGCGCGGGAGCGGAAGGTGACCAGGTTGTTCATCGAGGCGTCGATGTCCTGCAGGTCCTCGTGCAGGTCGGCGACGATCTCGCTGCTGTCGCGGCCCGTCAACTCGAGCTGCGCGATGGTGCGGTCGATGACCTCGAACACCGAGATCTCCGGCCCGCCGGGCGTGCGGGCAGGCGCACCCAGCCAGGCCTGGCGGCCGTCCAGCGAGAGCGGCAGCGGTTCGTCGGTGGCCGCGCGCAGCGAGCCGGTGGTGCCGACGAACTCCACGCCGGTGGCGCCGTCGGCGAACGGCGCCGTGCTCGAGCCCTGGCCGCCGAACAGGAAGCCGCCGGCGCCGTCGGGCCGGTTGGACACCGACAGCAACTGCGTGCGCAGGCCGCGCAGCGCCACGGCCACGGTGCCGCGCTCGGTGTCGGAGTAGCTGGCATTGCCGGCCGAGACCATGAACTCGCGCACCTGCTGCAGCAGGTCGCCCGCGTCGCCCAGCGCGGCCTCGGTCTGCTCCATCACGCTGCGGCTGGCTTCCAGCGCCCGCATGTTGGCCTCGGTGCGGTACATCAGCGACATCGAGCGTTCGGCGCGAGCGGCGGCGGTCGGGTCGTCGCTGGCGCGCGTCACGCGCTTGCCCAGGGTCAGCCGCTCCTGGGCGTCGCTCAGCTGCTGCTGGCGCTTCTGCAGGTTGTTCAGCGAGGATTCGAAGGCCGCAGCCGCGGTGATGCGCATCGTTCAGCTCCGGGAGGTGTGGGTTCGGCAGGTCGTGGCGGATCGATTCATCAGCCACCCGAGGCATCCAGCAGCGCCTGCAGGATCGACTGCGCCGCCTGCAAGACCTTCGCGGCGGCCTGGTAGCCCTGCTGGTACTGGATGAGGCGGGCCGCCTCCTCGTCGAGGTTGACGCCGCTCTCGCTGCCGCGCGCAGCCTCGGCGGCATCGGCCAGCGCGCCGGTGATCTGCGCGGTCGAGCGCCCGCCCTGGACGCGCACGCCGACATCGGCCATCGCGGCCGCGTAGGCATCGCCGACCGTGGCGCCCTCGACGATGAGTTCGTCGCGCAGCTTGGCCAGGATCAGCGCGTTGCCGTTGTTCTGGGCGAAGTTGTCGTCCTCCGCCGGGGCCACGAGGATCTCGTCGCCGAGTCGCGGCACGCCGAGCAGGCGCATCTCGAAGCCGTTCATGTCGTCCGGCGGCGCGGGAATGGTGCCGCCCGCCGTCCACGTGCCCGAGCCGCCACCGACCACCGCGCCCGCAGGATCCAGCAGGTCCCAGGTGTAGTGGCCGGAATCGTCGGTGAAGGCGATGCGCACCGTGTGGTCGGGGTTGGGCGGCGCCGTCAGCATCTTCAGCGAGTCGACGCTGACCGTGCCGGTGGGGGTGGGCACGGAGGTGGCCACCAGCGGCGAAGCCGCGGCCAGGTCGCGCACGTCGTCGACCACCACCCGCATCATCCCCGCGGCGCGTCCGACCGGCTGCAGCAGGAACCTGTCGTTGACGTCGGGTGACGGTGGTCCGATGTCGACGCGAAACCCGTCGACCACGTCGCCGCTGACGATGCTCTGCGTGTGGCCGTCGGTCAGGCGCGTCAGCAGCCATTGCCCCGGCGACGAAGGGTCCGTCGCCAGTGAATAGTCGCTGGGCTTCAGCTGTGACGGATCGCTGATGGTCACCGTCACCTGGCCCATGAAGCCGCCGCCGGCGTCACGGGCGTTGTTCGCGTTGGCGATGGACTGGGGACCGCCGACCTCGAAGATCGGTTCACTGGGCACCGAGCCGTAGGGCGGGTACAGGTTGACGCCGAGCTGCTGCTGCTGGTTCACCGCGCCGGAGACGGCGGCGGCCAGACGGCCGAGCAGGTTGCGGGCGTCGACGAGGTCCTTGTTCTGGAAGCGCAGCAGGCCCACCAGCGAGCCGCCCGGCACCATGTCGTCGTCCAGGTTCTTGACGGTCTCGCCATCGAACACCGCGATGGCGGCGCGTGTCGGGTCGTCCTGGTTGGCGGAGATGGTCAGCGGGTTGGTGTTCGAGCCCAGCACCAGCATGTGGCCGCCGCCGAGGAACACCGACATCGATCCGTCGGCGGCCATCACCGTGTTGACCTGCACCAGCGCGTTGAGCTGGGACACCAGGCGGTCGCGCTCGTCGAGCAGGTCGTTCGGCGGCTGGCCCAGGCCCGAGACCTGGGAGATCTTGTCGTTGGCCTGCGCGATGTTCTTGGCCAGCTGGTTGACCGCGGTCACCTGGGTGCGGGCGTCGGAGACGATCGAGCGCTGCATGGTCTCGATCTGGCGCCCGGAGGCGGAGAAGCGCAGCGCCATCTCGGTGGCGCGCGCCAGCACGACCTCGCGCGTGGAGCTGTCGGCTGGCCGGTTCGCCAGGTCCACCATCGCGTTGAGGAACTGGTTGGCGGCGTAGCCGATGCCCTGCTCACCGGTCTGGAAGGCCTGCTCGAGCGTCTCCAGCATGCGCAGCCGTGTCGCGTCGGCTTGCGCGGCGGCGTTGGTCGAGTTGGCCTCGCGGGTCAGGTAGTCGCTGTAGATGCGCTTGACGCTGACGACGTCCACACCCTTGCCGAAGAAGCCCGCTCCCGAGAACTGGCCTTCCGCCGTGGCCAGCTCGATCTTCTGACGCGAGTAGCCCGTGACGTGGGCGTTGGCGATGTTGTGGCCCGTGACCTGCAGGCCCGCGTAGTTGGCCTCCAGCGTCTTGATGCCGATCGACATCAGTGATCCAGCGCCCATGGCTCCTGCTCCTGTCCTCTATGGCCGGGCCGTTCAGGCCATCGACTGCTGCAGGCGCAGCGTCGTGTTGATGACCCGGGTCAGCTTGTCGGCGTAGGCCGGGTCGGTGGCGTAGCCGGCGCGCTGCAGGCCCTGCGCGAAGGCGCGCGCGCCGGCCGCCGTGGGCACCGGCGTGGCGCCCTGGGCGGCTTCGCTGCGGGCCACGATGTGCTGGTAGCGCGGGCTCTCGCCGATCAGCTTGGCGTAGTCGGCGAACGATTCCTGGTAGCTCGAGTAGGCGCGGAACTTCTGCATCACGCGCTGCGGCTTGCCGTCGATGTACTCGGTGGTGGCCACCTCGGCCACCGGGCCGCGCCAGTTGGCGCCGGCCTTGATGCCGAACAGGTTGTAGGCCGGGGCGCCGCCCGCGTGGCGGATCTCCTTGCGGCCCCAGCCGGTCTCCAGCGCCGCCTGCGAGATCATGAAGGCGGCCGGGATGCCGGTCTTCTTCTCGACCTCGCGCGCCGCGTCGCCGTGCTGCTGCACGAACCCGGCCGCGCCCTTCTGCGGGATCTGCGTGGGCCGGTTCATCCGCTCGATCGAGAGCGGCGTGTTGTTGGCCGAATCCTTCCTCGGCAGCGGCCCCGGCGCCAGGCCCATCTGTCGCTCGAGCTGGCGCATGATGGCTTCCGACAACCCGCCGGGCAGCCCGCTCATCGACTGCGACAGCTGCGCGTCGAGCATCTCGGTGCCGAGCTTGCTGCCTTCGTTGTCGAGCGTCCCCCCGGGCACCGTGGCCCGCATGCCCTTCAGCAGCTCGTTCATGAACAGCGACTCGAACTGCTTGGCGGTCTCCTTGATCGCCGCCCGCGGGTCGCTGTCGAGCTTGACACGCAGGTTCTGCAGCGATCGCCCATCGATCGCCAGTCCGGTCGTGCCGGGAGCCGCCGCCATCAGATCACCTCGATGTCGGCGTTCAAGGCGCCGGCGGTTTTCATGGCCTGCAGGATGGCCAGCAGGTCCTGCGGCGTGGCGCCGAGGCTGTTCAGCGCCTTCACCACGTCGGCGAGCTTGGTGCCCGCGGCCATCTGGATCAGGGCACCGGGCTGCTGCGAGATCGTGATGTCGCTCTTCTCGCCGGCCACGGTCTGGCCCTGCGAGAGCGGCCCCGGCTGGCTGACCACCGGCGTGGTCGAGATCGTCACCGAGAGGCTGCCGTGCGCCACCGCGCAGGGGCCGAGCGTGACGGCATCGTTGAGCACCACCGAGCCGGTGCGCGCGTTCAGCACGATGCGTGCGGCCGGCGCGGCCAGCGCCACCGGAAGGTTCTCGATGTCGGCGAGGAAGGCCACGCGGTCATCGCCCGAAGGCGCCTTCACGCGCACGGTGCGGCCGTCGACCGCCTTCGCGGTGCCCTCGCCCTTGGCCTTGTTGATCGCCAGCGCCACGGCGCGGGCGGTGTTGAAGTCCGACGACGCCAGGTCGAGCTGCAGCGTGTCGCCCTGCTGCAGCGGCGTGGGCACGCTGCGCTCGACGGTGGCCCCCTCCGGGATGCGGCCGGCGGAAAGGTGGTTGATCTGCACCTTGGAGCCGCCGGCGGCGGCGCCGGCGCCGCCGACGATGAGATTGCCCTGGGCGAGCGCGTAGACCTGCCCGTCGGCGCCCTTCAGCGGCGTGGCGATCAGCGTGCCGCCGCGCAGGCTCTTCGCGTTGGCCAGCGACGATACGTTGACGTCCAGCGCCTGCCCGGGCTGCGCGAATGCCGGCAGCTGCGCGGTGACCAGCACGGCGGCCACGTTCTTCAACTGCATGTTGGCGCCCGCGGGCACCGTGACGCCCAGCTGCTGCAGCATCGCGTTCAGGCTCTGCGCGGTGAACGGCGCCTGCGTGGTCTGGTCGCCGGTGCCGTCCAGGCCCACGACCAGCCCATAGCCGACGAGCTGGTTGGCCCGCACGCCCTGCACCGCGGCGATCTCCTTGAGCCGGCGCGTCGAGTTGGCCTCGGCCGCGAGCGGCCACCACACGGCGGCGGAGGCTGCCGCGTACGACAGCAGGATCAGCGTGCGCATCCAGCGCTCGGCAGCAGTCGTCATGGTCAGATCGGCAGCACGGACAGGAACACGCGCGACAGCCAACCCATCGCCTGGGCCTCGCTCTGCTGGCCGCGGCCGCGCTGCTCGAGGCGCACGTTGGCGATCGCCGCGCTGGGCACGGAGTTGCCGGGCTGGATCGAGCGCGGATCGACCTGGCCGGTGAAGCGCAGCGTGTCGACGTTGTGGTTGACGCCGATCTGCTTCTCGCCGGAGATGATCAGGTGGCCGTTGGGCAGCACCTGGCGCACGATGGCGGTGATGGTGCCGCTGAAGTCGTTGCTGTTCTCGGTGGCGCCCTTGCCTTCGAAAGCGTTGGCGGTCGCGCCCTTGGCCGCCGCGCGGCCGTTGGCGAACGAGCTGGCCTTGACGCCGGGCAGCGCGGTGATCGACGCGTCGATCGAGCCGCTCTTGTCCACCGAGCTGGTGCTCTTGGCGGTGGCGGTGACCTTCTCGACGATGGCCACGGTGAGCACGTCGCCGACGACGCGGGCGCGGTGGTCCTCGAACAGCGGCCGGTAGCTGACCGCCTGGAACACCGAGCCGTTGATCGCAGGCTCGGGCACGGCCATGACGACCACCGGGGCCGGCTTCTCGTCGATCTGCACGCGCGGATAGACGATGGAGCAGCCGCCGCTGGCCAGCAGCAGCGCCGCGACGACGGCCGAGGCGGCGATGGAGGCGCAGGTCTTCACAGCTGCCCCAGTCGCTGCAGCATCTGGTCGGAGGTCTGGATCGCCTTGGAATTCAGCTCGTAGGCGCGCTGCGTCGCGATCATCGACACCAGTTCCTCGACGACGTTGACGTTGCTGCCCTCGACGAACCCCTGCTGCAGCGTGCCCAGCGCATTGCTGCCCGGCGCGCCGGCCTGCGGCTGGCCGGAGGCGGCGGTCTCGGCGTAGAGGTTGCCCCCGCGCGGATCGAGGCCGGCGGGGTTGGCGAAGGTGGCGGTCTGGAGCTGGCCCACGTTGCGTGGCGCCGCCTGCCCCGGCACCGTGACGTTGACGGTGCCGTCGGCCGCGATCGCGATGGCCAGCGCGTTGTTCGGGATGGTGATGCCGGGCTGCACCGGGTGGCCTGCGGCGGTGACCAGCGCGCCGTTGGCGTCGAGCTGGAACGAGCCGTCGCGCGTGTAGCCGGTGGTGCCGTCGGGCAGCGTGATCTGGAAGAAGCCGTTGCCCTTGATCGCCACGTCCAGGTTGTTGCCGGTCTGCTGCAACGTGCCCTGGTTGAAGTTGCGCGTGGTGGCGGCCACGCGCGTGCCCAGCCCGAGCTGCAGCCCGGTGGGCAGCTGGCTCTGCTCGGAAGTCGCGGCCCCGGCCGGCCGGATGTTCTGGTACATCAGGTCTTCGAATACCACGCCTCCGCGCTTGAAGCCGTTGGTGGCCACGTTGGCGAGGTTGTTCGAGATGGCGTCCAGCTTGGTTTGCTGGCCCTCCATGCCGGTCTTGGCGACCCACAGGGATCGGATCATGAGCTTGGGCTCCGCGCAGGCGTTTTCCTGTCGGTCATCTTCTCCGCGGCTGTAGCCCGCGGATGGGCCGATAAGCGGGGCCTAAACGGCTCTTTCCGGAGCCGTGGGAGGGCTACAGCCTCAGCGGGCCGTGCCGGGGGACAGCGTGCGGCCGTCCCAGACCACGCGCGAACCCGGCGCCCACGGCGGGGTGCCGCGCGTGGTGATGACGCGAGTGTGGCCGTCGTCCATGCGCACGGTGGTCTCGTGCACCGCGTTCGGGTCGCCGCCCATGCGCTTGCCCACCTCGTAGCCGGCCCAGGCGCCACCGGCGGTGCCGATCACGGTGGCCGCGGTGCGCCCATTGCCCTTGCCCACCTGCCGGCCGGTGAGGAAGCCCACCACCGCACCGGCCGCGGTGCCGATCGTGGTCGACCAGTCGTTCGAGCTGGCGCTGCCCACCTGCCGCACGGCCACCACCTCGCCGGGCCCCGTACCCGGGGTCGCGGGCTGCGGCAGCCCGACGTTCAGCGCCACGCGCACCGGCTCGCTGCGCTGCCCGGCGGCGTCGACGAGCGCGAACTCGAGTGTCGCGCGGGTCGGCCTGTCGAAGGCTTCGAGCCGGTACGCCAGCGTGTTCGAGCCCGGCGCCGGCTGCACCGGCTGCGCCTGCTGGGGCGGATTCCACGGGGTGCTGCTGTCCACCACCCGCCGCTCCAGGCGCACCACGTCGGCGCCGCCTTTCTGGTAGGCGATCTCCAACGCCTGCTCGCGGCCGACGACGAGGCCGCGCGGCACGTTGACACGCGTGATCACCAGCGGGGGCACCACGTCGAAGGTGCGCCGGAACGGGGAGCTGCGCTTGCCGTCGCTGCCCACCAGCACGACCTCGAAGGTCGCCTGCAGCGGCCGCGCGGTGCTCACCTGCAGCGTGCCGGCGGCCACGCGGCCCGGCTGCGAGGCGTCGGGCGACACGTCCACCGCCCACTGCTTCTGCGCCCAGGCGCCCTCTCCGCTCACCAGCCGCAGTTCGGCGCTCTTGACCTGGGTGTTGCGGGCCTCATAGGCCACGAGCACCGGCACCGGCTTGCCGTTGCCGACGAACAGCCCGGCCGTCTCGACCTGCGCGATCTCCAGCTTCGGGACGGTGAACCACCAGGCCGCGCCGGCCAGCGCCACCGCGGCCGCGACGATCCCACCCAGCCGCGTGCGGCGGTCGGCGAGATCGAAGGCCGCGGGCCGGGACACGGCCGATGCGGCGCCAGCCGTCGCCTGGTTGGCCGCCGACGTGTGACCGAAAGCCGCGGGCACGCCTTCCTGCGCCAAGCCGTCGCGGCCGGCGCCCGCGAAGGGCTGGCTGTAGACCACGCTGTCCACGCCCAGGCCGAGCGCCCAGGCGTGCACGGCCCAGCGCGCGGCCTCGGGCGAGAGCGACTTCTCGTCGGCCAATCGGCGCACCAGTCGCGGCGACAGGCTGCTGATCGGCTCGCCGACGTGCACGCGCAGCAGGTCCTGCGGCACCTGCTCGTCCAGCGCCAGCAGCAGCACCGAGATCTCCTTGCGTGCCTGAGGCACCTCGTCGGCGAGCAGCCCGCGCAGCCGGCCGGCATCGTCCAGCAGCCCGCGGCCGTAGCGGTCGACGAGCCCCTTCAATGCGCCGGGCACGGCGTCGGAGAACTGCGTGTCGCTGCGCAGGGGGCTGGCGGTCGGCGTGGCGGGCTGCAGGCTCGGGTTCATGCGATGGGCTCCAGGTGCGCGGCCGCGTCTGCGGCCCCAGGGTCACCCGTCGGCACGCAGGCTGACGTTCGACCCGGAGTCCATCTTGCCGCCGCGCACCGACCAGGGCCAGCAGCGGCAGGTGACACGACCGTTAACTGGCTCAGCGCCGCACCACGCCTTCAACCTCGCCCATCGCCAGGCGCAGCCCGGCGGATGCGGTGATCGACTCCCCGGGCAGCACCTGGCACGGCTGCTCGCCCGGCCAGGCGGTCCACGCGTTGCTGCCCTCGTTGCACAGCAGCGGGCCCGGCAACACGCGCACCACCACGGCGGATGCCGGGCGCGCCGTCGTACCGAGCTGGTCGGCGTGCAACACGGCCCCGGGCTCCAGCACCACCACGTGGTCAGGCGGGTCGGCGGCGCGTGCGCCACGCCGCTTCAGGCCCAGGCGCAGCGGTGCCGTGGGCAGCGCACCGCCGCAATGCCAGCAGGCATGGCTCTGCAGCCCTGCGGCTCGCCGCGCCGGGTCGTGGAAGTTCTGCGCCCCGCAGGCCGGGCAGGTCTGCACGCTGTCGTGCAGCTGGCGCAGTGCACGGCGCCACTCGCTCTCCTGGACGCGGGCGCCGGGGTCGTGCAGCCCGGCGGTGAACGCCCGCGTGAACAGCTCGCGCAGCGCCTGCGGATAGATCGCCCAGTGCCCCAGCACCGGGCCGTGGCGGTCGGGCAGCGGGCGGTTGCCGTCGTCGACCGGATCGAAGACGAAGCAGGCGTCGTTGCCGTACAGGCGCCGCATCACCGTCAGGTCGGCCAGGTTGGCATGGCCCAGCTCGCGCGCCCCCACCAGCGGGTGGCCGGCGTGCAGCATGCGGAACAGCATCACCGCCAGCGAGTGCAGGTCCGACGCCCGCGACGGCCCGCTGCGGCGCAGCACCACTTCCGGCGCCTGGTACTCCATCACCCCGCCCATCACGCTGGGCGCGCCGTCGATGTCGACGTTGTCGTTGTCGCACACCTCCACGGTACCGCGCTGCGGGTCGATGAAGACGTTGCCGGCATTGAGGTCCTGGTAGACCAGCCCGCGGGCATGCAGCGACAGCAGCGCGTCGGCCAGCTGCCAGCCGGCGTGCGCGACCGTGCGGAACGACGGCCTCACCTCCTGGGTGAACAGCGACTGCACCTTCACGGTGCCGGGGCGCCGCAGCCGCATCACGTAACCGAGCCGCCGCCGGGCGGGGTCGCTGACGAGTTCCTGCGGCCACAGGAAGTGCGCCGAGGGCGCGCCCAGGTCGATGGCCGTCTGCAGCCGGCGCTGCAGCCCGCGGTCGACCCGCAGCACCAGATCGTTGTACCACTTGAGCGCGCGCGGCTCGCCACCCACGTCGACGCGGTAGACCTCGCCCTGCCCGCCCTCGCCGAGCAGCTCGCGGATGACGCACGGCTGCCCCGATTCGACGCAACGCAGCGTGGTGCCGGGCTCGAGGGTCTGCATGAGGGGTGAGGATGCCCTCGTCGCCGGGTTGCGGGGGGTGACTTCAAGGTGACATGACGCGCCACGGCGGCCCATTCCGACGCAACATGGCGTCACCGCAGCCCGGCGGCACAGGCGCTCTGGTTCCGAGACGCCCGGCGCCGTACCCACCGCCCCGGAGGCCGCATGACCGTTTCGACCGCAACGAAGAGGGAGACGCCGATGGACAACCCCAGGCCCGGCGGCCAGATGAAGAGCCGCGACCCGGCCGAGCCGAGCCGCTCGCAGCTGATGCCGATGACCGGCGCCTGGCAGGAAGTGCTGGCCAAGCCCTACTTCTGGCCGGCCGTCATGGCCTGCCTGGGCCTCACCGCGATGTGGGCCACCGTGGGCAACCGCGGCCTGTCCGTGCTGGTGCCGGTGGCGGGTGTTCGCGGCGTGCAGGTGCAGTTGCCGCTGTACTACGGGGTGCTGGCGCTGCTGCTCACGGCGGCGGGTGCGTTCGCGATCTACCGGATGGTGGGCAAGCCCAAGGCCTGGTGGCTGATGCCCGCCGTCATCGCCTTTCTGGCCGTGCTGTGCGACACGCCGGTGATGGGCTGGCTGCAGGCGATCTTCGGGCTGGTGGGGTCCGACCGTTCCGATGGCAGCATCGTCGGCGGCTTCTTCCACAACCTGTTCGCCGCGGGCCTGCCGGAGGAGACGATCAAGGCGATCCCGGTGGCGCTGGGCGTTTACATCGGGGCCCGTCTGCTGGCCCGCCTGCACCCCAGCCACCCGGCGCGGCAGTTCGCCGTGCTCGATCCGCTCGACGGCATCCTGATCGGTGCCGCCGCGGGCTTCGGCTTCGCCTTCACCGAGACCCTGTTCGACTACGTGCCGCGCAACATGGTCACCAACGAGCACGTGCTGGTGGGCATGCTCGCCGAACTGAAGGCCAAGGGCCTGAACCTCGGGATCAAGCCCGGGGCGAGCCGCAACCTCCTGGCCTCGGAGCTGTTCGCCACCATGGTCTCGCAGTTCGGCCGCGACGCCGCACAGCTGCGGCTGGATCGCATCGTGGCCAGCTCGCCGTCGGCCGGGCTCGAGTTGCTGCTGCCGCGGCTGGTGGGCAACGTGTTCGGCCACGCCGCCTACGCCGGCGTGTTCGGCTACTTCATCGGCCTGGCCGCGATGAAGCCGGGCCAGCGCCTGAAGACACTGGGCATCGGCCTGGCCATCGCCTGCTCGCTGCACGCGTCGTGGAACGCGGCGGCGGGCAAGTCGTCGCTGTTCATGTTCGTGGTGGCGATGGCGGCCTTCGTGATGCTGGCGGTGTGCATCGTCAAGGCGCGGCAGATCTCGCCGGAACGGTCGCGACTGCTGGCTTCGCAGGTCATCGCCGAGCCCGCGGTGGCGGCCCCGCAGGCGCTGCGTCCGCAGGTGCCCGTCGGACCGGCCGCGGCTGCCGCGTCGTTGCCGGCTGCGCCCGCGGCGCCCAAGTCGATGACCTGGGACGACGGCAGCGACCTGCGCATCCTGGAGATCGGCAGCGCGCGCATCCCTGCTTCCGTGGGCGCGCGCTTGTGGGAACGTCAGGCGCCGGGTGCGGTGTCGGCCCGCGGCGATGGGGTCGTCGCGGAGGTCACGGCCCATCCCCAGGATCCGGCCCTGCTCGGGCTCAAGAACCTGTCGCAACAAGCCTGGGCGGTGACGCTGGTCGACGGCACCCGGCGCGAGCTGGCCGCCGGGCGCAGCATCAGGCTCGAAGCCGGCATGACGCTGGTGATCGGCGAGCTCACGGCGGCCGTGCGCTGAGGGGACGGCCATGCCTGATGTGCCCGGAAGCGCCGAAACCGCGCCGCTGCAGATGCCGCGCCCCGGCGGCGCGCTGGCCCGCCGCGAGCTGCACTTCCTGTGGCTGCTCGACGTCTCGGGCTCGATGAACGCGGACGGCAAGATCCAGGCGCTCAACGTCGCCATCCGCGAGTCCATCCCGCAGCTGCAGGCCGCCGCACGCGACAACCCGAACGTCGACGTGCGGGTGCGCGCCATCGTGTTCTCGAACGGCGCGCGCTGGCACATCGAACAGCCGGCGCCGGTGGCCGAGCTGCGCTGGACCGACGCCGTCGCCGGCGGCCACACCGACATGGCCGCCGCCTTCCGGCTCGCCGCGCAGGCGCTGGCCACGCCGCCGATGCCCGAGCGCGCCGTCTCGCCGGCGATCGTGCTGGTCACCGACGGCCACCACACCGACGATTTCGACGCGGGCCTGGCCGAATTGATGGACACGCACTGGGGCCGCGAGGCGGTGCGGCTGGCGGTGGCCATCGGGCGCGATGTGAACCTCGGCGCGCTGCAGGCCTTCATCGGCAACGATGCCCTTCGGCCGATGACGGCCGACAACCCCGAGGCGCTCGTGCAGCAGATCCGCTGGCTGTCGCGTTCGGCCGTCGAGAGCGTGTCGCACGTCGCCGACGCGGCAGGGCGGCGCGCCGTGCCCGGCGGCACACCGCCGCAGGACGATCTCGCGGTCGAGTGGTGAACCCGCCCATGCCGGCACGCTGGGGCTCGATCGGTGCATCGGTGCGCGGCGCCGGCCACGTGCGCGAAGGCTTGCCCAACCAGGATGCCCTGCTCGTCGCCGAGCGTTCGGGCGCCTGCATGGCTCTGGTGGCCGACGGGCACGGCGGCGCGCGCCACTTCCGCAGCGCCGCCGGCGCACGGCTGGCCGTGGAAGCCGCAGCCGATGTGCTGCAACCGCTGATGCCCGTTCTCACCGGGAGCGGGGCCGCGGCGCGGGCCCGACTCGCGGCCACCGAGCTGCCTGGGCGCATCGTCGAGGCCTGGCGCGAGCGCGTGCACCGCCACCTGGCGCAGACCCCGTTCGAACCCGCCGAGTTCGACGTGCTGCACGCGGCCGAAGGCGTGGCCGCCGTGGCCGCCGTGCAGGCCGATCCGCTGCTGGCCTACGGCGCCACGCTGCTGGCTGCGGCGGCATGCGACGACGCCCTCGTGATCGCCCAGCTCGGCGACGGCGACGTGCTGCTGGTCGACGCCCAGGGCCGCACGCAACGCCCGCTGCCCGCCGACGAGCGCCTGACCGGGCACCTGACGACCTCGATCTGCCGCGCGGAGGCCGCGAGCGACTTCCGCACCGCCGTCGTGTCGGCCGGCACGGCCGACGCGGCGCTGCTGGTGCTGGCCACCGACGGCTATGCGAACTCGTTCCGCAGCGACGCCGACTTCGTGAAGATCGGTGGCGACTTCCTGGACCTGCTGCGAAGCCACGGGCCCGACGCCGTGCAGCAGCAGCTGCCCGACATCCTCGCGCACGCGTCGACGCACGGCAGCGGCGACGACATCACGGTGGCGATGCTGCTGGCTCCCCAGGCGCAGGCCGCAGATCTCGTCGAACCCGACTCCGCGGGTCCTTCGCGCCGGACCGTAGACAAGGCGGTGACGCCTCAGGCGCCAGCCCCGGAGCACGGGCGCAAGGTGCGCCCGCGCGGCTGGATCGGCGTGCTCGCGGTCGTGGTGCTCGCGCTGATCCTGTGGGCCGGGCAGGATCGGCTCCCGGGCACGCTGCCCGCGCAGGACCACCCCGCTGCCGGCGCGCCAGGAGCCGTGGAGATCGTGCCGGGCCCGGCAGCGCAGACGGATGCCGAGGCCGTGCCGGATGCCGGAGCCAGGCCGGCCAGCCAGCCGAGCCATCCGGCGTCTTCCCCGACGCCGGCGACCTGAATCAGGAGCTCGGTGGCGCGAGCAGCTTGGAGGCCTGCTGCTCGCGCTGCTCGGCGCCCTGCAGCATCTTCATCTGCGCCTCGAACTGGCGCGCCGCGGTGATCATCGCCACCATCGTCTCGACGGGGCTGACGTTGGAGCCTTCCAGCGCGCCGCTCTGCAGCCGCGCGGCCGCATCGGCCGGGAGGTCGCCGTCGGCGGCACGGAAGAGGCCATCCGCCCCGCGCGACAGCGTGGTGGCGGTCTCCGGCGTCACCAGCTTGAGCTTGCCGTTCGCCTGCGGCCGCTGGTTGCCGACCTTCACGCTCAATGTGCCGTCGGCGGCGATCTCGGGCACGGCGCCGGTGGGCACCGTGATCGGGCCGCCGTCACCCTGCACCGGCAGTCCGCCGGCAGTGACCAGCAGTCCCTCGGCGTTCACCTGCAGCGCGCCGCCGCGGGTGTACGCCTCGGTGCCGTCCAGCGCCTGCACGGCGAGCCAGGCGCGGCCTTGCATCGCCACATCCAGCGGATTGCCGGTGGGCGCCACGGGACCGGCCTTCTCGTCGTGGCCGAGCGTGGTCTCGAGCGTGTAGGCCCGCGTGGTGGCGCCGTCGCCGCGCACCGGCACGGCCCGCAGTGCGGCCAGCTCGGCGCGAAAGCCCGTGGTCGATGCGTTGGCCAGGTTGTTCGTCAGCACCTCCTGGCGCTGCATCGACGCCTTCGCGCCGGACATCGACAGGTAGATCAGGCGGTCCATGGGGTCGTCTCGTGCGCGCCTGCGCCGGCGTCGTCAGCGGAGGTTGACCAGCGTCTGCATCGCCTGGTCGATCGTCTTGATGGTCTGCGCATTGGCCTGGTACATGCGCTGCGCGGTGATCATGTTCACGAGCTCCGACGTGAGGTCGATGTTCGACTCCTCGACGGCGCCGGACTGCACCGTGCCGGCCGAGCTTGCGCCCGGGGCATTGACGATCTTCTCGCCCGACTCGAAGCTGCCTTGCCAGACGTTGCCGCCCATCGCTCGCAGGCCCTGCACGTTGGGGAAGTCGGCCAGCTGCAGCTGGTAAAGGTTTATGAAGCGCCCGTTGCTGTAGCTCGCCTTGACGATGCCGCTGCCGTCGAACGTGATGCCGGTCAGCTTGCCGAAGGGGTAGCCGTCCTGCTTCAGTTCGCTGATCGCGAACGGTGCGCCGAACTGCGTCGCGCCGGTGAACTTGAACGGCAGCTGGACGTACAGGGCGGGTTCGCTGGGTGGATCGCGCGGGTCGGAGATGTCGAGCTTGGTCTGCGTCGGCGACGTGTCGAGGATGCGTCCGTCGGGTCCGAATTCGATCTGCATGATCGGAGCCGGGTCGTCGACGGCGGGGTCGTAGGCGGCGCTGCCCTTGTCGATCGGCTTGCCGTCGACGGAGGCGTGCACGTCCCACTTGTTGACGTCGGTCTTCTGGAAGTAGTAGGTGAGCGTCAGCGGCAGGCCCTGGCCGTCGTAGACGGTCTGCGACGTCGAGAAGTTGAACGTCGACGGATCCTGGAAGTTGATGGCCGGGGTGGTGACCGGGATGATGGCCGCGCCAGCGTCGAAGTTCATCGACATGCGGATGCCGCGCAGCTCGGGCACCACGCCCTGGCCGGTCTTGATGGCATCGCCGCCACCCTGCGGGAGACGCACCGGCTCGGGTTCGCCCTCGGCACGCGACACGGCTTCGTTCCACGGCTTGGCCAGCAGCTTCATGCCTTGCGCGTTGACGACGAAGTCATTGCGGTCGATCTTGAGCTGGCCGTTGCGGCCGTACACCTCGTTGCCGTTCACGTCCTGGAACATGAAGAAGCCGCGGCCGTTGATGGCCAGGTCCATCGTGTTCTCGCTGGCGGTGATGTTGCCCTGCGTGAACTGCTGCGCGATGGCGGCCAGCTGCACGCCGATGCCGGCCGCCGCCGAGCCGGTGCCGTTCAGCGACGCGGCGTACATCGCCGAGAACTCGGCCCGCGAACCCTTGGCGCCGATGGTCCCGGCGTTGGCGATGTTGTTGCCGATGACATCCATCGCCTTGGTGGTGACGGAGAGGCCGGACAGGCCTTGCTGGAAGCTCATGGGATGGGTCCTGTCAGTGGATCGAGAGGATGTTCGAGTACGGGACGCTGCCGGATCGCTGCAGGTCCAGCGTCAGCTGCTGGGCGGCCGTGACGACGGCCGTCACCTTGTCGTGCATCAGCGTTGTGGGCGAGGTGGATGTGGTGCCCTGGAAGGCGGTGATGCGGAACGTGGACACCTGGTTCGGGTCGACGCCGCTGGACGGCGTGTACGTGAAGCTGCGGCGGCCGGCGTCGGAGGCGCCCAGTTCGACGCTGTCGAGCTTGGCCCCGGCGGCCGAGTAGACCTCGAGCAGCACGCGTTCGGCCGGGTTGTCGAGCAGGTAGCCGCCGCGCGCCGTGCCGTCGTCGCCGACGCGCAGGCCGTTGCCGGCCATCGTCACCTCGCGGCCCACCATGCCGATGCTCTGCAGCGCCTGCGTGGCCGAGAAGCTCTCGCTCATCGCCGTGATGCTCTTGTTGAGCTTCTCGATGCCCGACACCGTCTGGATCTGCGCCATCTGCGTCGTGACCTCGGCGTTGTCCATCGGGTTGAGCGGGTCCTGGTGCTGCATCTGCGCCACCAGCAACTTGAGGAAGCGGTCGGCCGCCTCGGGTGTGGTCGTCGTCCTGCTGGTGGTGTCGGTGTACAGGCCCGAGGTGCCCGTGCCGGTGGTGCTGTCGACCGCGGTGGCCATCGTGATCTCCTTCAGCCCTGGCCGAGCTGCAGCGTCTTGGCGATCAGGCTGCGGGCCGTGTTCATCACCTCGACGTTGTTCTGGTAGGAACGCGACGCGGAGATCATGTTGACCATCTCCTCCACGGCGTTGACGTTGCTGTAGGTCACATAGCCCTCGGCGTCGGCGGCCGGGTGCTTGGGGTCGTGTACCCGGCGGCCCGGCGTGTCGTTCTCGACCACCGTGGACACCTGCACGCCTGAACTGCCCTGCGCCGTGAGCATCGTCTGGAACACCACCTGGCGCGCCTTGTAGGCGCTGCCGTCGGGGCCGGCGACCGTGTCGACGTTGGCGAGGTTGGACGCCACCGTGTTCAACCGCTGGCTCTGTGCGCCGATGGCGCTGCCGGCGATGTCGAAGATCTTCATCATGCTCATGAGGAGCCCCTTACTGGTTGTGGCTCTTCATCGCGTCGAGCATCGTGCGCACGCTGCCGTTGATGAACCGCAGCGTGGCCTCGAACTTCACCGCGTTGTCGGCGAAGGCGGCGCGCTCGCGGTCCATGTCCACGGTGTTGCCGTCCAGGTTGGTCTGGTTCGGCTGGGTGTAGAGCAGCGTCGGCTCGGCGCCGCGGTTGCCGCCGCGCAGCAGGTCGCGCGCCACGGGGGCCCCCAGCGTGTTCGACGAGGCGCCCCCGCTGCGGGCGGCCGCGGCGTCGCGCATCGCGGCCGCGAAGTCGAAGTCGCGGGCCTGGAAGCCCGGGGTGTCGGCGTTGGCGATGTTGCCGGCCAGCAGGCGCTGCCGCTGACCACGCAGCGCGAGCGCTTCGGCCTGGAAGGCCAGCGGTTCGGTCAGGCGGTTGATCATCGGTGGTTCCTCAAGGCCCGGTGGGTCGGAGCAGATTCTCGGCAGCGCACCCGACGAACAGGGTTCGAAAAGCGGGGCCACCACCTCGCTATTCGCGCTCAAGGCGGCCGATCCGGCGCCTACAGTGCGGACCCGTGGACAACCATCCTGCCCTCATCGCCTGCGCGCTGGCCCTGGCCGGCGCATCGGCCCAGGCCCAGCTCGAAGCGCCGCAGTCCGATGCGGCGCAGGCGCTGGTCATGCAGGCCGCGCATTCGGCGCTCGGCGCGCAGCGCAGCGGGGCACGGCTGGAGGTGCAGGTCGGCGCGCCCGACCCCCGGCTGCGGCTGGCACCCTGCCGCCGCGTCGAACCTTATCTGCCCGCGGGGCACCGGGTGCTCGGCCGCACGCGGGTGGGCTTGCGGTGTGTCGAAGGCACCGTCGCGTGGAACATATCGCTGCCGGTCACGGTGTCGTTGTTCGCTCCGGGCGTGGTGGTGAGGGACGCGCTGCCCGCCGGAACAAGGCTCACTGCCGAACATCTCACGCTGGCGGAGATCGATTGGGGTGTGGTCAGCGGCGCGCAATCCGATGTCCAGTCGTGGGTCGGCCGCGAACTGTCGCGGCCGATGGCGGCGGGCACCCCGCTGCAATCCACCGACCTGCGCCAGCGCCAGTGGTTCGCCGCCGGCGAGACCGTGCAGATCGTCGCGCGCGGTGCGGGTTTCGCGGTCGCCACCGAAGGCGAAGCGCTGTCGCATGGCGTCGAGGGACAGCCGGTCCGGGTGCGCACGTCGCTCGGCCGCCTGCTGAGCGGCCGCGCCACCGCGGATCGCACCGTCGAGGTAGCGCTGTGATCCCCCATTTCAGGGGATGCGATGCAACAATCCGTACGCGGGGCTCAAGTTTCCGCGACGCGCGTCCGATAGCACGTCCATCAGCAGCGGGTGACCCCCCTCGGGAAGCTCGGTGGAGACCATCATGAAGATCACGTCCGTCGACAGCAAGCTGGCGCCTCCCACCTCGGTCGGGCAGCGCAAAGGAGCCGCAACGCAGGCCTCCACGGCCGAGCCGAGCGCCAAGGTCGAGCTGTCGCCCGCGGCGCAGCTGGCCTCCAAATCGGTCGACGCGAACTTCGACGCCGAGAAGGTCCAACGGATGACCCAGGCGATCCAGGAAGGCAGCTTCAAGCCGAATCCGGAGGCGATCGCCGACAAGCTGATCGCCAACGCCCGCGAGCAGCTCGCCCGCGCCTACCGCCAGGACTGACGGGCATGATCAGCTCGGCGGAAGAACTGCGCGCGCTGCGCACCGTGGCCCGGCTCGAGCCCAGCGTCTCGCTGCTCGAGCAACGGCTGGCCGACCTCGCCGCGTCGCTGGGCCAGCGCGACGCCGAGGCGATCGATGAGGCCGCTGCGAGCCTCCAGCGGGCACTGGCCGGCTCCATCGCCGAGTTTCAGCGTGCCGCCCGCGACGGTGGCGGCATCCCGCCGCAGCTGCGCCAGCGGCTGATCCTGGCCGGTGGCCAGGTGGCCACGTTGCGCGAGGCCGTCGCCCGCGCCACGCGCTCGCTCGACCGCGCCATCGACGTGCTGTTGCCGGGCAATACCGTGCAGGGCCTGTACGGCGCGGCCGGCGGCAGCGTCCGCCAGAGCCAGGGCAGCCTGCTCGCCTGACACGGCGGCCTCTCCGGCCGCCGGCTTATCCTTTGGGCGCGATGGCGCGCCCCGATCCCCTCACCGAAGACGCCGTTCACGAGGACGTGGCCCTGGTGGCGCGCTGCCGGGCCGGTGACGAAGCCGCCTGGGCGGAGCTGGTGCGCCGCTACCAGCGGCTGGTGTATGCCGTGGCCCGGCGCGGCGGGCTCGACGAGCATGCGGCCGCCGATGTCTTCCAGACCGTCTTCGCCCGGCTGCTGGAGCACCTGCCGCGGCTGAAGCAGCCCGAGCGGCTGCAGGCCTGGATCGTCACCACCGCCAAGCGCGAGACGCTGTCCGTGCGCGGCCGGGCCCGGCGCCACGAGTCGCTGGACGACGACGGCGACGATGACGACAGCGCGTCGCGGCAGATCGCCGACGACGCCGCGCTGCCCGGCGAGGCGCTGGAGGATCTGCAGCAACTGGCCGAATTGCGCTGGGCCCTCGAGAAGCTGGACGGCCGCTGCGCGGCGCTGCTCGAACTGCTGTTCCAGGATGCAGAGGAAACCCTCGGCTACGACGAGATCGCCCGGCGCACCGGCATGCCGCGTGGCAGCATCGGTCCCTCGCGGGCGCGCTGCCTGGACAAGTTGCGCCGGCTCTGGCGCCCGGGCGCGCGGTAGGACTGAAGGGCAGATTCCTTGAATTGGTTGCCGCCTGGATGTATCCAACCGAGAACTGCCCGCTCTGTCCGCCATCGACCCGACGCACACGCTGGCACCGCCGATGAAGCTCCCCGCTGAACTCACCGACGACGAACTGACCGTCCTGGCCGCCCGCGCCGCGGCGCTGCCGGATGCGCCTCGCGGGGCCGTCGCTGCCGCCATCGCCCTGTGGCAGCAGCGTCCGGTCAGCCCCCTGCGCCGCATCCTGGCCCTGCTGACCTTCGACAGCGCGGCCACGCCGCACCTGGCGCTGGGCGTGCGGTCGGCTGGCCCTTCGGCGGTACGCCACCTGCTGTTCAGCGCCGAGGGCCGCGATGTCGACCTGCGCATCCACGGCGAGGGCGCGGCCTTCGTGCTGCAGGGCCAGATCCTCGGGCCCGACGACGGCGGCACCGTCGTGCTGGCCGGCGCCGGTGCCGACCGCAGCGCGTCGCTCGACGACCTGGGCGCCTTCCGTTTCGATGCCCTGCCCGCCGGCGAGTACGCGCTGGCCCTGCGCACGCCGCAGGAACAGATCGACCTGCCCCCGATCGCGGTGGGCCGCTCGGTGCCTTGAGCGCGGAGGCCGCTGGGGCGGCAGACGCGCTGGCCCGAGCCTGGTCGCTCAAGGAAGCGGCCTATGCGGCCTGGAGCAGCGAGCCCACGCGGGCCGCAGCCGCCGCTGCGGAGTTGCAGGCCCTTGCCCGCGCCCACCCCGGTCTGCCGCTGATCGACGCGCTCGCCCGCTGGACGGCCGGCATCGCCGCGCTGGCCGCGGGCCAGCCCCAGCCCGCGCTGGACCACCTCGAAGCGGCGGAAGCCGGCCTGCTCGCCACCGGCCAGCCGCTGCCGGCCGCGCAGACCCTGGTTCCCCGCATCATGGCACTGGCGCTGCTGGGCCGGCACGCCGACTCGGTGTCTTGCGCCGAGGCGGCCCATCGACGGCTGGCCGGGCTCGGCGACCAGGTCGGCGCGGCCAAAGTCAACCTGAACCTCGCCGCGCTGCACATCCGCCGCCACGAAGGCGCGGCCGCCATCGAGCCGGCGCGTCGCGCAGGCGCGCTGTTCGCCCGGCTGCGCGACCATCCGCACTCGGTGATGGCCGACGTGAGCCTGGCGGACGCCCTGGCGGCCAGCGGCGACCTGAACGAGGCCCAGCTCGTCTACGCCCGCGCAGCGGCGCGCGCGGCCGTGCACGAACTGCCGGTGCTGCACGCCTTGGCCGACGAGTCCGCCGCCATCGTGCACCAGGTGCGTGGACAGTGGCGCGAAGCACTCGCGGGGCTCGAATCGGCCCGGCGCCGCTATGCCGGGCTCGGCATGGCCCACCACCAGGCCGTCGCGGAGAAGCAGCTCGCCGACGCCTACCTGGAGCTGCGCCTGCTGCCCGAGTCACGCACCCTGTACGACACCGCGGTGCGTCGCTTCGCCGAACTGGACGTGCCCGACGAGCGCGCCTGGGCGCTGGTGCAGCGCGCGCTGGCGGCCTGGCGCATGGGCGATGCCGACGCGGCTGCCGCAGACCTGCGGCAGGCCGGCGGGCTGTTCGACGCGCTCGACCATCGAAGCGGGGCCGCGGCGGTGCTGCTGGCGCGCGCCGAGCTGGCCGATGGCGCGGCGGCGGTGGAGCTGGCGCAGGCCTCGCTGCAGCGCGCCGGTGCCGATGCGACGCCGGCGCATCGGCTGGGCGTGCAGTTGCTGCGCTCGCAGGCCCTGCTGGCCGAAGGTCGACTCGACGAAGCCCGCACCGGACTCGACGAGGTGGTGGCCAGCGCCGGCACGCTGGGGTTGCAGCCGCTGCGCACCCGTGCGCACGCAGCGCTGGGTGATCTGGCCCTGCGCGCCGGCGCGCTCGATGGCGCCCGGGCACAGTGGCATGCCGCCATCGACACCTTCGAGATCCAACGGGAGGCACTGCCCGGGCTCGACCTGCGCCGCGCCTTCGTCGCCGACCACCTGCGGCCCTACCACGGGCTGATCCGGCTGCTGCTGGCCGGGGACTCACCCGACGCGCCGCAGCAGGTGCTGCGCCTGCTGGAGCGGTACCGCGCGAGGACGGCGGGCCAGCTGTCGCTGCCGCGATCCGGCGACGAGACCGTTCGCCGCCTGCGCGAACGGCTCGACTGGCTCTCGCGCCGCCTGCAACGCCTGCAGGACGACGGCGAGCACGACGAGGCGCTGGAGCGCGAGGCCCGCGGGGTGGAGGCGGAGTTGCTCGAGGCGCTGCGCCGCGGCCGGCTGCTCGGCGCCGCGGCCGATGGCGAGGCCACCGCGGACCCGCTGGCGATCTGTGCCCAGCTCCAAGCGGACGAGGCGGTGATCGTCTACGCGGCGCTGGACGACGAACTGTTCGCCATCGTGCTCCGTTCCGGTGGGGCCCGGCTGGTGCGGGACGTGGCCGCCTGGAGCGAGGTGCGCGCCGCCTGTGCAGCCCTGCGCAACCAGATGCAGACGCTGGCCGCCGGCCGCGAGCGGCTGCAGCCGCACCTGCCGCAGCTCACCGCACGGACCGGGCGCGCGGCTGCGCGGTTGCACGCCCTGCTCTGCGCACCGCTCGAAGCGGCGCTCCTGGGTGCGGAGCGGCTGATGATCGTCCCGCACGGCGAACTGGCCGAATTGCCGTGGGCCGCAGTCGCCAACACGCTGGAAACGGGGCGGCAGATCGTGCAAGCGCCCAGCGTGACGATGGCGCTGGGCCGGCTCGCGCGGCCGCGACGCGCCGCCGGGCCGCCGCGCAGCGTGCTGGCCTGGGGCGACACCGAGCGGCTGCGGCACGCGGGCGACGAGGCCCAGGCCGTGGCGCGGCTCTACCCGCAAGGCCGCGCGTTGCTGGGCACGCAGGCCGACCGGCGTTCCGTCGAGCAGCTGGCGCCCGGCGCCGAAATTCTGCACTTCGCCTGCCACGCCCACTTCCGGCGCGACAACCCGGCCTTCTCCGCCCTGCAGCTGGCCGATGGCGAGATGGACGTCGATCGGGTGCACGAACTGCAACTGTCGGCCGAACTCGTCGTGCTGGCCGCCTGCGAGACCGGCCAGGCCGACCTCGGCGCCGCCGACGACTCGGTCGGCCTGGTGCAGGCGTTCCTGGCCGCCGGTGCGCAGCGCGTCCTCGCCACCCAATGGCCGCTCGACGACGCACTGGGGGCGACGCTGATGCTCGCCTTGCACCGGGCGCTGGCTGCCGGCCTCGAGCCCGCCGCCGCGCTGGGCCGGGCGCAGCGGGAGCTGGTCGTCGAGCATCCGCACCCGTATCACTGGGCCGCCGTCACGCTTCACGGCGCCTGGTGAAGCGCGAAGCTGCAACGCCGCGTAACCATTTCGGGGGCGCGATGTATCCAGGCGCGCGCTCGCCTCTCTGTGCCACATGGTGCAAGAACCGCGTCCGCAGGACCTTGCTGCCCCCGAGACGCGGGTGGGTACCCCGGGCAAACCCTGGCAGCATCCGGGCTTGCCGCGGTGCGCATCGCAGAGAACGCCTGCTCTCTGGATCGCCTTGGGCCCGGAAGGCGGGTTGCAACCCGTTGCCACGACCGGCGTCACTCACCGCGGACAGGGGTCTAGGCTTCCTGCCAAGAATAACTGACGGACAACCATGACACATTGCCGACCCCTGCTCCGATCTCTCGCGATGGCCGCATCGCTCGCCATCGCGCCGATGGGGCTGTCGCTGGCCGCCAGCGGGGGCGGTGGGGGCGGCGGCGGTGGTGGGGGCGGCGCCAAGGCCAGCGCCGCCGAAGAGGTTGCAGGTGAGGTTCTCGTCAAGCTCGCTAGCGCCGACCTGCTGCCCGGCGTGCTGGCGCGCCATCAGATGACCTTGGCGTCCCAGTTCGGTTCGCGTCCGATCTATCGGCTGGCGATCATCGGGAACACCAAGGTCAAGGACAAGGTCGCGGCGATGGCGCTGGACCCGGCGATCCAGATCGTCGAAGGCAACAAGGTTCATCGCTCGCCCGAAGCCCGCAAGAACGTCGCCTGGGCCATCGGCACGCCGCAGGCGTATGCCGAGCAGTGGGCGCCGCAGGCGCTGCGGCTGCCGCTGGCGCAGGGCGTCAGCACCGGCGCCGGTGTGCGCGTGGCGGTGCTCGACACTGGCGTCGACCTGACGCACCCGCTGTTGGCCGGGCGCCTGCTGCCGGGCGTCGACTTCGTCGATGCGGACTACGACCCCAGCGAGGGCGGCAGTTCCGCCAATGCCGCCTGGGGCCATGGCACGCACGTGGCCGGCTTGGTGGCGATGGTGGCACCCGGCGCGCGGATCATGCCGCTGCGCGTGCTCGACCCTGACGGCAACGGCAACATCTGGGTGCTGTCGGAAGCGATGCTGTATGCCGTCGACCCCGACCGCAACCCGGCCACCGACGACGGCGTGCACGTCATGAACCTGAGCCTGGGAAGCCTGGCCCGCACCCGGCTGATGAACAGCATCGCGCAGCTCATCACCTGCAGCCCGCCGAGCATCGACGACCCCGCGGCCAACGACTTCAGCGATGCCAGCTACGACGACGACCGCAGCCGCTGCAACGGTGGCCATGGCGCGGTGGTGGTGGTGGCGGCGGGCAACGGCAGCAGCCGCGACGAGAAGCAGTACCCCGCGGCCGAGAGTGCCTACGGCCTCGTGTCAGTGGCGGCGAGCGCCTCGCGCGGCAGGCTGGCCGGCTTCAGCAACTACGGCAACTGGATCCAGATCGCCGCACCCGGCGAAGGCATCACCAGTTCGGTACCGGGCAGCCTCTACGGCACCTGGAGCGGCACCTCGATGGCCGCGCCGCTGGTCTCGGGCGCCGCTGCGCTGCTGCGCGCCACCGAGCCTGCCTTGCTGCCGGTGGACGTGGTGAAACGCTTGACGCGCACCGGCAGCCTGCTGTGCGGCACCTCGATCCCGCAGGTGGACCCGCTGGCCGCGCTGCAGGACCAGCGCCCGCGCTCGGGCAGCTGCTGATCGCCACTCATCCCGGCAGCACCAGCTGCACGCTGGTGCCGCCACCGGGCCGCTGCGCCAGCGAGAGCCGGCCGCCATGGGCTTCGGCGATCTCGCGCACCAGCGCCAGGCCCAGGCCCGAACCGCCGCGCTTGGTCGAGTAGAACGGCATCAGCGCCTGGGCCAGCACCGCTTCGCTCATGCCGGTGCCGCGGTCGAGCACCTCGATGCGCCATTCGCCGGGAGCCGCCTGCGCACGGAGTTCGATCGCCGCCGGATCCGATCCGGATTCCTGCGCGTTCTTGAGCAGGTTGATGAGCGCCTGCTGCAGCTGCGCCGGATCGGCCAGCAGCGGCCGCGAGGGCACCGGACCGGCGGTGAACGGCTGCTGCAGCTGCAGCCGTTGAACCAGTTCCGCCCAGTCGACGGGCTCCGGACGCGGGGCCGGCAGGCGCGCCACGTCGGCCTAGCCGCGCACGAAGGCTTCGAGGTGGCGGGCGCGTTCGCCGATCGTCTCCAGCACTTCCGGCAACCGCTCCGGCTGCCCGCGCCGCAGCAGCTCGCGTCCGGAGTGTGCCATCGACGCGATCGGCGCCAGCGAGTTGTTCAGCTCGTGGCTGAGCACGCGGATCAGCTTCTTCCACGCGCGCACTTCCTGCCGCCGCAGCTCGGCCGTGAAGCGGCGCACCAGCAGCAGCCGGTGCGGGCGGCCGTTGAGCACGAAGTCCTTGCCCGCCACGTGATAGGTCTCGCCGCCCTCGTCGTCGGCATCGGCGCCGCCCTCGGCGGGCACCGTGCACAGGCCGTCGCGGCCGCTGCGCAGCGCATCGGCCAGCGCCGGCGCCTGCGCGGCCACCAGCACGTCGATCGACAGCCCTTCGAGCGGGCGCCCGGCGTGCAGCAGGCGGCGCGCGGCGAGGTTCGCGTAAGCGATGCGCCCGCGCTCGGCGGCCAGCACCATCGCCACCGGCGTGTTCTGCACCATCGTGTCCAGCAGCAGCTCGCGCTGCACCAGTGCCATCCGCTGGTCGCGCAGCGTCTGCCCGAGCGCGTTGTGGGCGTCGACCAGCTCGCGCAGCTCGTCGGCATGCGGCCACGCGATGTCGAACGCGAAGTCGCCGTCACGGTAGGCGGTGACGGTGCCGGCCAGCGCGCGGAACAGTGAGAGGGCTGGCGCCGAGAGCCGCTCGAGCAGCAATCCGCCGACGATCGCACCGCCGAGCACGCCGGCGGCGCGCGCCATCCACCCTTCCCCGCCGAGCGACATCACCAGCATCGCGAACGACACCGAGAGCGCCGCCACCAGCGTGGCCAGCAGCCACAGGCGCAGGCGGATCGTCACGGGCGTGCGATTCCGTGGCGGTCCAGCCGCCGATACAGTGCCTGGCGCGACAACCCCAGATCCGCCGCCGCCTGCGCCACCACGCCGCCGGCCCGGGCCAGCGCCTGCACGATGGCCTCGCGATCGGGTTCATCGGCTGCCCGCGGCGCCGGACGCGCCCGCGGCGCCGGCAGTCCCAGCTGCGCCGCCCCCAGCCGCCCGGGCGGCTGCAGCAGCGCCACGCGCTGCATGGTGTTGCGCAGCTCGCGCACGTTGCCGGGCCAGTCGTGCTGCTGCAGCGCGGCCACGGCGTCGTCGTCGAGGCGATGCGCATCGCCGAGGAAGGCGCGCGCCAGCGGGACGATGTCGTCGGGGCGCTCGCGCAGCGGCGGCAGGCGGACCTCGATCAGGTTCAGCCGGTAGTACAGGTCCTCGCGGAATCGCCCCTCGGCGATCATCGCCGGCAACTCGGCGTTGGTGGCGCTGATCACGCGCACGCGCACCTGCCGCTCCTGCGCGCTGCCCAGTCGCGAGTAGCGGCCGGTCTCCAGCACGCGCAGCAGCTTCATCTGCCCGGCCGGTGGCAGGTTGCCGATCTCGTCGAGGAACAGCGTGCCGCCGTCGGCGGCCTCGAAGCGGCCCTCGCGGGCCTTTGCGGCGCCGGTGTAGGCCCCGGCCTCGGCGCCGAACAGCTCGGCCTCGACCAGCTCGGCCGGCAGCGCGCCGCAGTTCAACGTGACGAAAGGGCCGCTGCGCACCGCCGAGTTGGCCTGGATGATGGCCGCGATGCGCTCCTTGCCGGCGCCGCTTGGGCCGGTGATCAGCACCGGCACGTCGGCGCGCGCCACCTGGCAGGCCAGGGTCACCACGCGCTCGGTGGCGGCGTCGGCAAACACGAAGCCTTCGAGCCGATACCGGCTGCGCAGCTCCTGCTGGCGGGCGCGGCGGGCGCGTGCATCGCGCTGCAATCGGCGGTTGGCAGCGCCCAGTTCCAGGAGGTTCGTCACCGTGGCCAGCAGCTTGTCGTCGTCCCACGGCTTGCCGAGGTAGTCGGCGGCACCGGCCTTGACCAGCGACACCGCGGTGGCCAGGTCGGTCCATGCCGTCAGCAGCACCACCGGCAGGTCCGGGTGACGCTCGCGGATGGCGGCGTGCAGCCGCGCCCCCTCCTCGCCCGACGTGGTGTCGGCACGGAAATTCATGTCCTGGATGACGAGGTCGACGTCCTCACGCTCGAGCAGCGCCAGGCCCTCCTCGGGGCCGGGCGCGGCCAGCGTGCGGATCTCGTGCAGCGAGAACAGCAGCCGCAGCGCGTCGGCCACGCCCGCGTTGTCGTCGATGACGAGCACGGTGCCGAGCACCGCGCCCTGGGCGGCGGTGTCAGGCACTGCGGGTGGCCTCGGCCGGCGACACCCGCGCGGCGCGCAGCGCCGGCCCGAGCACGGCCAGCGCACCCAGCAGCGGCAGCAGCAGCGCAGCGCCCGCCAGCCACGCGGGCTGCAGCGGCGGCAGCGGCGTCCAGCGCACCAGCAGGCCGTTGAGCGCCACGGCCAGCGTCAGGCCGACGGCGACGCCGGCACCGGAAATCAGCACGTTCTCGATCAGGAAGTGGCTCACGATGTCGATCCGCCGAGCGCCCAGCGCGCGCCGCACGCCGATCTGCTTGCGCCGCTGCGCGACCCACAGCGACGCCAGCCCGACGATACCCGCCGCGGTCATGACCAGCAGCGCGGCGGTCACCACAATCAGCATGCCGGCCAGCCAGCGCTCGGCGCGATAGCGGCGGTCGCGCAAGGCCTCCTGGCTGTGCGAAGCCAGCAGGATGCGGCCCGGCACCGCCTGCTGCAGCCGCTCGGCCGCGGCGCGCTGGACCTCGGCACGCCGGCCCGGCTCGGCGCGCACGGCGTAGAGCTCGCGTTCGTTCACCGCGATCGGGGTGATGAAGCCGCGCTCGCCCCAGCGGTCGCCCTCGAGCCACTCGACGCGGCCCCACGGCGACACCAGTCGATCGACCACGCCGATGATCTCGAACAGCGGATCGGTGGCGTCGTTGCCCAGCCGCATCGCGCGCCCCACGACGCGCGGCTCGCCCGGATACAGCCGCTCGGCCAGCGCGCGCGTCACGATCACCTTGGTCTGCGACGGCGGCTCGCGCGTGCGGCGCAGGTCCATCGTGCCGAACTCCCCGGGTTGGAAGTCGCGGCCGTCAACCACCTCGAGCCCCAGCGACTGCACGAGCGAGCTGCCGGCGGTGTAGTGGGCAGCGCCCACGAAGCGCACCGCGCCGTCGTTGGAGACGCCGCTGGAGGTGCCCGACTGCCCCAGCGGCATCTGGTTCACCCACGTCGCCGCGCGCACGCCGGGAACGCCGCGCAGCAGCGCCTCGGCGTTGCGCTGCACGCCGAAGGGATCGTCGTCGTAGCCGGGGGTCAGCACCTGCAGATAGAACAGGTCGCTCTCGAGCACGCCGGAGCGGCGCCCGGACTGTTCGAGGCGGTCGGCGACCACGCCGATCGCGTTGCACAGGATGGCCAGTGTCAGCGCGATCTGTGCCGCGATCAGCGCGGCACCGGCCTTGCGGCGCCACAGCGCCTTGGCGATCGGAGCGATGGATGCGATCACGGTCCCCACCTCACTGCGACTTGAGCTGCATGGCGGGCCGCACACGGCTCGCGCGCCAGGTCGGCCACAGCCCGGCGGCCAGCGCGCCGGCCAGCGACAGCGCCACGGTCAGCGCGAGCATCGGCGCATCGAGCTGCGCCACCGCGGCCAGGTTCTCGCCGCGCCGGCCCATCAGCGCCAGACCGCCCCAGGTCATGAGCAGGCCCAGCGCCGCCCCGGCAAGCCCGACGACGCCGGACTCGACCAGGAACTGCAGCATCACCTGTCGCCGGGAGGCACCGAGTGCGCGGCGCACGCCGATCTCGCCAGCCCGGTTGGCGTAACGCGCCGCCAGCAATCCCACCACGTTGACGAGGCATGCCGCCAGGAACGCCAGCGACAGCGCCGCCTGCAGCCGCGTGTCCTCGCCCACCACGTTGAACTCCTTCGCCCGCTCCTGCACCGTGCGCAGCCAGGCGTGCTGGGCATTGGGCATGCGGCCCAAGCGCCGCTGCTCTTCGACGTGCGCGTCCAGCAGCGCCCGGTAGGCCGGCACCTGCACCGGCTCCAGCTCCACCCAGTACTCGAGCCAGTTGCACTCGGCGCGCAGGAAGGCGTCCCAGCCCGGCTCGCGCGAACCGCTGCAACTCGTCCAGCCGTCATTGGGCAACTCGCGAGCGATGGCATTCCGCAGCGGGATCATGTAGGCCTCCACCGGCCCGATCGGCGAGCCGCCCGACAGTCGCCACAGCCGCGGCACCGGCCGCCACGGTGCCAGCACGCCGGCCACGCGGTACGGCCGGTCCTTCAGCATCACCGTGGCGCCCAGCGGATCGGCGCTGCCGAACAGCTTCTCGGCGAACGGTGCCGACAGCACGACCACGTCGCGGCCCTGCGCGTCGTCGTCGGCGCTCCACGGCCCGCCGCGGGCGAACGGGGCCTGGAACATCGCGAAGAAGTCGACGCCGGTGGCCAGCCCGGTCTCGAGGAACGACGGCAGTCCCGCGCGCTGCGGGTTCACCGTGAGCCCGACACCGTACATCGCCGCCTGGCGCTGCGCCCCGCCGCGCGCCAGCAGCGCCTGCGTGTCCTGCCACGACAGCATCAGCGCCGGCCCGCTGTCGCCCTCGCGGCGGTCGGCGGCGCTGTTGTCGAACGCCGGCACGTGCAGCCGGCTGGTCTGCCCGGGCATCGGGTCCGCCGACAGGATGTGCAGCACCGTGAGGCTGGTCATCGACGCCGCGATGCCCAGCGCCAGGATCAGCACCGCCAGCGCCGCCAGCAGCGGGTTGCGCCGCAGGCTGCGCAGCGCGAGGTGGACGTAGTGCAGCAGCATGGTGGCCTCAGGCGTCGAGCAGCGCGAGGTCGGCGACCTGGCCGTCGATGATGTGCAAGTGGCGCTGGGCGCGCCGGGCGAGGTCGGGATCGTGCGTGACCATCACGATCGTCGTGCCCGCGGCGTTGATCTGCTCCAGCAGTTCCATCACGCTGCGTGCCATCTGCGTGTCGAGGTTGCCGGTGGGCTCGTCGGCCAGCAGCAGCCGCGGCTGCCCGGCCAGCGCACGCGCGATGGCCACGCGCTGCTGCTGCCCGCCCGACAGCTCGGCCGGGTAGTGGCGCGCCCGCGAGGCCAGGCCCACCTGCGCCAGCGCCTGCTCGATGCGCTGGCGACGCTCGGCCGCCGGCAGGCCGCGGTAGCGCAGCGGCACGTCGACGTTGTCGGCCAGGTTCAGCTCGGGGATCAGGTTGAAGCCCTGGAAGATGAAGCCGATCGCGCGGTTGCGCAGCCGCGAACGCGCGTCGTCGTCGAGTGCCGTCACGTCGGTGCCGTCCAGCTCGTAGCGGCCGCTGCTGGCGTCCTCCAGCAGCCCGGCGACGTTGAGGAAGGTCGTCTTGCCCGAGCCGGAGGGCCCGGTGACGGCGATGAACTCGCCCTCGCGCACCTCGACGTCCACGCCGCGCAGCGCGTGCGTCTCGATGCGCTCGGTGCGGTAGACCTTGCCCAGGCCGGTCATCTTCAGCATCACATCTCCTCGTCGCGGGTCTTCGGAAATCAGGGACGCAGGCGCACGCGCGCCGCGTTGTCGAACGGGTCGGTGCCGGCGATCACCACGCGGTCGCCCGGCGCCAGGCCCTCGGCGACCTCGACGGCCGCCACGCCCAGCGCCCCCAGGCGGACCGGGCGGCGCACGGCGTCGCCGCCCTCGATGACGTAGGCGGCGTGGCCGCCGAGCGCCTCGACGAACGGCCCGCGGGCCAGCGTCAGCACGCCGTGGCGCTCGTCGATCACGATGCGGCCGGCCACGCGCTGGTTTTGTCGCAGTCCTTCGGGCTGGGTGCCGACGAAGCGCGCCCGCACCAGCACCTGGCCCGATTGCACCTCGGGCGCGATGGCCGCAACCACGCCGGCCACGTCGGCGCTGCCGATGCGCAGCAGCACTTTCATGCCCAGGCCCAGGTCGGCCGCGTGAATCTCCGGCACCTGCAGCTCGACCTCCAGCCGGGAAAGATCCACCACCGTCATCAGCGGCGCGTTGGCCGGCACGGCGGCGCGCTCCGCCACCGCGACGCTGCCCACGCGGGAGGCGACCGGTGCGCGCACGGCGAGCGTGTCGATGCGTCGATCGAGCTCGGCCACCACCGCGCGCTGGCGGGCCACGCGCTGCGCCAGGCTCTGCAGCTCGAAGCCGCTGTCGGCCGTGACGAGTTCGGCGTGGCGCGTGGCGTGCGTGCTGCGCACGCGGCCGGCCTGCACGGCGTCCTGCCGCTTCAGGCAGTCGATCTGCGGCACCACGCCGGCTGCGCAGGCCTCGGCGATGCGCTCGAGGTCCCGCGTGGCCGCGGTGAGGTTCAGCTTCGCCTCGTCGGCATCCCGCTCGGCAGCCAGCCGCAGTTGCCGCGCGACGATCTCCTGCCGCTGCGAGTCGGCCTGCAGCTGCAGCAGCGTGGCGTGCTCGCGGGCGCGCTCGGCGGCCAGTTCGGGCGAATCGATGCGGGCCAGCACCTGTCCGGCCGCCACCGTGTCCCCGGCCTTCACGGCCAGCGCCACGGTGCCTGCGGCCGGTGCGTAGAGCGTCGGGCTCACGGCGGCGATGGCGCGGCCCTGCACCAGCGCATCGCGCACGAGGTCGCCGCGCGTCACCGCGGCCACGCGCAGGTCGGCCAGCGACACGCTGCGCGCACTGCCCGCCCAGGCCCACCAGCCGGCGCCTGCGCAGGCGGCCACCAGCACCGCCCCAGCCAGCAGGCGCCAGGGCCGGCGGGCCGGTGCGACGGAGCGGTCGGTGGAGAGCGGCTCGGCGATCATGCACAGGGCATTGCATGCCCCGTGCCAGCGCCAAGTGCTTGATTCTCAGGAGGGTGTCCGGGCCGGCGCGGTGTCCGCGGTGTCCGGCCGGACAGTCCGACTGCGCACTACCAGTCGCGCAGTTTCGCGCGCAGTCGCGCGATGCTCTGGCTGTGGAGCTGGCACACGCGGCTCTCGGTCACGCCGAGCACCGCGGCGATCTCCTTGAGGTTCATGTCGTGCTCGTAGTACATGCTCATCACGTACTGCTCGCGCTCGGGCAGGTTCTTGATCGCCTCGACCAGCGCCTCGCGCATGCGCTGGTCCTGCAGCCGGTTCAGCGGGCTGCCCTCCTCGTCGGCAACGTGGCGGTCGAGGAAGTCGTCCTCGCCTTCGTCGCCGTTCATGTCCTCGAGGAAGATCAGCTGCGTGCCGCGCACCTTGCCGAGCAGTTCCTGGTACTCGGTCAGCGACAGGCCCATCTCGCGCGCGATCTCGCTTTCACTGGGCGCGCGGCCCAGGCGCTGCTCGAGCTTGTGCACCGCGGTCTCGATCGAGCGCTGGTGGCGGCGGTCGCCGCGGCTCATCCAGTCGTTGCCGCGCAGCTCGTCGAGCATGGCCCCGCGGATGCGCTGGGTGGCGAAGGTCTCGAACTGCACCCCCTGCGCCGCGTCGAAGCGCGTGAGCGCATCGGACAACCCGATCATGCCCACCTGGATCAGGTCGTCGAGCTCGACGTTGGCCGGCAGCTTGGCGATCATCTGATGGGCCAGGCGTCGCACGAGCGGGCTGTACTGCTTGAGCAGTGCGCTGCTGTCGAGTTGTCCCTTGGCGGTGTACATGAGGGGCTCCGGGTAATCGGTCAATTCGTCGCGGCGAACACGGTGATCGGGGCTGCCGCGCTGCGCGGTGCCATGGCCGCGGGGGCGTCGGGCATGCCGAGCTGGATCTGGCGCAGCAGCAGCCGCTGCAGGTCGTCGCCGGGTGCGTCGGCCACGTCGGCCGAGGGGTCGATCTGCGCCCAGTCGGCCAGCAGCGCGCTCAGGTAGCGCTCGATGGTGTCGGCCAGGCTGCTGGCGATGGCGCGCGCACGCCGGCTGCCGTGCGGCGCGCTCATGATCAGGTCGTAGGTCATCAGCCCCGCCCGCTGCGCCAGCACCTTGGCGGCGGCATAGGCGTGCTTGACCGCATCGACCCGATCGGCAGCCAGCAGCATCGGGCGCGCATCCACGCCCTGGAAGACCCGGGCGAGATCGGTGGCCTCGCCGTGCACGAAGATCACGCGGGCGCCCGGCGCCGCGTTCGAGAGCGCCGGCAGCAGCCGGCTCGCGTTGCCGCGCGTGTCCACGTGCGCGCGCGGCAGGCCGCGCCCGGCGAGGTAGGCGGTGTAGGGGTCGAGCTGCTCGATGCAGGCGGCCAGGTCGATCGTCGCCACGTCGGGCGGCTTCGGCGAGGTCTCGGCCGCGTCCACCAGCAGCACGGGGATGCGGGCCTGCGCCAGCGCCGTGGTGAGCCGCTCCAGCAGCACGCTGGCATGGGTCACGTACGGGTTGGCCACCAGCGGCACGAACTGGCACTGGCGGCCGGCGAACAGCCGCCGCAGGCCGGCGGCCTGGTCGGCGGGGCCGGAAGGCGCCGGGCCCGACGAGGCGCGCATGGGCGCTCGACTCATTGCAGCCCCATCACGCCGCTGGGCCGCAGCGACGCCGGCGGCGGCATCACCCCGCCCGGGTGCGGCACGGCGGCGAACACCAGGTTCACGTCGCCCACGTCGTAGCGCCAGGCCGGCGGCGAGGTGCTGCGCAGCGCGCGCTGCACCAGCGCGTTGGCCGAGAGGCGATGCCAGTCCTCCGGCACGCGCTGGCCGTTGGCCACCGCGACGATGCGCAGCTTGTGGCGGATCAGCACGTCCAGCGCCGGGCCGAGCTTGACGGCCTCGTCGATCTTGGAGAGCACCACGCCGGCGCACTGTCGCGCGTCGTAGGCCGATACCACGTCCTCGAAGGTCTCGCCCTGCGCCGACGCGTTCAGCACGAGCAGCTTCTTCACCGACGCGTGCGACAGCATGTCCAGCAGCTCGCGCGTGCGGGCATCGCGCTGCGCCATGCCCGCGGTGTCGATCAGCACCATCTTCTTGGCCGACAGGAGCTCGAGCAGGTCTTCCAGCGACGCGCGGTCGTGCGCGGTGTGCACCGGCACGCCGAGGATGCGGCCGTAGGCGCGCAGCTGCTCGTGGGCACCGACGCGATAGGCGTCCAGCGTGATCAGGCCGAGGTTGGCGGCCCCGTGGCGCGCCGCGAAGGCGGCCGCGAGCTTGGCGGTACTGGTGGTCTTGCCCACGCCTGTGGAGCCGATCAGCGCATAGACGCCGCCCAGGTCCTCGAGCGCCGGCAGGGTCTCGCCGGTGACGAGGTTGCGGTCGAGCACGCTGGCGGCCCAGGTCATCGGGTCGCCATCGGCGGGCAGGCTGTCGGCCAGGCGCCGGATGAGTTGCGGCGAGAAGCCCGCCTCGAGCAGCCGCTGAGTCAGCTGTGCATGGCGCGGCTGCCGCTGCAGCTTCTCCATGAACGCCAGCGCACCGAAGCGCTGCTCGATCAGGCCGCGCATCGAGCGCAGCTCGGTGAGCATCTCGTCGGGGTCGGCGCGATGGCCGAGGTCGGCCAGCGTCGGGATGGCCGGCGGTGGCTCGGCCACCGGTGCGGCCATGCGGATCTCCTCGCGCAGCACGGGCACGGAACGCGGTGCCGCGGCAGGGGCGGCCGGCGCGGCAGCCACGGTGGCGGCGGCACGGACGGGCGCCTGCGCCAACGGTGCCGCGGCGCGGGCCTGAGCCGCAGGCCGCGTTTGTGCGGGCGGCTGCGATGGCGGCTGGAAGCGTGGTTGCGGCATCGGCCGCTCGGCGGCCGTGGCGGCATCGCGGCGCGCGCGCAGCGACGACACGCGCGGCGGCGGCGGTTCGGTCTCGGGGCCCTCGTCCTGCGCAGCCATCTCGGCCTGCCGGCGCTTGAGCATGCGTTCGCGCACGTAGTCCTGGAACGACAGCGTGCTCATCGCCATCTGCTCGACGTCCTGCTCGACGCTGCTGGCCGAACCGGTGGGCGGCAGCGCCGGCTCCACGCGGTCGGCGGCACCGCCGCGCCCCGCAGGCGTGGCCGCCCGGCGCATGGCCTGGCCGCCCGACTGCAGCGACTGTGCGACGCGCTGCGCGAACGAGGACTTGCTGGCCTTGGGCGGCGTGGCGTTGACCGGCACGCTGCTGGAGGCGCTGATGGTTGGAGCCCCGACCTTCTCGAGCTGGCCGACGCTCTCGGGGGCCATGGCGAGCACCTCCACGCCTTCGGCGCAGGGGCGCGTGGACATCACGACGGCGTCTTCGCCGAAGGTCTGGCGCACGAGCGCGAGCGCCTCGCGGCTCGTGCGGGCAGTGAAGCGCTTGAGGTTCATGACACCTCCGACGGGTTCGTGGGGCTACCGTGCGTGGTGAGGGTCGTCATGCAGTACCTCCGATGACCGAGCCGATGCGGATCGAGTGGGTTTCCGGTATCTCGCTGTGGCCGAGCACCTTCAGGCGCGGCGCGGCGCGGCGCAGCAGCCGGGCCATCGGCGCGCGGATCGCGTCGGGCACCAGCAGGCATGCGGGCACGCCGATGTCCTCCTGCGCCTTGGCGGTGTCGGCGGCGTGGCGCGACAGCGTGTCGGCCACGCCGGGGTCCAGCGCCGCGCCATGCGGCGAGGTCAGCGCCTGGGTGACCAGGCGCTCGAGTTCGGGTTCCAGGGCGATCACGTCGAGTTCGCGCGTCGGTCCGTAGATCTGCTGCACGATGGCCGGGGCGAGGTGGATGCGGATGCGGCGGGCCAGTTCGGCCGGGTCGGTCACCGAGCCGGCGTGCTCGGCCAGGCACTCGACGATCGAGCGCATGTCGCGGATGTGCACGCCTTCCTCCAGCAAGAGCTGAAGGATCTTCTGCACGACGGCGATGCCGACCATCTTGGGTACGACGTCCTCGATCAACTGGGGGGCGAGCTTGGTCACGTGCTCCACGAGCTGCTGGGTCTCGACGCGTCCAAGCAGCTTGGCGGCATTCACTTGCATCAAGTGTGAAAGATGGGTCGCCACCACGGTCGCGCAATCAACGACCGTAAATCCAGCCATCTGGGCCGTCTCCCGATGGCGCTCGTCGATCCACACGGCGGGCAGTCCGAAGGCCGGGTCGACGGTCTTCGTGCCGGGCAGCGCGAGCGTCGCGCCGCCGGGGTTGATGGCCATCACCTGGCCCGGATAGGCCTCGCCCTCGCCCACCACGGCGCCGCGCAGCGTCACGCGGTAATGGCTGGGCCGCAGCTCGAGGTTGTCGCGGATGTGCACCGGCGGCGGCAGGAAGCCCACGTCCTGCGCGAACTTCTTGCGCACGCCCTTGATGCGGCCGAGCAGGTCGGAGCCCGGCGTGGTGATGCGGGTCTTGTCGACCAGCGGGATCAGCCGCAGGCCCACTTCGAGCCCGAGCGTGTCGACCGGCGTGAGGTCGTCCCAGCTCGCCTCGGTGCCGCCCGGCGGCGGCGCGTCGGTGACGGCGTTGCGGCCCACCGGCTTCCGGGCCTCGCGAAGCTTCTTCTGGTGCGCGCTCCATGCCATCGCGCCCAGGCCGGCGGCGATGATCAGGAACACGAGGTTGGGCATGCCGGGGATCAGCCCCAGCCCGCCGACGATGCCCGCGGCGATGCCCAGCGCGATCGGCGATTCGAACACCTGGCCGCGGATCTGCGTGCCGATGTCCTCGTCCTTGCCGACGCGCGAGATCACCATCGCCGCGGCCACCGAGATCAAGAGCGCCGGCACCTGCGCGACCAGCGCATCGCCGACCGCCAGCAGCACGTAGGCCTCGGCGGCCTGCCCGGCGCCCATGCCGTGCATCGCCATGCCGATCGCGAAGCCGCCGACGATCGTGATGAACAGGATCAGCAGGCCGGCCACCGCGTCGCCGCGCACGTACTTGGATGCACCGTCCATCGAGCCGAAGAAGTCGGCTTCCTCGCCCACCTCGACGCGGCGGCGGCGGGCCTCCTTCTCGTCGATCAGGCCGGCGTTCAGGTCGGCGTCGATGGCCATCTGCTTGCCGGGCATCGCGTCCAACGTGAACCGGGCGCCGACCTCGGCGATCCGCTCGGCACCCTTGGTGACCACGATGAAGTTGATCACCACCAGGATCGCGAAGACGATCAGGCCGACGGCGAAGTTGCCGCCGATCAGGAAGTGGCCGAACGACTCGATCACCTGGCCGGCGGCGCCCGGCCCGGTGTGGCCGTTGAGCAGCACCACCCGCGTCGAGGCCACGTTCAGCGACAGCCGCATCAGCGTGGTGACCAGCAGCACGGTGGGCAGCGCCGCGAAGTCCAGCGGCCGCACCATCTGAGCGGCCACCATCATCACGGTGATGGCCATCGCGATGTTCAGCGTGAACAGCAGGTCGAGGATGAAGGGCGGCAGCGGCAGCACCATCATCGCCAGCATCAGCACGACGAACGCCGGCAGCGTCATCGCCTTGAGCGCAGGCGAGGCGCCCTTGGGGCCCAGCCAGCGGTTGAGCTGTTGCACGAGCGGGTTCATTCGGTCCTCGGCGTTCCGGCATCACCCGGCGCCTGCGCCCTCGGACTGTCCGGGTCGAGGTCCTCGGGCACGGCCGGCTGCGGCGGCGTGGCCAGGAGCTGCGTGCGGCTGAATCCGGCGGCGCGCTTGAGCTGGAACACCCAGGCCAGCACCTGCGCCACGGCGGCGAAGAGGCGCGCCGGGATCTCCTGGTCGAGCTCGGTGTGCGCGTACAGCGCGCGCGCCAGCGGTGCGGCCTGCAGTACCGGCACGCCGGCCTCCTTGGCCACGTCGCGGATGCGCATCGCGAGCAGGTCGGCGCCCTTGGCCACGACCTTCGGCGCGTTCATCGTGGCGTCGTCGTACTTCAGCGCCACGGCGTAGTGGGTCGGGTTCATCACGACCAGGTCGGCGCCGGGCACCGCGGCGATCATCCGGCGGTTGGCCATCTCGCGCATGCGTGCGCGCATCTTGGCCTTCACCGCGACGTTGCCCTCGACGTCCTTGTGTTCCTTCTTCAGTTCCTCGTGCGACATGCGCAGCCTGCGCAGCAGCAACTGGCGCTGCAGTGGCACATCGATCACCGCGAACGCCAGCAGCGGCAGCAGTAGCATCAGGAGGCCGCCGCGCACCAGGTCCAGGCCCAGCGCCAGCGCCGACTGCAGCGGCACCGCCAGCATCGACGTCAGCGCTGGCCAGCGGTTGTGCAGATAGGCCGCACCGACGCCGCCGACGATCAGCGCCAGCACGCACGACTTGAGCATCGGGCCGATGTGGTCGGGCGAGAACATGCGCGCGAAGCCGGCCAGCGGGTCCAGCTTGCTCCACTTCGGCGCCGCGGCCTGCAGGCTCCAGTTCCACCCGCCGACCACCACGCCCGAGAACAGCGCCGCCGCGAGCAGCGCGCCGCCGAGTGCACCGATGACCGCCAGCGTCGGCCAGGCCGACCCGGCCAGCCGCTCGAGCATCAGCTGGGGCGTACCCAGCGCCGCGTGGTCGAACCGCAGGCCACCCACCATGATGCGCTGCACCTGTTCCAGCAGCCACGGTGCCGAGCCCACGAACACCGCCACGCCGGTAGCCAGCGCCGCAAAGTGGCCGAGGTCGCGCGAGCGCGCGAGCTGGCCTTCCTCGCGAGCGCGCTGGATCTTGCGGTCTGAGGCGGGTAGGTGGCGGTCGGGTCCGGACATGGCGCAGGCGGCTCACGTGTCGCGAGCCGTGCCATGGTGCCGGGTGACCCAGCCGACTTGAGCGGGATAAGCGGGGGAAACGGGCGCGTGTTCGCCCTTGCCTGCCGCGGGCGCGCGGGCCTCGGCCGCGCGCGTCGGGACGACGCTGTCGTCCGGGACGTCAGCGAGGGATCAGAATCCCAGGCTCGCCAGCAGGTCGTCGACCTCGCCCTGGTCGGCCACCGTGTCGGGGCGCTTCCCGGGGTCGACCACCGGGCCGTTGAGCTGCGGGGTGGCGGCCAGGGACTGCTGGACCTTGTGCGCCTGCTCCGGCGGCACCACCGAGACCAGCAGCCGCACGAGTGCGTCCTCGAGGTCGTTGGCCAGCGTCACGACCTTGGCCACCACCTGGCCGGTGAGGTCGTGGAAGTCCTGCGCCATCATGATGTCGGTGAGATGCGCGTCCACGCGCGCGGTGCGCGCCTCGACGTCGGAGACGAAGTTCCACACCGCGCCGCTGGCGATCGCCTTGACCGGGTCCTCGGTGAGGATCGAGGCCAGCCGCCGCGTCTCGCTGGCGATGGTGTCCTGCTCGGCCTTGGCCTTGTCGACCGAGTCGAGCACCTTGTCGGCGGCGGCGGCCGTCTTCTCGGCGATGTAGTTCAGCCGGCTGCGCGCGTCGGGCAGGCCGTCGGTGGCGATCTGCAGCTTGGGCATCACACCGAGCTGGGCCAGGGTGTCGTGCAGCAGGCGCGTCAGCGCACCCACCTGCAGGAAGACCTCGGTGGGCGTGGCGTTCGCCGCGGCGTGCGCCGGCGGCGCGAGCGTCTCGGCCGTGTCCATCATCATGGTGCGTGCTCCCGGTGCGTCAGGCCGTGGCGGCCAGCTTCTGCAGGATCTTCTGGACCTTCTCTTCGAGCGTCGCCTTGGTGAACGGCTTGACGATGTAGCCGGAAGCGCCCGTCTGCGCCGCCAGCACGATGTCTTCCTTGCGCGCCTCGGCCGTGACCATCAGCACCGGCAGGTGCTTGAGCGTGTCGTCGGACTTGATCGCCTTCAGCAGCTCGAAGCCGTTCATGTTGGGCATGTTGATGTCCGACACGACGAAGTCGAACTTCCCCTGGCGCAGCATGTTCAGCGCGACCACGCCGTCCTCGGCTTCCTCGGCGTTGTTGCAGCCCATCTCCTTGAGCAGCCCGCGGATGATGCGTCGCATCGTCGAGAAGTCGTCGACGATCAGGAACTTCAGGTCGGTCGGATTGGTCATTTCGAGGCCTGGGGGTGAATCGGGTTTATCGGCCGGGTGCGGGGGGACTTGAGGGCGGCGGCACGCCGGCCTCGGCCTGGGCTGCCGCGGGGTCGATGCGCGGCCGCAGCACGCGCTCCTCGGCCTCGCGGTTCATCACGATGATGCTGATGCGCCGGTTCGCGGGCGACGCCGGATCGTTGCGGTCGAACGGGGTGGACGACGCCAGACCCTGGACCCGCAGCACGCGGTCCTCGGTCAGGCCGCCCGACACCAGCTCGCGGCGCGACGAATTGGCACGGTCGGCCGACAGCTCCCAGTTGCTGTAGCCGCGGTCGCCGGCGGCGAACTTCTGCGAATCGGTGTGGCCTTCCAGCGTCAGCCGATTGGGCACCTCGGTGAGCACCAGGCCGATCTCGCGCAGCAGCTCGCGCATGTAGGGCTTCACCGTCGCAGAGCCGCTGTCGAACATCGGCCGGTTCTCCTCGTCGACGATCTGGATGCGCAGCCCGTCGCGCGTCATGTCCAGCCGCAGCTGCGACTTCAGCCCCGAGAGCTTCTCGCTGGCGGCGATCTTGTCCTCGACCTTGTGCATCAGCTCCTCGAGCCGCGCGGCCTCGGCCCGCTGCTGCTCGGCCTTCAGCGCGCGCAGGTTGATCGTGCTGCGCGTGGACTCGATGTCGCCGTTCTTCACCTGGCCGGTGGTGCGCGACAGGTCCTGTCCGCCGCCCTTGATGACGTGCGACGCATCGCCGGCACCCGAGCCGGTGGAACTGAGCGCCACCTTCAGCGGCGAGTTGAAGTAGTCGGCGATGCCCTTCTTGTCGCCCTCGGTCGTGGAGCCGAGCAGCCACATCAGCAGGAAGAACGCCATCATGGCCGTCACGAAGTCGGCGTAGGCGATCTTCCACGCGCCGCCATGCGCCGCGTGGCCGGCCTTCTTGACCCGCTTGACGATGATCGGCTGCAGCTTCTTGGCGTCGCCAGCCACGACTCTCTCCTACTGACAGCGCACCCGGTCGCCGGAGCGAACAGGCGCGCGATCGTCCGCTTCCTGACCGAGCGGCCGCCGCGGAACCGGCTTTGCCGGGCCGCTGGCGGCGCCCCCAAGGGCCACGCAGTGGCCACTTCGAGCCCACGGGGGAGCGCCGTAGGCGCTCCGGGGGGGGGTCACTTCTTGCCCTTCACGTGGCCCTCGAGCTCGGTGAAGCTTGGCCGCACATCGGAGAACAGCACCTTGCGGCCGAACTCGATGGCCACCTGGGGTGCGTAGCCCTGCATGCTGGCCAGCAGCGTGGTCTTGATGCACTGCAGTTCCTTGCCGGCATCCTCGACCTTCTGCTCGAGCAGGCCTCCCAGCGGCTCGACGAAGCCGTAGGCCAGCAGGATGCCCAGGAACGTGCCGACCAGTGCCGAGCCGATCATGCCGCCCAGCACCGCCGGGGGCTGGCCCACCGAGCCCATCGTGTTCACCACGCCGAGCACGGCGGCCACGATGCCGAAGGCCGGCAGGCCACCCGCAAGGCGACCGATGGCGGCCACCGCGGCGTGCTCTTCCTGGTGGTGCGTCTCGATCTCGCTGTCCATCAGGCTCTCGATCTCGTGGGCGTTCAGGTTGCCCGAGACCATCATGCGCAGGTAGTCGGTGACGAACTCGGTCACGTGGTGGTCGTTGCCCACCGTCGGGTACTTCTGGAACAGCGGCGAGCTGTGCGGGTCCTCGACGTCCTTCTCGATGGACATCAGGCCTTCCTTGCGTGCCTTCTGCAGGATGTCGTAGAGCAGCGCCAGCAGCTCCAGGTAGCGCGCCTTCGTGAACTTGCCACCCTTGAAGCAGGCGCCCAGGCCCTTCAGCGACGCCTTCACCACCTTCATCTGGTTGTTGGCCAGGAAGGCGCCCAGCGCGGCGCCGAAGATCGTGATCATCTCGAACGGCAGCGCATGCAGGATGACGCCGATGTTGCCGCCGTGCGCGATGTAGACGCCGAAGATGCATCCCAGCGCGAGCAGCCAGCCGACGATGACGAACATGGTGCGTGTGTTTCCGTGGAGTCGCGGGTCGCGCGCCACCGAAGGCGACGTGCTTGACGATCCGTTATCGGCCGGCGGCCCGCCCGGTTGAGCGGGAACTGCCCGTCAAACGCGGTACACCCACACCCGGCGCCGCCCGGGCTCGTCGATCACGGCGCGCTCGCGCCATCCAGGCACGGCGAAGGCCAGGCTCACGAGCCAGGTGCCGCGGCGCATCTCGGTGCGCGCCTTCTGTGCCGCGCGCGGCATCGACTCGGGCCGCTGGAAGAGATAGAGCAGGTCCACGCCCGACCAGTCGTCGGCCCACAGGTCGCCACGGCGCACGCGGGCCCAGGGGCAGCGCCATCCGGCGAGCAAGGCCAGCGGCGGGCTCCACTCCACTCCCTCGATTCGTGCCTGCGGCCATGCGGCGTGCAGCGCCTGCAGCCCATGCCCGAGGCCGCAGCCGGCGTCGAGCACACGGGCGCCGTCGGGCAGCGGCAGCAGTTCCGGCAGCCCGTCGAGGGCGTCGGGTGCGGTGGGATAGAACGGTGCGTCGCGCCAGGCGCGCAGCGGGTACGCGGCCACCAGCGGCAGCGCGGCCGCGGCCCAGCCCCACGCAGGCATCGACAGGCCGAGCGCCAGCGCCGACAGCGGGAACCCCGCCGCGATGATCCATCGCCGCCAGCGCTCGGGCCACGCGAGCGCGAGCACCACGCCTGCCGCGGTGGCCAGGCCCATCGCCGGTGCAGCGTCGATGCCGGCCGCGCGCATCGCCGTGCAGCCCGCCCACAGTGCGGCCCAGCAGGCCAGTGCCGGCAGCGGCCACGGCCACCGCAGCGGATGCAGCACGAGCGGATCGATCGCCCGGGGATTGATCACGTCAGAGCGGACAAAAAAGTGCGGGCCCCGAAGGACCCGCGTGAAAGCACAGGGGACTGTGCCAGGAGGAGACAAGCAATCAAACCACTCTGGCCGGTGTATCGACACACCGCGCCGGCATCTTGAGCCGCGCCGCGCCGGCCGGCGCGTCGGCGTCGGCGGTCGACGTGAAATCGTTCACCGCGTCGCCGTCGCCGTGGGCGGCATCGACACCGTCATCGTGTGCGGCACCCGGCATCGCCTCGGAGGAGGCGAGCGCCGCTTCCTCGAGGGCACGGGCGCGATTGGCGTCCTCGAAGGCGCGGCCCTTGCCGGCACGCGCCGGCGGCTGGCACAGCCCGCACACATAGTGACGCGCGATCTCGTGCGGATGGGTCACGAAGTGCCCGCTGCACTTGCGGCACTTGGTCATCGAGAGCATCCCGTTGTCGACGAACTTGACCAGGCGCCAGGCCCGCGTCACCGACAGCAGCGGCTCCAGGCCCTGGGCCTGGATCTGTTCCATATAGAGCTGGTAGGCCTTGATGACGGTGTCGATCTCGTCGATCTCGGCGACCTTGTTCAGGTACTCGTGGATGTTCAGGAACAGGCTGGCGTGGATGTTCGGCTGCCAGGTCATGAACCAGTCGGTGGAAAACGGCAGCTGGCCCTTGCTGGGGCTCTTGCCGGCCACTTCCTTGTACAGGCGCAGCAGGCGTTCATAGCTGAGGTCGGTCTCGGATTCCAGCACCTGCAGGCGGGCGCCCAGCTGGATCAGCGTGACGGCACGCTCGATCTGGCGCGCCTCGGTCAGGATGCTCTTGTTGCGTGCCATGGCTGCCTCAGGCGGCTTCCTGGTGGCGGCCAGCCAGCAGGATCGAGGCATGCAGGCGGTTCACGCCTTCGTTGGCGGCGGGCTTGCCGTGGCTGGTGAGCAGGCCCCAGACCATGTCGTCGTCCATGCGGAA
>JAEUPB010000083.1 GCA_016789955.1 Rubrivivax sp. | reverse complement strand
CCCGTTCTCGCGGCCGATCTGGTTCGGCCCGTCGGTTTCTTCCACCGTGGCGATGCTGGACACGGGGATGCGCCCGGCCGGCGTGTCGATCAGCGTGCGCGCCAGGTCCTGCGGGCTGCGCTGCTGGTCGGGCAGGCGCAGCACCAGTTCGTAGCGGCGTGGCCCGTCGACGATGTCTGCGCCGTGCGCACCGTCGGTCAGTGCCTGCAGCACGCGGATCGCCTCGCCGGGCGACAGGCCCATCTGCGCCGCCTTGCGGTGGTCCAGGCGCACGGTGATCTGCGGGATCAGCACCTGCTTCTCGACCGTGAGGTCGACCAGCCCCGGCACGGTGGCCAGCTTGCCGCGCGTCTCCTCGGCCAGGCCGCGCAGCGTGTCGGTGTCGTCGCCGAAGATCTTCACGGCGATCTGCGCCCGCACGCCCGACAGCAGGTGGTCCAGCCGGTGGCTGATGGGTTGGCCGATGGCCACCTGCGCGGGCAGCGTGGACAGGCGGTCGCGGATGTCGGCCATGATGGCCTCGCGGTCGCGGTCCGAGCGCTTGAGGTCGACGTCGATCTCGGCCGAGTGCACGCCCTCGGCGTGTTCGTCGAGTTCGGCGCGGCCGGTGCGGCGGCCCACCTGCGCGACCTCGGGCACCTGGCGGATCAGCGTCTCGGCCACCGCGCCGACGCGGTTGGCCTCGGCCAGCGACGTGCCCGGCTGCATCACCAGGCCCAGCACCAGCGAACCCTCGTTGAAGACTGGCAGGAAGGCGCGCGGGAAGAAGGGCACCGTCGCCGCGGCACCGGCCACGGCCAGGGCAGCCAGCGCGATCAGCAGCCGGGCGCGGCCGAAGGACCATTTCAGCAGCCGGGTGTCCTGGCGCTTGAGCCACGCGACCAGCGGGCTGTCGCCATGGTCCAGCCGCTTCATCGTCGGCAGCATGTAGTAGCACATGACGGGCGTGACGGTCATCGAGACCAGCATCGAGGCGCCGATGGACACGATGTACGCGATGCCCAGCGGTGTGAAGAGGCGCCCCTCGATGCCCGGCAGCGCGAACAACGGCACGAAGACGAGCACGACGATGACCGTGGCGTAGACGATGCCGGAGCGCACCTCGACGCTGGCGCGGCGCACCACCTCCAGCACCGACAGCGGGTTGCCGGTTGCCCGGTTCTGCTTGAGCCGGCGAAGGATGTTCTCGACATCCACCACCGCATCGTCGACCAGTTCGCCGATGGCAATGGCCAGGCCGCCGAGCGTCATCACGTTGATCGACTGGCCGAGCCACTGGAACACCAGCGCCGTGACCGCCAGCGACAGCGGGATCGCCACCAGCGAGATGACTGTTGTGCGCGCCGACAGCAGGAAGGCGAACAGCACGATGGCGACCATGATGGCGCCGTCGCGCAGCGCCTCGGCCACGTTGCCAATAGACGCCTTGATGAAGTCGGCCTGGCGGAACAGCACGCGCGGTTCGGCGAGGCCTCGTGGCAGCCCCTGCTTCAGCTCGGTGAGCGCCGATTCGATCTGCGCGGTGAGCTTGACGGTGTCGGCATCGGGCTGCTTCTGGATGCTGATCACGACGGCCGGCAGGCCGTTGTAGCCGGCGTCGCCGCGCTTCAGTCCCGCCGCGAACGAGACCGTGGCGACCTGGTCCAGCAGGATCGCGCGACCGTCCTTCCAGGCCACCGCGATGCCGCCCAGGTCCTCGGCGCGGTTCGTGCGGCCCAGGTGGCGGATGAGGTACTCGCGGCTGTTCAGGTCGATGAAGCCGCCGCCAGCGTTCGAGGCGTAGCCCTTCAGCGACTGCTCCACCTGGGTCAGCGAGACACCGAACTGAGCCATTCGCGCCGTGTTGGGCGCCACGCGCAGCGTGCGAACCTCGCCACCGATGGGGATCACTTGCGACACGCCCGGAATCGACAGCAGGCGCGGGCGCAGCACGAAGTCGGCGTACTCGCGCGCCTGCATCGGCGTGGCCACGGGTGCCTTGCCGTCACCGGGAACCAATGGCAGCGCGACGAGCATCACCTCGCCCATGATCGACGACACCGGCCCCATCACCGGCGTGATGTCGCCGGGCAACTGGGTGCGCACGATGGCCAGCCGCTCGGCTACCAGCTGGCGGTTGCGGTAGATGTCCGTGCCCCAGTCGAACTCGGCGTAGACCAGCGACAGGCCCACGCCCGAGGTGCTGCGCACGCGGGTCACACCCGGCATGCCGTTGAGCGCGGTTTCCAGCGGGAAGGTGACGAGCTGCTCGACTTCTTCCGGCGCCATGCCGCCGGCTTCGGTGAGCACGGTAATCAGCGGCTTGTTAAGGTCGGGGAAGACGTCGACCGGCGTGCGCCAGGCTGTCATCGCGCCGTAGACCATCAGCAGCGCCGCCACCGCCAGCACGAAGAGCCGGTTGTGCAGGCTGTAGCGAACGATCCAGTTGAACATGAGAAGTCTCCGTTCAGCGGATCTGCGCGATCAGCGGTGCGCCCTGGACCACGACGCGGTTGTCCGCACTCAGGCTCTGGGTGACCACCACCGTGCTCGCATCCAGCGGCCTGAACTGCACCGGCTGCGGGATGAAGCGCTCGGCACCGGACTTGATCCAGACGATGGGCTCGTTGGACGGGTTGCGCACCACCGCCTGTGCCGGCAGCACGATGCCCTTGATGCGCTCCTTCGACCGCGCCACCACGGTGACCGGCTGGCCGATCGCCAGCGGCAGCGTCGCTCCGGGCTTGGCCGCACCGACCGCGAAGGTGATCGGCAGTACGCCGTCTCGCATCGAGCGCGACGCACCCAGCAGCCGCAGCGACACGTCGGGCAAGCCCTGCAGCGAAGCGCCAGCCAGGCGACCCGCCAGGCTGGCGTCGGCCGTGGTGGCCTCGACCAGCATGCGCGCCGGATCGACCACTTCGAACAGCACATCACGCGGCTCGACGACCTGCCCGACGACCAGATCGGCACGGGCGATCACGCCGCTGATCGGGGCGGCAAGCGCCTCGCGCGACGACAGGCTGGCGCCGATGCTGCGCTCGCGCTCCGCGAGGCTCTGTGCTTCGGTGCGGGCCGCCTCGATGTCCTTGCGCGGCACGGTGCCCTCCAGGCCTTCGAGGCGCTGCACGCGCTGCTCGGCGATCTGCCGCCGCGCGCGCAGTTCGGCCAGCTGGGCCTGCTGGGTGCCCAGCGTGTAGGGCTCGGCGTGGTGTCGCACGTAGGCCAGCACGTCGCCGCGCTTGACCGCCTGGCCGGCGACCGGCAGGCCTCTCGGACCCGGTTCGATGCGGCCGCCGTGCACGGCCTGCACGCGGCCACTCGCGTTCGGGTCCATGACTACGCGACCCGGCAGCTCGACGGTGGCGGCGGCTTCAGTCTCTGGCGCGAGCACCGTGCGGATGGCCATGCGGCGTTGCGCGACCTTGGGCACGTTCACGCTGCCATCGGGCAGGCGCGCCAGGCCGGACGCATTGACGGCAGCGCCGGGTGCGTCGAGGTGTTCGCCGTTGGGGCCGTGGGCGCCGGGTGCGGCGTGAGCCACGGACACGGGCAGCATCGCAGCGGCGAGCACCAGCGCCAGGGCGACGGAGGTTCGAGCGGGCTGGTGTTGCATCACAGACCTCCCTGCAGCTTGCCGGCCTCGCGGCGGCGCTGGCGCCACCAGGCGATGCCGCCGATCAGGCCCAGAGCCGCGACACCGGCACCGATCCAGGCCGCGCGCTCCAGTTCGTGGTCGTGGTCGTGACCATGGTCATCGCCACCGTGCGCGTGGCCGTGCTCGTCCTGCGCCGAAGCGGCAGCGCGGGCCGCGGTGGCGACCAGCATGCCGTCGAGCAGGTCGCTGTCCTTGCCGGCGACGAGCGTGAAGACGAGGCCGTGTTCACCGGGCGCGGCGAGCGCCTTCAGCATCGCGGCATCGGTGACCGCGTAGTCGCCTTGCTCGGCACGGAAGGCCGCGACGGCCTTGAGCGGGCCGCTCTCGACCTCGAGCCGGGCGCCCAGCACCGGTTCGTTCGATTCGTAGCGGTCGACGAGGATGGTGAGCTCGCCGGCGCGCAGTTCGGCGACCAGTTCGAAGGTCTCGGACTTGGCTTCGACACGAGGCAGCGCGGATGCCGCGCGCATCGTGCTCGGGCTGTCGAGGTGCTCGCCATTGGGGCCATGGGCACCAGGTGCGGCGAGCAACGGGGTTTTGCTGCAGACCAGCAGTAGGCTCAGCGCGAGGGACAGCAGCGGCCCCTTGGCGCGGAGCGAGGATGGAGTGTTCATGGGAGGAGTCCGAGGGCTTGTTGGAGGCGGGCGCGGGCCAGGCCCAGCGCGGCAGTCTGACGGGCGGCGGCACTGTCGGCCTGAGCTGCGGCGGCGAGCGCACGCAGCAGGTCCGGCAGCGGCGTCTCGCCGGCACGGAAGGACTTGTCGATCAGCGTCGTCCGTTCGCGGAGCAGCCGGGCTCGGGCGGTCTCGGCCTCGAGTTGCGCCTGGGCCGAGCGCTGCGCCTCGCGCGCCGCGGCGATGTCGCTGTCCAGGCGCTCGCGCAAGCGCCGCTCCTGGGTCTGGGCCACGTCGAGTTCCGTGAGCGCCGCCGCCTCCAGCGGCCGGTTGCGGTCGTCGGTGCCGAAGGGCAGGCGCAGGCCCACGACCAGGCTGCCCTGGGAGGACTCGGCGCGGCCTGGCGTGTCCTGCCGCACGCCGATGGTCAGTTCGGGCGCATCGCGGCGCGAGCGGCGCATCAGCTCGACCCTTTGGCGCGCCAGCTCGGTGGACTGGCTGGCGAACTGCAGTTCGGGGTGTGCGGCGGCGGGCGCTTCGGTCGCGAGGTCCGCCTTCAAGTCCGGCGCTGCCGTCAGTCCGGTCAGCAAGGTCCAACGCGACCGCGCCGCCTGAAGCCGTTGCTGCACGTCGGTCTTCAGCGCGGACGCGGCGAGCGCCTCGGCCTGCGCGGCCAGGGCATCAGCGCGCGCCAGGTCACCGGCCCGCACCCGCCGGTCGACGTCGTCGGCCAGCTGCTTCAGCGCTTGCGCCTGGGCTTCGGCCTGCGCCATTTCGGCCTGCAGCGCGGCGAGCTGCCACGCGGCTTCGCGCAGGTCACCGGCCAGGCGCAGGCGCGCCACCTGTTCTGCGGCCAGGGCCTGGGTGGCGGCAGCCTCGGCCGTGCCGGCGCGTGCGGCGCGCTGGCCCGGCAGCCACAAGGGCACGGCGACACCGATCTCCGTTTCGCGGCGGCCCGCGTTGCCCTGCAGGCGGTCGTCGCGGTGGCTCATGGCCAGCGAGGGCGGCGCAGCCCAAAGGCTCGACGCCACGGCGCGGTCGACCTCGGCACGGCGGCGCTGGCCCTCCCTCTCGCGCGCCACCACCGCGCGCTGCCAAGCAGCTTCCAGGGCTGCTCGGAGGCTCACGGTGCCTGCGGTTGGAATCGGCGCGGAGGCCGGTGAAGCCGGCGGGAATGCGGCCGGCTGGGCCCACGCGGGCCCACCGGCCAGGCTGCCCGCGATCACGCAGGCAGACAGCCGTGGGAGAGGTTTCACATCGATCCTGACAGTTCGGCAGCCGGCGCGGCCGGACACACGCTCGCGTCACGCCAGCGGCGGACAGGGGCTTGCGTGGAAGGCCATTGCGGCGGAAGGCCGGGCGCCCATGGGCGGGCGCCCGCCGCGAAGGCGGGTCAGGAGTAGAAGCGAGGTGGCCGGAGCAGGCCTTCAGGGTCGGGGTCGGGCACGGCGGCCTTCAGGAGGCCTGCGGGTACTGTCGATCCCGGGGGAGGAAAGCCATGAGACGTCGACACGAGCAGCGCCGCGGAGGCACTCACATGATCGGCGATCACGTGCTGGACGGATTCGGGCGAGTCGTCGCGGTGGTAGGACCCATCCTCGTGGTGATGGTGGCCCTCTTCCTGCCAGTGCAGCGCGGCGTGCTCCATGTCGGCCAGAGCGTTGACCGTCGAACCCGCGCGCGCGAGCGCCACCGATTGCCACAGCATGGCAAACAGCATGACGAGGAGGACGGACGTGCGGCGCATTCGGGTCGGGAGTGTACCGAGGGGTACCCAGCCTCACGGCGATCCCGGTTGCAATCGGAACCAGGATCCTGTGCATCAACTCAGGTGACGGCCTGGTTTGGCATCCGGGATCGGGGCCGCGAACGACGGCTTCAAGGCGGCGGATTCAGTCGCGCGTGGGACTGCAACGGGTCGTCCATGGACAGCGACCTCGCCGACCTACGCCGGAAAGCGGTCGCTTTGAACTGCGACACGGGTCCTGACGGCTTCCGCCCGTACGGCGATGATCCCCGGTCTTCCTCGGGTCCTTGGCACAATCCTTGGATGCCCAACATTGCATCCGTGCTCAAGG
>JAEUPB010000060.1 GCA_016789955.1 Rubrivivax sp. | reverse complement strand
GAACTGGCCGCGGCGATGATGACCGAGGCGCAGGCGGTGGCCACGCAGCTGGGCATCACCTTCCGCGTGACGCTGGAGAAGCGCATCGCCGGCGCCGAGAAGGTGGGCCGCCACAAGACCTCGATGCTGCAGGACGTGGAGGCCGGCCGCGCGCCCGAGATCGACGCCCTCGTGGGCTCGGTGGTGGAGATCGCCCGCCTTACCGGAACGCCCACGCCGCACATCGATGCGGTGCACGCGCTGATGAAGCTGCTGGCGCAGATGATGGAAAGGGAACGCGGCCAGCTGAGCCTGCGGCCGCTGCCGGGCTGAGGCGGGCCGCACGGTGCGCCATGCCACGCTGCGGCAGCTGAAGGTGTTCGAGGCGGTGGCGCGGCTGCTCAGCTACTCGCGCGCCGCCGAGGAACTGCACCTCACGCAGCCGGCCGTGAGCACGCAGATCCGCAAGCTCGAGGAGCACGCCGGCAACGTGCTCTTCGAGCAGTTCGGCAAGAAGATCTACCTCACCGCGGCCGGCACCGAGCTGCTGCAGATCGCACGCACGATCATCGAGCAGTTCGAGGCCGCCGACAGCGCGATGAAGCAGTTCAACGGCGTCTCGGGCGGCCGGCTGAACGTGGGCGTGATCAGCGCCGGCGACTACTTCTTCCCGCGCCTGCTGGTGGACTTCGCCGGCCGGCACGAAAACGTGGCGCTCAACTTCAGCGTGCACAACCGGCAGGGGCTGCTGAACCACATCGTCGAGAACCGCATCGACCTGGCGGTGATGGTGCGCCCGCCCACCGACCTGGACACCGTCAACGTGCCGTTTGCACCGCACCCGTACATCCTGGTGGCGGCACCCGGCCACGAACTGGCTGGCGAAGCGAGCGTGCCGCGCGAGCGGCTGCTGCGCGAAGGCTTTGTGGTGCGCGAGCGCGGCTCGGACACCTGGAAGGCGATGGAAGAGGGCTTCGGCGCCGATATCACAAACCTGCGCGTGGCGATGGAGATCGCCAGCACCGAGACCATCAAGCAGGCGGTGATGGCCGGCATGGGCATCAGCTTCCTGTCGCTGCACACGGTGGGGCTGGAGGTGCGCACCGGGCTGCTGGCCATCGCCGAGGTGGAAGGCACGCCGGTGATGCGCGGCTGGCACGTGGTGCACCTCACGTCCAAGGTGCTGTCGCCGGCGGCCGAGGCCTTCCGCTACTTCCTGATCGAGCGAGGCGAGGCGCTGCTGGTGGAGCACGACACCGCGCTGCTGCAGCCGCCGGTGCCCGGGCGACCGCCGGCGGCCCCGGCGCGCGCACCGCTCAAGGCCCGCGCCCCGGCCCGGCCGCGCGCCGCCGCTACGACCGGTAGTCGGCGTTGATGCGCACGTAGTCGTGCGAGAGATCGCAGGTCCACACCGTGGCGCTTTCGCTGCCGCGGTGCAGGTGCACGCGCACGGTGATCTCGGCCTGCTTCATCACGCGCTGGCCGTGCTCCTCGCGGTAGGCCGTGTGGCGGCCGCCCGCGGTGACCACGTGCACGTCGTCGAGCCACAGGTCGATCAGGCCCTGGTCGAGGTCGCCGATGCCGGCGTAGCCCACCGCGGCGAGGATGCGGCCGAGGTTGGGGTCGCTGGCGAAGAAGGCCGTCTTGACCAGCGGCGAATGCGCGATGGCATAGGCCGCCTGCCTGCACTCGTCGACGCTGGTGCCGCCGTCGATCTGGATCGTGATGAACTTGGTCGCGCCTTCGCCGTCGCGCACGATGGCCTGCGCCAGCTGCCGCGACACCTCGTTCAGCGCCTCGCGCAGCACGCGGCCATCGGCCGAGTCCGGCCGCGTGATCGGCGCGTGGCCGGCCTGGCCGGTGGCCATCACGATGAACGAGTCGTTGGTGCTGGTGTCGCCGTCGATGCTGATGCGGTTGAAGCTGGCGTCGGCGGCCTCGCGCGCGAGCTCCTTCATCAGCCCCGGCGCGACCACCGCGTCGGTGGCAACAAAGCCGAGCATCGTCGCAATGTTCGGCCGGATCATGCCGGCGCCCTTGGAGATGCCGGTGACGGTGACGGTGCGCCCGCCGATCGTGACCTGCCGCGACGCCGCCTTGGGCTGCGTATCGGTGGTCATGATGCCGTGCGCGGCCTCGAGCCAGCCCTCGGCGTCGTCGCGCAGCGCGGCCAGCGCCGCCGGCAGCCCGGCCTCGATGCGCTCCACCGGCAGCGTCTCCATGATCACGCCGGTGGAGAACGGCAGGATGTGCTCGGGCTTCAGCGCCATCGCCGCGCCCAGCGCCACGCACGAGCGCTGGGCGCGCGCCAGGCCGTCGGCCCCGGTGCCGGCGTTGGCGTTGCCGGTGTTGATCAGCAGCGCGCGGATCGCATGGCCGGCGTCCAGCCGCTCGCGGCAGATCTGCACCGGCGCGGCGCAGAAGCGGTTGGTGGTGAACACCCCGGCCACCTGCGTGCCTTCATCGAGCGCGAAGACCACGAGGTCGCGCCGGTTGGCCTTGCGGATGCCGGCCATCGCCACGCCGATACGCACGCCGGGCACGGGGTGCAGGTCGCTCGCCTGCGGGATGGGGAGGTTGACGGCCATCGGTCTCAGGCCCCCAGGTGCTGGCCGAAGAACGCGTACGTGCGGTCCCACGCGATCTGCGCCCACGCGGCGTCGTACTGCGTGATCGCGATGCGGCCCGGCCCCTGCGCCGTCTCGTTGGCGAAGGCGTGCTGCGCGAGGTAGCGGTGGCCGGTGTAGCGCACCCGGGCCTCGGCCAGCTTCTGCTCCAGCGCATCGACGCTGCTGATCGCGAAGGCCCCGTCCTGCGTGGCCCAGTGGGCCATCATGGGCACGGAGATCTTCGTGGCGTCCACGTACTCCAGCGGCGGCAGCCCGTACCACACGACGCCGGCATCGGCCTCGGGCGCCATCGTCAGCGTGAGGATGGTCAGCGCGCCGCCCATGCAGTAGCCGGTGACGCCGACCTTGCGCCCCTGCGCCTTCAGGTGCTGCACGCAGCCGCGGATGTCCTGGCTGGCGGCCTGCGCGAAATCGAGCCCGCTCATCAGGTGGTGGGCCTCTTCCGCTTCCACCGTGGACTTGCCGCGGTACAGGTCGGGCACCAGCACGCTGTAGCCGGCGCGGGCGAGGCGATCGGCCACGCCGCGGATCTGGTCGTTCAGGCCCCACCATTCCTGGATCGCCACCACCGCCGGGCCGCCGGCGCGGCCGGCATCGGCGAAGTAGGCGCGCAGCGTCTGCCCGTCGGGGCGCTTCACGTCGATCATCTGTCCCATGGTTGCTCCTCGTGCGTGGGGTGGGTTGGGATGCGGCGGGTCGGCCGCTCAGGGGGTGCCGACGATACGCCGCCGGAACACCAGCCGCCCGGGTTCGCTGGCCGCCGGATCGTGGCGATAGCCGTCGGCGTCGAAGCCTGCGAGCGCCTCGGCGCGCAGCACGCGGTGCTGGATCGCCCAGCGCGCCATCGCGCCGCGCGCGCGCTTGGCGAAGAAGCTGATGATCTTGTAGGTGCCGCCCTTCCAGTCCTCGAACACGCAGTCGACGACGGTGGACTTCAGCGCCGGGCGCAGCACGGCGCGGGCGTATTCGATCGAGGCGAGGTTCACGAGCACGCGCTCGCCGGCCGGGGTGCCGGCTTCGTCCCAGCGCTGGTTCAGGTGCGCGGCCAGCCGGTCGCCCCAGTACGCGTACAAGTCCTTGCCGCGCCGCGTGGCCAGCGCCACGCCCATCTCCAGCCGGTAGGGCTGGATGCGGTCCAGCGGCCGGAGCACGCCGTACAGGCCCGACAGGATCACCAGGTGGCGCTGCGCGAAGTCGACGTCGGCGGTGCCGAGCGTCGGCGCATCGAGCCCGTCGTAGACATCGCCGTTGAAGGTGCGCAGCGCCGGGCGGCTGCCGGGCGCGCTCCCGCCGGGCACGTAGTCGCGGTAGCGCTGCACGTTCAGCTCCGCGAGGGCGGGCGAGAGATCCATCAGCGCCGCCACCTGGCGCGCGCTCTTGCGGCGCATCGTGGTGGCGAGCTTCGCGGCGTCGTCGAGGAACAGCGGCTCGGTGGCGCGCTGCTCGAGGGCGCGCGGCACGGGCGTCTCGAGGTCCAGCGTCTTGGCTGGCGACACGACGTAGAGCAGCATCAGGCGGGGTCTCCGGTGGCGGGGTCGTCGCGAGCAGGCAGCGCGCTGTCATCGACCGGGCGCGCCGGCAGCGCGCCGAGGGCCTCCCGCCAGGTGCGCATCGGGATGTGGTTGCGCAGCCGGTGCAGCGCGCAGTCGATCAGCGCCGGGTGCACCTCGTGGCCGATGCCCTCGGCGATATCGATCGTGGCATCGCCCTGCAAGGCGCCCAGGTGGGCGATCGCCGTGCGGGCGCGGTCTGCGACGATGATGTCGTCGGCGCCGCCGTGGAAGAAGTGCAGCGTGGTGTGGCGCGGTGCGGCGGCCGGCGGCCGCGCGAAGCAGCCTCCGAAGGCGAGCACGCGGCCGCACAGGCCGTCGTGCTGCGTGGCCAGCGCCAGCGCGAGGATGGCGCCCTGCGAGAAGCCGCCCAGCGCCGTGGCCGCCGGCCCCACGCCATGCAGTTGCTGCTGCTCGCGCACCCAGTCGTGCAGCATCGGCAGCACGCCGGCCACGCGCTCGGGCCAGACGGCGGGCGTCAGCCCTTCGATCGAGTACCACTGGCGACCGCGCCGCGGCATGTCGGCGGCGATCGACGACATCGGCGCCACCACCGCGGCCTGAGGGAACTCCTCCCGCAGCGCCAGCGCCAGCGGCGCCAGCGCCTTGGGCTCGGAGGCCCAGCCGTGGAGCAGCAGCACGAGCTGTTCGGGGCTGCCCTGCCCGGGCAGCCAGGTGAGGGATTCGTCGGGGACCACGGCCATCAGCGGCATTGTGTCGTGCCGCAGCGGCCCCGCGCCGCGTCGGGGCTGCGCCGCGGTGCCGCGGCGCCCGCCCCTGCCTCGCCTACAGCGCGCACTCCTTCGAGAAGCTCGACACCGCGTTCTCGAACTTCGCCATCGGGGTCAGCGCGTCGGCGGTGACCTTGCTGGCGCGGCTCAGGTACGCATCCAGCACGGCACGGGCCTTCTGGATCTTCTTCAGGTCCTCGGGGTTCTTCGGGTCCAGGCCGAAGCTCTCCTTGGCGATCGACGACTGGAACTGCTGGCCCGCGCGCACCACGTCGCCGCAGGCCTTCTGCAGCTCGACCAGCTTGGACTGCACCTGCGAGAGCACGGCATTCATCGCGTCGGCGGTGTCGCGGCCCTTGTCGATGCCGTTGCTCAGGGAAGACGGCATGTCGGGCACCTCGCCCTTGTCACCCAGCAGCTTCTTCGCGTCGGCTCGCGCCTTGTCCCAGTTCGCAGGCATCTCGGTTCCCTCGTCGGATTGGTCGATCGGGTTCGGTGGTTCGGTTCGGTGGCGGCGCGCCGCAGCGAGCCGATGGACGAGATCGTCGGGCGCTGGCGTTTCACGCCCGCTGCAGGCCGGCCCGTCGCCGGTTTCGTTGGTTTCAAAATCCGCCGCTGCACAAGGAGCCGCCAGCAAGGCGGCCTTGCCGGCGCCGCGTGCCCCTTGCGCCGTCGGCAAGGCCGCCTTGCCGACAATCCGATGGTCCCGCCTGGCGCCGGTGCCTAGAGTTCGCCGCCACGGCCGTTCTGCCCCGCCCTCGCCTCGCCCCGCCACCGTGACCCCCACCCACCCCACGCCCGCCGACCCTGCCCGCGCCGCCGCCGACCTGCTGGTCGGCCACTGGCAACGCGGCGAGCACCTCGACGCCCTCCCGGAGGCCTGCCGGCCCCGCACGCTCGATGAAGGCCGCGCGGTGCAAGGGCTGTGGGCCGAGGTTGTCGGCGATCGCATCGCCGGCTGGAAGATCGCCGCCACCAGCACCGCGGGGCAGGCGCACATCGCGGTGTCGGGTCCGCTCGCCGGGCCGGTGTTCGCCCGCCGGGTGCACGGCGACGGCGCCACGATGGACCTCACGCACAACGGCATGAAGGTGGCCGAGTGCGAGGTGGTGTTCGGCATCGGCCGCACGCTCGCGCCGCGTGCCGTGCCATACGCGCGCGCCGAAGTGCTGGCGGCGGTGGCCGCCGTGCACCCCGGCATCGAGGTGCCCGATTCCCGCTTCCGAGCCTTCGAGCGCGCCGGCGAGGCACAGCTCATCGCCGACTGCGCCTGCTGCAACGAGATGCTCGTCGGCGCCGCCGTGCCCATCGACGCGCAGGATCCGCGCCTGGCCGCCCTGCCCGCGCTGCGCGTGCAGGCCCGCACCTGCGACGGCCGCACGCCCGCGGGCCTGGGCTCGAACGTGCTGGGCGACCCGGTCGAGGCGCTGGTGTGGCTGGTCAACGAACTCGCGTCCACCGGCCGCACGCTGGCCGCCGGCCAGTGGGTGACCACCGGCGCCTGCGTGCCGCCGATCCCGGTGCTGCCGGGGCAGTCGGTCGAGGCCGACTTCGGCTGGATCGGCCGCATCGGGGCGCGCTTCGTCTGAGAGGGTGTTTCCCAAATGAATGTGCCCGCGTGCGGCCCCAGAAAGGGCCCAGTCAAGGCGCGAAGCGCAGCCGGGTCGGGTGACCCGGCTGCGCGTCGCGCCTTGCTCAGGGCTCTCGGCCGCCCCGGCGCGGGCACATTGATTTGGGAAACACCCTCTGAAGAAGCTGTGAAGATATGAATCGCACCACATCGAACAAGGAAACCCGATGAAGATCGGCATGGTGGGCATCGGCCTGATGGGCCACGGCATCGCGGGCAACCTCGTGCGCAAGGGCCACGAGTTGCTGCTGCTCGAACACCCCGGCAACCAGCCGCTGGACGCGCTGAAGGCCGCCGGCGCCAAATCGACGCCGAGCGCGAAGGACCTCGCCGCGCGCGTCGACCTCGTGATCCTCGTGGTCACCGGCTCGCCGCAGGTGGAAGCGGTGCTCACCGGCGCGGGCGGCGTGCTCGAAGGGCTGCGCCCGGGCTCGACGGTGATCGACTGCTCGACCGCGATCCCCTCGTCGACGCTGCGCATGGCCGCGGCCGTGCAGCGCGCCGGCTCGCGCTTCCTCGACGCGCCGATGACGCGCACCCCGAAGGAGGCCGCCGAAGGCCGCCTGAACCTGCTGGTGGGCGGCGATGCCGCGCTGCTCGAGGAGTTCAAGCCGGTGCTGCAGTGCTACGCCGAGCACATCACGCACGTCGGCCCGGTGGGCGCGGGACACGGCATGAAGCTGCTGCACAACTACGTGTCGCTGGGCATGGTCACGCTGCTGGCCGAGGCCGCGGCCTGTGCCGGCCGCAGCGGCGTGGCGCCCGAGGCCTTCGTCGAGGTGCTCGCCAAGGGTGGCGGTGGCGGCATCGCGCTCGAACGGCTCAAGCCCTTCCTGCTCGCCGGCGACGTCGGCGGGCTGCGCTTCTCGATCGCCAACGCCTGCAAGGACCTCGGCTACTACCGCGAGATGGCCGCCGACGCGCACGCCCACGGTGACGTGGCCGCGGCCGTGCTGGCCACGCTGCAGGGCGCGCACGCCCGCGCTCCCGAAGCGCTCGTGCCCGAGCTCGTGGCGCTGCTCGCGCAGGACTGATCCACCCACACGCCACCCACCGGAACCCGACATGACCCTGAAGACCACCACCAAGCGCCTCGGCATCCTGCGCAAGAAGGAGGGCATGTCCTACGACGCCTTCCGCAAGCACTGGCTCGAGGTGCATGCCGCGCTGTGCGTGAAGCTGCCCAACATGCGCCGCTACGCGGTGAACTTCGTCGACCGCGAGCGCTTCCCGAACTTCCCGTACGACGGCTTCTCCGAGCTGTGGTTCGACGACGAGGAAGCGCTGATCGCGTCGCTGAACAGCCCCGAGGGCAAGACGCTGCTGGCCGACCTGCCGAACTTCGCCGGCGACATCCATCCGATCGTCGCGGTCGAGCACCTGATGCTCGAGACCTGATCGAAGCCTGATCGAGACGTGGACTCCGAGGCGCTGCGCCTCTGCGGCACCGATGAGCCGGTACCGACGCTGCGCACGCTGCGCGCCGGCGCGCTGACGCTCGAGCTGCAGGCCGGCCGGCTGCGCCGCATCCGCTGCGGCGGGCACGAGGTGTGGCACGGCCTGGCATTCGTGCTGCGTGACCCCGACTGGGGCACGCCTGAGGCCGAGTGGCGCGAGGAGAGCGTGCACGAGCACGCCGACGGCTTCGAGGTGGAGGTCGACGGCCGCTGGGCGATCGGCGTCGGCTACACGCTGCGCCTGCGCGGCGATGCGCACGGCCTGCATGTCGAGGCCGAGGCCACCGTAGAGGCTGACGTGAGCATCAACCGCCTCGGCCTGTGCCTGATGCACCCGCTCTCGGCCTGCGGCGCGCGCGTGGAGGTGCGGCACGTCGACGGCCGCACCAGCGCGTCGACCTTCCCGGACCACATCCCGCCGTGGCCGCCGTTCATGCTCGTGCGCGCGCTGCGCCACGAGTGGGCGCCGGGCCGCTGGGCCGAGGCCGAGCTGCACGGCGACCTCTACGAGTCCGAGGACCAGCGCAACAACGGCGATGCGTCGTTCAAGACCTACAGCCGCTCGAACATGGCGCCGCGCCCGTACACGCTGGCGGCGGGCACGGTGGTGCGGCAGTCGGCGGTGCTGCGCGTGGACCCGACCGCCGTGGCGAACGAGCCCGCGGGGACGGCCGAGCCGACGACCCCGCCCACCGTGACGGTGCGCATCGGCGCCGCGACCGGCCCGCTGCCGCCGGTGGGCGTGGAGGTCCACGCCGCTGATGCGATCGTGCCCGCGCTGCCCGACGCGCTGCGCGAGCTGCGGCCCGCCCACCTGCACCTGGCCTGGCGGCCCGGCGCGGCCGTGGCCTGGGCCGGCATCTCCGCGATGCTCGGGGCCGCCGGGGCACGCCTGCGGCTGGACGTGCACGGGGCCGACGCCGACGCACTGCACACGCTGGCGCAGGCTCTTGCAGCGGCCGGCATCACGCTTGAATCGCTGGCCGTGTTCCCCAGCACCACGGCCGCCGTGGCCGCGGCGCGTACGGCCTTCCCCGGCACGCCGGTCGGCGGCGGCACGCCGCACTTCTTCGTGCAGCTCAGCCGGCTCGACGACCTCGGCCCGGTCGACTACGCGAGCTGCACCACGTCGGCCCTGGTGCATGGCGCCGATGACGACGACGTGATGGCCGGCCTCGCGAGCCTGCCGGCGATGGTGCGGAGCTGGCGCGCGCGGCATCCGGACATCCCCTTGCGCATGGGGCCGAACGGCATCGCGATGCGCAGCAGCCCTCTGGGCGCGCAACCCGCCAGCGACGGCACTCGGCGCCTGGCGCTGGCAGCGGTCGACCCGCGCAGCCGCGCGCAGTACGGCGCCGCGTGGATGCTCGGCCACGTGGCGGCGCTGGCCGGCGCGGGGGTGCAGGCGATCACGCTGGCCGACCTGGCCGGGCCCTCGGGCGTGGTCGGCGTGGCCGGCGGGCACATGACGCGCCGCCCGGCCTTCGACGTGCTGCGCTGCCTCGGCCGCCCGGCGCTGCGCCGCGCGTGCACGGTGTCGCACCCGGAACGCGTCGCCGCCCTCGCGCTGGAGCGCGACGGCCGCACGGTGCTGCTGCTGGCGAACCTCACCGCCGGGCCGCAGACCGTGCACGTCGAAGGCCCGTCGCAGGCGCCACTGCGCCTGGGGCCCTACGCGGTGCACCTGGCTCGGTAGCATCGCCGCATGCTGCCCGACATCGACTCCCTGGCGTTGTTCGTCCGCGCGGCCGAGCTGCGCAGCCTCACCAAGGCCGCCGAGGCCTCGCACATCGGGCTGGCCGCGGCCAGCCGCCGCATGGCGCTGCTGGAGCATCGGTTCAAGACGGCCCTGTTTGAGCGCTCGCCGCGCGGCGTGGAACTCACGCCCGCGGGCGCCTCGCTGCTGCCGCACGCCAAGGCGCTGCTGGTCGAGATCAACCAGATGCAGGCCGACATGCGCGACCACGCCGAGGGCAGCAAGGGCGCCTTGCGCATCCTCGCGAACACGTCGGTGATCACCGAGGCGCTGCCCGACGACCTGGCCAGCTTCGCGCAGGCCAACCCCGACGTGCGGCTGGTGGTGCAGGAGCGCTGGAGCGACGAGATCGTGCGCGCGCTGATCGCCGCCGAGGCCGACATCGGCATCGTGGTGCAGGGCGGCGTGGCCACCGACGGGCTGGACGTCTACCCGTATCGCACCGACCGTCTCGCCGCGGTGCTGCGCGGCGGCCATCCGCTGGCGTCGGCGGCGGCACGCGCGGCCTCGGACACGGTGTCGTTCCTCGACGTGCTCGACGATGACCTGATCGCGCTGGAATCGGGCTCGTCGATGATGCGGCTGCTCGCGCAGCAGGCCGTGATCGCCGAGAAGACGCTGCAGCTGCGCGTGCAGGTGCGCAGCTTCGAGGCGGTGTGCCGCATGGTGCAGTCGGGCCTGGGCACCGGGCTGCTGCCGTACCAGGCCGCGCTGGCGCTGGGCACGGCGATGGGCCTGGTGGTGCGCCCGCTGGCCGAGGAATGGGCCGAGCGGCGCATGCTGCTGTGCGTGAAGCAGCAGCGGCCGGTGAACTCGTCGCTGGCGCTGCTGCTCGAGCACCTGAGGCGGGCGTCGGCGCGTGGCTGACCGCACCGTGGCGGCGCGCGCTTCGACGGATCGAGACACCGGCTTGCCCAGATTCCGATGGACGGTGCCGGGCCACGCCCGAAGAATGGCCGCACATCGAAGGAAGGCGTGAGATGTCCGGCAAGCCGCTCGAAGGAATCACCGTGGTCGCACTGGAGCAGGCGGTGGCGGCGCCGTACTGCAGCAGCCGGCTGGCCGACGCCGGTGCGCGCGTCATCAAGATCGAGCGCCCCGAGGGCGACTTCGCGCGCGGCTACGACCACGACGTGCACGGCGAGTCGTCGTACTTCGTGTGGACCAACCGCGGCAAATCCTCCGAGGTGCTGGACCTGCGCGAGCCCGCCGCCCGGGCGCGCCTGCACGCGCTGGTCGCCGACGCCGACGTGTTCCTTCAGAACCTCGCACCGGGAGCTGCGGAGCGGCTGGGTTTCGGCTCCGAGGCGCTGCGCCAGCGCCATCCGCGGCTCGTGACCTGCGACATCAGCGGCTACGGCGAGAGCGGGCCGCTGCAGCACCTGAAGGCCTACGACCTGCTGGTGCAGGCCGAGAGCGGGCTGGTCGCCGTGAGCGGCGCGCCGGGCCCGTGGGGGCGCATCGGCGTGTCGATCTGCGACATCACCGCCGGCATGAACGCGCTGATCGGCGTGACGCAGGCGCTGCTGCTGCGCGAGCGCACCGGGCGCGGCAGCGGCATCCATGTGTCGCTGTTCGACTCGGCCGCCGAGCTGATGGCGGTGCCCTACCTCCAGGCGCGGTACGGCGGCAAGGCGCCCGAGCGCGTGGGGCTGAAGCACCCGAGCATCGCGCCCTACGGCTCGTTCACCTGCTCCGACGGGCGTGAGATCGTGCTGTCGATCCAGAACGAGCGCGAGTGGGTCGCGTTCTGCACGGCGGTGCTGGGCGATGCCTCGATCGCCACCGATCCGCGCTTCGCCAGCAACGCGCTGCGCGTGCAGCACCGCGCGGAAGTCGACGCGGTGATCCAGGCCGTGTTCGGCCGCCTCACCCACGGCCAGGCCACCGACCGCTTGACCGAAGCGCAGACCGCCTACGGTGCGATCAACTCCGTGCACGATCTCATCGCGCACCCGCAGCTGCGCACCAAGCCTATGACGGTGCACGGCCGCCGAGTGGACGTGCCGGCCGCGCCGTATCGGACGGAGTGGGACGACGACGAGTACGCGCCGGTGCCACCGATCGGCCGGCCGGGCTGACCGCCCTGCCGAGACCGGGCCTCGGGCGGCGGCTGACGGCGCGTTGCGGTCTTTCGCGCTGTTGGACTTGTCCAGGCCGTGCAGCAAGGCCGAGGGCCGGGCAGGGCCCCGGGCTCAGACGCTCGGCCTTGCGCGGCGCTTCGCGCCGCGTCCCCTGCGATGCTCGGTCGCCTGGCCCGCGTCG
>JAEUPB010000059.1 GCA_016789955.1 Rubrivivax sp. | reverse complement strand
AACACGCCGTGCGTGCTCGGATAGGTAATCATCACTGCGGCGAGCTTGTCGCTGTACTGCTCGCATTTGGCCTTCAGGTCGGCCATGTCCACATTGCCCCTGGCGTCGCAGGCCGTCACCACCACCTGCATGCCCACCATCTGCGCGCTGGCCGGGTTGGTGCCATGGGCCGATTCCGGGATCAGGCAGACCGTGCGCTGCTCGTCGCCGCGCGACGCATGCCAGGCGCGGATCGCGAGCAGTCCGGCGTACTCGCCCTGCGAACCGGCGTTGGGCTGCAGGCTGATGCCGGCATAACCGGTCGCCTGGCACAACCACTCGCGCAGCTGCCGGTCGAGCTGGGCATAACCGGCCAGCTGGTCGGCCGGCGCGAACGGGTGGATGTGCGCGAACTCGGGCCAGGTGATCGGGATCATCTCGCTGGTCGCGTTGAGCTTCATCGTGCACGAGCCGAGCGGGATCATCGAGCGGTCGAGCGCGAGGTCCTTGTCCGACAGGCTGCGGATGTAGCGCAGCATCTCGGTCTCGCTGTGGTGCGAGTTGAACACCGGGTGCGTGAGGAAGGCGCTGGTGCGGCGCAGCGCCTCGGGGATCAGCGAGTCGGTGCTGCCCTCGAGCGCGGCCACGCTCGGCAGCGCGGTGCCGGCCGGCGCGAACCACGACCACAGCGCCACCAGGTCTTCGCGCGTGGTGGTCTCGTCCAGCGCCACCGAGACGATGCCGTCGGTGACGCGGCGCAGGTTGGCGCCGCCGTCACGGGCGCGCTGCAGGACTTCCGCGGTGCGCTCGCCGGTGGCTACCGCCAGTGTGTCGAAGGCGTGCGGTGTCATCACCTTGCAGCCGAGCTGCTGCAGGCCGGCCGACAGGATCGCCGCGTAGCGCGCCACGCGCCGCGCGATGCGCGTCAGCCCCGCGGGGCCGTGGTAGACGGCGTAGAGGCTAGCGATCACCGCCAGCAGCACCTGCGCCGTGCAGATGTTGCTCGTGGCCTTCTCGCGGCGGATGTGCTGCTCGCGCGTCTGCAGCGCCAGGCGATACGCCGGCGCGCCGTGCACGTCGATGCTCACGCCCACCAGCCGCCCGGGCAGGCTGCGCTTCCACTCGTCGCGGCAGGCCATGTAGGCGGCGTGCGGGCCGCCGCCGCCCATCGGCACGCCGAAGCGCTGCGTGGTGCCGACGACGATGTCGGCGTCGAACTCGCCCGGGGGCTTCAGCAGCGTCAGCGCCAGCAGGTCGGCGGCGACGATGAAGGCGGCCTGCTTCGCGTGCGCCTGTTGCACGTAGGGCGCGAGGTCGTGGATCAGCCCGGTGGTGCTCGGGTACTGGCACAGCACGGCGAAGTAGTCGTGCTCCTCCATCAGCTTGGGCGCGAAGCCCACCAGCACCTTCAGCCCGAGCGGCTCGGCGCGGGTCTTCACCACCTCGATGGTCTGCGGGTGGCAGTCGCCGGCGACGATGATCGTGTCGCTCCTGCTCTTCACGCTGCGGCGTGCCAGCGTCATCGCCTCGGCCGCGGCGGTGGCCTCGTCGAGCATCGAGGCGTTGGCGATGGCCATGCCGGTGAGGTCGCAGACCATCGTCTGGAAGTTCACCAGCGCTTCCATGCGGCCTTGCGAGATCTCGGCCTGGTAGGGCGTGTAGGCGGTGTACCAGGCCGGGTTCTCGAGCACGTTGCGCAGGATGACGCCCGGCGTGTGCGTGCCGTGGTAGCCCTGCCCGATGTAGCTCTTGAGCACGCGGTTCTTCTGCGCCAGCGCCTTCAGCTCGGCCAGGGCCTGCGCCTCGGTCGCGGGCTCGGGCAGCTTCATCGGCGTGGTGCGCGCGATGGCCGCCGGCACGATGGCCTCGACGAGGGCGCCGCGACTGGCCGCGCCGATCACCGACAGCATGTGCCGCTGGTCGGCATCGGAGGGCCCGACATGGCGGGCGAGGAACTCGGCGGCATGCTCCAGCTCGGCGAGGAATGGTGCGACGGGCATTTCAGTTTCCATGGCGACGAAGCGGCACCCACGACGCATGGCGCCGGGGACCGAGCATCGGCGCGGATCCGGCTTGGCCGGTCCGCTGCCGAGCTCCCCCTCGGGGGGCTGCGACCGGGAGGGAGCTTGGGGGCTTCATTCAGAGCGTCTTGAGCAACGCGTCGTAGCCCGGCGGGTCCATCAGCTCGTCGAACTGCTCCATGTGCGTGACGTGCACCTTGAACAGCCAGCCGTTGCCCATCGGGTCCTTGTTGATCAGCGAGGGGTCGCTGCGCAGGTCTTCATTGACCTCGACGATCTCGCCTTCCACCGGCATGTACACGTCGGCGGCGGCCTTCACCGACTCGACCACGCCTGCCACGTCGCCCTTCTTGTACGTGCGGCCGACCTCGGGCAGCTCGACGAAGACCACGTCGCCCAGCGCATCCTGCGCGTGCTGCGTGACGCCGACGACGGCGGCCTCGTGGTCCTCGATGTTGATCCACTCGTGATCGGGGGTGAACATGGTCGTCATGGACGGATGCCTCGCGGTTGAAGGGTCGGGTGGGTATGGGGCTGAAAGGCGTCGAGAGCAGTGACCGAGCATCGGCGCGGATCCGGCTTCGCCGGTCCGCTGCCGAGCGCCCCCTCGGGGGGTCGCGACCGGTAGGGAGCTAGGGGGCTCACTTCCAGTAGCGATGGGGATTGAACGGCATCGGCGTCACGCGCATCGGCAGCCGCTTGCCGCGCACCTCGGCATACACCTCGTGCTGCGGCTGGGCGTGGTCGACGGGCAGGTAGGCCATCGCGATCGGGCGGTCGACGGTGGGGGCGATGGTGCCGCTGGTCACGCGGCCGAGTTCGCGGCCTTGGGCGTCGAGGAGCACCGCGCCTTCGCGCACCGGCATGCGCTCCAGGCCCGTGAGGCCCACGCGCCTGCTCGGCGGGCTGCCGGTGAGCTGCTTCTCGATCTCGGCCGCACCGGGGTAGCCGCCGGCGCGTGCGCCGCCCGGGCGGCGCACCTTCTGCATCGCCCAGGTCAGGCCGGCTTCCACCGGCGTGGTGGTTTCGTTGATGTCGTGGCCGTACAGGCACAGGCCGGCTTCCAGGCGCAGCGTGTCGCGCGCGCCCAGACCGGCGGGCTTGACCTCGGGGCGGTCGAGCAGCGCCTGCGCCAGGCGCTCGGCATCGGCCGCGGGCACCGAGATCTCGTAGCCGTCTTCACCCGTGTAGCCGGAGCGCGTGACGAAGCAGCGCGACCCGGCCAGCTCGTACAGGCCACCGCTCATGAACACCAGCTGCGCCACCGCCGGGTTCAGCGCCGAGAGCGCCCGCACCGCCTGCGGGCCCTGCAGCGCCAGCAGGGCACGTTCGGGCATTGCCACCACCTGGCAGCGGTGGCCGATGTGCGTGACGAGGTGCAGCAGGTCAGCGTCCTTGCAGCCGGCGTTCACCACGAGGAACACGTCGCCGAAACCGGCAGCCTTTGCGTCGGGCGGGGTCTTCACGACCATCAGGTCGTCGAGGATGCCGCCGCTGGCATTCGTGAAGAAGGCGTAGCGCTGGCGGCCGGGCGCGAGGTCGATCACGTCCACCGGCACGAGGTGTTCGAGCGCTGCCGCGGCGTCGGCGCCGACGAGCCGGATCTGGCCCATGTGCGACACGTCGAACAGCGCCGCCGCCGAGCGGCAGTGCTTGTGCTCGGCGATCAGGCCTTCGCGGTACTGCACCGGCATCTCGTAGCCGGCGAAGGGCACCATCCTTGCGCCCAGGCGCTGGTGCAAGGCGTGCAGCGGGGTGCGGGCGAGCGTGGCGGTCATGGCGCAGCGGTTCCTTCGTCAGGGCACTCGTCGGGGGCAATCTAGTGTGCATCGCCACGAATGCCGATGCGGGCTTGCCCTCGCTGTCCGCTTTACCTGAGAGATTCGGGTCCGGCCCTGCAACGCGCCGCCGGCCCTTGCCCCTTCGGTGGCGCCGGGGTGCTGCGCGCGCCCCCGCACTCTCTCCAGTGAGGAAGGAAGTCAGTCCTTTTGCCTGAGCGTTGGGGCCGGTGGACCGGCCACCCGCCTTTCGCCTTCGGCGGCCCGTGCGCTGCGCACCCGGGCTCTCTCCTGACGCGAGGCAGTGTAGCAGCGGGCATCATCGCGGCATGACCCTTCCGTCCCGCACGACCTTGATCTCCCGCAGTGTCTTGCTGGCGGCCATGTTGCTGGCTGCGTGCGTCTCGCCGCCGCCGGCCCGCCTGCTCGACGACCCGCTGCCGGCGATGCCCGAGGGCGCCTCGGGCGTCATGGCCAAGCCCGGCTGGGCGGTGCGGCGGCAGGCCGTGGCCGCCGCCAACCCGCTGGCCACCGAGGCCGGCTACCGCGTGCTGCAGGCCGGTGGCACCGCGGTGGACGCCGCGGTGGCCGTGCAGATGGTGCTGACCCTCGTGGAGCCGCAGAGCAGCGGCATCGGGGGCGGCGCCTTCCTGTTGCACTGGGACGGCCGCGCGCTGGCCGCCTGGGACGGCCGCGAGACTGCACCGGCCGCCGCCACCGACCGCCTCTTCCTGCAGGCCGACGGGCGGCCGTTGCCGATGGCGCAGGCGGTGGTCGGTGGCCGTTCGGTGGGCGTGCCCGGCGCCGTGCGCATGCTCGAGGCGGCGCACCGGCGCCACGGCCGGCTGCCGTGGGTCGACCTGTTCGCACCGGCCATCCGGCTGGCGGAAGAGGGCTTCCTCGTCAGCCCGCGGCTGCACACGCAGCTCGCGGCCGAATCTGCGCTGAAGCGCGACGCGCAGGCCGCCGCCTACTTCTATCGCCCCGACGGCACGCCGCAGCCGGTGGGCACGCGGCTGAAGAACCCGGCGCTCGCCGCCGTGCTGCGGCAGATCGCGGCGCGCGGCAGCGCGACGTTGCACGAAGGCCCCGTGGCGGCGGACATCGTGCGCCGCGTGCGCGGCCACGCCACCAACCCCGGCGCGCTCGCCGAGGCCGACCTGGCCGGATACACCCCGAAGGAGCGCGAGGCGATCTGCACTCCGTGGCGGCGGTACCGGGTGTGCGGTTTCCCGCCGCCGTCGTCGGGCCACCTGACGATCCTGCAGATCCTCGGCATGCTCGAGCACGCGCCGCCGGCCGGGCAGCCGCTCGACGGCGCCGAGCCGGCGCCCGCCTTCCTGCACGCCTACGCCGAGGCCGCGCGGCTCGCGTTCGCCGACCGCAACCTCTACATCGCCGACCCCGACTTCGTGCCCGCGCCCGGCGGCCGCTGGACCTCGCTGCTCGACGACGGCTACCTGCGCCGCCGCGCCGCGCTGATCGGCCCGCGCAGCCTGGGTACCGCATCACCCGGCATGCCGCCGGGCGTGGAACACGCCGCCTGGGCGACCATGCCCGACCAGCCCGAGACCGGTACCAGCCACATCAGCATCGTCGATGCCGAAGGCCGCGCACTGGCGATGACCACCACCATCGAGGCGGTGTTCGGCAGCCGCGTGATGAGCGACGGCGGCACCGGCCTGCCCGGCGGCTTCCTGCTGAACAACGAGCTGACCGACTTCTCGATGCAGCCCGCCGATGCGCAAGGCCGCCCGGTGGCCAACCGCGTGCAGCCGGGCAAGCGCCCGCGCTCGTCGATGAGTCCGACGCTGGTGTTCGACGAGTCCGGCCGCGTTGTGATGAGCGCCGGCTCGCCCGGCGGCGCGGCGATCATCCACTTCACCGCCAAGACGCTGCTGGGCACGCTGGCCTGGGGCCTGGACGCGCAGCGCGCGATCGACCTGCCGAACTTCGGCAGCTACAACGGCCCCACGGTGCTGGAGGCGGGCCGCTTCCGGCCGCAGACGGTCGACGCGCTGAAGGCGATGGGCCACACCGTCGTGCAGACCGAGTTGACCAGCGGGCTGCAGGCGATCCAGCGCACGCCCGGCGGCTGGTTCGGCGGCGCCGACCCGCGGCGCGAGGGCGTCGTGCGCGGCGACTGAGCAGCGACCCCAACGTTCCACGCGACCCACGATCCACGACACCCGCGGAGACCGACCACCATGCCCGACACCCCGCAGACCCCCGACTTCGAGACCCTGCGCTACGCCGTCGACGACGGCGTCGCCACGATCACGCTGCACCGACCCGAGCGTTTGAATGCGTTCACCTCGCGCATGCGCGACGAATTGATCGCCGCGTTCGACCGCACCGACGCCGACGACGCCGTGCGCGCGGTCATCGTCAGCGGCGCCGGCCGCGCCTTCTGCGCCGGCGCCGACCTGGGCGCCGGCGGCAACACCTTCGACGCCGACAAGCGCGGCAGCGAGGTGGTGAGCGTGGGCGGCGTGCCGCGCGACGGCGGCGGGCTCGTCACGCTGCGCATCTACGAGAGCCTGAAGCCGGTGATCGGCGCGATCAACGGCGACGCGGTGGGCATCGGCGTGACGATGCAGCTGCCGATGGACATCCGGCTCGCGTCGAACACAGCGCGTTTCGGCTTCGTGTTCGCGCGCCGCGGCATCACGCCCGAGGCCGCGTCGTCGTGGTTCCTGCCGCGGCTGGTGGGCATGCAGACGGCGCTGGAGTGGTGCATGACCGGCCGGCTGATCCCGGCGCAGGAAGCGCTCGAGCGCGGCCTCGTGCGCTCGGTGCACGCGTCCGACGAGCTGCTGCCGGCGGCACAGGCGCTGGCGCGCGAGATCGCGCAGCACACGGCGCCGGTGTCGGTGGCGATCACGCGGCAGATGCTGTGGCGCATGGCCGGCGCGCCGCACCCGATGCACGCGCACCGCATCGACAGCCGCGCCATCACATCGCGCGGCAAGTCGCCCGACGTGCGCGAAGGCGTCACCGCCTTCCTGGAGAAGCGCCCGGCGCGCTTCCCGCAGCAGGTCTCGGCCGACCTGCCGGACTTCATGCCGTGGTGGAACGAGGAACGGTTCCTGTAACCGCGCGCGCCGATGGGCCGCTGGCCCCGGGCGCCGCGGCTATGCTCTCGCCGAACTCCCGAGCCGCCCGACCATGAACGCATCGTCCTGCCTCCTTCTGGCCCTCGCGCTGGCGCTGGGTCCCGCCTCGGCCCGGGCCTCGAGCACTGCGTCGTCGGCCGCGTCCGACAGCGCGTCGAGCACCGTCAGCAGCACGTCGGATTCGCTGCGCGGGTCGAGCACGTCGTCGTCGCCGGGCGGACGCACGGCCGCCGGCGACTTCCGCATCGTGCACGTGGCGATGCTCGACGAGCGGCCGGGGCATGCACGGCTGGCGCTGGAGCCGATGGCGGGCAACCCGTCGGCGCCCTTCACCCCGAGGCCTTCGACCGGGCCAACGTCTTCATGCGGCAGGCGCGCAAGGCCTTGCCGGCCGAGGGTGCCGGCCCGGCCGACGGGGCGCCGCTGGCGGCCGCGGGCCGCGCCGCAGCCGATGGCCTGCTCGAACTGTCCGTGCGCGGCCTGGGCGCGCTGGAGTCGCAGCTGCAGCGGCGCGTGGACGAGCGGCGGCAGCTGATGGGCCTGCAGCTCGGCATGGCCGCCTTCGGCCTGCTGGCCGCGGCCTACCTGTTCGGCAGCTTCTACCGCGCGCTGCGGCGCGACATGGATGCCCTCACCAGCCACCTGGCGGCGATGGCGCAGGGCGACCTGCGCCCGGTGCCCGAGCCGCAGGGCCGCGACGAATCGGCCGACATGCTGCGTGAGCTGGGCCGCATGCAGGCCGCGCTGTGCGAGCTGATCGGCGACGTGCGCGGCTGCTCGGGCGAGATGGCCCACCTCAGCAGCCAGGTCTCGGGCGGTGCCGCCGACCTGTCGCGGCAGACCGAGCAGGCCGCGGGCCGCATGCAGGAGTCGACCGCGGCGATGGAGTCGATCGCCGGGCGCTGCCGCGAGACCGCCGCCGAGGTGCAGGACTGCGCCCGCACCGGCCGCACGGCCGGGGAGCTGGCGGCCCTCGGCCAGCAGCGCATCCAGGCGCTGGTCACGCGCATCGACCGCCTGAGCGTCGCTTCGCAGAAGGTGGGCGACATCGTCAACGTCATCGACAGCATCGCCTTCCAGACCAACATCCTGGCGCTGAACGCCGCCGTGGAAGCGGCGCGGGCCGGCGAGCAGGGGCGGGGCTTCGCCGTGGTGGCCACCGAGGTGCGCGCGCTGGCGCAGCGCTCGGCCGGCGCGGCGCGCGAGATCAAGCAGCTCGTGTCCGACAGCTGCGAGCAGTCGCGACTGGGCGTGACGGCGGTGCACGAGGCCGGCGAGTCGATCACGAAGCTCGCCGCCGAGGTGCTGGCGATCGGCACGCGGCTGGAGTCGGTGGCGCGCGCCAACGACGCGCAGGCCGCCACCGTGGCCGAGCTGGCCTCGGGCATGTCGCAACTCGACGAGCGCACGCAGCACAACGCAGCGCTGGTCACGCAGAGCAGCGCCACCGCACAGAGCATGCGCGAGAAGGCCGACCAGCTGATGTCGGCCGCCGGGCGGTTCCAGCTGTGACGCACCGCTCCGCGCATCCCACCAGGCGGCGCCTCCTGGCCGCGGCCGGCGCGGCGCTGTGCGTGCCCGGCGCCGCACGGGCACGCGACACCGAGCCGCCGGTGGGGTGGGTGCAGCCGCGTGCGGCACCGCCCGCATGGCCGCTGGCGCTGGCCGGCGGCGGCCGTGCATCGCTGCAGCAGCTGGTGCAGGGCCGGCTCACCGCCGTACAACTGATGTTCACCGGCTGCACCACGAGCTGCTCGCTGCAGGGCCTGCACTTCGCGCAGGCCGCGGCGCGCGCGCGGCGGGTACCGGTGCAGTGGCTGTCGATCAGCATCGACGCGCTGGGCGACGACGCCGCGCGGCTGCAGGCCTGGCAGCAACGCTTCGGCCCGCACCCGAGCTGGCGCGCCGCCGTGCCGGCGCCGCGCGACGTCGACGCGCTCGCCGGCTTCCTGCGCGGCGTGGATTCCAGCGGCACGCACACCGAGCAGGTGTTCGTGTTCGACCGCGCGGGGCGGCTCGCCTGGCGCTCGGGTGATCAGCCCGGCGACGAGTTGCTCGAGCGACTGTTCGAAGCGCTGGCCTGACGCGGCCCCGGCGTCGATGGCGGGAGGGCTGCTGCCGGCGCATTGCGGTCTTTCGCGCTGTTGGACTTGTCCAGGCCGTGCAGCAAGGCCGAGGGCCGGGCAGGGCCCCGGGCTCAGACGCTCGGCCTTGCGCGGCGCTTCGCGCCGCGTCCCCTGCGATGCTCGGTCGCCTGGCCCGCGTCG
>JAEUPB010000057.1 GCA_016789955.1 Rubrivivax sp. | reverse complement strand
ACCCCAAAGGCGGGCGTCCCTTCGGGGGCACCCGCCGTACCGGAGAACCACCATGCAGATTCAAGTCCGCATCAACGAGGAAGGCGCGCTGCGCAACCAGCGCTTCGCCTTCACCGACCGATTCACGCTCGTGTCGGAACTGCTCCAGAACGCCCGGCGCGCAGGCGCCACGTCCATCACTGTCGACCACGACGCCGAGACCAGGACGCTGACCGTCCGCGACAACGGCCGCGGCATCGACGACTTCCAGAAGCTGCTGACCTTCAACGAGTCCGGCTGGGATGAGACCACCTGCGACGCCGAGAACCCGTTCGGCGTCGGGTTCTCGAAGTGCCTCTACGCCGCGTCGCGCTGCATCGTGCGCTCGCGCGGGCAGTGCGCTGACTTCGACACCGAAGCGGCGCTCGCCCGAACGCCGATCGACGTCACCGAGTCGGCCGAGGCGCCGCGCGAGGGCACGCAGATCGAGTTGCACGGCGTGGACCTGCCCGACCTGGCGTCGCGCATCGCCACCCTGTGCGCGGGCTTCCCGGTGCCGGTGTGCTTCAACGGCAAGGCGCTCGAACGCCCGCACGCGCCCGAGCACCTGGCGCTCACCGTGATACCCGTCGGCGGCCTGCACCTGTGCGGCACGCGCGATGGCGAACACAGCCACGACACCCTGGTCTACCTGCAGGGCTTCTGCGTGCTGCGCCCGATCTACCACCGGTCGGAGCGCGTGAACGTGCTGCACCTCGACGCGCGCCAGTTCATGGCACGGCTGCCCGATCGCGACAAGCTGATCGACGAAGACCGGCAGAGCAAGCGCATCGACACCGCGCTGCGCGCCGAATGGCGCCGCGTGCTCGAGGACGCCAAGCGCGCCCTGCCCGCCGATGTGTTCGTCGACAGGTTTTATCCGGCCCTGCGAGGCTGGGGCCACCTGGACCTGCTCAACGACATCGATGTCGTGCCGGCCGCAGTGTTCGACGAGATCTGCGGCTACCCCTACCAGGAGGGCTCGGGTGACCGGGACTACCTGCGAACGGTGGCCGTCGCGCCGGCGCGGGCGGCCATCGAGGCCGGCTCGGTCAAGCTGTGCTCGATCGACTCGTTCGACGACAGCAACGCCGGCCGCTGGATGTTCGCGCGTGCCACGGGGTGCCTGCTCTTCAACCTGGGCGGCCTGCATCACGAGCATTGGGTGCAAGGCCACGTGCGCTGGCTGGACGACGAGCCGGCCACCGTAGAACCGCTCGGCGAGCGTGTTCGCCGCACGCTGGAAGGCCGCTGGATCTGGCCGGATGTGGTGCTGTGCGCCGCCGTTCGCGTCGGTGTGGGCAGCGACAGCGTGGACGTCACCGATGCCGGCGTTCACCACGACGGGGTGCTCTACATCCCTGACGGTGAATGGTCGGGCGAGCCGGTGCGCCAGGTCTCGAACTTCACCGACGAGAACGAGCAGTTCCTGGAGTCCGACCTGGACGCGGACCGCGAAGCATTGGCCGACCTCATCCGTCGGCTGCGCTCCGTCGATCCGAAGGACACGCTCGACTCGCTGCTGCGTGAGCTGAAGCTCGAACGCTACCCGGTGCTGCATGGCAGGCAGTTCCGCCTGAGCGTCGGCACCGGATCGGACGGCCATGCCGTCGATCTGGCCGATTGAGTTGATGGGTTGGAGGCCTTCGGGCCTCCTCTCCCCAGCGCAGCACCTCGCGTGCGCGCTGCGGAGAGGCTTTCCCGCAGGTCGCAGGCACACCTGGAGCGCATCGCTCCGAAGCCGGCCCCGAAGTCCATCCGGCGCTCAGCGCCGGCCCGCCCGCCATGGCCGCGGAGCCTCGCCCTCGAACCGGGTGCGGGTCCGGCGTGGGGGGTTCACCCGTCAAGGAGAAATCATGAGCCGACAACAAGCCATGCCCGTTTCCGAAGGTCGCCGCGGCGGCCGCGGAGGCTGCCATGAATGACACGGTCTTCGAGCATCGCATCGACGAAGCCAAGCGCCGCGCACACGGCCGCTGGTCCGAGATCCTGCGCAGCCTGGGCGTCGACGAACGCATCCTGGGCAAGCGCAACGGCCCCTGCCCGTCGTGCGGCGGCACCGACCGCTTTCAGTACACCGACAAGTTCGGCGAAGGCAACTACCACTGCCGCCACTGCGGCGCGGGCGGCGGCTTCAAGCTGCTGCAGGCCGCGCTCGGCCTCGACTTCGCGACCGCGCTGCGGCAGGTGGAGTCCTGCGTCGGTGCGCCGTCCCCTGCGCCGAGTGCCCCGCCGGCGGCGGCCGAACCATCCGCGCAGCGCATGCGCCGCCTGGCGCAACGCCTGTGGGACGAAGCCTTGCCCGTCCAGCCCGGCGACGAGGTCGATTGCTACCTGCGTCGCCGTGGGCTGCACCTGCGCCATGCGCCGGGTGTCCTGCGCCGTCACCCGGCACTGGGCTACTACGAGAAGAACGCCGCTGGCCGCTCCTGCAAGGTGGCCGACTACCCGGCCATGCTGGCCTGCATTCAGGGCCCGGACGGACACGCGGTGACGCTGCACCGGACCTACCTGAAGGATGGTGAGAAGGCGCCGGTACCCGACGCACGCAAGGTGCTCTCGGCCGGCATCAACGGCGCCGCTGTCCGGCTGTGCGAGCCGGCGCATGAGCTCGCCGTCGCCGAAGGCATCGAGACCGCGCTGGCGGTGCACCTCGCGACCGGCAAGCCGGCGTGGGCCGCGGTCAGCGCCGGCAACCTCGAAAAGCTCTGGCTGCCCGAGGCCGTGCGTCAGGTCTGCATCTATGCCGACAACGACGCCGATGGCGGCTTCGAAGGCCAGGCCTGCGCCTACGCGCTGGCCCGTCGCCTGACCCGCAGCGCGCCGGGCAGCGACGCTCGCCAGGTCCGTGTGTTCCTGCCGCGCCAGCCCGGCCACGACTGGGCGGACGTGTGGCGCATGCGCAGCACGGCCCCAGAAGCCCAGGCCGCGTAGCGGAACGAAGACATGAACCCCACCGGTCGCTGCCACACCGGGCCCTATGTCGACGACGCAGGGCGAAGGCAGACCTTGAACTGCATGCAGCCGGCGCGGATGAACCCGCGCCATCGAGGACCCGGCCCCGTGCCGGATCCATCACCCACCCCGCGGGGCCCAGCCCCGAGGGGGCACGGCGCCCCGCATTCCGATCGGAGCTTGTGATGAAGAACGGACGTACCCTCGTAAGCCTGGCGCAGGAACTCGAACGCCAGCTGAACTCGAAGAAGGACCTGGTGGTCCCGTCGGCGCTGATGCGCCACGACACCGACGACACCGGCCAGACGCGGCTCGTCGTCGAAGAGACCGGTGGCCCGGCGCGCTACGGCGTGACGCCGCTCGCGCGCCGCCAGCTCGCGGACAAGTTGAAGATCCCGTATGCGTACTTCGAACGCATGCGCAGCGAGCAGCCGGTGCTGCTGGACCGCAACGTCAACACCTGGCTGCAAAGCGACGACGACCGCCGCATGCTGCGCACGCTGGACGGCAACGTCCGCGCCGTGCTGTCGGACCGCTACCG
>JAEUPB010000046.1 GCA_016789955.1 Rubrivivax sp. | reverse complement strand
CAGCACTTCAAGCCGATCGTGGACGATCCACTACCATCCAACCGGTCGCTCGCGCGCTTCCGTGACCGTCCACGATCACGCTGAAACGACGTCCACGATCAGCCTGAAATGGGCGTCTACGATCGTTGAAATGCGCACGCTGTGCCGCCAGATCGGCAATCGGCGCGAGGAAGGCACCGTCCTAGGGGGACTCGCGCTGATCCACGCCGAGCAAGGCCGTCGGGACTTGGCGATGGAGCTTTGCATGGCAGCGATCAGCGTGCACGAGGAGGTTGGCAACGCGGCCGAGCTTGCGCTGGCGCTGTGCAACCTCGCCTCGATGCACCTAGATCAAGGACGGTTCGACGCGGCGCGAGAAGTGCTCGAGCGGGCCCTACGCCAGGCGCGTGACCTCGGCCTTCGACGCGTCGAAGGGATGGTGCTCGGAAACCTCGGAAACGTTCATGGACAGCGCGGCGACTACCCTGCATGCCGCCGCGCGTGCGAAGCTGCGCTCGCCATCCACCGCGAGCTCGGCAACCGAAGGTCCGAGGCGGTCGTCTTGGTCAACCTCGGTGAGTTGTCCGCCGCGGAGGGCCGGCCGACCGAGGGACAGGAACACATCGAGGCCGCGCTGAAGGTCGCCCGCGCGATCGGCGACCGTGTGCTCGAGGGAGCATGCCTGGGCAACCTGGCCGGGGTCCTATTCGAACAGGGCACGCTTGATGTGGCTCTGGAGCATGCTTCCGAGGCGCGAAAGGTGCTTCGCTTGGCCGATGCCCTGCCAAGGCTTGTCGACGTCACGTGCCTGTCCGGTCTCATCGAGCACGCGATGGGACGGATCGACGGGGCGCGCAAGATGCTGGCAGAAGCCGAAGCCATGCGCCCGGCTTCGGGGCTTGCGTCGACATCCGAAGGCGTCGATAAGATGACACGGCTACGCCGAGCCGTCATGTAGTCGGAGGTAGGTACGCGGCTCAACATAACGACTGCGGCGGTCGAGCCCGAGCCCTTCGCCGAGATCGAACTGCAGCTGCGGCCCGTCCCCGACAAGCACCAAGGGGTCCGCGTTGCGTCCCTTACTGAGGCGTCAATAGATCGCCGATAACTTGACCGACCACCTTCTTCAGGTCGAGGTGGGCAGAGTCCTTCCAGAGCTTTTCCATCGCGCTCACCAAGTCCCCGACACTGGGATCTTCGGGGATGGCGGTTACGTAGGTCACGATCCGGGTGTATGTGCCGCCCTTACCCTTTCCGCCCTTTCGCGTCTTGTCGGTTTCGATTCGTGTCTGCATAGCCTGCACGAGACGAGGCCGCTTCTCCGCGTCAGCCAGTGGTCCGACCTCAAGGCGCAGGTGCAGACGCTTAGTGCCGACGTCGAACCAGAGTAGAACCGGAAACGTCGAACTCCAACGTTTGCGGTCAGCCTGGGGAAAGTCGTCAATCCGAAGCCATTCGTCGAAGAGGAACCAGGCCGTATTGCTACGTACCGCCGTGGGCTGAAGTGGCTTGTCATTCGTCCGAACAAACTGCTCGAACGCCAACGCCAGTTGCGGCTCCTGTCCGTACTGCACGACCAAGTCAACAGCGGCGCGGTGCTGCTGATAGATGCTCTTGCAGGCGTCAATGAGCGCTTGCGAAGCCATGATCTTCCTCTCGACCAGTTGGACGTAGTGCGCAATCGCCATGGCGACATCCGGTGGAGCCGAGGCGTTCTGGAGCGCGTTCTTCAGCTCCGAGACTACGGTTGCGTAGCCCATCGTGCCCCAGGAATCGTCCTCGCCCTCGTAGCCGGTCGGCGTCAGGAATGTGCCCATGAAGCGGTAGTCCTGGTAGCGCGATAAAGCACGCGCGCGGTACTTCTGTAGCTGCTCTGTGCTCTCCGCCGCCTCGATCTTGTTCTCTATGACGAAGAGAAGCCGTCTTGAGGGTACCTCGACTGCGATGTCAAAGTGATCTCTCTCGCAATGAACGCTGCAGCTGCCAAGGTCTGCTACCGCTACATCCAGGCGTGACACTGGTGGATCGGGATGCTCGGCGACCGCTGCAGACAAGATTGCGCGCAAGAAGGCTGAACCAAGGCCATGAGGATTTCCCGGATCGAGCAAGAACGCCAAGAAGCGCGAGTGGCGGATCTCTTGTCGAGCCATGGCTGCGGCTTCGAAGACGTTGAAGCCGGTGGCAAGCCTGAAATCTCGCTCGACCCTCCGTAGCGCCTCGATCAATGCCAACAGGCTCTCCTCCTGACTGAGCAGTTCGCCATCGAGGTCCGTTTCGGGAGGTATCGAGGTAAGCGGCGAGCTAGTCATCTATTCAGATCGTAGAGGGGGTATCGCGTTGATGGCGGTCACTCGGGCGGCAAGTCTCAACGGGCACTGCCGGGCCTGCCGCACCAATTGGTCAGCGGTCAGGCTTGTATCTACCTCATCGGGATCACCTTGGCCGGCTGCTCTTCCAAGCTCAAGAAGTCCGCCCACTCGGCCATCATGACTCGCCGCTTCTCGAAGAGGTCGCCCCTCCGGTACGCCGCCTCGACTTTCGACTCGATCGTGTGCGCCAGCGCCATCTCCGCGGCTTCCCGTGGGAAGGTCGTGCGTTCCGCAGCCCAGTCCCGGAACGTGCTCCGGAACCCGTGAGGGACGGCCGGGATCTCCATCCGCCGCAGGACCGCGGACAGCGTCATGTCGGATAGCTGCCCGCCGCGAGGGGCCGGGAACACCAAGTCGGTTCCCGCGATTCGCGGCAGCGCTTCGAGCAGCGCTATGGCGGCGGTCGACAACGGTACCCGATGCTCATTGCCCGCCTTCATCCGTGAGGGCGGTACCGACCAAACCTTGTCTTGCAGGTCGATCTCGGCCCATGTCGCTCCGCGGACCTCCCCCGAGCGCGCCGCCGTCAGGATGGTGAACTCCAGCGCCCGGGCGCCCATTCCTGGCGCAGCCCGCAACCGCTGCATGAACGCCCCTACCTGGCCGAGGGGGAGCGCCGGGTGGTGCTCGGCCTTGGCGACCTTGGCCGGGGCTGGCAGCAGCTTGTCCAGCCCCCCGCGCCAGCGTGCGGGATTCAGGCCCTCTGGCCGATACCCGGCCTGCATGGCGTAGCTGAGCACGAGCTCGATACGTCCCCGAAGCCGCGTGGCGGTCTCATTTTTCTCCGTCCAGATCGGCCGCAGCGCCGCCAGCACATGCTCCTTCTGGACGTCTCGCACCAGCAGGTCGCCCATCACCGGGTAGGCATAGGCCTCCAGCGTGTTGCGCCACTGCTGGGCGTGCTTGGCGTTCTTCCAGCCGGCCTCATGTGTGCTGATGTAGGCCGTGGCGGTCTGCCGGAACGTCAGCGCGGCCGCTACGGATGCCTTGAGCGCGCTCGTTGCGGCACGACGTTGTTCGATCGGGTCGACTCCCCGGCGCACCAGTTCTCGGGCCTCTCGGGCCCTTTCCCGGGCCATGGCCAGCGTCACGTCAGGGTAAGCACCGAGCCCCATGTCGCGGCGCCGGCCAGCCACGGACAGCCGCAGAGTCCAACTCCGGCTGCCGGTGTCGGTGATCTGGAGCGCAAGGCCCGCCACGCCCCCAACGAAGTGCAAGCCGGGCGACTTCAGGCGCTGCACCGCCAGGGCGTTCAACTCGGAGGCTCGAGCGGGCATCGCCGATCACCCATCGTGCCGGTTCGGTCCGGCTACCCAACACCCACCCATCACGAAGGGTGCGATTGGATGATACGCGGCAAGATGTCGTGGAACACAATTTCCGCACCGTTGCTAGGTCGCAGCCCGATTCTTGATGCGTGATGAGACGGGGAAAAGTTCGACGGAGGGGGACGTCCACTCCGCCAGATCCCGAAGGCCACCGCACTGCGGTGGCCTTTTTCATTGGCGCGCCGCCTTCGATGCAACGCATCCGAATCAGCCCGATACACAACGGCTCCGGGCTTGTCCTCATCGGTTGATCCTTTCGGCATGCAGGCGGTACTCACGACCGTTGCATGCCGAACCTGAAGGAGGACCTCCGATGATCCGCGCGATCCTGTTGTCGATCCAGCGCCTTGTCCTGGTGCTGCTCGCCGTGGCCGCAGGGGCCGCATCGGCGCAGCGCGCCACCTTCGACGGGGGCACCGGGCTGCTGACCCTGCCCGCCGTGAGAGTGGGCGCCGCCACCTACGTCAACGTGGTGCTGGGCCTGATCGATCCGGCCACCTTCACGTTCCGGCTGCAGACGGCGACGCTGCAGACCCCGGCCGGAGCTGCCGATGTCGTCTTCGATGCCGCGAGTGGCGGGCTGACCATTCCGGATGTCGCGGTAGGCAGCGCCAACTACAGCGCGAGGCTGCAGCTCACGGACCTGGCCACCTACACCTTCGTGCTCGCCTCGGCGGAGATCAAGCCCGCGGCCTCGACGCTGGCGCAGATCCAGGCGCTGGTGTTCACGCCGATGTGCTCGGGCTGCCACGACGGCTCGTCGGGCGCGATCCTGCCGGGCGCGTTGAACCTGACCACCGGCAACAGCTACGCGAACCTCGTCAACGTGTCCGCACGGGAGGCGGCGCTGATGCGCGTGGCCCCGGGCGACCCCGACAACAGCTACCTGTACCGCAAGCTGCTGGGGTCGGGCATCACGGGCCAGCGCATGCCCTTCGGCGGGCCGTATCTCGACGACGCGACGATGGCCCGGATCCGGTCGTGGATCGCCAGCGGGGCCCCCAACAACTGAGGTCCCGGTACCACCCACCCGAGCCGCTGCGGCGGCTAGCATGTCGGCCTCCCCCAGGAGGTTCGCATGGCCGATGCCCAAACCGATGCCGCGCTCGACGGTTGGCTCAACCGCATCCTGAGCAAGATCGGCAACACCGCCGCTGCCGGCGTCGACAGCGCCGCGCAGAAGGCCGAGGCGCTGGTCACCGGGCAGGAAGCCGCCGCGCCCGAAGCGGCGGCGACGCCGCTGCCCAGCGGCAAGAACCAGGTGAGCGTGGAACCCCAGGACGGAGGCGGCCACCAGGTGGTGGTCGACGCCAAGGACGGCGATGTGGCCACCCGCGAGGAGGCCGTCATCAAGCCCGGCGAGAAGACCGCGTTCACGTCGTCGACGATGTCGGGCACGACCGGCTTCGACCTGGCCGCGGCCAAGCGCGAGGTGGGCAAGCAGCTGCTCGATGAAGGCAACCGGATCGCCGCCCGCATCAAGGCGCTGGACCAACGCAAGGGCGACCCCGCCGCCGAGCAGGAGAAGGCGCAGCTGGCGTCGCGACGCGCCGCGATCGTGAACGACATGACGGCACTGAAGAGCGCCGATGCCGCGTCGGTGGTGGCCATCGGCGGCCGGGCGGGCCTGGAGATCAAGCCCGATGACGCAGCCCGGCAGGGGCTCAAGACGGGCACGCTCACCATCGTCAAGGGGACCAAGGGCGGCGGAGGCGACGAGGTGACGAGCACCGAGACCATCCAGGCCTGGTCCGACGCCGAAGGCAACACCGTCCAGCACTCGGTGAAGACCGAGGGCAACAAGAAGACCGTCACCGTCACGAAGGATCAGGCCGACGGCGGCCAGGCGCAGTTCACGCAGGAGACCGATGGCAAGAACGGGCTGCTCGGCGGCGGCATGGCCGGCGCGCAACGGTCCGAGAGCCAGCAGTTCAGCACCACCGATGCCACCGGCAAGACCTCCTCGCGCAGTTCCAGCCAGCAGGTCCAGGGCGGCCTGAAGGCCGAAGGCACGGCCCTCGGCGCGGGTGCGCAGGCCTCGAGCTCGAAGGGCGCCACCACGAAGGGCGGCTACACCGGAAAGGTGGAGCACACCGCCGGCGCGTGCTACCTGGCCGATGTGGCCGAGATGACGCCGGTCTTCGAGGGCGGCGCCTGGGTCAAGAAGTTCGAGATCACGCTCACGATCAAGATCAACAGCAAGCTGTCCGCCACCGGCGGCAAGGGCGGGCAGTCGGTGACGCTGGGGGGCGCCGCCGAGGCGGCGCTGGTGTTCAAGCAGGTGCTGACCGAAGCTCAGAAGGTGGACTACCTGGGGCAGGCCAAGGCTGTCGACGGCGGCGGCAAGGCCAAGGCGGGCTTCCCGGAGCTGAAAAGCCTCGAGCGCCTCGTGGCCCTCGTGCGCGGCGGCGGCGACCTCGGCGCGGGGGCTGCGGCCCTGGTGGATTCGGACTTCGCCAAGGCGCTGCCCGAGGGACAGTCGATCTCGCTGGACCTGAGCGGCCAGGTGGAGGGCGGCGCCCAGGTCAAGGCGGGCGCGATCGGCGCGCAGGGCAGTGCCAGCAAGACCTGGAAGCGCAGCGTGCAGGTGGCCACCGGCAAGGCCGACCCGGGCATCCCGGTGGTCAACGTGACGCTGTCGTTCACCACAGCGCAAGAGCTGGGCGGCGGCGGCTCGGCCATGGGGGCCGAGTTCCAGGTCAAGGGGGGCGACTCTCAAGGCAACTCGTTCGGATTCCGGCTGGTGCAGGCCGACCCGTCGTACAAGGGCTGGTTCGACCAGATCAAGGTGCTGCCCACGCCCGACGCGGCGCGCGAGTTCGCGCAAGCCCACCCCGAGCTGGTCGCGTCGCGCTCGTGGACGGCCGGCAAGACGAGCCAGGTGGGTTCCGGCATGGCCGGCGAGAAGGGCCCCAAGATCGTGCAGAGCTCGAGCCTCGAGGACTCCGCGCAGGTGGAGGGCGGCAAGGTCACCGGCAGCGGCAAGGGCTCCAATGCGGTGGACCTCGGCGGCGTGGCCACCAGCACCGATCGCATGGACGCCACGGTGGACGAGGACGGAGGCGTGTCGGCCGACGTCGGCACCACCACCGGCGTGATCGATCCGCTGCGTGGCGTTCAGGAATTCGTCGGCAACCTGATGGGGCAGACCTCCAACACCGCGCAGGACCAGGGCCAGGCGGCGCTGGCCAAGGGAGCGCAAGGCGCGCTCACCGATCTGCTGATGAAGAAGTACGAGGACCTGAAGGGCTACAAGATCAACCCGACCCACTTCGAGGAAGTGGTGCGCCGCGCCGCGGACAAGAAGAACTGGAGCAACTGCAGCCTGTCGCCGCGCACCCTCGAACCGTGGGAGACGCTGCGCAAGACGCTGGTCAGCCCGGTGCCCGACGGCGAGTGGGTCAAGATGGACACGTCGCCCGACAAGCAGCAGTCCAAGCAGGTCGCGCGCGCCCACGCGCTGGCCGAGTTCATGTCGGACTACGGCTACGCCGCGGAGGAAGCCATCGAGAACGTGTTGCGCCACTGGGGCGAGGGGCCGGGCCACCAGACCGTCAACAGCGGCGCCGATCTCGGCGGCAAGTACGAGTGGCCGTCGTCGCTGGCCAAGGAGCGCGCGAAGTTCGAGACTGTCGAAGGCCAGGTGCAGGCCGCCGCGAAGACGCTGGCCAAGCTCAAGGGCGACGCGGCCGCCGTGCACCGCTACGCGCAGCCGCTGTTCGCCGACCTCACGTCCGTGGGCGAGGCGGTGAAGGCCAGCCCTGACATCACGTCGGAACGCGCGCGCGCCGAGATGACCACGAAGATCAACGGCCTGATCGCGCAGCTGCGCAACGAGGTCGATGCGGCGAAGGCGGCAGCGCCGGCGGGAGGGCCAGCCGCCGCGGCCGGTGCGGCCACGGACGCGCAGGCGCAGGCGATGCAGCGCGAGATCGAGTCGGTGAAGAAGGAGCTGTGGGACATGCGGCAGAAGGAGGCCAAGCTGCTCGACGCAGCCCGCGGCCAGCTGCGCGCCATCCACGGCGGATCGCTGAAGGACGAGGACTTCCTGCTCGGATCGGTCGGCGCCACGTTCTCCGAGGACGTGGTGGCGGCGGTCAAGGTGCTTTCCGAGGTCTCGGATCTGCACGAGTACTGGATCACCCGCATTCTGCGGTTGCGCGAGCTGTACGGCACGGCGGCCACGCCGGAATCGCTGCGCGTGGTCGGCATGGACGCCAAGGCGCCGCGCAACGCCAACTACGAGCCGCACATCGAGGATCTCATCAAGATCCACCAGAGCGCGTGCGATGCGCAGACCGGCAACAGCTCGAAAGACCCCATGAACACGCGCGTCTACGCGCAGTGGCGCGAGCGCGCGAAGTACTGATCAGCGGACCGGCTGGCAGACCGATCCGCCGGCCGGCGCGGCCCTGGGGGCCGCGCGTCAGGCCAGCGCCGCCAGGATCGCCTTGATCGACTGGCCGAGCGTCTCGGACAGCCGGATGTCCATCAGCGGGTTGCTGTCGGCTTCCTTGATCAACTCGTCGGTCTCGACGTACGACTGGATGTTGCGCAGCTTGGCCACCAGCGTGTCGCGCGCGCGGTCGAAGCCGGCGGCGTCGCCGGCCCGCGCCGCGGTGGCCGCCGCCTCGGCCTCGTCGTCCACCGTGCCCAGCCGCTGCAGGATCGACTCGAGGCCCTTGGCCACCGGGGCCGCGCGCGGGTCGCCCAGGCCCAGCACCAGCTGCTGCAGCTTGCGCAGCTCGGTGGTGGCCGACGCCGTGCTGTCGTTCCACGCCAGCACCGCCTGGTGGATGGTCTGCGCCTTGGCGTCCAGCGCGTCGGCGCCGGGTTCGTCGTCGCCCGGGGCCGCGCCGGCGGGCAGTTCGCCTTCGCCTTCGTCGTCATCGTGATCGTCGCCATCGTCGCCGCGGCACTTGATCTTGTTGACGCGCAGGCCGGTCTGTTCGAGCAGCGCGGCCTTCACGAGCTTGGACATGCCGGCCACCTCGGCCTTCAGCACGAAGGTCACCGCCCCGCGCTCCGTCGTGCAATGTCCCGGGTAGTACTTCGTGCTGCCGCCACCGAGCTGATCGTTGAGCAGCTTGCGCCGCGCCGGAGGGATCGGCTTGCGCGACAGCATCACCACCACGCGCTTGCCCGCCTTGGCCAGCAGCGCGTGCACCGTCTCGCCCTTCATCACGAGCCTGAGCAGCGGCTTCAGCTTGGTGGTCAGCAGCTCGGGCGTCTCTTCTTCGTCGTCGCCGTCCTCGGCCTCGCTCCGTTTCGCTGCCTCGGCGGCCTTCTTGTCGGCCTCCGCCTTCTTCTTGTCGGCATCGGCCTTGGACTTGGTGATCTCGCGCTGCGTCGTGTCGGCCGCACCGAGCAGGTCGCCGATGTACTTGGCCGCCGGCGGCGCGGCGGCGATGGCCTTGTCCTTCTTCAGCTGCCCGGCGAGCTTGCTCGCCTCGTCGAGCGCCTTCAGCGCGTCATCGAAGTCCTCGTCGCCGAACTTCTTCAGCTTCTCAAGCACCTTCAGCAGGCCGTTGTCCTTCAGCTTGTGCTTGGCGACGAGATCCTTCCACGCGGCATCGCTCAACGACTTCGACTTGATCAGCACGAGGCCTCCCTTCTTCGGCGAGGAAGTCTACGACGCCGGTGCGCCGCGACGGAGCCAGAGACAGGGGGGCCGGCAGCTCGCGGCGCGGCCTCACACCGGCGCGGCGCGACAGTCGTCGTCGAACACCCCAGCCCTTCCTCGTTGCGCAGCGTGCCCAGGCCGAAGCCCAGCAGCGCGCCGCCAAGCTGCCGCCGCAGCACCTGGTCGGCAAGAACATCGGGCCGATCCGCGTCGCCTCTATGCGGCCCGGCGCGGGCCGGTGCGCGGCCACGCCGAGGTCGAGGCCGGGCAGGCCGACTGGAACGCGCCCGACGATGCCTTGCCCGAGCACCCGTCGGTGGTCTGGCGCAAGCGCCACTTCCCGAAGCTGGCCCCTCGCTACCGGGCCCACGGCATCCAGTCGGTGCTGGAACTGGTGGCGCTGGGCATGGGCGTGGGCATCGTGCTCTTGTTCCTGGCCGCAGGCCGCAAGGACGTGGTGCGGTTGACCGAGCCGCTGGACGAGTGCGAGACGGAGCAGTGGCTGCTCACGCATCCCGAGTCGCGCCACATGCGGCGAGTCGGCGCGGTGTATGCGCATCTGGCGCAAGCCCTGACCTTGCCGTGAGCGAGCTCCGGGCGAGGTGGCGCGGACCATCGATGGCATGCCGTGGGCCGGCCGCCGGCCTTCACGCGGCCCGGTCCGGCTCCAGGTAGACCCACGGCCGCTGCGCGCGGTCGGCGGCCTGGTACGCCTCGATGCGCGGCTGCAGCTTCAGCGTCAGCGCCACCGGGTCCAGGCCTTCGAGCAGCATCTCGCGCAGCGCCGGTTGGATCGTGAAGGCGTAGGCCTCGCCGGTGGGCGCTTCCACGCGGCAGTGCTGCAGGTCCACCCGCAGCTGCGCGCCGCCGCGCGACGCGTCGGCCAGCGCCTGCACCGCGTGCTCGGGCAACTCCACCGGCAGCAGGCCGTTGCGGATGCAGTTGTTGTAGAAGATCGCGCCGAAGCTCGGCGCCACCACGGCGCGGATGCCGAACTCCTTCAGCGCCCACACCGCGTGCTCGCGCGACGAGCCGCAGCCGAAGTTCACGCCGGCCAGCAGGATCGACGCGCCGGCGTAGTCGGGCTGGTTCAGCACGAAGGCCGGGTCGGGCTCGCGGCCGCCCACCTCTGTGTAGCGCCAGCCGGCGAACAGGCCCTCGCCGAGGCCGGTCTTGGAGACGCGCTTCATCTCGCGCGACGGGATGATCGCGTCGGTGTCGACGTTGATGCGCAGCAGCGGCGCGGCCACGCCGCGGTGCACGGTGAACCTATCCATGCACGGCCTCCGTGCCGCGCACGCCCTGCGCCACCAGCACGCGCGGGTCGGCCAGGCAGCCGGCCACGGCGCTGGCGGCCACCGTGGCGGGGCTGGCGAGGTGGCTGCGCGTCTCGGGGCCCTGGCGCCCCTCGAAGTTGCGGTTGGTGGTGCTGACCACGCGCTGCCGGTGGCCGAAGCTCTCGCCGCCGGCGTAGAAGCACATCGAGCAGCCCGATTCGCGCCACTCGAAGCCGGCATCGAGGAACACGCGGTGCAGCCCCTCGGCCTCGGCCTCGCGCTTGACCTGCATCGAGCCCGGCACGCAGATCGCGCGCACGCCGGGCGCCACCTTGCGCCCGCGCAGCACGGCGGCGGCGACGCGCAGGTCCGACAGCCGCGCGTTGGTACACGAGCCGATGAAGGCCGCGCCGATCGGCACGCCGGCCAGTTGCTGGCCGGGCTGCAGGTCCATGTAGTGCAGCGCGCGTTCCATCGCCTGGCGCGTGTGCGGGTCGGGCTCGTGGAAGGGGTCGGGCACGGCGGCGTCCACCGCCACCGCGTGCTGCGGGCTGGTGCCCCAGGTGAGCATCGGGGGGATGGCCGAGGCGTCGACCTCGATCTCGCGGTCGAACACCGTGTCGTCGTCGCTGTGCAGCGTGCGCCAGGCGGCCACCGCGCGCTCCCACGTCGCGCCCTTGGGCGCGTAGGGCCGGCCGTGCAGATACTCGAACACCGTGTCGTCGGGCGCGATGAGCCCGGTGAAGGCTGAGAACTCCACCGCCAGGTTGCACAGCGTCAGCCGCGCCTCCATCGACAGCGCACGCACCGCCTCGCCGGCGAACTCCACCGCGTGGCCGGCGGCGCCGCTGGCGCTGTGGCGGCCGATCAGCCACAGCATCATGTCCTTGGCGGTGACGCCCTCGCGCAGCCGGCCGTCGAACACCACGCGCAGCGTGCCGGGGCGGCCCAGGCGCAGCGTCTGCGTGGCCAACGCGTGCTCGGCCTCCGACGAGCCGATGCCCCAGGCCAGCGCACCCAATGCGCCTTGGGTGCAGGTGTGGCTGTCGGGGCAGACCACGGTGAGCCCCGGCAGCACGATGCCCTGCTCGGGCGAGATCACGTGCACGATGCCCTGCAGCGGGTCGGTGACGTCGAACAGGCGGATGCCGGCGCCGCGCGCGGCGGCGCGCGTGGTGGTGATGAACTCGCGCCCGCCGGGCATGCGCGTGTCGTCCCCGCGGCCGGGCAGCGTGTCGACGATGTGGTCCATCGTGCAGAACGCCAGCTCGGGGTGGCGCACGCGGCGGCCGTCGGCCTGCAGCGTCTGCAGCGCCACGCTGCCGGTGCGTTCATGCAGGAAGATGCGGTCGATGTGCAGCAGGCTGGCGCCGTCGCCGAGGTCGGCGACGAGGTGCTGCTGCCACAGCTTGTCGAAGAGCGATAGCCCGGCCATCACGCGGCGTCCGGCAGGTGCACCACACCTTGGGCGGCGAGGGCGTCGATCTGCGCGTCGTCGTAGCCCGCATCGCGCAGCGCGGCGTGCGTGTGCTGGCCGATGCGCGGCAGGTCGCGCCAGGTGCCGAAGCGCGCGCCGTCCATCGCCAGCGGCAGCGCGGGCAGCTTCGTCGCACGGCCGTCGGGCAGCGTCAGCGGCACCAGCCCGCCCTCGGCGTTGAGGTGCGGGTCGTCGAACAGGTCCTCGGGCTTGCTGACCGGCGCGAACGGCAGCCCGATCGACTCGAGCTTCGCCATCAGCTCGGCCTTGGTCCAGCGCCGGAACTCCTCGCGCAGCACGCCCATCGTGTGTTCGCGCTGCTGCACGCGGCCGCTGTTGGTGTCCAGGCTGCGGTCGGCGAGGAACTGCTCGAAGGCAAAGGATGCGCAGAACTTGCGCCACTGCGTGTCGCTGACCACCGCGATGAAGACCTGGTCGGCATCGGCGGTGTCGAAGATGTCGTACACGCCCCAGGCCGACAGCCGCTGCGTCATCGGCGGCGCCGGCCTGCCCGTCACCGCGCCTTGCGCCATGTGCTGGCCGCACAGGAACGCGGTGGTCTCGAACAGCGAGGCGGTGACGTGCTGGCCGCGGCCGGTTCGGTGCCGCTGCTCCAGCGCCGCGAGGATGCCGATGACGCAGAACATGCCGCCGGTGACGTCGATCACCGAGGCGCCGGCGCGCATCGGCTTGCCCGGCAGGCCCGTCATGTAGGCCAGCCCGCCCATCATCTGCGCCACCTCGTCGAGAGCGGTGCGGCTCTCGTACGGGCCGCCGAGGAAGCCCTTGGCGGAGCAGCTGATCAGCCGCGGGTGCTTGCGCGCGAGCGTCTCGGCGTCCCAGCCGTTCTCGGCCATCGCGCCCGGGCGGAAGTTCTCGACGAACACGTCGGCCTCGGCCAGCAGCGCATCCACCACCGCCTTGCCCGCGGGCACCGTGGTGTCCACCGCCAGGCTGCGCTTGTTGCGGTTGTACATGGGGAAGTAGCCGGCGCCCGAGCCCAGCAGCCGCCGCGTGTTGTCGCCCTTGACGGGCTCGACCTTGATCACGTCGGCGCCCAGGTCGCCCAGGATGACGCCGACGGTCGGCCCCATCACCATGTGCGTCATCTCCACCACGCGGATCCCCTGCAGCGGGCGCGTACGGTCGTTCATGCGGGTCCCTTCGCTCATGTCCCGACCTTCGTCACGTCGGCGTGCGTGCCAGCCCCACCGGCCGGCACGAAGCCTTTGGGCAGACCGGCGTCAAGCACGAAACCGTAGAGCTGTTCGTCCGGCAGCGCGGCCTCGACGAGGCGGCGCACCTCCAGCAGCTTCGGGATGTCGATGCCGGTGCGCAGGCCCATCGCCTCGAGCAGGAACACGAGGTCCTCGGTGACGATGTTGCCGCTGGCGCCGGGCGCGAACGGGCAGCCGCCGATGCCGCCCAGCGAGGCGTCGAAGGTGGTCAGCCCGATGTCCAGCGCCGCCACCACGTTGGCCAGGCCCTGGCCGCGCGTGTTGTGCAGGTGCAGCCCGGTGAGCTGGTCGCGGCCCACCGCGGCCCACACGGCCTTCGTCAGCCGCCGCACCCGCGCCGGGTTGGCGTAGCCGGTGGTGTCCGACAGGCCCACCTCGTCGCAGCCGGCTTCCATCAGCGCCACCGCGAGCCCGACGACCTTGGCCTCGGGCACCACGCCTTCGATGGTGCAGCCGAAGGCGGTGGACAGCGCGCCTTCGAAATGCGGGCGGTGGTCGGCCGGCAGCGCCTTCAGCATGTCGCCGATCTGGCGCGCCTCGTCGAGCACCTGCGCATGCGTGCGGCGCAGGTTCTTCAGGCTGTGGCTCTCGCTGGCCGACAGCGGCAGCGTGATCTTGTGCGCCCCGGCCTCCACCGCCGCCTGCGCGCCGCGGAAGTTGGGCACCAGCGCCGCCACGTGCAGGCCGGGGATCGTGCGCGCGTGGGCCACGATCTCGGCGGTGTCGGCGAGCTGCGGCAGCAGCTTCGCGGGCACGAAGGAGCCGACCTCGATCTCGCGCACGCCGGCCGCGGCCTCGGCGGTGATCCAGGCCTTCTTGGCTGCGGTGGGCATCACGCGGTCGATGCTCTGCAGCCCGTCGCGAAGGCCCACCTCGCTGACGAGAATGTCGATGTCGGGAGTGTTCATCCCCGCATCATGCCGGCTGCCGCGTGGTGGATGTGGACTGGGCCGCGCTTGCGCCGGGCCGGGTGCGTGCGCCACCGTGGCATCCTCCGCTCCTGCGCAACCCGACGTCCTGCCCGTGACCGACCCTGCCCGCCCCGACCTGCATGCCGACTACCAGGGCGCCGGCTTCGGCGCCACGCTGCCCTTCGGGCGGAACCCCGCGGTGCTGGTGGTGGACCTGGTGCAGGCCTACACGCAGCCCGGCAGCGGGCTCTACGCGCAAGGCTTCGTCGACGCCGTGCCCGCCAACCGGACACTCGTCGCGGCGGCCCGCGCCGCCGGAGTGCCGGTGATCCACACCACCGTGGCCTACGACAGCGCCGGCCGCGACGGTGGCTTGTTCTTCCGCAAGGTGCCCGCGTTGCGGAGCTTCCTGCCGGGCTCGCCGCTGGGCGCGTTCGTCGAGGGGGTCGGGCCGCTGCCCGGCGAGACGGTGGTGACCAAGCAGTACGCGTCGGCGTTCTTCGGCACCTCGCTGTCGAGCACGCTGGCGGCCTGCCGCGTGGACACCGTGCTGATCACCGGCTTCTCCACCTCGGGCTGCGTGCGCGCCACCGCGCTGGACGCGCTTCAGCACGGCTACGCGCCGTTCGTGGTGCGCGAGGCCTGCGGCGACCGCGACCCGCGCCCGCACGAGGCCAACCTGTTCGACCTGCAGGCCAAGTACGCCGAAGTCATCGGCCTGGAGCGCGCGCTGGCCGAGCTGGCGCGGCTGCCGCGCGGCTGACCGGAAGCACCCCCATGGACGCCACTCCCGCGCCGCCGGTTTCCGAACCTCGACGCATCGTCATCGGCATTTCGGGCGCCAGCGGCTCCATCTACGGCATCCGGCTGCTCGAGGCGCTGCGCGAGGCGCCCGGCGTGGAGACGCACCTCGTGATCTCCGCCGCCGGCAAGCTCACGCTGGCGCTGGAGACTGGCCGCAGCGTGGCCGAGGTGAACGCGCTGGCGCACCACGTGCACGACGAGCGCGACATCGGCGCCAGCATCGCGAGCGGCTCGTTCCGCACCGCCGGCATGGTGGTGGCGCCGTGCTCGATGCGCACGCTGTCGGCGATCGTCAACTCGCTGTCGGACAACCTGCTCACGCGCGCCGCCGACGTGGTGCTGAAGGAGCGCCGCCGCCTCGTGCTGATGCCGCGCGAATCGCCGCTGCACCTGGGCCACTGCCGGCTGCTCACCGCGGCGGCCGAGATGGGCGCGCTGCTGGTGCCGCCGATGCCCGCCTTCTACACGCAGCCGCAGACGGTGCAGGACCTCGTCGACCACAGCGTGGGCCGCGTGCTGGACCTGTTCGACATCGACAGCGGGCTGGTGCGCCGCTGGCAAGGCGTGGGCGCCACGGTGTCGGCGGCGCGGGCCGCCGGCTGAGCGTTCCCGCACGGGGCGCCCGGCGCGCGGCCTAACATCCCGCACGTCGGCAGCGTGGTGCCGCCGGCGTACCGGGGGACCCGCCTTGACTGTCGCGCACGCCGCCATCCTCGTCGCCTGCTTCCTGCCCATCGTCTGCGCCGGTCTGGCCAAGTCCAAGGGCTTCGGCACGCCGCGCCGGCTGGGCGGCTTCGACAACCACAACCCGCGGCAGTGGCTGGCGGGGCTGCAGGGCTGGCAGGCACGGGCCAACGCGGCGCAGCACAACAGCTTCGAGGCGCTGCCGCTGTTCATCGCCGGCGTGCTGATCGCCGAACGGCTGGCACCCGCGCTGCAGGCACGCATCGACCTCCTCGCGCTGGTGTTCATCGCTGCAAGGCTCGGCTACATCGCCTCCTACGTGGCCGACCGCGCCACGCTGCGCTCGCTGTGCTGGACGGTCGGCATAGGGGCCAGCGTGGCTCTGTTCTTCGTCGGCTGAAGCGGCCAGCGCGCCACCGCTCCAACGCCCACGACCCCGCGGCAGGCCACTGCATGCAGCCGCCGAGCTGGGAGGACGAGGTCGAGTTCGTCGCCGTGCGGGCGCAGGGGCCGGGCGGGCAGAACGTCAACAAGGTCTCCAACGCCGTGCAACTGCGCTTCGATGTGGCGCGCTCGTCGCTGCCCGTGCACGTGAAGGACCGCCTCCTCGCGGCGGCCGACCGGCGCCTGAGCAAGGACGGCGTGCTGGTGATCAAGGCGCAGGGCTCGCGCAGCCTGGAGGAGAACAAGGCCTCGGCCTTGGACCGGTTGCGGGAGGTTGTGGCGCGGGCGTCGGAACTGCCGCTGCCTCGCCGCCCGACGCGCCCGACCCACGGCTCGCGGCTGCGGCGCCTGGAGGGCAAGGCCGTGCGCGCGCAGGTCAAGGCGCTGCGCGCCAAGCCGCAGGAGTGACGCGCTATCGCTCGCGTTCAGCCGCCGGGCGCGTCGCGCGGCGGCCTAGCACGCCTCTCGCCGCCGCCTTCAGCAGCCGCTGGAACGACGGGCACTCCGCGTGGCTGGGTGCCGGGCACACCGCCGCGTGCCGCAGACCCGCGCTGATGGCCTTCAGCCCGGCGATGGTGCGGTCGATCTCGTCGGCCTTCGCGGCCAGCACCGGTCGTTCGATGCGCGGCGGGCCGCCGGGCGTGAACATGGCCTGGATCTCGTCGAGCGAGAACCCGGCCGCCTGGCCGAGCGCGATCAGCGCGAGCTGGTCGAGCACCGCCGGGGCATAGTGGCGCCGGCCGCCGTCGCGCTGCAGCGGCCGGATCAATCCCTTGCGCTCGTAGTAGCGCAGCGCGGAGGCTGCCACGCCCGACCTTTTCGCCACCTCGGATATGTCCATCGCGGTCTTGACTTGAACTCGAGTTCAACTTCTATCGTGCGGTCCATCGACACCCCCGTCAACCGCATCCAGGAGTCCCCGCCATGTCCTCGACCCATGATCTCGCTGCCGTGCTGCTCGTCGGCGTCGGCGCCACCGCCGTGATGGACGCGTGGACACTGCTGCTCGGCCGGCTGGGCGTGCCGGCCGGCAACCTAGCGCTCGTCGGCCGCTGGGTCGGCCATATCGCGCGCGGCCGCTGGTCGCACGCATCGATCCAGCGCGCCGATCCGATCCCGCGCGAGGGGGCGCTCGGCTGGCTCATCCACTACGCGGTGGGCATCGCGTTCGCGGCGCTGCTGGTGGCACTGCGGGGCGCGGCCTGGCTGCGCGAGCCGGCACTGGCGCCGGCGCTGGCCTTCGGCGTGGCCACCGTGGCGATGCCGCTGCTGGTGATGCAGCCGGCGATGGGGGCGGGCCTGCTCTCGTCGAAGACCGCCACGCCGCTGAAGAACAGCCTGCGCAGCTTGGCCAACCACGCCGTGTTCGGCATCGGCCTGTACCTCGCGGCCGAAGTGCTCGGCCGCACCATCCGCTGAGCGCCGCTGCGCCCCGCGACACGACACCCATCGAAAGCAGACGACATGAAGAAGATCGCGATCATCTTCCACAGCGCCCACGGGCACACCGAGTTCATCGCGCGCCAGGTGCAGCAGGGCGCGCGCGAGGTCGAGGGCATCGAGGCCGAACTGGTCCGCGCCGAGGACCTGCGCCGCACGCCCGAGGCGCTGCTCGACCACGACGCCTACATCCTCGGTTCGCCCACCTACCTCGGCGGCGTCTCCGGGCCGTTCAAGTCGTTCATGGATGCCACCGGCGGCCTGTGGGCCGGGCAGCGGCTGCGCGGGCGGCTGGCGGCCGGCTTCACGGTGTCCTCGCTGCCCGCGGGCGACAAGCAGTCGACGCTGCTCTCGATGTTCGTGTTCGCGATGCAGCATGGCCTGGTGTGGGTGGGCAACCCGATCCTGCCCGAGCAGCACCGCGGCGTGCCGTACGACGAGGCGGCCAACCGGCTGGGCTCGTGGTCGGGGCTGATGGCGCAGGCCGGCCACGCCTCGGCGCCCGATGCCTTCGTGCCCGGCGACTTGAAGACCGCGCGCCTGTTCGGCCGGCACGTGGCGCAGAGCCTGCAGCGCTGGCACGGGCCCGAGCGCGTCGAGATCGACAGGCTCGGCTCCGAGTCGGCCGCGCCGGTCGCGGAGGCCGCATCGTGATTCCGGCCCGCCATGCGCCGCTGCTCTTCGGCGCCATCCTCTCGGGGCTGATGTCGCTGCTGGTCTCCGGCATCGCCACCGCGCGCGCCTCGGGCCTGGGCGCGGACTACCTCGGCCTGTGGATGTCGTCGTGGCTGGCCGCGTGGGCGGTGGCGTTCCCGGTGGTGCTGGTGGTGGCGCCGCTGACGCGGCGCATCGTGGCGCGGCTGGTGGACGATGCCTAGCCCCGGAGGATCTTGCCCATCGCCTTGCCCTTGGCCAGCTCGTCCACCAGCTTGTCCAGCTGCCGGATCCGCTTCATCAAGGGATGCTCCACGTCCTCGACCCTGACGCCGCAGACGACGCCCTTGATCAGGTCGGCGTTGGGATGGGGCGCCGGCGCGGCCTCGAAGAAGGCGCGGAAGTCCACGCGCGCGTCGATCTGCCGCCGCAGCGCCGCGGCGTCGTAGCCCGTCAGCCAGCCGATCACCTCGTCGACCTCTTCCCGGGTCCTGCCCTTGCGCTCGGCCTTCTGCACGTACAGCGGGTACACCGCGGCGAACGGCGTCGAGTAGATCCGGTGTTCGCTCATGGCACTGTGCTACGGCCTGCGCTCGAACGCGAGCCGGATCCCCAGGCCGAGCAGCACCACGCCACTGAATCGATAGAGGCCGGACAGCACCCTCGGGCGCGCGCGCAGCCAGCCGGACAGTGCCCCGGCGCCGAGGCCGACCGGACCCTTGACCAGGAAGGTCAGCCCCGCGAAGACCAGTCCGAGCGCGAAGATGGCTCGGGTGGGATGCGATGCGCCCGGCTGCACGAACTGGGGCATGAACGCGAAGTAGAAGACCGCGATCTTGGGGTTGGAGATGTTCGAGGCCGCGCCGCTGAGGAACAGCCGCGTCAGCGACACGGGCGCGGCGTTGGACAGGGCCAGCTCGCGGCCCCCGGCGCGCAGCAACTGCACACCGAGGAAGACCAGGTACGCGGCCCCGACCAGCTTGAGGACGAGGAAGAGCGTTTCCGACGCCTGGAGCAGCGCCCCGAGGCCGAGCGTCGCAAGGAGGGTGTGGCCGACCAGTCCGACGCTGACGCCTGCAGCGGTGACCACACCCGCCACCGAGCCCTGGGTGATGGACCGCGACATGACCAGGATCATGTCCTGGCCCGGCGTGACGATCAGCACCAGCGACGCCGCCACGAAGAGCAGCCAGCTGACCTCGATCACAATCCGGTTCCTCCTGGCGCGGGCCGCCACACATAACGGCTGACTGACTGCTGGCTGCCCTGGAAGCGCATGACCGTGTCTCCGTCATGCACGAATCCGGCGCGATCCAGCGTGCGGCGTGAAGGCTCGTTCGCGGATTCGGTGAGGGCCAGGATGCGCGGCAGGCCGAAGCGCTCGGCCGCCCATCGGCAGGCATGGCGCAGCGCTTCGGAGCCATACCCGCGTCCGCGGGAATCTTCCGCGATGGCGTAGGACGTCTCCACGTCGTCGTCGAACGGACTGAAGCCGACGTGGCCGAGCAGCCGGCCGCTGGCGAGGTGGTCCACCGCCAGCACGTAGGGGCCCAGTCGCGGATCGCCGGGTGACGCGTAGCAGGCGATCAGGTACTGCAGACGATCGGCGGCCTCGTCCGCGTTCGCGTAGACATGCGATGGAAGCCAGCGCCGGGTGGACGGTTCGCCGTTGAGCTCCATCATGCGGACCGATTCGTCGACGACGATGTGGCGGAGCCGGAGCGCGGGGGTGTCGATCGGGAGCACGTTCGTGCGGGCGTTGGGGCGGCTGTCCAGGTTACCGATTCTTGGCCATGTGCCAGGCGACGAGCGCGTTGGCGTGTCCGTGGCCCATCGCGTGCTCGGTCTTGAGCAGCGAGACCAGCTCCATGTGCTTCAGCGGCCCGGCGGCCGCGAGCACGCTCATCCAGTGATCGATGGGCTGACCGTAGGTCTTCTCGATGGACGGGAAGTACGAGGCCGGCCCCTGGACCTTGGGTGTCGTCGTCGCCATGGTTCTCCTCTTCCGTGCGGATGGTGCGTTCGCAGGAACGACGATCGAGGCGGGCGCGATTCGACGTCGGCGATGCTCAGGGGGCGGCCGGCGACGCCCGCCACGGGCCCTCGACGAGGACGGCCTCGTCCGGGCCCGGCCACGGAGGCATGGTCGTGCCCACGGCGCAGAAGGGCTCCGCGCCGACGGTCCTGAACTGGAACCGGGTCCCCACGGGAATGCTCAGCGACGTGCCCGCCTGCAGCAGCACGATCTCCTCGACGGCCCCTTGCCGGCGCCACATCTCGGCCTGCCCACCCACGACGTACCAGAGCTCCTCGACCGAACGATGTTCGACGGCGGCGGAGGTGCGACCCGGGTCGAGCCGGAAGTGCGCCATGCTGCCCCTGGGGAGTGCCACGAGCACACGCACGTCCGACCCGTCCGGGGCGGTGATCGTCGGTTCGGGTGGCAGCGTCCGGGTCTCGAAGGGGTGCATGGCGTAGCGGGCCCGCGGCAGGCTATCGCAGAGTGCACCCCTTGAACAGCGCGGGCGAGGCCCGGCGCGCTCAGGAGCCCCCGAGCCGCGCGTGCTCGGCCTGCAGCGCCGCCACGTCGCCGAGCAGGCCGATCGCGCGGCCGGCGTCGATCAGCGCGAGAAGCCGCCCCCGCAGGCCGTCGCTGCCGAGGCTGTCCTGCGCACCGGCCAGGGCCACCGCCCGGTCGGCGACGAAGTTGCTCCACGGCAGCGCCTCGCCTTGCGTGCGGGCCTGCAGCTGCTCGGCGTGCCGCCGCATCGCCGCGGTGTCGCCCACCGCGCGGCAGGCCTCGATGGCCTCGCGGCGGAACAGCAGGTGGTTGTGCGCGAGTCCGTTGCTGTCGAGCAGCCGGTCGGCCTCGGTCAGGCAAGCCACGCGCACGTCCTCATCGTGCGCGGCGACGCGCGCCAGCATGCCGAGGAAGACCGGGCCCATGTAGGCCATGCCGCTCGAGCGCGCGAGCGCCAGCGCCTCGTGCAGCCGGGCGAGCGCGGAAGCGCGGTCGCCGTCATCGGCATCGAGGCTGCCGAGGAACGCCAGCGCCTCGGCCTCGAAGCGCGGCGATTGCAGCCGCCGCGCGAGATCGAGTGCCGCCTCGGCATGCTGCCGCGCCCGTGCGGCATCGCCGGCCGCCTGCCGGGCCAGGCACCCGATGTGGTGGGCGATGGCCTCGGCGCGCAGGTGCCCGATGGCGCGCGCGCCGGCGATGCCGCGTTCGACCGCCGCGAGCGCTTCGTCGCAGCGGCCGGCGAACCAGCAGGTCCACGCGCCCATCGGCAGGTTGGCCGCTTCCACGCGCGTGAGCCCGTGGCGCCGCGCCAGCGCCACGCAGGCCGAGAAGCGCCGCTCGGCGGTGAGCATGTGGCCGCGCAGGTAGGCCGCGTCGCCCAGGCCGCCGAGCGCCGCGGCTTCGAGCTCGGCGCAGCCGGCGCGTTGCGCCAGTTCCAGCGCGGCCTCGTGCTCGCGCCGGCAGCCATCGAGGTCGCCGCGCGGGAACAGCAGGTTGCCGCGCAGCCCGTGGATGCGCGCGCGCAGCTCGTCGGTGCCGGCCGCGGCGGCCAGCGCTGCGGCGGCGTCGAGGGCGCGGGTGGAGCCGTCGAGGTCGTCGCGCAGCCGCAGGGCCGAGGCGATGCCCAACCAGGCGCGGGCGCGCGCCGCGTCGTCGCCGGCCGCCTCCAGCGCGCGCTGCCACGCGGCATGGGCTTCGCCGGAGCGCCCCAGGTCCTGCAGCGCGTCGGCTTCCACGCAGGCCAGCGCGAAGAGGGTGTGCGCGTCAGCCGCGATGCCGCGCCCGCGCGCCGCGTAAGCCTGCGCCCGCTCGTGCCGGTGCGCTGCGGCCTCGGCCCGCGCGGCCTCCAGCCAGGCCGCGGCAGCGCAAGGGTCCTCGGCGGCCTGCAGCTGCTCGGCGCGCAGCACCGGGTCGCGCCCCTGGTACCAGCGCGCGGCGCGCGCGTGCAGCTCCTGGCGCCGCGCTCGCGGCAGCGAGGCATAGGCACCGTCGCGGATCAGCGCGTGGTCGTAGACGCCTTCGCGTCCGTCGGTGCGCATCAGGCCGCGCGCCAGGCGCGGGTCCCACGCCGCTTCGGCGCCCAGCAGGTGATCCAGCGCCGCGAGCGCGTAGCGCTGGCCGAGCACCGCGGCCACGCGCACGGCCTCGCGCTCGGGCGCGGCAAGGCGGTCGAGCCGCGCCTGCACCACCGACTGCACCGTGGCCGGCAGGCCGCTCGGCGCCACGCGGTCGGCCTGCAGCAGTTGCTCGAGGAAGAGCGGGTTGCCGCCGGCCCGCTCGACGCAGCCCACCGTGTACGGATCGGCGGCGTCGGCGAGCTGCGCCGCCAGCGTGCTGGCGTCGACCCAGCGCAGCGGGCCGATGTCGAGGATCGTCAGTGCGCACGGTCGCGCGGCCTGGCGCCACGCGGCGTCCAGCGGATCGCCGTCGTCGCGCGCGGTGGTCACCAGCAGCAGCGGGGCGCTCGCGGTCACCGCGGCCAGCGCCGCGGCGTGGCCCAGCGTGTCGGCGTCGGCCCAGTGCAGGTCTTCGAGCACCAGCAGCCGCGGCTGGCGGAACGCGCAGCCCGACACCAGATGGCGCAAGGCGTCACGCTGGGCCTGCAGGCGGCCGGCGGGGTCCATGCCGTCGACGATGGCGCGCAAGGCCGGTGGGGGTGCGCGGCGCACGAGCAGGTGCAGCGCCGCCTCGTGTTCGGGCCGCACCCACGCGTTGGCCACCGCGGCGGCGATGCCGCGCGCCACCGATGCGTCATCGATCGCTGCGGCACCGAGGCCGAGCAGGTCCAGCACCAGCGTGCGCAGCGCGTCCCGCTCGACGCCGGAACCGAAGTCGAGCACGGTCCCCGCATGCACGGCGCAGCCGCGCGCCACCGCGGCCTGGCGGAACTCGTCGGCCAGCCTCGTCTTGCCGATGCCGGGCTCGCCGCGCAGGTGCAGCACGCTGCCGGTTCCGTCGCGCAGGCAGGCGTCCAGCAGCGTGCCGAACTGCGCCAGCTCGGCACGGCGCCCGACGCGGGCCGCGCGGCGCACGGGTGCCTGCCGCCACCCGACGAGCCGGTGCACGCCCGTCTTGCGCAGCATGGGCGGCAGCGCGCTCTCGGCGAGGGCCGCCCCTTCGGCGACCGGCTGCACGCGCCGCCACAGCGCGCCCGGCAGCAGCACCTCGCCGGCGCCGGCCAGGCCCATCAGGCGCATGGCCAGGCCCGCCACCTCGCCGCCGGCGATGCTCGTGGCGCCGTCGCGGCCGGCGTGTTCCACGAGCACCGGGCCGGTGGCCACGCCGATGCGCAACTCGGGCGCCTGCGCCACCAGACGCAGTGCGCAACGGGCCGCGCGCTCCGCGTCGTCGCCATGGCCGAACGGGGCGCCGAAGCACACCAGCGTCGCACCGCCGGCGCGGCGCTCGACGGTGCCGCCGAACCCCGCGGCGCCTTCGCGCACGGCGCGCGCAGCGGCCTCGGCCTGCGCCTGCGCGCGTTCGGGGTCGGCCTCGTCGGCGGCCTGCGCCGATTCGGCCGCCAGCAGCACCGCGGCGCGCAGCTCGGTGCCCGGGCCCGGCCGCGGCTCGGCACCCGGGTGCGCGGCGCCGGGCTCGTTCGTGGGCGCCGCACCGGCCTGTGCGCGCAGACGCTCGACCTCGTCGCGCACGCGCACCGTCTGCGGCTGCGGCCGCACGCCCAGCTCGCGCGCCAGCACGTCGCGGCAGAGCTGGAACTGGCGCAGCGCCGCGCCCCAGCGGTGCTGGCCGGCGTACAGCTCCATCAGCAGGCGGTGCGCGTCCTCGCGCAGCGGATCCAGCGCCAGCAGGCGCAACGCGCTGGCCATCGCCGCATCGGCCCGGCCGTGCAGGCGGTGCTCGTCGAGCAGCCGCTGGTGCGCGGCGACCAGCCGCTCGCGCAGCTGCGCGCGGCGCAGCGCGAGCCAGTCGTCGTAGCCGGCCTCGCGCGTGGCCAGGCCCTCGAGGAACTCGCCGTCGATCGCCGCGACCAGGGAGCCGACGCGCTGCGCATCGAAAGCGTCGTCGTCGATCGCGGCCTCCAGCTCCAGTGCATCGGCGGCCACCACGCCCTCGGCGATGGCCAGCGTCTCGCCGGGGCCTGCGACCAGTTCGTCGTCGCCGAGCCCGGTGGCGCGCCGCACGACGAGCAGCGCCTGGCGCAGGCTGGCGCGGGCGGCAGCGTCGCCGCTGTCGCTCCACAGCAGCGCGCCGAGCTTCGAGCGCGGTTGCGGCTTGCCGGGGTGCAGCGCGAGGTAGGCGAACAGTGCCGCGGGTTTGCGTGCGGCGAGCACCAGCGGGCCGCCTCCCGCATCGTGCACCTGGAGGCCGCCAAAGGTCTGGAGCCGCAACCGCGCCACGCGGCGATGGTAGTGAGCCGCGCACGCTTTGACGATCCGTTGACGCCTGCACGCGGCGCCCATTGACGCGCAGCGCGCAGCCTAGCGCTGCCGTCGGGCGACCACCCGCGTGCACCGACGGCAACGACTCGATGAGGAGTGACGCCATGGCGAACATCTGCAAGAACCCGACGCGACGATCCTTTGCCGTGGCCATCGCGGCCTCGGCCGCGGCGCTGGCCAGCGGCACGGCCCGCGCCGCGTCGCTGGACGGCAAGACCTACGAAGGCGTGTTCCTGGCGCGCGGCCAGACCAAGGGCGATGCCGACACGCTGAGCTTCCGCAATGGCCGCTTCCGTTCGGCCGCCTGCGACCGCTACGGCTACGGCGACGCGGCCTACACCACCACCGACGAAGGCGGTGCGGTGCGCTTCGACGCCCAGACCGAGAGCCCGCGCTACGGCAGCTTGCGCTGGACCGGCTACGTGCGCGGCGACCGCCTCGATGCCACCGCGTGGATGCTGCAGAACGGCAAGCCGCCCCGCGAGCACTGGGTCGCGGCGGCGCTCAAGCCCTGAACGACCCTGCCGCACACCGGACGGCGAACCCGATCGCGAACCGGTCCCAGCCCACCCCACCCTGGACGACACCCGGAGAGCCCCATGACCACCGACACACCCGCCCGCACCCCCGACACGGAACGCCTCAATGCCCTGCTCGGGCGCATGGTGGGCGACCTCGGCGCCATCGCCAGCGGCGCGCTCGTGCTTCTCGGCGACCACCTCGGCTTCTATGCCGCGATGCGCGACGGCACGCGCATGAGCTCGCTCGAACTCGCCCGCCGCACCGACACCCATGAGCGCTACGTGCGCGAGTGGCTCTCCGCGCAGGCGGCCGCGGGCTACGTGACCTACGACGAGGACGCCAACGTCTTCTTCCTCGATCCCGAGCAGGCGGCGGTGTTCGCCGACGAGAACGGCCCGGCCTCGATGGCCGGCGCCTTCGAGGTGCTGGCGAGCCTGTGGCTGGATGAGCCCAAGGTGGCCGAGGCCTTCCGCAGCGGCCGCGGCGTGCCGTGGCACGACCACAGCCGCTGCCTCTTCCGCGGCACCGAGCGCTTCTTCCGCCCCGGCTACAACGCCAACCTCGTGTCGACGTGGCTGCCGGCGCTCGACGGCGTGGTGGCCAAGCTCGAGCGCGGCGCCACCGTGGCTGACGTCGGCTGCGGCCACGGCAGTTCGACCATCGTGATGGCGCGCGCCTTCCCGAAGTCGACCTTCGTCGGCTTCGACTACCACCCCGAGTCGATCGAGGCCGCCCGCGAGGCCGCGCGCGACATGGGCGTGGCGGCCAACACGCGCTTCGAGGTCTCGGACGCGCGCAGCTACCGCGGCCGCTACGACCTGGTGACCTTCTTCGACTGCCTGCACGACATGGGCGACCCGGTGGGCGCGGCGGCGCACGTGCGCGAGTCCCTCGCGCCCGACGGCACGTGGATGATCGTCGAGCCCTACGCGCAGGACCGGCTGCGCGACAACCTGAACCCGGTGGGGCGCATCTACTACGCGGCCTCGACGATGATCTGCACGCCGTGCTCGCTGTCGCAGGACGTGGGCCTGGGGCTGGGCGCGCAGGCCGGCGAGTTGCGGCTGCGCCAGGTGGTGACGGCCGGCGGCTTCGGCCGCATGCGCCGTGCCGCCGAGACGCCATTCAACCTCGTGCTGGAGGCGAGGGCCTGATGCGAACGACCGCGGGCCGGGCGAGCCCTGGCCCGCGGCCCGCTCAGAACGACTTGTAGTAGTCCTTCAGCGCGTCGTTCACCGCCTTCACGGCCTTCTGCTTCGCGGGGTCGCTGTCCTTGGCCTTGGCGACCTTGTCGTACTCGGCGAAGACGTTCTTGTGCTTGCTCTGGCCCTTCGTCCAGGTGCGGAAGGCGTCGGCGTCGCTCTTGCTCTTCTTCTGCATCTCGTCGAAGTCCTTGTAGGTCGGCGGCTTGGCCGGCGCCTTCGGGTTGTCGGCGTTCCACTTCTTCCAGTCGGCGTCGGGCACGATGTTGTGGTCGCTCGACGACCAGCCGTTCAGGTTCGACAGGAAGTTGCGGTACTCCTCGAGTTCGGAGGGCACGCGCACGGTGCCTTGCTTGAAGGTCGCGTTGCCGACGATGACATCGAGCCGGAAGTCCGATTTCGTGAGCACCAGCTCGAAGATCACCGCGTGCGTCTGCTCTTTGACGACGTGCGAGAACAGATCCTCGACATCGGGCTTGCTCAGCTTCAGGCCGCCGAGGCCGTCGACCTCGCCCTTCACGCCCTCCCAGCCCTTGGTGATGCGGCGTACGCCGTTGACGCGATCGGCCTCGGTGGGCACCTTGTCGAAGCTGACGCCGTGGTCGTCGATGGTGGCTCGGTTCTCGTAGGCATTGAAACCCATGTGTGGCTCCGTCGGGTCGGGGAAGGAGGGCGATGCTAGCGACGCGGGGCCGCGCGGCGAGCCCCTAGATGAGCCTGGCGGGTTTCGTCTGCCGACAACGATGTGCATCGGATGCGTGCAAACCCCGGCTCACCGGCCGGTCCTCTTGTGTATCGTTTTACTAGAACGATTCACCGCAGGCGTTCCACGCCACCACGACAGGAGACAACCCCATGCACCGTCGCACCACCGGCGCCGCCCTGGCGCTCGTCCTCGCCGGGTCCCTCCTCGCGGCCGGCCCCGCCGCCGCGCAGGCCGCCAAGAAGCTCGTGCGCATCCACACCGCCGGCCCGGCCGACCTGGGCGTGGACAACACGATGCTCGCGCACCAGTTCATGACCTACGTGAACGCGAACTCCGACACCGTGGAGGTCAAGCTGTTCCCCAACAGCCAGCTCGGCCAGTCCCGCGAGGTGATCGAGGCGATGCGGCTGGGCGGCGGTGCGTCGGCCACCGCCGGCGGGCCGGCGGAATACGCGTCGTTCGTCAAGCGCGTCGGCGTGCTCGGGCTGCCCTTCGTGTGGAAGAGCTACGCGCATGCCGAGGCGGTGCTCGACGGGCCGGTGGGCAAGGAGCTCAACGCCGACATGGAGAAGGCCGGCTTCAAGGTGCTGGCGTGGGCGGTGAGCTGGGGCTACCGCAACGTGGTCACGTCGAAGAAGGAGGTCAAGGCGCCGGCCGACCTGAAGGGCCTGAAGATCCGCACCATCCCGACCAAGGTGTTCGTGTCGGCGATCAACGCGATGGGCGCCAACGCCACCCCGATGAACTTCGGCGAGATCTACACGTCGCTGCAGAGCGGCGTGCTCGACGGCTACGAGCACACCGCGTCGACGACGATCTCGTTCAAGTTCAACGAGGTGGCCTGCTGCATCGCGATGACGCGCCACTTGATGGACCCGACGGTGCTGGTGTTCTCGCTGGCCGAGTGGAACAAGTTCACCCCGGCCGAGCAGGCGGTGATGATGAAGGGCGCCAAGCAGGCCGAGCAGATCGTGCGCAAGATGGCGCCGGAGAAGGAGGCCGAGGCGCTGGCACAGGTGAAGAAGCTCGGCATGAAGGTCAACGAGATCGACGTCGCGCCGCTGCAGAAGGCGGCGCTGACGGCACAGGACGAGCTGGCCAAGGAGTTCGGCGCCGAGGCGCTGCTGGCGCAGATCCGCAAGCAATGAGCCTGCAGCGCGCGTTCGGCGCCATCGACCGCGGCGCCGAAGCGCTCGCCGCGGCCATCCTCGGCGTGATCGCCGTCATCGCGCTGGTGCAGGTGTTCAGCCGCTACGGCCTGAACCGCTCGCTCTCGTGGAGCGAGGAAGCCCAGATCTTCGGCCACATCTGGATCGTCTTCCTCGGCGTCCCGATCGCCTACCGGCGCGGCGCGCACCTGTACATCGAGACCTTCTGCGACAAGCTCGCGCCGGCGCCGCGCTCTGCCTTCAACCTGACGGTCGAGCTGATGTGGGCGGCCTTCGCGGTGTCGCTGATGGCGCTGGGCTGGAAGGTGGTGAGCATCGCCCACCTGCAGACCTCACCGGGCCTGGAGGTGCCGATGAGCTACCCGTACACCGGCATGGTGCTGGGCGGCGCGTACCTGATGTTCGTGGCGCTGCGCCGCATCGCCGGCGGCGCGTGGAGGGTGCGCGCGTGATCTGGTTCCTGTTCGTGCTGATGCTGGGCACGATGCTGGTCGGCGTGCCGATCCTGCTGGCCATCGCGCTGGTGGGCTACGTGGGCATCGCGGCCACGCCCAACCTCGTGCTGCCGCTGTTCGCGCAGAAGATGTACACGCAGCTGGACTCGTTCACGCTGCTGGCGCTGCCGTACTTCATCCTCGCCGGCGCGCTGATGTCGGCCAGCGGCATGAGCCAGCAGCTGGTGCAGTTCTCGCGCGTGCTGGTGGGCCACCTGCAGGCGGGGCTGGCGCACGCCTCGGTGGTGGCGAGCATGGTGTTCGCCGGCGTATCGGGGTCGAGCACCGCCGACGCGTCGGCGATCGCGTCGATCGTGGTGCCCACGATGAAGCGCAACGGCTACAAGCCCGGCTTCGCGGCCGCGCTGATCGCCACCGCCGGCACCATCGGCGCGATCATCCCGCCGAGCATGGTGATGGTGGTCTACGGCTCGATGGCGCAGGTATCCATCGGTGGCCTGTTCCTCGGCGGCATCGTGCCGGGCATCCTCGTGGGCCTGGCGCTGATGGTCACGATCAAGGTCTACACCTTCCTGCCCGACTACCCCGAGCTGCGCGTCACGCACGGCCGCTTCGAGTGGGGCGCGCTGGGGCGCTCGTTGAAGGAGGTGTGGCCGGCGCTGATGGGGCCGGTGATCGTGGTGGGCGGCATCCTGAGCGGCGTGTTCACCGCCACCGAGGCCGGGGCCATCGCCTGCCTGTACGCGCTGGTGCTCGGCCTCTTCTTCTACAAGCGCATCCGCTGGCGCGACCTGCCCGGCATCCTGCTCGAGTCGGTGGTGATGACGACGATGGTCTCGGGCGTGATCGCGGTGGCCGGCGCGTCGGGCTGGCTGATGGGCTACCTCGAGTTCAACGAAGGTGCGCTGAAGTTCGTCACGTCGATGTCGGGCAACCCGACGATGATCCTCTTCATCATCGCCGTGGTGATGATCGTGCTCGGCACCTTCGTCGACTCGCTCGCGGTGCTGCTGGTGTTCGCGCCGGCGGCGATCCAGATCACCAAGGTCTACGGCATCGACCCGTTCCAGATGGGACTCGTGATGGTGATGTGCAACCAGATCGGCGCGGTGTCGCCGCCGACCGCGCCGCTGCTGTTCGTCACCACCGGCATCGCACAATGCTCGTACGCGGAGGTGAACCGCCATGTCTGGTGGTTCATGCTCGCCGAGACGCTGGTGCTGCTGCTGGTGATCCTCGTGCCGCCGCTGTCGACCTGGATCCCGCACCACTTCCTCGGATGAGCACCATCGCCGACGTCGCCCGCCACGCCGGTGTCTCGGTGAGCACGATCTCCAACGTGCTCAACGGGCGCGTGGAGCGCATGAGGGCCGAGACCCTCGAGCGCGTGCGCGCCGCGATCTCGGCGCTGGACTACCGCCCCAACCGTGCGGCACAGCAGCTGAAGACCGGGCAGACGCCGATGCTCGGCCTGCTCGTGCCCAGCATCGCCAACCCGATGTACGGCTACATCGCGCGCGAGGTGGAGACATCGGCGCAGGAGCGCCACGGCTACCGCGTGGTGCTGGGCAACACCTACCGCAACCGCGACAAGGAGGTCGGCTTCTTCGACGACCTGCTGGCGCACGGCGTGCGCGGCGTGATCGTGATTTCCTCGCTGGCCGACGAGCGGCACTTCGAGCAGGCCGTGCAGCGCGGCCTGGTGATGGTCAGCTACGACCGCCGCGCCACGCCCGGCGCCAGTTCGGCGATCGACCACGTGTCGGTGGACAACCACGAGGCGGCGCGGCTGGCCGCGGCGCACCTGATCGAGCGCGGGCACCGCGAGCTGGCGTTCGTCACCGCGTCGGGCCTGACGATGAGCCGCCGCGAGAAGATCCGCGGCTTCCGCTCGGCGGCTGCGGCGGCGGGCCTTGCGGCGCACGCCCGCGTGATCGACGGCAGCGCCAGTTCCGACTACGGCGACTCCGAGATGGCCGACGTCGGCCGCATGCTCGCGGCCCGCATCGCCGCCGAGCGCCCGCGCCCGACCGGGCTCGTGGCGGTGAACGACATGCTCGCCTACGGACTGCTGGCAGGCCTGCGCGATGCCGGTCTCTCGGTGCCGGGCGACGTGTCGGTCATCGGCATGGACGGCCTTTTCCTGTCGTCGCTGATGTCGCCGGCGCTCACCACCGTGCGCCTGCCGGTGCCGGCGATGGCGCGCACCATCGTCGAGCGCGTCATAGGCCGTTTGGCCGACCCCGACATCCCGGCCGGCGAGTTCCTGTTCGCGCCGGAGCTGGAATCGCGCGGCAGCGTCGCCCCGCCGCCGGCATCGGCTTCGGCCTCCGCCTCGGCGCCGGTGCGCAGGAGGCGCACGTGAGCCGCCGCACCGTGCTTCTGACGCACGGGCCCGCCGCGCTGGCGCAGTACTACGGCCCGCGCGCGCTGGCCGGCCTGCGCGCCGTGGCCGACGTGCGGTGCAAGGACGACGAGACGCCGTGGGCGATGGAGACGCTCGTCGCCGCCGCGGCGGACTGCGACCTGATCGTCAGCGACCGCGCCACCGAAGCGCCGGCGGCACTGCTGGCGCGGCTGCCGCAACTCGTGGCCTGGTGCCGCTGCGCGGTGGACATCCGCAACGTCGACGTCCCGGCGGCCAGCGCGCACGGCATCCTCGTCACGCAGGCCAGCGCGGGCTTCATGACCTCGGTGACCGAGTGGATCGTCGGCGTGATGATCGACCTGGCCCGTGGCATCAGCGACGCGGTGCAGGCCTACCGCGCGGGGCAGGTGCCGCCCGTCGCGATGGGGCGCGAGCTGCGCGGCTCGGTGCTGGGCATCGTCGGCTACGGGCAGATCGGCCGCACGCTGGCGGCCACGGCGCAGGCGCTGGGCATGCAGGTGCTGGTGTCCGATCCCCACGCGGCCGTCGGTCCGCAGGGGCCTGCGCAGGTCTCGATGGCCGAACTGCTGGCAGGGTCCGACTTCGTCGTCTGCCTGGCCGTGGCCACGCCGCAGACCGAGAACCTTTTCGACGCGGCCGCCTTCGCGGCGATGAGGCCGGGCGCGTACTTCGTGAACGCCTCGCGCGGCAACCTCGTCGACGAGGCGGCGCTGCGCGATGCGCTCGACGGCGGCCGCATCGCCGGCTGCGCGATGGACGTCGGCCGCGCGCCCGACCAGATGCCCAGCTCCGCGCTGGCCGCCCACCCGCGCGTCATCGCCACGCCGCACATCGGCGGGCTCACGCCGCCGGCCATCGAGCACCAGTCATTGGAGACGGTGCGGCAGGTGGAGGCGCTGCTGCAGGGCCGCGTGCCGGAAGGCGCCGTGAACGCCGAGCATGCGCGGCGCCTGCGTGCGTGGAGCGGCGCATGAGCGACATGCCCTCCGGTGCCTGCGACTGCCACGTTCACATCTACGAGCACGGCTACCCTCTCGCGCCCACCGCCACGTTCCAGCCGCCGCACGCGCCGGTGTCGCGCTACCGCGAGGTGCAGCAGGCGCTGGGGCTCCAGCGCGTGGTGCTGGTGCAGCCCACCGGCTACGGGTACGACAACCGCTGCCTGCTCGACGCGCTGGCGCAGCTGGGCTCCGCGGCGCGCGGCGTGGCGGTGGTGCCGCCCGACGTCGACGATATCGAACTGCAGCGGCTGCACGCCGCCGGTGTGCGCGGCGTGCGCTACATGCTGCTCGGCGGCTCGGGCGGCATGCTGTCGTGGGACACGTTGCCCGCGCATGCCGAACGCATCGCTGCGCTGGGCTGGCACATCGACCTGCAGTTCGACGGCCGCGAGATACCGCAGCGCCGCGCGCTGATCGACGCGCTGCCGTGCGACGTGGTGATCGACCACGTCGGCCGCTTCGTGGTGCCCGTCGCGCCCGATGCGCCGTCGTTCCAGGCGCTGCTGCAGGTGCTGGCGGCGCCGGGCCGCTGGATCAAGCTGTCCGCACCGTACGAGACCTCGCGCAGCGGGCCGCCCGACTACGCCGACGTGTCGGCGCTGGCCCGCGCGCTGGTGCAGGCGCGGCCCGACCGCTGCCTGTGGGCCAGCAACTGGCCGCATCCGAACCGGAATCCGCCGCCGGCCGACGCGGACCTGCTCGCGTTGCTCGATGCCTGGACCGATGGGGACAGGCGCCTGAGCGATGCGGTGCTCGCGGACAACGCGTCGCGGGCGTATGGGTGGGGGCCCTGCTGATCGGCGCCGGGTTGGTCGGCGTGTCGGCTGTCGTGTGCGTGGCGCTGGCGCGGCAAGGCTGTGGGTAGGCCCTCGCAGCGGCTCCGGATCGAGCCGTTGCGTGGCGCTGCGCGCTACGACCCCTGCGATGCTCGCTTCTTCGCCCCACCGCGGAACTCGCTCCACTCACTTCGTTCGTTGTGCTCGAACAATCGCGGTGAGTCAGATCACGAAGCGCGCCTGGCGGCGCGCGGTCGAAGAAGCTGCGCTTCTCGGGCGTCTCGATAGTCGCCGCCGCAAGGGCCTACCCACAGCCTTGCTGGGATGTCGGTGGCCCGCGGCTCACGCGCGCCGAACCCACGCGCTAGAGATTGCGCGCGAACTGCAGGAAGAAGCGATTGCCGTCGGTCTTGTTCCTCGCGCCGCTCTCCACCTGCCACTTCAAGGTGATGCCCATGCCGTCGCTGGTGTACCAGCGCAGGAAGGGGCCCGTCGCGGCGACACGGCCGCGATTGCCGTCGGGCGCGACGCGGATGCCGCGCAGCGTGTCGTCGCTGACCTGGCGATACAGATAGCCCGAGGCGCCCACCTGCCAGCCCGGAGCCAGGGTGTAGCCGATGCCATAGTCGAAGCTCAGTTCGCGCCCGCTCTTCACCCGCGTGTCCGGGTTCTCGCGGTTCAGCAGATAGATCAGGTTGCCGCTCACCTCCAAAGCGGGCGCCGGGAACCAGGTGAAGCGATAGGCCGGCGCCACGGCCAGGTAGCCACGGGTGCGGTTGGCCAGCCGGCTCGTGTCGAACCGCCCCCAGGGCACGTAGATTTCGAGGCCGGCGATCTGGTGCAGGGACGGACTTTTCCAGCCGAGGGTGATGGGCGCCAGCAGCGCGTCGCCATGGCCGGTGGAAGCGTCGGCGCGATGGACCGGTCCGCCGGGCGTGGCGACGTCGAACGACAGCGTCGTGTCGGTGTACCACGCGGCGCCGAATCGGGATTCGACGTCGGCGCCGAGCAGCTTCAGCTCGGGCCAGACGTACTGGAAGCGCATCGCGAAGGCGGTGACCTTCAGGTCGAAGTTGGACAGCGGTGCGCGCGGGTTGCCGTTGCCATCCAGCGTGTGCTCGCTGCGGTAGTGGCCCACGACGGTCACCACGCGCCACTGGCCCGGCGCCTGCATCACGCCGGCCATCACCGTTTCGACGCCGAGGATCTTGGCGGTGCCGCCGCCTTCGGTGGCCGATGCCGGCACCATCGCAACCATCAAGAGCGCCGCGCCGCAGGCAGCACGATCCGGCATGGGAATCCTGTTCATCGACCCTCCTCACTGAAGCACTTCGGTCGCACGCAGGCGGATGGCCGGGTTGATCTCCAGGCCCAGCTCGCGCGCCGTCCTCGCGTTGATGACGAACTCGAACTCGCGCGGCTGCTCCACCGGCAGGCTGTCCGCGCGCGCGCCGCGCAGCACGCGGTCGACGTAGTCGGCCATGCGGGCGTACTGCGCGGGAAAGCTGGCGCTGTAGGTGGCCAGGCACCCTTCGACGACCAGGTTGCGCATCTCGCACATCATCGGCAGCTGGTGTCTCGCCGCCGCCTCGAGCAGTGACACGCGGTTCTGGGTGAACACCGGCGACGCCGGCTGTACGATGCCCTGGGCGCCCCACAATTTCGCCTGGCGCATGGCCTCAGGGAGGTCCGAAGGATGAACGATCTCGAACGCACGCAGTTCGACGCCCAGCGTGCGCGCCGCGTGTTCCAGGGCCTGCACGGCGCCGACACCGCCGCCCTCCCGGTTCCAGATCACGCCGACCTTGCCGATGCGCGGAATCATCTGCCGCAGCAGGTCCAGCCGCTTGGCCGAGAGCTCCGAGTCCTGGAAGGCCACGCCGGTGATGTTGCGCCCCGGCCGCGCCAAGGTCTCGACGAAGCCGCTGCCCACCGGGTCGTGGATCAGAACCACCGTGGGGATGCTGGTGGTCGCCCGTTGCACCGCGCGCACGGCCGGCGGGGCGGCGGTGACGATGACATCGGGCCGGTTCGCGACGAGTTCAGCCGCCAGGGCGGGCAGCAGCTCGAAGTGCCGCTCGGCCCAGCGGAACTCGAACACCACCTGGCGGCCTTCCTGGTAGCCGAGGGCGCGCAGGCGATCGACGAAGGCCGCGACGAAGGGCGCCTGCATGCGCGAGTCCATGCCCAGGAATGCCACGCGGGCCGGCTTGGCCGGCTGCGCCGCCGAGCCCGTCCAGGCGGCGAGTACGAGCAGGGCCGGCAGCCAGAGGCGTAGGTACGGCATGCGGTTCACGCTGGCAGCATCGTGTCGGTGGCGTTACGCTGCTTTGCCAGCGCTTGAATAGTCATGAATCTTTCTGAACGCCCGGTCGAAGCGACCGTCGGTGACTCCATCCACCTGGCTGTCGGCGACTTCAGGCTCGACCTCGGGCGGCGGCGCCTGCTCGATGCGCGCGGCGCCACGGTCGAGCTGTCGCCGCGGCTGTTCGACGCCCTCGTCTATTTCGTCGAGCGCCGCGGCGAGCTGCTGGACAAGGACACCCTGCTGGCGGACCTATGGCCGGGTCAGGTGGTCGAGGAGAACAACCTCAACAAGCTGGTGTCGGCGCTGCGGCGCGCGCTCGGCGACGACGGCAACGACAAGCGCTACCTGCTCACGGTGCCGCGGCGGGGGTTCCGATTCGTCGCCGACGTGCACGCGGTGGTGGCCGCGACCGGCCCGGTCGCCGGTGCTTCCGATGCTTCCGCCAGCGCCGCGGCGACGGCAGGAGCGATGCCGGCAACCGCCCGGCCACGGCGATGGGTCTTCGCCCTGGCCGGTGCGGCGGGCGCTGCGGTCGCGCTCGGCGTGGGACTCGTCATCGGTCCACGCCTCTGGCGCGCCGACGCCGGCAGCGAGGCCGACACGCCCGTGTCCGATCCGACACCGCCGACGACGCTGGCGGTGCTGCCGTTTCGACCGCTGGCCGGCAGCGGCAGCGCGCGCGACGAGGTGCTCGAACTGGGCATGGCCGACAGCCTGATCGCGCGCTTGAGCGCGGCGAGGGGCGTGATCGTGCGACCGGTCGGCGCCGTGCGGCGCTATGCCGGGCAGGATACCGATGCGCTGCAGGCAGCGCGCGACCTGGGCGTCGGCTGGGTCGTCGAAGGCACGATGGCACAGCAGGGCGAGCGGCTGCGCGTGACGGCACGTCTGCTCGACGTGCGCAACGGCAGCGCAGCCTGGAGCGGCACGTTCGACGAGACCTTTACCCATGTCTTCGACGTGCAGGAGGCGATCTCGCGCCGCGTCGCCGAGGTGCTGATGCCGCGCCTGGGCGAGCGCGAGCGCGGTGCGCTGGGCGTGGCCGGCACGCGCAGCGCCGAGACCTATCGCCTGTACCTGGAGGCCCGCTACCTGTCGCTGCTGTTCACAGCCGATGCCTACCGGCGTTCGATCGCGCTGTACGAACAGGCGATCGCCGCCGACCCACGCTATGCCTATGCCTGGTGCGGCCTGGCTGACGTGCTGCGGCGCGAGCTGTTCACCTCGAACAAGGCGCCGCGCCAGACCTTCGAGCGCATCCGCGCCGCGGCGCAACGCGCGGTGGACATCGATCCGCGACTCGGCGAAGGCCAGGCGATCCTTGGATGGGTGGCCTACCTGTACGACTGGGATTGGCTGCGCGCCGAACAGGCGTTCACCGTGGCCCGCGAGTTGAACCCCAGTGCGGCCGATGCCCACCACGGTCTGGCCCATGTCCACATGAGCCATGGGCGGGCCGCCGAGGCGCTGCGCGGGTTCGTTCGTGCTCGCGAGATCGAGCCGCACTCCGTCCTCGCCAACGCGTTCGAGGGAGGCGCGCTGGCATCGATGGGCCGCCTCGACGAAGGCATTGCCCAAATACGGCGTGCGCTGCAGATCGGCCCCGGTTTCTGGATCGGACACCTGATCTTCGGCAACGTGATGTTCAACGCCGGCCAGAGCGAGGCGGCGCTCGCTTCGCTGCAGCGTGCCGTCGAACTGTCCGGCGGCAGCGCCTGGGCCAGCGGCCCGTTCGGCTTCGCGCTCGGAGAGACGGGGCACGCCGATCGTGCGCGAGCCGTGTTGCGCGGCATGCAGGCGCAAGGCCGCGAAGGATTCATCTCGCCGGCCATGATGGCGCTCGTGCATGTCGCGCTGGGTGAGCACGACGCGGCATTGACCGCGCTCGAGCGCGCCTACGAAGAACGCGACATCCGCCTGGCCTACCTGCAGCTCGACCACCGCTGGGCTGCGGTGCGCGGGCAAGCGCGCTTCGTCGCCCTTGCCGAGAGGCTCGGCTTCGATTCGAAGCCGCCGCAGGCCCGGTGTGTCTTCTGACGACGGAGCGGCTGCGAGACCCGCCCGCCGGCGGCATCAACCGGGCTCGACGAACTGCGGCACCTCGCCGGGCGCCGTGATGCGCGCCACGTGCGGCGCACTGAAGTGCGTCGGCAGCAGCAGCGCACCCTGAGCGGCGCAGTGTTCGAGCACGCGGCGGCGCGTCGCTCGTGCCTCGTCGGGCAGCACGCAGAACTGGCTGTTCCAATGCGGCGCCACCACCTGCAGCGGGTGGTGCAGCACGTCGCCGCAGAACACGGCCTGGCCTCGGGGCATGTGCAGCTGCAGCAGCACGTGGCCGTGCGTGTGGCCGGGAGCGGCCTCGATGGTCAGCGTGTCGTCGATCGCATGCGGCGTGTCGACGAGTTCGGCCTGCCCCGCCTCCAGCACCGGCAGCACGCTGTCGGCCCAGGCGATGCGGCGGTGCGGGTCGTCGCTGTCGGGGTGGCGCTGCGGGTCGAACCACTCGGCTTCGGTGCGGCCGAAGAGGTAGCGCGCGTTCGGGAACGTGGGCACCCAGCGGCCATCCCGCAGCCGCGTGTTCCAGCCGATGTGGTCGGCGTGCAGGTGCGTGCACAGCACGATGTCGACCTGCTCGGGGGTGACGCCGGCGGCGGCCAGGCGTTCGAGGAACGGCGTCTCGAGCTGGTGGAAGCGCGGCCACCACGGGCGGTTCTTGTGGTTGCCCGAGCAGCAGTCCAGCAGCACCGTGTGCCGCGGCGTGCGAATCAGCCAGCTGTGCACGCTGGTCACGAGCGCGTGGCGGTCGGGCAGGTAGTGGTGCGGCACCAGCCACGACCGGTGGCGTTCGAGCACCTCGGGCTCGTAGCCGCTGAAGTACTGCTCGGGCGGGAAGCTGCCGGGCCCGAGCTGCTCCTCGATGCGGGTCACGGTGGCCGCGCCGATGCGCCAGGTCTGTGTCGTCATGCCGCCGCGTCGCGCTGGTACCAGTGCAGCAGCCGGCGTTCCAGCGCCAGCATGCCGCGGTTGAGCACGTAGCCCACCGCGGCCAACAGCACGATGGCCGCGTACATGTCGGGCGCGCGCATCGCGTACTGCATCGTCACGAGGTGGTAGCCCAGGCCGGCGGAGCCCGCGATCATCTCGGCCACCACGGTGACGATCAGCGCCAGCGCCAGGCTCGTGCGCAGCCCGGCCATCACGTAGGGCAGGGCCGCCGGCAGGACCACGCCGGCCAGCGTGCGCCAGCGGCCGGCCTGGAAGGTGCGCGCCACGTCCAGTGCCACCGGATCGACCGCGCGCACACCGGTGGCGGTGTTGATCAGCACCGGGAAGAACACCGCGAAGGCGACGACGAAGATCTTCATCGCGTTGTCCAGGCCCAGCAGCAGGATCAGCGGCGGCACCAGCGCCGGGATCGGGATCGGCCGCAGCAGCTCCACCAGCGGCCCGAGCGCCGCATTCAGCCAGCGCGAGCGTGCCATCGCCACGCCCACCGCGATGCCCACCGCCGAGCCGGCCGCGTAGCCCGCGAGCATGCGGCCCAGGCTGGAGCCGAACACCTGCACCAGTTCGCCCGAACGGAAGCCCTCGACGAGCGCCTTCAGCACCTGCGTGAACGGCGGCCAGTTCGTGCTGCTGACCCAGCTCAGCGCCGAGACTTGCCACAGCAGGAGCAGCGCGGCCAGCAGCGCGAAGCCGGCGAGGCGGTGCGGCTTCATGCGGCCCCGCGCTCCGCATCGTGCACCACCTGGCCGCCGACCGCGGTGGCCAGCACCTGCGCGTGTTCCAGCTCGTCGGGCTCGCAGGCCACCGGGTCCACCGACAGCACGGTCCAGTCGGCCAGCAGCCCGGGCTTGAGCATGCCGCGCTCGTGCTCGGAGAACGAGAGCCACGCCGCGTCGCGCGTCAGCATCGCCAGCGCCTCGTCGCCGCTCACCGCCTGCTGGCGGCCGATGGGCTCGGTGGTGCCGGCGATGCGCCGCGTGCGCGACTGCCACAGGCCCAGCAGCGGCGGGTACGGCGTGACCGGCGAATCCGAGCCGCCGCCCACGCGCACGCCGCCGTCGAGCCAGCTGCGCACCGGCGTGGCCAGCGACATCATCACCGTGCCGAAGCGTTTCACCAGCAGCGGCCCGAAGGTGTACTGCATGCTGCACTGCGTAGCCACCGCGATGCCCATCGCCGCGCACTGGCGGATGTTGCGCTCGTCGGGCCACAGGTAGGCGTGGATCAGCGAGAAGCGCAGGTCGCGCAGCGGGATCTCGGAGTTCACCTCCTCGAAGATCTCGAGCGCGAGGTCGATGGCCTTGCCGCCCACCACGTGCACGCCCAGCGACCAGCCGTTCCTCGCGCAGGCCCACGCGATGCGCCGCAACGATTCGGTGGGCGTGACCTGGATGCCGCAGTTGCAGCGCTCGTCCGGGTAGGGCTCGCGCATCAGCGCGGTGCCCAGCGAGGCGCCGCCGTCGAGGAACACCTTGACGCCGCCGAGCTTGAGCCGATCGTCACCGAAGCCGGTGCGCAGGCCCGAGCCTTCGATGCGCGCGATCGTCTCGTCCACCGGCCGGCTGGCATCGGCCAGCGGCATCAGCACCGAGCGCACGCTCAGTTCGCCGCGCTGCCACAGCCGCTGGTACAGCCCCATCACGTCGGGCGGCACGCCGGGGTCCATGATGCCGGTGAGGCCGGCCGCGTGGTAGCGGCGCTGCACGTCGCGCAGCGCGCCTTCCTGGTCAGCGGCCGAAGGCGGGGGCACGAGCCGCGCCACCGGTTCGAAGGCCGGCGGTTCCAGCAGCAGCCCGTCGGGCTCGCCCTGCGCGTCGCGCGAGATGCGGCCGCCGTCGGGGTCGGGCGTGGCCGCGGTGATGCCGGCCAGCGCCAGCGCGCGCGAGTTGGCCACCGCGGCGTGGCCGACACGCGGCAGGTACACCGGCCGGTCGGGGCAGGCCGCGTCGAGTTCCTGCCGCGTGGGGTAGCGCTGCTCGGCCAGCACGGCCACGTGCCAGCCGCTGCCGCTGGTGATCCAGGAGGCTTGCGGGTGGCTCGCCGCCCAGTCGCGAATGGCGGCCTGGATGTCGGCGATCGAGCGCGCACCCGACAGGTCGACGAGCCGCGACTGCAGGCCGGTCCAGTGCATGTGGTTGTGCGTGTCGATCAGCCCGGGCACCACCGCGCCGCGCGGGTACGCGATCTCGTGCGCGCCGGCCGCGGCGGCGGCGCGCACCTGGGCCAGCGTGCCCACCGCGGCGATGCGCCCGTCGCGCACCAGCATCGCCTCGGCGCGCGGGCGCGCCGGGTCCATCGTGACCAGCGCGCCGCGGACGATGGTGTCGGTCATCTACTTGACGGCGGACTTGCTGAAGAGCGCCTTGCTGTCGAACGGCCCTTCGATCAGCTTGTGCTTGCGCATCAGCTCGACCACCTGGTCCACCGCGCCGAGGTCGACGGTCTTCTCGTAGACCGGCACGTTCAGCCCCTTGATCACCTCGGGCGGCATGCGCGTGTAGGCCGAGACGATCTTCAGGAACTCCTCCGAGCCGACGTTCTGGTTGCACCAGTCGGCCGACTTGTTGTAGGCCCGCACCCATTTCTCGATGACCTGCGGGTTCTGCGCGATGTAGGTCTTGGTGGCCGCGTACTGGCCCACCGGGATGCGCTTCTGCACCGTGTAGTACGGCCAGGCGACGAGCGACACGGCGTCGCTGGAGATGCCGCCGGTCATGAACGGCTCGACGACGAACGCCGCGTCGACACGGTCGCCCTTGACCGCATCGATCATCTGCGGGAACGGCACCTCGAGGTACGTCACCGCGTCGGGGTTGCCCCCGGTGGCCTGCACCCAGGCGCGCGCGTAGAGCCAGATGATGTTGTTGCGCGTGTTCACCGCGATGCGCTTGCCCTCGAGGTCCTTGCCGGTCTTGAATGCGTGGCCCTTCTTCGCGACGAGGCCGGCCAGGTCGGGCAGCTTGTCGCCGGTGCCGCTGCCGGCGGTGATGACCTCGAAGCCCAGGCCTTGCTTGGCGCCGAGCACGATGCTGATGATGTTGCTGAAGGTGATCTGCACCTGGCCGGCGGCCAGCGCCGGCAGCCCGGCCGCGCCGCCCGTGGTGGGCGTGGTGTCGATCTCCAGCCCTTCGGCGGCGAAGAAGCCCTTGGCGATGCCCACCTGCAGCGGCGCGGTGTCGAGGATGGGGATGGTGCTGACGCGCAGCTTCACCGGCTGCGCGCGGGCGGCCGGCGCGAGCAGCAGCGACGCGGCGGCGCCGCAGGCGGTGCGGCGGGTGATCGAGGTCGGCGTGGTCATGGTGTCGGCTCCTTGGGGTTGATCGGGGCAGGGGAGTGAAGGTCGCCGCGGGTCAGTCCCGAGTGGCGAACGACCAGCGCGTCACGCGCCCTTCCAGGCGCACGAACACGGCGTTGAGGGCCCAGCCGAGCACGGCCAGGATGACGATCCACGCGTACATCTCGGGCACGCGGAACGAGCGCTGCATGTCGAGGATCAGGTAGCCCACGCCGCCGGTGCCCGCCATCATCTCGGCGACGATCACGAGCACGAGGCCCAGGCCCAGGCTCACGCGCATGCCGGCCAGCACCATCGGCAACGACGCCGGCAGCACCACCGCCAGCAGCGTGTGCAGCCGCGTGTGGCCGAAGGTGCGCGCGGCATCCAGCAGCACCGGCTCGGTGCCGCGCACGCCCTGCACGGTGTTGACGAGCACGGGGAAGAACACGCCCAGCGCGATGACCGTGAGCTTCATCGGCGCACCCAGGCCCAGGAACAGGATCAGCGGCGGCAGCAGCGCCGGCTTGGGCAGCGGGCGCAGCACTTCCACCAGCGGCTCGAGCAGCCCGTGCATCCACGCCGAGCGGCCCATCGCAAGGCCGGCGGCCACCGCCAGCGCGCAGCCTACGGCGTAGGCTGCGGCCAGCAGCGCGAGCGTCTCGCCCAGTGGCCGCCAAGCATCGCCGCCCTGGAGAATGGTGCCCAGCCTCACGGCCACCGTGCTGGGCGCAGGCACCAGCGCCGCGTTCACGCCGCCGCTGCGCACCGCGGCCTCGAGCATCGCCACCAGCCCCACGACCGTCGCGGCGCCGAGCCAGCGCTCGGGGTCGTGCCAGGGGCGGGCGCGGGCCATCGGTCGGTCCCGGTCAGCGGCCCAGCAGCCGCTCCAGCAGCGCGTGCCGGAGTTCGACGAAGCGCGGCAGCTCGCGCGTGGCGATCGGGTCGCGCGGGCGCGGCAGGTCGGTCTGCACCACCTGCGCCACCTGCGACGGGCGCCCCGACAGCACCGCGATGCGGTCGGCCAGGTACACCGCCTCGTCGACGTCGTGCGTCACCAGCACTGCGGTGAAGCCGTGGCGGGCCTTCAGGTCGAGCACGAGCTGGTGCAGCTCGAGCCGCGTCAGCGCGTCCACCGAGCTGAACGGCTCGTCCATCAGCAGCACGCGCGGCTCGGCGGCGAGCGCGCGCGCGATCGTCACGCGCTGCTGCATGCCGCCGGAGAGCTGCCACGGGTAGCGCTCGGCGAACTCCGCGAGGCCCACGAGGCCCAGGTAGCGGCGGCTGGTCTCGCGCGCGGTGGCGCGCGTCTGCCCGGGCCGGTGCTCGATCGCGAAGGCGACGTTGTCGGCCACCGTGCGCCACGGCAGCAGCGACTTGCCGTACTGCTGGAACAGGTACACGATGCCCTCGGGCGGCGCCGTCACCGGCACGCCGCGGAAACGCACCTCGCCGGCACTGGCGGGCGCGAGGCCGGCGGCGATCTGCAGCAGCGTGCTCTTGCCGCACCCCGAGGGCCCGACGATCGCGAGGAACTCGCCGTCGTCCACCGTCAGGTCGACGTGGCCGAGCGCCACCGTCTGCTGCCCGCCGTGGTCGTAGACCTTGCGCACGCCGGCCAGCTGCAGGTAGGGCGTGGCCACGGCGCGGGCGTCCATCGTGAGGATCAGTACTGCGTGGGCGGCAGGTCGGCCGCGAGGCCGTCCAGCGCATCGGTGAGCGTGATCTGGCACGACAGCCGGCTGGTTGCCCGTCGCTCGGCGGCGACGAAGTCGAGCATGCCGACCTCCTCGTCGCCCGCCGGCGGCACGCGCTCGGCCCAGTCGTCGTGCACGTAGACGTGGCAGGTGGCACAGGTCATCAGCCCGCCGCAGTCGGCCGAGATGCCCGAGACATTGGCTTCAATGGCGGCCTGCATCAACGACTGGCCGGCCCGCGCCGGCACGGCATGGTCGACGCGTTCGCCGTTGGCGCGGATCTCGTGGAGGTGGACGGTGAGGGTCATCAGATTCTTGCGAAGTATTCCCGGCGCATGAACTCGTCGCCATCGGGGGCTTCGGCCATGCGCGCGATCTCGGATTCCTTGATGCGGCGGAAGACCTGCGTCAGTTCTGGGCCCAGGCCCTCGCGCAGCACGGCGTCTTCCTGCAGCGCCGCCAGTGCGTCGGCCAGCGTGGTGGGGATGCGCTCGGCGGCATCGCCGTAGGGGTCGTCGGTGGCTGGTGGCGCGCGCAGGCCGCGGGCGAGGCCGTCCAGGCCCGCCAGCACCTGCGACGCGATGTAGAGGTACGGGTTGGCGGCCGGCTCGCCGATGCGGTTCTCGATGCGCGTGGCGGGATCGGTGCCGCCGCCCACCACGCGCAGCATCGCGCCGCGGTTGTCGCGGCCCCACAGCACCGATTGCGGCGCCAGCGCGTTGGGGCGAAAGCGGCCGTAGCCGTTGGCCGTGGGCGTGCACAGCACGGCCATCGCGCGCGCATGGGCCAGCAGGCCAGCCAGCACGTGTTCGCCCGTGTCGGACAGCAGGTGCGCCGCGTCGCGCGGCGTGCTGCCCGGCGCCGGCGCGTCGCGGCAGAACGCGTTGCGGCCGTCGTCCAGCCGCACCAGCGACTGGTGCAGGTGCCAGCCGCTGCTCATCACGTGCGGGAACGGCGGCCGGCACATGAAGGTGGCGTGGTAGCCGGCACGGGCCAGCGCCATGCGCACGCCGTTGCGGAAGCGCACCATCGCATCGGCGGCGGTGAGCGCGTCGGTGGCATCGAACACCGCCTCCACCTGCGACGGGCCGAACTCCACCTCCAGCGAACTCAGCGGCAACCCGAGCCCCTGCGCCGTGTGCATCACGATGCGCAGCGCCTCCTCGCACTGGTCGAAGCCGCTCTCGGCCAGCAGCGCGTAGCCCGGGTGCAGCAACTCGACCTCCGGCGCTGGCCCGGGCCAGTTCGACAGCGCCGGGTCGGCGTGCGGCGAACCGGCGCGGCGGCGGTAGATGTGGAACTCCACCTCCAGCCCGCAGCGCATGCCGTAGCCGGCTTCGGCCAGCCGGGCGAGCGCCCGTTGCAGCACGCGTCGCGTGTCCAGCAGCACCGGCCTGCCATCCTCGAAGAACGGTTCGGCGCGCAGCCAGCCGTTGCCCGGCGCCCACGGCAGCGTGCCGTAGCTGGTGGGGTCGGGCAGCAGCACGATGTTGTTGGCCTGCCCGAAGCCGCTCAGCCCCGCGGTGCCGTCGGGGCGGAACACCGGCAGCGCGGTGCGGTCGGAGGTGTCCTTCAGCATCAGCGTGCTGACCATGCCGATGCCGTCGGCGAGCGCGCGTACGAGCGCCGACGCCACCACGGTCTTGCCGCGCAGCAGGCCGTGCACGTCGCACCAGGCGATGCGCACGAGGTCGACGTTCTCGTCCTGCACGCGCTTCAGCACGGCGCGCACGGCTTCGTCGCGCGCGGCGCCGTGCACGCCGCAGCGCTGCGCGAACGGCACCGTCATGCGGTGGTGGTCTCGGGTGCCTTGGCGATCCAGGGCGCCCCGTCGCGCTTGGCCTGCGTGCGCTCCTTCCACCACGTGCCCCAGGTGCCGGCCGGCGCGATGCCGTCCACCGTGTCGGGGCCCTGCATCTGCGCGGCCAGCGCCGGGTCGGCGATGCCGGGCGCGGGGCCGCCCTGCGCCACGCTCTCGATGGCCGCCAGCAGCATGCGCCGGTTGGCCATGATGATCTTGTCGCTGGTGCCCAGGTGCTCGCGCGTGCGGTCCTGGATCGGGCCCATGCTCTCCACGGCCCACTGGTCGTGCACGTTGATGTCTTCCTCGCCCATGCCGAGGAAGGTGCGGCTGCGCTGCTCCTCGGCATTGAAGCCCCAGTCGTTGTGGCGCCCGCTCTTGGGCGCGAACAGCGGCGGCGGGATGAACTGCGTGCGCTGGTCGCGCATCGCCTTCTTGTCGACCGGCCCGGCGAAGCTCGTGAAGAACGAATACCAGTAGGTGTTCTCGTCGTCCACCGGCATGTGCATCTGCGTGATCGTGAGCGTCTCCGACAGCGGGATCACGAAGGTGTAGGGGAAGATGCCGTGCGTCACGCGCACGTGCGTCAGCTCCTCGGTCATCGGCCGCAGCGTGGTGATCTGCAGGCCCCAGGGCTTGGCCTCGTGGCTGATGTCGGGGCGGTGGAACTCTCGCATGACGCGCGTCATCGGCCAGCGCTCGCCGCCGAAGTCGCCGGCGCTGGCGCTGCGGAACTGCTTGCCGGCCGGGTTGTCGCCGATGCTCTCCAGCGGCGCGTCGTTCAGGAAGCGGTGCAGGAACGACGTGTGCGCCGGGTCCAGCCCCACCTCGAACGCCTGCAGCCAGTTGCACTTCCACAGGCCCTTGAAGGCGAACACATGTGTGGAGGGTGCGGCAAAGCAGTCGAAGCGCGGGAAGGGCGGCGGCGTGCTGCCTTCGTCGCCCAGCCACGCGAACAGCACGCCGGCGTGTTCCTGCACCGGGTAGCTGCGCTGCTTGACGCGCTGGCACAGCGTGCTGCCGATCGGCTCGGCGGGGGTGTCCAGGCAGCGGCCGGTGGCATCGAACTTCCAGCCGTGGAAGGGGCAGCGCACGCCGTCGCCCTCGTGGCGCGCGAACGCGAGGTCGGCATTGCGGTGCGGGCAGTCGCGGTCGAGCAGGCCCCAGCGGTTCTGCTCGTCGCGGAACAGGATGAAGTCCTGCCCCAGCGCGCGCACCGCCTTCAGCGGACGCTGCCACATGCGCGGGTCGAGCGCCGCGTCGAACTCGTCGAGCAGCGCCACCGGCTGCCAGTAGCGGCGCATCAGTGCGCCGCAGGGCGTGCCGGGGCCGATGCGGGTGATGAGGTGGTTCTGCTCGGCCTTCATGGCGGTGTCCTCGCGGTGGGGGCGGGCGGTGTTGCAGGTGGTATCCCGAACAATGGCAGACGGTATACCATCGATCGAAATCAGTGTACGGTGGTGGGCGATGGGTCTGCAAGAGACGGTGCTGATGCAGCTGCGCGACCTGATCCTGCGCGGCGACTACGCCCCTGGCGAGCGGCTGGCCGAGCAGCAGCTGGCCGAGCGGCTGGGGGCCTCGCGCACGCCGGTGCGTTCGGCGCTGGCGGCGCTGGAGCAGGAGGGGCTGGTGGAGCCGTCGGCCGGTGGTGGCTACGAGGTGCGGCAGTTCACCTCGGCCGAGGTGGCCGATGCGATCGCGGTGCGCGGTCACCTGGAAGGCATGGCCGCGCGGCTGGTGGCCGAGCACGGCGTGCCGCGCCAGCTGGCGCTGGACCTGCAGGCCTGCCTCGACGAGGGAGACGCGGCACTCGCCGCGCCGGTGCTCAAGGTGCCCCACTACGCGCGCTACGCCGCGATGAACGATCGCTTCCACGCGCTGATCCTCGAGGCCAGCGGCAACCGCGCGCTGCAGCGCGCTGTGCAGCTCAACGACAAGCTGCCGTTCGCGCCGGCCAGCGCGATGCTGCCGATGCAGGGCTCGCTGGCGCTGGACCGCGACTGGATGCTCTACGCCCACCGCCAGCACCACATGCTCGTGCAGGCCCTGAAGGCCGGCGAGGGCGTGCGCGCAGAGGCCCTGGCGGTGGAGCACACGCAGGTGGCGCAGTTCAACCTGCGGCAGGCCCTGGAGCGGCGGGCGGAGAGCGAGAAGGCGATGCCGGCGATCCGGCTGGTGATCGGGCGGTGACCAGCGCATCGCGTGACCTTGCGATCCGGCCTTTCACGAAGGCGCCCAGCCGTCTGCTGCCGGCGCGTTGCGGTCGTTGAGAGCCTGGCGTGAGTAGGCCGTAGGGGCAAGGCTGTGGGTGGGCCCTCGCAACGGCTCAGCATCGAGCCGTTGCGTGGTGCTGCGCACCACGTCCCCTGCGATGCTCGCTTCTTCGCCCCACCGCGGAACTCGCTCCGCTCACTGCGTTCGCTGTGCTCGAACAATCGCGGTGAGTCAGATCACGAAGCGCGCCTGCGGCGCGCGGTCGAAGAAGCTGCGCTTCTCGGGCG
>JAEUPB010000029.1 GCA_016789955.1 Rubrivivax sp. | reverse complement strand
CTACGGCGACCGCTTCATCAGGACGGTCGCGTAGCATGGCACCACCGACTTGCCCACCGCGTCGGTCGTTCGTCGCAAGCGACGCCCGCCGCCGTGGACAAGTCTCCGAGGCCTCGCACACAGAAATTCAGACAGCCCCCCAGCCGCCCTCATGCGGCCGCTCAACGCTTGAGCTATCGCGGTCCGCAACCGCAGTCCGCCGCTCAGGGCCGCAGCAGGTACGCCGCGGGCAGCACGCCCCAGGCGTCGGTCCACTGCCCGGCGCCGGTGACCACCGCCAGGCCCGTGCTGCCGGGCCAGCGCAGCGTGGTGGCACTGCGCTCGCGCGTCAGCACCGGCACCACCGGCACGCCGGGCACCACCGCGGCACCGGACAGCAACGTCAGCTCGTGGAAGTCGTCCATCGCGGTGGCGCCGCCCATGTAGTTCACGTCCATGCGCGACAGGCTGGTGGCCTCGCGCGGGGCCTGCGCGGCGCGCTGCGGCTCGGCGCGGTACCAGTCGAGCGCGCGCGTGCTCAGCGACAGCAGCGTCTCGGCCACCAGCGCCAGCGACTTCGGGCGCCCGGCCGCGCCGCTCTCTGTGCCGAACAGCCCGTCGCGCGTGCTGAAGTCGGCGAGACTGCGGTCGCCCTGGCGCGCCAGCAGCCGCGCGCTCAGCAGCCCGGCCTGGATGTTCATCGCGTTGTAGATCACGCCCTGCTTGGCGATGCAGTAGTCGCCGTTGCGCGCGAACTCGCCGCTGCTGCCGTCGGGGTAGACGGCGTAGGTCAGCCACTCCATCACGTAGCGCTTGGCGCGCATCACCAGGCCTTCGTCGGCCAGCAGCACGCCGGCGGCGGCCATCGCCAGCGCGTGCGTGGCGCGGCGGTTGTTGAACCACTGCGTCAGCACCGCCACGCGCGGGCCCAGCGTGCCGTCGGCGCGCGTGTAGGCGTAGGCCGGGTAGGCGGCGGGGTCGTCGCCGGCATCGATGTCGCAGTTGCCGTTGGTGTCCACGCGCTGTCTGACCCAGGCGGCGCTGCCGATGGCGGCGGCGTCGCCGGTGCGGCGCGTGTAGTCGCCCTGCAGCCGCGCCGGGAACAGGTAGGCGAGGAAGTGGTCGGTGTGGGCTGCCAGGAACCACGCGTTGCGGCGCACGTAGGCCTCGATCGTGGCGCGGTCGGCCTCGGGCAGCGCGGCGCGCACGTAGTCGTAGGTGGCGATGTAGCGCACCAGCCAGGGAGCCTCGGCGAAGAAGCCGTCGCGCGCGGCGCCGGCAGCGTCGCGCACGCAGCGCAGCTTCGCGAAGTCGTTCTGCGGTGCCGCGGCCTCGCGCAGCAGGTACTCTCGAACGCCGGCCAGCAGCTTCGCATCGGGCGCCATCAGGTGCGCGAAGGCGGCGTCGCGGGCCAGGTGGCCGTGGCCCCAGCGGGCCGATTCGTCGCTGCTCGCGGTGGGCTCGCCGCTCTCGCGGAAGCTGCGCGCGTTGGCCTGGATGCGGGCCCAGTCGCCGGGCGAGCCGCGCGCCCAGTCGCCGTCGGCGACGAACGGGCCGCTCGCGGTGCGCGCGCGCCACGTGGCAGCTTCAGCCTCGGTGTGGAAGATGCCGCCGTGTGCCGGCAGCGGTGCGGCGCGCGTCGTGGCCAGGTCGGCCGGCAGCACGAAGCCCTGCTGGCAGTTCGCCGTGGGCCCGATGCCGCGCGTGCCGGCGTCGGCGCTGGCCGTGGCATCGTCGAGCGTGCGCAGGTTCGCCGCGGTGCCGATCAGCGTGCTGGGGGTGGTGGCATCGCCGACCGGGCCGCGCCCGGCGGACGAGGTGGATTCGCTGGTGGAGCCCGAAGACGGCGGCGCCGACGAGGCGGTGTCGGGTGCCGACACCGGCGCGGGCTCCGGTGCGGACACCGGCGCGGAAGCGGCGCCGGCGGCGGGGTCGACGAACGGCTCGGTGGTCGCGGGCGGCAGCATGGCCGGCAAACGGCCGAGCGCCTGCAGGCGCTGGCCGCCGGCATCGCTGCTGTCGTCGTCGCCGCCGCCACCGCCGCAGGCCACGGCGAGCACGGAACAGAGGAAGGCACTGGCCAGCATGCGGGGTCGCGCGCAGCGACGGATGGAGCGTGGCATGGTATCGAAGCCCAGAACTGGCCTCGATATCGGTCTCTATTCCGGCGACCTTGAATCGCGCGGAGACGCGCGTGCGGCGCGCGAGCGGAAATGCCGCCGCCGCGGCGAAGCTCGCGGCGGCGGCGGTTGGAAATCGCGAGCTGCGCCGTGAGGCGCGTCACGCAGCCCGGGTCAGGCCGGCACGAGCTTGAACGTGTCCACGGCACGGGCCAGCAGCGCGGCCTGCTCGCGCAGCGTGGTGGCCGCCGCGGCGGTTTCCTCGACGAGCGAGGCGTTGTGCTGCGTGTCGTGGTCGAGTTCGGCCACCGCGCGGTTGACCTGCTCGATGCCCTGGTCCTGCTCGCCGCTGGCGGCGTGGATCTGGCCGATCAGGTCGGTGACGCGCTGCACGCTGGCCACGATGCCCTGCATCGTGGTGCCGGCGTCGTGCACGATGCGGTTGCCGGCCTCGACCTTCACGCTGCTGGCGTCGATCAGCACCTTGATCTCGCGGGCCGCCGAGGCGCTGCGCTGCGCGAGGCTGCGCACCTCGCCGGCCACCACGGCGAAGCCCCGGCCCTGCTCGCCGGCGCGCGCGGCTTCCACCGCGGCGTTCAGCGCCAGGATGTTGGTCTGGAAGGCGATGCCGTCGATGGTGCCGATGATCTCGGCGATGCGGCGGCTCTGCGCGCGGATCTCGTCCATCGTCTGCACCACTCGGTGCACCGACTCGCCGCCCTGCTGCGCCACGCGCTGCGCCTCGACGGCGAGTTCGCTGGCCTGCCGAGCGTGCTCGGCGGTCTGCTTCACGCTGCCGGTCATCTGCTCCATGCTGGCCGCGGCGGCCTGCAGGCGGCTCGACTGGCGCTCGGTGCGCGTGCTCAGGTCCTGGTTGCCGCCGGCGATCTGCGCGCTGCCGCTGGCCACGCCCTCGGCGCCGCGGCGGATCGCGCCCACGGTGTCGTTCAGGCGGTCGCGCATCGAGGTCATCGCCGCGGCCACGCTGCCGTCGAGCGCCGGGCCGTGCACCTGGGCATGCAGTTCGCCGTCGGCGATGCGCTGCGCGAACGCGGCCAGCGCCTGCGGCTCCGCGCCCAGCCGGCCGAGCAGTCGCCGCACGAACGCGGTGCCGTAGCCGGCCAGCAGCAGCACCGCACCACCGACACCGCCGGCGAGCAGCCAGCGGGCCTGCGCGTGCGTGGCGTTGCGATCGGCCAGGCTGGCCGCCGAACGCTGCTCGACCAGGCCGCCGACCTTCTCGAGCCGTTCCTCCAGCGCATTGAAGTCGGCCAGGAACGCGGGCAGCTGGTGTTGCGCCGAGGCGGGATCCGTCAGCGCCAGCGCCGCGAGCGCCTGTGCCGTGCGGGCGTAGCGAGAGACCTGCGTCTGCACGTCTTCCACGGCCCGTGCCACCTCGCCGCCGCCGGCATGCGTGCGCAGGTCCTGCAGCGTATGCTCGATCTTCTTCACGAAGTCGGCGGCTTCGGCGGCGACCTCGCGCTTGTCGGACTCGGAGGCGCCGGGGCCGGCCAGCAGTGCGCGGTACACCGTGGCGCGCAGCGCGTCGTGGAACATGTCGACCTCGCCGGCATCGCGGGCCAGCTGCACGTCGGTGGCCAGGGCGTCGGCCACGGCCTCGGCGCGGGCGTCGAGCCAGGCGGCGAGTCCGCCGAGGGCCAGCAGGCCGCTGCCGGCCAGCGACACGAACAGCAGCACGCTGCCGCGCACGGTCAGGTTCTTCAGGAACGCCATCGTCGCCTCTTTTCGGGGTCTGGTGGTTCGGGGGGAAGTCCGGCTCAGGGTCAGAACGTGACCTTGAAGCCCACGGTCACGAGGCGCGCGCCGACGCTGCCGGTCTGGCGGCCGTACGAACCGTCGAGGTAGACGCGCTCGGGGACGAGCGTGGCGCGCAGGGCCACGTTCCAGGCGTGGCCGCCGCGGCCGTCGCCGTAGACCTCGGCCATCGGTGCCAGCGTGAGGCCGCCGACCTCGAAGCCGCCGTGCTCCCAGCCCGCACCCCAGGGCGTGCTCGACGTGCGCTCGATGCGGTCGCGGCCGTGGCCCAGGTTCACGTGCAGCGTGCCCGGCCCGGCCGGCATGCTCCAGACGAGGCGCAGCTCGTCCTCGGCATGGCGCCACGAGCCCGCCGCCCGCGCCCACGCGAGGCTCCACGCCACGGTGAGTGCGGGGCCCTCGTCGCCGGCGCTCCACAGGCGCGTCTTGCCGCCCAGCGCGGTGCCGCTGGCGCTCTCGCCGTCGGCCCGGCTCCGCGAGGCGGCGATGCCGAGCTGGCTGCGCCAGCCGATGCCGCAGTTGAACGCGAGCGCCGTGTCGCGCGCGGTCGCGCCGCTGACGCGCACCCGCTCGTGGACGCCTTCGATCTCGCAGCCGCCGGCGTCGAGCACGCCGGCATCCTCGGTCTGCAGCGGGCGGCCAGCCTGGGCCGCATGTGCGGCCAGCAGGGCCAGCAAGGTCAGCCCCGATCGGGCGGTGAAAGGTCGCATCGGTGGGATCTCCCGGGTGCGTGCTGAATGAGTGACGTCAGACAGCACTTGTTATCGGACGCTTCAGGACAGGCTTGAGGCCGCCCGTGACAGGTTGCACACGGCGCAGCCGCGCCGATGCTCCCAAGATTCGGGAGCGGCGTCGATGCTCTGCAGGGGGCCGCCGATGCGGCGGCGCGACGTCCGGGTGCGGCGTGCGTCACGCAGGCCGCAGGCGCGGGTGGCGGCCTACTCCTTGCGCGGAGCGGCCTTCGAGGCGCTGCGCACCTGCGCCTCGGTCCAGTCGATCAGCCGCGACAGCGCGTCGTTGCGCAGCGCATCGTCGCGGTTGGGGTCGATGATGGTCGGCTTGAGCAGGATCACCAGCTCGCGCTTCTCCGAGAGCTGGCTGGTCTGGCCGCCGAAGAAGCGCGCCAGCGGGTTGCCGCGCGAGCCGGGGATGCCGGAGTCGTCGCTCGAGGTGGCCTGCCGCATCAGCCCGCCGATGGCGATGATGTGGCCGTCGAGCGCGCGAACGACGGCGTCGGTCTCGTTGATGTCGCTGGAGGCCAGCGGCAGCGTGAAGCTGCCCTGCGTGCCCAGGTTCAGCACCTTGCTGCGCTCGGTCACCGCGCTGACGGCGGGGTGCACGTGCAGCGTGATGTAGCCGTCGGCGTTGATGTGCGGCGTCACGTCCAGCGAGATGCCGCTGAAGAACGGCTGCACGCCGATGTTCGGCGTGGTCTGCGTCGTGTTGCCCACCGCCGTGGTGGTGGTGGAGATGCTGGTGACGAAGAAGTCGTCGGTGCCGACCTTCAGCACCGCCTTCTGGTTGTTCAGCGTGGCGATGCGCGGGCTGGAGAGCACCTGCGCGTGGCCCTGCGTGCCGAGGAACTCGATGACGGCGGCGAAGTTGCTGGTCTGGATCGCCAGCCCCATCACGCTGCCGGCGTTGGTGGCGGCGGCCTCCAGCGCCTGCCCGGGCGTGCCCGAGATCAGCCCGCCGCGGATCGCGCCTTCCAGCGCCAGCAGCCCGCCGGGACCGAGCGCGCCGGCGGTGGCGCGCGTGGACAGCGCGTTCTTGAATGCGGCCCAGTTGATGCCGGTCCGCTCGCTGTCGCGCAGCTGCACCTCCACCACCTTGGCCTCGAGCATCACCTGCCGCTGCACCGAGGCGCGCGTGGCCTCGAGGTACTCCTGCACCGCGCGCATCTCGCGCGGCAGCGCGCGGATGACGATCGTGCCGGTCTGCGGGCTCACGACGACCTGGCGGCCGTCCTTCTCGCCGACGATGGCGCGCAGGCTGGCCTCGACCTCGGCCCACAGGTCGCTCTTCTGCGACGTCGTGATGCGCGTGGATTCCGGCGCCGTGCTGCTGCCCGTGCCCGAGGGCGCCGGGCTCGGCGTGCCGGGGTTGTTGCCGCCGCCGCTGTTGCCGGCGGTGGCGCTGATCGAGCCGCTGGTCACGCGCAGGTCGCTGCGGCCGCTGCGGTTGAAGGTGGGGTAGTCGACGTGGAAGATGCGCGTGGCCATCTGCGCCGGCGACACCAGGATGTGGCGGCCGATGACCTTGTATTCGAGGTTGTGCAGCTCGCGCAGCAGCTCCAGAGCCTCGCGCAGCGTGACGTCCTTCAGCGTGATCGACAGCGGGCCTTTGATCGCGGGGTCGACGGCCACCGACAGCGGCGTCTCAGACAGCAGCGACATGAACAGCACGTCCGGGCTGGCGTTGGCCAGCACCAGCGAGAAGCGGCGTTCGCTCTGCACCGGTGGAACCCCCTGCAGCGCGTCGGCCGGCGCAGCCACCGGGGCGCGAGGCGCCGGTGCCGCGGCGGCCTTCGACGCGGGTGCGGCAGGCGGCTCGGCGAGGGCCTCGCGCAAGTCGGGCATGAGCGCGGTCGGCCCGGGCGGTGGCGGCGTGGCGCAGCCCATGCACAGCGATGCAGCGGTCGCTGCGAGGAACGTCGGGGTGTGGCGCATCATGGCTGGCGGGCGGTGGAGACCGTTGAGCCTCGGCGGCTGACGGAGGGGCCGGCCTCGCCGGCGGGTTGCAGCGGCGGTAACAGGTACACGCGGGTGTGGCGGCGGCCGTCGCTGAGTTCGACGTGGTTGACGCCGACGACGGTGACGCGGCGTGCCCCCAGCGGGTCGCCCGGGGCGAACCAGCGCTCGCCGATCAGTGCCATTCGCTGGCCTGGCGCATCCTCGCGGATCGCCACCAGCGTGGGCAGTGCCGGGTTTGCCGGGGCGGCGTTGCGGGCCGCGGCCGTGGCCGGCGGCGCGGATCCGGCTGCCGCCGGGGCCGCGAGCGGGCGCATCGGGTCGGCCGCGGCGACGGCCACCTGCGGCAACGCGGCGGCAAGGCCCAGCAGCGCGATCGCGCCGGCACACACCGGGTGTGCCTGGAACGTGCATCGGCTCATGACGTGGCTCCCCAGCGCGGGTCGGTGCTCCAGACCCATGCCTTCAGCGTGAGCTGGATCGCCGGCCATTCGGCGTTGTCCAGCGTGAGCGATTGCCACTGCAGCGCGTCCGCGTGGCGTTCGATCTGGGTCAGCAGCAGCTGCAGTTCGTCGTAGCTGCCGGCCACCTTCAGCGAGATCGGGAGCCGGTGCAGCTTGCGCGGTCCGTCGACCGGTCCGGGTTGGGGCGGGGCCTCGGCATCCCCGCTCAGATCGAGCTCTAGCACCTTGACGCTGCCCACGGTGGCGACGATGGCGCGCAACGTCTCCGGCAGCCGGGCCGTGTCGCCGATCCGACGTTCGATGTCGGTGCGGGTGCGCTCGGCCCGGGCCAGGCGATCGCGCAGCGCCGCCTCCCGGGCGATCGCCTGCGCGGCGGGCGCGGCCTCGCGCAGTTCCGCCGCGCGCGCCTGCAGCGAGGCCTGATCGGCCAGCGTGCGGCGCAGCTTCTTCTCGAGCGGCGACGTGAGCGAGGCGTCGATCCCGGCCAGCAGCGCGGTCAGCGCCACGGCGCCGAGCAGCAGTTTCTCTCGCAGGGGGCGTCGCTGCCACCAGGCGTGCAGTTGGTCGCGGTCGAGCGTCATGGCTTGCGTGCGGCGATCTGGGTCGGCGCGGCCGATGCGGCGGCTTCTACGGCGGACGCTGCGGGAGGGCGCTCCGCCGTGGCCGGACCCGGGGCGCTGGCGCGCAGCGCAAATCGAAGGTACGGTGCCTGTGTCTTGTCCTGGCGCAGTTCGATGGATCGCGCGCGCAGGGCGGTGTTCGACTCCTGGCGCGCGAAGGCCTGCACGAAGCGGTTCGCGGCCGCCGGATCGGTGGCCACGCCCTCGATGCGCGTGGCTCCGCTGCGGTCCACCTCGACGCGGGCGAGGCTCACGCCGTCGCTGGACAAGGAGCCCAGTCGCTGCAGCCAGGCCGACGGGCGCAGCGCGGTGTCCGCTGCAGCCGGCTCGTGTGCCACCAGTCGCGCCTCCATGAGTTGCGCGCGGCGCTCGAGGTCCGCCAGCATCGCGGCCGCGGGAGCGGCCTGCGTCGGCCGGCGGTCGATCTGTGCCCGTAGCGCGGCGTTGCGGGCCTCCGCCTGGCGCCACTGCCCGTGCAGGGTCCAGCCCCACGCAGACAGCGAACCGGTACCCACTGCGAGCGCCAGTGCCAAGACCGGCAGCGTCCAGTCGCGGCGGGGCTCCAGCAGCGCGGCGTCGTACAGCTCGATCATTGCAGCACCTCCGCCGCGGTGCCGCGGGTGGCGTCGATCAGCCGCGCCGCGGCCACGCAGGCCAGTGCCGTGAGATCGTTGTGCCCTGCCACCGCGGCGAGCAGGTCGTCGGCACCATCGAAGACCTCGGCGGCATCGAACAGCCGCGGCGAGAGCGGCAGCGAGCCGCGCACCGATTCGCGCACGTCGGGCGCCAGCGATGGCATCGCCGCCAGCACGTGCCGGACCGCCAGGTGCGTGGCCTGGCGCTCGAACTGGTCGGTGGTGCGCTGGATGTGTAGCGCCAGGTGTTCCTCGAACTCAGCGGCGTCGCGCGGCTCGCGCGTTGGCAGCGGCAGGCTGCGCAGCGCGCAGAAGGCGCCGCGCCACAGCAGCCCGATGCAGATGCTGTGGCCGACAAACGCGAGCACCACACGGCCGTCGCGGTCGTCGCCGGCGCCGCCCTCGTGCCGCGCCTGAAGTAGCGCCATCCCGCGCAGGGCGCTGTCGATGACGTCGATGGAGCGGGCCCGGATGCCTGCGACCTTCAGCGCCGAGAGCTGCTCCTGCACGACCGGCAGCGAGGCGCCGATGGCCAGCACCTGGTCGCGGCCGGCCTCGCTGATGCGTGGCAGCGCCAGCGCCGTCGCCAGAACCTGGTCGGGCTCGCGCTCGAGGGCCTCGGCCAGTGGGAAGCGCACCGCCAGCGGCAGCTCTGCCGCCGGGACCTCGGGACGCTCCAGCGCCAGCAGTTGGCGTCGGTCCTGCGGCAACACGAGCACCGTGCGGCAGCCCGCGCACAGCCCTTCGTCCCGCAGCCTCGACAACTCCTCGGCAGGCAGCTCCAGCGCGGCATGCAGCTGCAGCGGATCGTTCGGCTCGCGTCCCGGCTCGACCCGCACCAGGGCCGCCGAGGCGCCATTGAACATCAGCGCGGCGACGCCCCCGTGCCGCTGGGAACCCCAGGGTCGCGACGCGAGTCGGCCCAGGCGCTTCATCCAGCCGGGCCACGACGGGCGCGCGCCCTCGGAGCGCGCGGATTCGGTGTGCGGGTGGATCGCCTGCATGCGCACATCTTCGTCACGAGGCGATCAGGCAATGCGCCGAAATCAGGGCCGTTCTCAGGCCAGTAGTGGCCCGCCGCAGTGACGGCCGGAAGAATCTCTCGCCTAGAACGACTCGCGGCGCCAGACGGCGTCGCGGTTGGCGCGGCCCCAGGTGGCGAGTGCCGACGGCCCGGCCGCCGAGACGCCGCCGAGCAGCCAGGGCATCGCCAGCGGCGTGATGCCGGCGGTGACGCCCAGTGCGGAACAGGCCAGCCCCGTGGCGCCCGCGCCGGCGACGCGCACCAGCATCCGCCCTTGCGCGCCGGAGGGCGACGCCGGCATCGTCAGCCACGCGCGGCCACCGGAGGTGGTCACGCTCGCGGACACCAGCGGGGCCAGGCAGAGGCCTGCGGCGAAGGCCCCCGTGCCCGACGACACTTCCAGGTTGGCCCGGCTGATCGTGACGCAGCCGCGATCCTCGGTCATCGTGACCCAGCCGGCGCTGGTGTAGCGCTGCAGCTGCAGCGCCTGGCGCACGCCGGTGCGCGCGTCGCCGTGGGCCGGCGAGATGACCAACCGCGCGCTGTGGAATGCACCGCCCTGATTCCAACTGACCGGCGCGAGCGTCGTCGAGGCCGACAGCGTGGGATTGCCGCTGACGCCGGCCTCGCTGGCGTCGCTGAGCGTGAAGCCCCAGGTCCAGGTGGGCGTCACGCTGGCCTGCGCCGTCCCATCGGGCAGCGTGAGCATGTACCGGTCGAGGCTGCTGGCGGTGTAGCGCGCCTGGCCGGCCCCGAGGCCGGCGACGGTGAAGGCGCCGAACGAGGACGACACGGAGGCGCTGCCGGCGCCGATGGCGCTCATCGACGCGATGCCCATCGGGGCCGACAGCTTCATCAGCGTGCCGCTCCACAACGCGGTGGTGCCGCCGGCCGCGTTCTGCGCCGTGACCGTGACCACCGGCGCGGTGGCCCAGCCGAAGCCCTGGTTCACGAAGGTGGCGCCGCTGCCGGTGGCCATGCAGGCGCCGTTGGCGGTGGCGAACTGCCCGGGGGTGCTCACACTGAGCGCATAGCCATCGGGCACGAAGCGGCCCACGGACAGCGCCGGCGAACTGGCGGTGCGTGCGACGGCCGAGGTGTCGGCCGCGTCGACCGCGGCATACCCGCTGTCGCTGAGCTGGACGCTGATCACGCCGACGTCCGAGTAGCTGACCGTGGCGTTGGTGTAGGTTCCGCCGCTGGCCGCCAGGGTGGTGGCCGTGAGCGTCCCGGCGGAGCAGCCCACGGGCAGCACGCAGCCGACGACCGACAGCGTCGGCGTCCCGTCGTAGCTCGTCATCAGCGTGCCCAGCGCACCACGGGCCTGCGCGGTGACGGTGAAGGGCCGTCCGGCGCGGTGCACGTTGCCACCCACGGCCAGCAGGTTGTTCAGCGAGCGGGAGCTGCCCGCGGTCGACGCGTCGGCGTCGGTGGCCGACAGCGTGTAGGTGGACGGGATCACCGCGAACGCGTCGCTGCTGCAGGCGGTGACCGTCGAGGCGCCGACGGTGGCGTTCATGCGCAGCCGCATCTTGCGCGTCGCGGTCGCGGGCGGGGTCACCGCCACCGACACACGCGAGGCGGCGGCGAACACCGCGCTGCCCGCCGCGCCCGCGGCACCCACCGCGGCCCAGCTCGAGCGGCAGCTGCCGGTGAGCGCGCCGGTGTCGTCGCGGGCGTCGAGCCAGGTGAGGCTGACGGTCCCCGTGAAGCCGCTGTGCAGGCCGGTGCCGGCGGCGTTGAGCGCGACGACGTCCACCGTGGACAGCTGCTCCGCGACGCGCGTCGTCAGCGCGCCGGTGATGCTGCCGGCGGCGGTGCCGGTGTCGAACGCGTTGAACCCCGACGGCGTGGCCATGCTGCTGCTGTTGGTCCAGCGGATGGCGGTCGAGGCGAGCGACGCGATCGTCGTGTAGGTGTAGGTGCCCCAGTCGGACGTCGTGAGTTCCCAGCCGACTTGCCGCGATGAGGTCGAGTAGCCGCTGGCGGCGCCGTACTGGTAGATGAAGCTGCCGTCCTCGTTGAGGATGATCTGCAGGTTGAACTTGCTCGCGCTGCGATTCCACGCAGGCACGTTGGTCCAGGTCACGACGAACTGCCGGTTGGGCGCGGTGCCGATGCTCTTGTAGGTGACGCTGCCGCCGGCGGACGGGTCGAGGTCCTCGCCGTAGATGCGCATCGTGCGCGGCAGGTTGGTGCTCGGGATGTTCGGCCCGATGTAGGTCTCGCAGTACGGGTTGCTGAACTGCAGCCGGCCATTCGTCATGACGCGCGCGGTCGTGTAGACGGTGGTGCCGAACGTGTAGCTGAATCCGATCGGCAGCTCGTCGGAGATGTCGTCGTCGGAGGCCGCGGAGCTGCCCGTGCAGGCCGCCGCCGGCCCTCCGGGCGCGCCGGTCCAGACCACGGTCGTGTGGCCCGACGTCGAGATCCAAGCATAGGGTGCGGATGCCGACGTGTAGGTCGCCGCGCCCGAGGCCAGCGGTACCAGGATCGCGGCTGCGGCCAGCCAGCGTCGCATGCGGGAGTTCATCGCAGCTCTCAGCAGCTGTAGGTCGGCGCGGTCGCGCCGGGGTTCTTGCAGACCGTGTGGCGGACCTCGACGGTCCGCTGCACGGCGTCGTTGGCGCCGCTTGCGCCGCTGGTGGCCGACGCGGTGATGCGGTAGCTGGCGAGCTTCAGGCCTCCCTCGTCGACGCTGCCGCTGGCCGGGTCCCGGCTGCAGCTGACCTGCACCGTCAGGTCTGACAACGGCGTCGGAAGCGGCAGCGTGCTCGTGGCGAAGCACGGCGGCAGCGTGTCCCCGGGCAGCCCGAGGCTGCCCTGGCGGTCGCTCACCTGCCAGACTCCCCACTCGCCGGCGCTCTTGGCCGCGGCGAGGGCGCGCGCCGATTGCAGCTGCAGCACCTGGCCGTGCTGCGACTGCGCCAGCAGCAGCATCCCGGCCGACACCATGAGCCCCACGATGACCAGGAGGAAGACCATCGCCGGCAGCGCGATGCCGCGCGGCCTGGGATGAGGGGCCAGGCGGCGCGTCATGGCGAGTTGTCCACCGTGACCTGATGCAGGTAGTCGGCCTTGGACGAGCCGCTGCCCAGCGACAGGCGCAGCGTCACCATGCCGATGTTGGCCAGCGCGGTGCCGTACGAGGCTCCGCATCCCGACAGGCCCGCGAGCACCGTGACCCGCGTGGCGCCGCCCCAGGCCGCGTGCGCGGTGCCGCTGGGCTGGCTGGCCTGCCAACCGTAGCCGCTGTAGCGCGCCAGCTCGTAGCCGCCGACGCCGTCGGACACGCAGGCCAGCGTCACCGGCGTGCCGGTGACGAAGAAGCGCCGCGTGTCGGTGGCTTGCGGCAACGCGCCGGCCGGCGTGAACTGCACGCTGCGGCCGCCGGACGTGACCACGAGGCCCGCCCGGCGGTTGTTGCCGGCATAGGCGTCGGCATCCGGCGTGCCGAGGCTCTGGATCACGAGCTGGGAACCGGAGGGCACGGTGGAGATCGGCGTGCCGATGACGTCGAAGCTCGCGTCGGCCGGGTTGTCCAGATCCAGCGGGTCGCCGCTGGCCAGCAGACTGTCGGAAGCTGCGCGGTAGCGGCCGGCATCGTGCACCGGGGCCCACTCGAGCCAGAAGGAGTTGGTGGAAGCGACCAGCCTCACGCTGTTGGGCAGCGCCACCTGCAGTTCGTCGGAAATGCCTGCCACGGCACCGTCCGCGCTCTGCGCGAGCACGAGGCGGCCGCGGTTGTCCTGTTGCGACGCGGCCACCCGTGACACCAGCGTGGCCGACAGCGACGCCACCACGCCGACCAGCATGATCACGATGACCAGCTCGACCAGCGTCACGCCGCGGCGGCGAAGCGATCTCACCGCCGCGCCCTCCACTGCCCGATCTGCATCGCGCCGCCCTGCGGGCCGCTGACCGTCACGAGAATCCACCAGCCTTCCGTGGAGGGCACGCCGGCCAGCGCGGCGGGCTTCACGCTGACCGTGGCGCCGTACGATTCGAGCCCCGCCACCGCGGTGCCCTCGGCGTCGGTGATTCCGGTCATCACGAGGCCGTCGTAGTCCGTGATCGATGCGTAGCCGGTGCGGCCCGGGGTCGGCGCGGCGGTCGCATCGCCGGGCTGAGGCTGAAGTTCGATCTCGCGCAACAGCGACTGCGCGATGGCCAGTTGCTGCCGGGCCACGAGCGGATCGGCGCTGGTGCGCGACAGCAGCGTCCAGCCCGACCAGATGCCGCCCAGTAGGACGCCGGCCAGCGTGATGGCCACGATCAGCTCGACCAGCGAGACACCGCGCTGGCGACGGCCCACAGGCCGGCTGCGGTCATTGCACGCGCGCATGGCCGCTCACCGGCTCGATGGTCACGGTGCGCGCCGTGGCGCCGCCGCTGGTGCTCTGCACCTGCACCGACAGCGCCGACGCGAACGACGGCGCCCCGCTCGCGGCGAACGAGAACGAAGGCCCCGCCGAGAACTGCAGTTCCTGCGTCTCGGTGAGCCACTGGCCGTCTCCGCCCGGCGGGGCGACCGGCTGCGAGCAGCCGGCGTCGAGGCACACGGCCAGGGCCGGCGGCGATGCGGTGAGCTTCAGGTACACGTCGCGCCGCTGGGCCATCGCCATCGCCTGCGCGGAGCGCACGCCCGACACGAGCTGGTCGGCCAGCGACTGCACGGCGAACGGTTGCCGGTCGGCGAAGCGACCGAGCCCCACGGTGGCCAGCACCGCCATCAGCAGCATGACGACGACCAGTTCGACCAGCGTGAAGCCGGCCTCCAAGCGGCAACCGCCGCGCCCGGAGGGCAGCGGCGGCTCGTTGAGCAGGGGGCTGGACAGCATGCGGCGCAGCGGGCGCTGCGGCGACCTGCGCCGCTCAGCAGCCGGTGACCGTCGTGGACACCAGCGGCGGCGCACTGGCGCTGGCGGCCGAGGTGTAGCTGATCGAGCAGCTCGCCGGCGTCGCCGCGTCGGCCAGCTCGAGGACCAGCGCGGTACCGCCGCTGGCACCACCGGTGCCGGTCTGCACCTGCCAGCCGTCGGCGGCGGCGACGTTGGCCGCACCGAGGATGCCGGCACTGAACGAGGTGAGGGCCTGGGGATAGCAGTAGTTCAGCGCGACCGTGGTGCCTTCCATCGTGATGCTGGTGCTGGCGCCCGAGCACGAGACGGAGTTGGTCATGGCGCTGGCCTTGGCCAGGCCGGAGGCGGCCTTGATCGAGCCTGCGACGGCCTTGACCTTGGACTCGCGTGCCTTGCCCTGCAGGTCTGCATAGCGGGGCAGCGCCACGGCGGCGAGCACGCCGAGGATGAGGATGACGGTGACCAGTTCGACGAGCGTGAAGCCCGACTGCCGGCGGCTGGGGATGGTGACGGGTGTCATTGGGGCTCCTTGGGACGGTGGTTCATTTTTCGGATCCGAGTGATACGGGGTTGAGTGAGAAAGTGGCAGTCTTCAGCTCATTTCTGCCTAACGGATCTGCGTGCGGCCCAGATCCCACATCGGCATGAAGATCCCCAGCGCGAGGATCAGGACGCCGATGCCCAGGAACCAGATCAGGATCGGTTCCAGCGTGCTCGACAGCCGCCGCACGGCGGAATCGACCTCGCCCTGGTAGTGGTGCGACATCTCCCGCATCAGCTCCTCGAGCGAGCCGGACTCCTCGCCGATGGCGAAGAGCTGCAGCATGGTGTTGGGCAGAACGCCCATGTTCCGGGCCGACGCGGTGATCGACACGCCACGCGCCAGCTCGCCGCACATCTGCGCGATGCGCGACTCGTACCAGGCGTTGCCGAGCGTTCGCCCGGTCACGGCCAACGAGTCGGTGATGGTCAGGCCAGCCTGGATCGACGACGACAACGACGACGCGAGCCGCGCCAGCACGATGCCTTCGAAGATGCGGCCGACGACGGGCAGGCGCAGCTTGACGCGGTCCCACCACAGGCGGCCGCGGGTGCTGTCGATCCAGTGCTTCCAGCCCCACGCGACGGCCGCGGCGCCGCCCAGCATCCAGGGCCAGCCGCGGATCATCGTCCGCGACATGGCGAGCAGCAGCTGGGTCAGCGCCGGCAACTCGGCCCTGGCCTGTGCGAACACCTTCGCGAACGACGGGATCACCCACAGGTTCACCACGACCAGCGCGATCGCGCAGGTCAGCAGCACGAACATCGGGTAGCGCAGCGCAGCGCCCATCTGCTCCTGCGTGGCGCGGGTGAACTCGCGGTGCCGGTGCAGCTCGGCGAACGCCTCGGGCAGGCGGCCGGTCTGCTCGCCCACCGAGAGCATCGCCACGTCGTAGCTGTCGACGAGCCCGCCGGCGCGGCTCTCGCGGTCGGCGGCGGCCACCAGCGTGTGGCCGTTGTCGAGGTCGCGGGTGAGGCGCTGCAGCGTCTCGCGCACCGCCGAGTCGCCGCTGGAGTCGGCGACCAGCTGCAGCGCGCGCATCAGCGGCACGCCCGCACGCAGCAGCGCCGCCAGCTCGCGCAGCGCCAGGCCGAAGGCCTGGTGCGCGCCCTTGCCCGGGCGCGGCTTGCGCCAGCGCTCGAGGAACGACGGCGCCGCCGAGCCGCGGACCGCCGCGGCGGCGTCGCGGCGCGCCGGGGCGGCGCCCTGCGGCTTGACCTCCACCGGCACGAGGCCCATGCCAGCGAGCTCGCGCGCCACGGCCGACATCGATCCGCCGGCGAGCACGCCCTGGCGCACGACGCCCGCGGCGTCGCGGGCACGGTAGGCCCAGGCGCTCATCGCCGCTGCACTCCGTCACCGTGCCGGTTCATAGCGCGCGCACTCCGATGCGCATCGCCTCGTCGACCGTCGTGTGCCCGGCCGTCACGGCGCGCGCGGCCTGCACCGGCAGCTGCTGGTCGGCCAGCGCCTGCCGCGCCGCCGAGAGGAAGCCCGCCATGTCGTTCTTCATCAGCGCGCCCACCAGGTCCTCGTTCATGCCGAGCACCTCGTACAGGCCCAGGCGCCCTTCGTAGCCGGTGGAGCGGCAGCGCGTGCAGCCGCGGCCGTGCTTCAGGCCGGTGGCGTCCCAGCCGTGGCGGCCGAGCTGCGCGTCCAGCCACGCGCGCTGCGCGATGCTGGGCTCGGCCGGCGCGGCGCAGGCGCTGCAGACGCGCCGCACCAGCCGCTGCGCGATGACGAGCTGCAGCGCCATGCCCACCATGTACGGCGCGGCGCCCATGTCGATCAGCCGCGCAGCGGCCGACGCGGTGTCGTTGGTGTGCAGCGTCGACAGCACCAGGTGGCCGGTGACGGCGGCGCGCATGCAGGTGTCCACCGTGTCCTGGTCGCGCATCTCGCCGATCAGGATCGCGTCGGGGTCCTGCCGCAGCGCGGCGCGCAACACCTGGGCGAAGCCGAGGCCGATGCGGTCGTTGACGTTGACCTGCGTGATGCCCGCCAGCCGGTACTCGACCGGGTCCTCGGCGGTGAGGATCTTGGTCTCGGCCGCGTTCAGCGCGCCCAGCGCCGCGTACAGCGTGGTGGTCTTGCCGCTGCCGGTGGGGCCGGTGACCAGCACCAGGCCGGCAGCCTGGCTCAGCGCGTCGTGCATGCGCTTCAAGCCCGCCTCGGGGATGCCGAGCTTGTCCAGGCTCGCCAGCATCGGGTCCTTCAGCAGCAGCCGCATCACCAGCGACTCGCCATGGCTCGACGGCAGCGTCGAGAGCCGGATGTCGACCATCTGATTGCGCACCTGCACGACGAAGCGGCCGTCCTGCGGCAGCCGGCGCTCGGAGATGTCCAGCGCGGCCACCAGCTTCAGCCGCGACGCCAGCGCCGGCGCGAGTCGCAGGTCGAACTCGGCGTGCGGGCGCAGGTGGCCGTCGACGCGCAGCCGGATCGCCACGCTGCTGGCCATCGGCTCGATGTGGATGTCCGACGCGCGCACGCGCACCGCCTCGTCGAACAGGCCCTGCAGCAGCTTGACCACCGGCGCGTCCTCGGCGCCGGCCTGCAGGCCCAGCGCGCCGAAGTCGACCGCGTCGCCTTCGCTGCTCTTGAGTTCCTCGCTGAGCTTCTTCGCGAGGCCCTGGATGTTCTCGTTGTTGCTGTAGACGCGGTCGATCAGCGCGTGCAGGCCCGACTCGGCGATGACCTCGATGTCGATCTCGGCCTTCAGCAGCCGCGGCAGCTCGTCGACCGACTGCCAGTCGGTCGGGTCGACCACCGCCACGCGGATGCGGTCGCCCGTCTGGCCCACCGGCATCGCGCGCAGCTTGCGCACCTGCAGCTCGGAGAGCTTGCGCGCGGCACGCACGTCGACGTTCTCGAGCACCGCCGTGAAGTAGGGAAACTTCAGCTGCGCCGCCAGCAGCCGCGCGATGCCCTCGTCGGTGACGAAACCCAGGTCCTGCAGCACCGCGCCGAGTCGGCGGCCAGTCTGCTTCTGGCGTGTCAATGCCTGCTGGAGCTGCTCCTCGCGGAGCAGCCCTTCGCGGATCAGCAGTTCGCCGAGGCGGATTTTCGGGATCTGGGCGGTGGACATGGCGGCGTGCCCCGGGACGGGGGACGCCGGGATATCGGTCGCCGCGGCGCGGACTGTAGTCACCACCGCGGGATACCCGCACCCACGGTGCGTACAAGACGCCTCATCCGGAACTTGTCATGGCGTGGGTTGGCGCGAGGCCGCCTCGCGGCGGAAGTGTCGTGCGATCACCGGGGCATATCGGCGCTTGGCCGGCTCGCCGCGTGCCTGACAGTGCGAGGGCCGCAGACGGCGGTGCCGGTCTTTTGGGGGGTGTGTCGTGGGGTGGATCAGGAACTGGAGGCTCGGTGTGAGGCTGGGCGCCTCGTTCGCCGTGCTGCTGTGCGCAGTCGCGGCGTTGGGTGCCGTGGCCGGCATCGGCGCGTCGATGCTGGAGGCCGAGATCGATCGGCTGGTGCGGCACAACGTCAAGCCACTCGAGCAGATCGCCACCGTGCAGTCGATGAGTCAGCGCAACCGGGTGCTGGTCATGGACATGCTGCTGCGCCCGGAGCCTGCCAACATCGAGCGCCGCGACACGGAGCTGCGGGCGAACATCGAGAAGATCGGACAGATGCTCGAGGCCTACCAGGCACATGGTCTCGATGCCGAGGAGCGCAAGCTTTACGACGCCGTGACGACTGCGCGCGACCCGTACGTGCGCCAGGGCCTGGTCGCGACGAGGGACCTGCTGCGGGCCGGCAGGATCGACGAGGCGCGCAAGGCCTACGCCGAGCGCATCAGCCCGCTGGCGCCGCCCTTCAACGCCGCACTGGAGACGCTCTCGGCGCACGTCGTCAAGGCGGCCGACGTTGGCGCGGGTCTTGCCAAGCAGCACGCGCGCGACGTGGCCGTGCTGGCGGGTTCCATCCTGGCCGTCGCCCTCGCCCTGGGTGTCGCATTCGCATGGTGGATCACGCGCTCGATCACCGTGCCGCTGGCCGCCGCGGTCGGCGCCGCACGGCGGGTCGCCGGCGGCGATCTCACGGGCGCCATCGACGTATCGTCGGCCGACGAACTGGGTGAACTCCTCGCGGCGATGCGCGACATGCAGTCGTCGCTGGCGCGCACGGTGTCGCTGGTTCGGGACAACGCCGAGAACGTGGCCACCGCCGGCTCGCAGATCGCCCAGGGCAATGCCGACCTGTCGTCGCGCACCGAACGACAGGCCAGCGCCTTGCAGCAGACGTCGGCGACGATGAGCGAGCTGTCGGACACCGTGCGCCACAACGCCGACAGCGCCCGCCAGGCGAGCCAGCTCGCGCAATCGGCCAGCGAGGTGGCCCAGCAGGGCGGTGCCGTGGTCGGCGAGGTCGTAGAGACCATGAAGGGCATCAACGAAGCGTCGCGGCGCATCGCCGAGATCATCGGCACCATCGACGGCATCGCGTTCCAGACCAACATCCTGGCGCTCAACGCTGCCGTCGAGGCGGCGCGTGCCGGCGAGCAGGGTCGCGGCTTCGCCGTGGTGGCCGGCGAAGTGCGCGGGCTGGCGCAGCGGGCCGGCGAGGCGGCGCGGGAGATCCGCAGCCTGATCGGTGCGAGCGTCGAGCGCGTGGAGGCCGGCAGCGCGCTGGTCGGCCGCGCCGGCGAGACGATGACCGATGTCGTGGCCGCGGTCCGCCGCGTCAGCGACATCGTCGGCGAGATCAGCAGCTCCAGCGGCGAGCAGGCGGTGGGTGTGACGCAGATCGGCCAGGCCGTGGCGCAGCTCGACCAGGTCACGCAGCAGAACTCGGCACTGGTGGAGGAATCGGCCGCGGCGGCCGAGAGCCTGAAGCAGCAAGCCGGGCAACTCGTCGGCGCGGTGGCGGTGTTCCGGGTGCCGGGCCTGGCCTGACCGCCTGTTGCAGCCGGCCGGCCCGGGCGCGCGGGCAACCGCGTCGGCGTGCGAGCATCGCGCGATGAGCGCACCGTTCCGCATCGCCTCCGCCGCCGACGTGCCGCAGCCCGCGCTGCACGCGGCCTTCCTGGCCGCCTTCGACGGCTACGTGGCCGGCACGCCCGACCTGCCGTACGCGCGCTGGGGCAACGCCATGGCGCGGCAGGGCGTTTCGTTCCCGCTCAGCCGCGTGGCGCTGGATGCGCAGGACCAGGTGCTCGCCTTCGCTCTGGTCGCGCCGCGTCGCGATGCGCCGCGCTGGCGCCTGGCGGTGATGGGCGCCGTGCCGGCGGCCCGCGGGCTGGGCGCAGCGCCGGCGCTGCTCGACGACCTGCTCGCGCGCGCCTCGGCGGCCGGGCAACAGGCGGCGGAGCTCGAGTGCTTCGCGCAGAACCCGCGCGCGCTGGCGCTGTACACCGGGCGCGGGTTCGCGGAGCGGCATGCGCTCCGGTCGTACACGAAGGCGCCGCCGCACGATACCGCGGCGGATGGCGCTGGTGCGGCTGTCCGCGAGGTCGGCATCGCGGATGCGCTCGAGTGGCTGGCCGGTGCCGCGCGCGCGATCGACGACCTGCCGCTGCAGGTCACGGCGCCGTCGATCGCCGGGCTCGAGCCGGCAGGCACGGTCTGGCAGCTGGGCACGGCACAGGTGATTTTCACGGCGGTGGGTGCCGACCGCTGGGTGGTGCACAGCTTCGTCGACCTCGACCCCGCGCAGCGCGATGCCGAGCGCCTGATGCGGCACCTATGCGCCGCGGCCGGTGCGCGCACGATCGCCGTGCCGCCGCTGCAGCGCGACGACGTGGGCGGCGCGGCGCTGCAGCGCGCGGGCTTCGAGGTGCGGCCGCTGCACCAGATGTGGATGGTGCGGATGCTGTGACCCTGAGCGTGCCGCCACTGCGGCGGCGTCTCGCCGGAAGCCCGAGATCGAGCACCGGCACGGGTCCGGCTCTGCCGGCCCGTCGCCGGACGCCCCCTCGGGGGGCAGCGACCGATAGGGAGCTTGGGGGCTTGGTCAGCACTCGACGATGTTCACCGCCAGCCCGCCGCGGGCCGTCTCCTTGTACTTGGTCATCATGTCGGCGCCGGTCTCGCGCATCGTCTTGATGACCTTGTCGAGGCTCACGTGGTGCGTGCCGTCGCCGCGCAGCGCCATGCGCGCGGCGTTGATCGCCTTCACCGACGCGATCGCGTTGCGCTCGATGCAGGGGATCTGCACGAGGCCGCCAACGGGGTCGCAGGTCAGTCCCAGGTGGTGCTCCATGCCGATCTCGGCCGCGTTCTCGGCTTGCGCCGGCGTGCCGCCCATCACCGCGCACAGCGCACCGGCGGCCATCGAGCAGGCCACGCCCACCTCGCCCTGGCAGCCGACCTCGGCGCCGCTGATGCTGGCGTTCTCCTTGTAGAGGATGCCGATCGCCGCGGCGGTGAGCAGGAAGTCGATGACGCCGCGGTCGCTCGCATGGGGCAGGAAGCGGGCGTAGTAGTGCAGCACCGCGGGCACGATGCCGGCCGCGCCGTTGGTGGGCGCGGTGACCACGCGGCCGCCGGCAGCGTTCTCCTCGTTGACGGCCAGCGCGTAGAGGTTGATCCAGTCGAGCACCTGCAGCGGGTCGCGCAGCGCCTCCTCGGGCCGCGCCACCAGCGCCTCGCGCAGCGCCTTCGCGCGGCGGCGCACCTTGAAGCCACCGGGCAGCACGCCGTCGGTGCGGCAGCCGCGCTCGACGCACGCCTGCATCACGCCCCAGATCCTCAGCAGGCCTGCGTCGATCTCGGCGTCGCTGCGCCAGTGGCGCTCGTTGGCGCGCATCACGTCGGCGATGCTGCAGCCCAGGCGTGCGGTGATCGCCAGCAGCTGCTCGCCGCTGGTGAACGGGTGCGGCAGCACGGTGGCGTCGGGGGCGATGACCTTCTGCCGCTGGCCGTCGGCGGCCACCTGGTCGCTGACGACGAAGCCGCCGCCCACCGAGTAGTAGCTGCGCATGACGATCTCGGCGCCGCCCACGTCGAATGCCGTGAAGCGCATGCCGTTGGCGTGGAACGGCAGCGTCTCGCGGCGGTGGAAGGTCAGGTCGGCGCGCTCGTCGAATCCGATGTCGTGGTGGCCCAGCAGCGCCACGCGGCGCCGCTCGCGGATCTCGGCGAGCAGCCGCGGCACGGCGTCGGGGTCGACCGTGTCGGGCTCGTGGCCGGCCAGGCCCAGCAGCACCGCCTTGTCGCTGCCGTGGCCCTTGCCGGTGGCGCCCAGCGAGCCGTAGAGGCCGCAATGCACGCGCGACGTGGCCGCGAGCTGGCCGTCGTGCGCCAGGCGCGAGACGAACAGTCGCGCCGCCCGCATCGGCCCCACGGTGTGGCTGCTGCTCGGTCCGATGCCGATCTTGAAGAGGTCGAAGACGGAGACGGCCATGTGCTGCGATTGTCGTCAACGCACGAAGACGAACTCGAAGCCCGGCACGGCCCTCCAGGCGCGATCGGCGGTGACGACGACGGCGCCGCCGAGTTCCTGGGCGAGCGCCAGGCAGCATCGGTCGCCGAGCGACAGGCCCAGCGGCCGGGTCAGCGGCTGGAGCAGCGCCGCGCGCAGCGCCACCGCGGCGCTGACAGGTTCGATGCCGATCGTCAGCCGCCGCCACAGCGCCGCGGCGTCGGGCTCGGGCACGCCGCGCTCGAAGACCTTGCCCATGATCTCGGCGAAGTTCACGGCCGAGACCACGGCGTCACCTGTGGCGAGCTGTTCGGCCACCGTCTCGGCGCCGGGCTCGGCGTTCAGCAGCGCCAGCACGGCCGACGCGTCGAGCACCTTCACTCGCGTGCGGCCGCGTCGCGGCGCTCGCGGATCAGCTCGTCGGCCAGGCTCTTCTTCGGGCCGCTGTCGTATGTCGCGAAGATCCGCTGGGCGCTGCGGATGGACGCCCGCAGCGTGGTGAGCACCAGCCGGTCGCCTTCGTCGATCCAGACCAGGCGATCACCGACGCGGATGCCGTGCCGGGCACGCAGCTCGGCCGGGATGACCACCCGGCCCCCTTCGGACACGATGGCCTCAGCCATGGCAAAACCTCATCCATCTGTCATGCAGGCGCCAGTCTGGCACGTGCGGATCGCCATGGCAAGAACGCCTCCCCGCTCTCGTCAGGGCTGCACCTGCGTGTAGCCCGTCACCCGCAATCCCGCGCCGGTGACGCTCACGCGTTCGTAGATCGTGTCGCCCACGGCCACCGCGGGCAGCTTGAGCACGTTGGCGGTGGTCGAGTAGTCGTTGACCGCCGGGAAGCCGCCCACGGCCGGGTCTCCCACCACCACCGTGCCCAGCGGGTTCAGCACCACCGTGACGTTCTTGAAGTACGTGTCGTTCGACAGCCGTACGAAGGGCAGCGTCAGCGTCGAGCTCGCCGGGTCGAAGCTGGCCTGCAGCGGGTTCGCGGGGTACGTGGTGTTGACGACCTGGCTGTCGGCCGGATCGGCGCAGCCGCCCTGGCCCGCCACCTTGAAGCGCAAGCACGCCAGGCTGCGCGGCAAGCCCAGCGTGCTGCGCGGGTCGCCACCCAGGCGCGGGTCGTTGCCACCGAGGGCGCTGTAGGCCAGCGGGGTGTTGAAGAACCAGCTGTCCTCCGCGGCGAGCTGGTGGTGCGGCTCGGCGTAGTTGGGGACGAACCAGCCGACCTTCTGCCGGTCGGCGACGCCGCCGCCCAGTGTGGTGGCGCCGCGCGAGATCCGGTTGCGCACATGGTCGGTGGCCAGCTGCTCGGCCAGCGTGGCCGGCACGCCCTGCGCGACGATCTGGTCCTGCAGCTGTTTCACCTGGGCGCCGTGGATGACGGCGTCGTAGGCGTTCTGAACCACGTGGTGCGGTGTCTCGAGGAACGCCTGCAGCAGCACCGACAAGGTGTAGCAGCGCAGGCTGCCGGCGACCGGATGCATGGCCTGGCACGAGGCGTCGACATCCTGCGGGCCGGTCGCGCCCCAGTGCAGCGCCGCGGCGTAGCCGGCCTCGCCGGCGACACTGGCGTCGGCCTGGAGGCCGACGTCGCTGGCGGCGTCGACGATGCCGTAGACCTTCACCGCAGGGGCCGCGTTGCGGACCGCCTGCGCCACGCGGTCGAGGTTGCGGATGACGCCGGCGCCGCCGGCCGAGCTGCCCGACAGCACGATCTCGTCCTCGGCCGCGGCGGGCGCCGGCACGAGAGTGGCGGGGTCGTTGCCCGTCCTGCGGCCGCTGCGCACGCCGCCGTTGAGCACGAGGTCGACCACCGCGTCGACGATGTGGCCGCCCGCGAAGCGGATCGAGGTCAGCGGCGGGAAGCCGGCCGGGTTGCGGATCGTCGTGTTCAGCCCGTTGATCGTGACCTGCCTGCCGAGGTAGGCCGCGGTGTTGAATGCCCGCGCCGCCACGTTGCGGCCCGCATAGGTGTCCGACGAGCAGTACGGCACCATGATGCGGTTGAAGCCGGCGAACGGGTTCACGCCGCCTTGGCCGACACTGTCGACGCCGTCGAAGTCCAGCAGGCCCACGACGAACTTCAACGGCGAGGGCGCCGGGGAGGCGGTCATGTTGCCGTGGAAGCCGATGAAGCCGTCGGGCGAGCCATCCGGGTCGTACCAGCGCTCGGCGCAGCCCTCGTCGCTGGTGCAGCCGCCGCCGCCGTGCAGGAAGACCAGCCACTTGCGGCCGGCCACCGCACCGTCGGGGCCGGCGCCGCGCAGGTAGTAGGTGGCCTGCGTGTCGTCATTGCACTTCGCGTAGGGGTAGTCGGCGGCGCTGATCTGCACGCGCGCGGCGGTCTGCGGCGCGGCCAGCGCCGAGGGGCCGGGCGCGCCCGCCAGCAGCGTGGCGCACAGTGCGAGCAGCGATCTTCCGAGGGTCATGGCGGTTCCGGGGCGGGCGATTGCGGTGTTCCGTCAGCAGCCGCGTGGGGCTGCTGACGGAGGAACGCGCTGCGCGGCCGGATCCGGACATCCGGTGCCGCGGCATCCTCGCGTCAGGGCTGCACCTGCTCGTAGCTCACCACGCGCAGCGTCGCGCCCGTGACGCTCACCCGTTCGTGGATGCGGTCGCCCACGGCCACGGCGGGCAGCTTCAGCACGTTGGTGGTGGTCGAGTATTCGTTGACGGCGGGGAAGGCGCCCACCGCGGCGTCGCCGACGACGACGTTGCCCAGCGGGTTCAGCACCACGGAGACGTTCTTGAAGTACGTGTTGTTCGACAGCTTCACGAACGGCAGTGTCAGCGTCGAGGTCGCGGCGTCGTAGCTGGCCTGCAGCGGGTTGGTGGGGTAGGTGGTGTTGGCCACCTTGCTGTCGGCCGCATCGACGCAGCTGCCCTGGCCCGTCACCTTGAAGCGGAAGCAGGCCAGGCTCTGCGGCAGCCCCAGCGGGCTGCGCGCGTCGCCGCCCAGGCGCGGGTCGTTGCCGCCGTAGGTGGCGTAGGCCAGCGGGCTGTTGAAGAACCAGATGTCCTCCACGGCCAGCTGGTGGTGCGGCTCGGCGTAGTTCGGGATGAACCAGCCGACCTTCTGCTTGTCGGCGACGCCGCCGCCGAGTTCCTTCGAGCCGCGCGAGATCTGGTTGCGCACGTAGTCGGTGGCGAGCTTGCCGGCCAGCGTCGCGGGCACGGCCTGCGCCACCAGCTGGTCGGTGAAGAACTGCACCTGGCCGCTGTGGGTGACGACGTCGTACGCGTTCTGGATCACGAAGTGCGGCGTCTCGATGTGGTTGCGCAGCACCACCGCGGAGTTGTAGCAGCGGCGGCTGGTGGCCAGCGGGTTGGCCGCCAGGCACGTCTCGTCGAGGTCCGCGGCGCCGGCGGCGCCCCAGAACGTCGCCGATGCGAGGTTGGCCTCTCCGGTGATGGTGGCGTCGGGCACGATGCCGACGTCGTTGCTGGCATCGACGATGCCGTAGAACTTGACATTGGCGGCCACGGTGCGCACCGCCTGCGCCACGCGGTCGAGGTTGCGGACGACGCCGCCGCCGCCGGCCGAGCTGCCCGACAGGATCACCTCGTCGTCGGCGGTGGACGGCGGCTCGACCAGCGTGCCGGCCTCGTTGCCCGTCTTGCGGCCGGTCTTCACGCCGCCGTTCATCACCAGGTCGACCACGGCATCGACGATGTGGCCGCCCGCGAACCGGATCGTGCTCAGCGGCGGGAAGCCGGCGGGGTTGCGGATGGTCGTCGTCTGGTTGCCGATCGTGACCTGCGTGCCGACGTAGGCGGCGTAGTTGACGGCCCGCGCGACGGTGTTGCGGCCCGCGTAGGTGTCCGACGAGCAGTACGGAACCATGATGCGGTTGAACCCCGTGAACGGGTTCGTGCCGCCTTGCGCCACGCTGTCGACGCCGTCGAAGTCCAGCAGGCCCTCGCCGTTGAAGTTCGTCGTGGCCTGCGTGGAGGCCGTCATGTTGCCGTGGAAGCCGATGAAGCCATCGGGCGAGGCGTCGGGGTCGTACCAGCGCTCGGCGCAGGACTCGTCGGTGGTGCAGCTGCCGCCCCCGTGCAGGAAGATCAGCCACTTGCGGCCGACCACCGCGCCGTCGGGGCCTGCGCCGCGCAGGAAGTAGGTGGCCTGCGTGTCGTCGTTGCACTTGGCGTTCGGGTAGTCGGCGGCGCTGATCTCCACGCGCGTGGCGGTCTGCGGAGCGGCCAGCGCCGCAGGGCCGGGCGTGGCGACGAGCAGCGCGGCGAGCGGCAGGGGCAGGGTTCTTCCGAGGGTCATGGCGGGTCCTGGGCGAGCGTGGGAGGGTTCGGCGGCCGCCGGTGAGCGTAGCGGCACCGGTGTAGACGCGAAACGTCGGCATTTCCGGTCATGCGGGCGCGCGCGCCCCGCGGATCGGGGGGTGGCGGCCGGCCACACAATCCCGCATGGCTTGGACCCCACCGCGGCTCGCCGCGGCACTCTCCGTCGGCGCCGCCCTGGCCGCACCGCCCGCGCAGGCGCTCGACCTCGACGCCCTCTGGAACTTCCGCGATCCCGCCGGCAGCGAGCAGCGCTTCCGTGAGGCGCTGGCCACCGCGCGCGGCGACGACGCGCTGGTGCTGCAGACGCAGATCGCCCGCAGCCTGGGCCTGCGCCGCCAGTTCGAACGCGCCCGCGAGGTGCTCTCGGCGATGCAGCCGCAGCTCGAAGGCGCCGGCGCCGAACCTCGCGTGCGGCACGCGCTGGAGTGGGGGCGCAGCTGGGCATCGGCCACACACCCGCCCGAGGCGCTGACCGCTGACGCGAAGCGCGAGGCCCGGGCCGCGTGGGAGCGTGCGCTCGCGCTCGCCCGCCAGGCGCGACTCGACGGCCTGGCGATCGACGCGATCCACATGTTTGCCTTCATCGACACCGCGCCGGCCGATCAGGAGCGTTACGCCCGCGAGGCCCTGACGGTCTCCGTGGCGAGCAACCAGCCGGCGGCGCGGCGCTGGGAGGCGTCGATCCGTCACAACCTGGGCTACGCATTGCATCAGCAAGGCCGCCACGACGATGCGCTGGCCCAGTTCCGCCAGTCACGCGTGCTGCGCGAGGCGGCCGGCAATCCGGGCGGCGAGCGGGTGGCGCGCTGGATGATCGCGTGGACGCTGCGCGCAATGCGGCGCGGCGACGAGGCGCTGGAGATGCAACTCGCGCTGGAGCGCGACCATGCGGCGGCCGGCACGCCCGACGCCTACGTGTTCGAGGAGCTCGAGATCCTCTACCGCGAGCGCGGCGATGCCGAGCGCGCCCGCCGCTACGCCGACAAGCTCGCCGCGCTGCGGCAGGAGACCCCGAAGTGACCAAACTGCGCGTGAACGCCTTCGCCGTGTCGCTGGACGGCTACGGCGCCGGCCTCGAGCAGAGCCTGGCCGACCCGATGGGCCGCGGCGGCATGGCGCTGCACGGCTGGGCCTTCGGCACGCGCACGCTGCGCCGCATGTTCGGGCAGGAGGGCGGCGCCACCGGCATCGACGACGGCTACGCTGCGCGCGGCATGGCGGGCCTGGGCGCGTGGATCCTCGGGCGGAACATGTTCGGCCCGGTGCGCGGGCCCTGGCCCGACGACAGCTGGCGCGGCTGGTGGGGCGACGAGCCGCCGTACCACTGCCCGGTGTTCGTGCTCACGCACCACGCGCGGCCGCCGCTGGCGATGGCCGGCGGCACCACCTTCCACTTCGTGACCGGCGGCATCGACGAGGCGTGCCAGCGCGCCCGCGAGGCGGCCGGCGGCGGCGACGTGCGGCTGGGTGGCGGGGTGGCCACGCTGCGGCAGGCGCTGCGGGCGCGGCTCGTCGATGCGATGCACCTGGCCGTGGCACCGGTGCTGCTGGGCGCCGGCGAATCGCTGTACGCGGGGCTGGACCTGCCGGCGCTGGGCTACGCGGTGGTGCGCAGCGAGGCCGGCGAGGGTGCGACGCACGTGACGATCGAGCGACAAGGCTGAGCAGGACCCGCCCCATGCAATCCGTCATCAACAGCCTGCTGGAGACCGATCTCTACAAGTTCACGATGTGGCAGACCATGCTGCACCGGCACCCGCAGACGCAGGCCGAGTACAGCTTCGTCTGCCGCAACCGCAGCGCCTATCCGCTGGCGGAACTGCTGCCGGAGGTCGACCGTGAGCTGGACCACCTGTGCTCGCTGACCTTCCGCCTGGACGAACTGGCCTACCTGGGCGGCCTGCGCTTCATCAAGTCGGACTTCGTCCACTTCCTGCGCATCTTCCGCTTCCAGCGCGACTTCATCCGCGCCCGCGCCGTCGGCGAGTCGCTGGAGATCGTCGCCAGCGGCCCGCAGGTGCACGTGATGTTCTTCGAGCTGTTCGTGCTGTCGATCGTCAACGAGCTGTATTTCCGCCGGTTCGACCGTCCCGCGGCGCTGGCCGAAGGGCGCCGCCGCCTGCAGGCGAAGGTGCAGGCGCTGAAGGCCTTCGGCACCGAGCCGCGGCTGCGCCATCCCTTCGAGCTGTTCGACTTCGGCGTGCGGCGCCGCTACGCCGGCGACTGGCATCGCGAGGTGGTGCAGACGCTGCGCGACCGGGTGCCCGAGTTCTTCAAGGGCACGTCGAACGTGCTGCTCGCGCGCGACCTCGGCCTGGTGCCCATCGGCACCATGGCCCACGAGTACCTGCAGACCTACCAGGCGCTGGGCGTGCGGCTGCGCGACCACCAGAAGGCCGCACTCGAGGACTGGGTGCAGGAGTACCGCGGCGACCTGGGCACGGCGCTCACCGACGTGGTCGGCATGGACGCCTTCCTTGCCGACTTCGACCTCTACTTCGCCAAGCTCTTCGACGGCCTGCGCCACGACTCGGGCGACCCGGTGGTGTGGGGCGAGAAGGCGCTGGCGCACTACGCGAAGCTGCGCATCGACGCGCACACCAAGCGGCTTGTGTTCTCCGACGGCCTGGACGTCGCGCGGGCCATCGCGCTGTACCGCCACTTCGGCGAGCGCACGCAGCTGGGCTTCGGCATCGGCACCCGGCTCACCAACGACGTCGGCCTGGAGCCGCTGAACATCGTGATGAAGCTGACCCGCTGCAACGACCAGCCGGTGGCCAAGCTGTCCGACAGCCCGGGCAAGACGCTGTGCGACGACCAGACCTTCCTGGCCTACCTGCGGCAGGTGTTCAACGTGCCCGCGTGAAGGGGCGCCCGTCGCGGGCCGATGACCGGCCCGGGCGGGCTTCCGCAACGCTACTCGTAGGCGCTCATCGGCGGGCAGCTGCAGCTCAGGTTGCGGTCACCCCAGACGTTGTCCACGCGCCCCACCGGCGACCAGTACTTCTGCCGCCTCAGGCCCGGCACCGGGTAGGCCGCCTGCTCGCGGCTGTAGGCGTGCGGCCACTCGGCCTTCAGCAGCGAGGCCGCGGTGTGCGGCGCGTGCTTCAGCGGGTTGTCGTCCTGCGGCCAGGCGCCGCGCTCGACCTGCGCGATCTCGCCGCGGATGGCGATCATCGCGTCGCAGAAGCGGTCGAGTTCCGCCAGCGGCTCGCTCTCGGTGGGCTCGACCATCAGCGTGCCGGCCACCGGGAACGACAGCGTCGGCGCGTGGAAGCCGTAGTCGATCAGCCGCTTGGCGACGTCTTCGGCGCCGACGCCGCTGGTCTTCTGCAGCGGGCGCACGTCGAGGATGCACTCGTGCGCCACGCCGCCGCCCTTCAAGCCGGCGATGCCGCCGCTGTAGTGGATGTCGTAGTGGTCCGCCAGCCGCGCGGCGACGTAGTTGGCGGCGAGGATGGCCGTCTCGGTGGCCGTGCGCAGGCCCGCGGCGCCCATCATGCGGATGTACATCCACGAGATCGGCAGCACGCCGGCGTTTCCGAGCGGTGCGGCACTGACTGCACCCACCCCGCCTTCGAGTCCACTCGTCGCATGGCCCGGCAGGAACGGCACCAGGTCCGCCACCACGCACACCGGGCCCACGCCCGGACCGCCGCCGCCGTGCGGGATGCAGAAGGTCTTGTGCAGGTTCAGGTGGCTCACGTCGCCGCCGAACTCGCCCGGCGCGGCCAGGCCGACCAGCGCGTTGAGGTTGGCGCCGTCCACGTACACGCGGCCGCCGTGCGCATGCACGATCGCGCACAGGTCCTTCACGCGCGGCTCGAACACGCCGTAGGTGGAGGGGTAGGTGATCATCACCGCGGCCAGCTCGTCGTGGTGCTTCGTGCACTTGGCCTCGAGGTCGACGAGGTCGACGTTGCCCGAGGCATCGCACTTCACCACCACCACCGTCATGCCCGCCATCTGTGCGCTGGCCGGGTTGGTGCCGTGCGCGCTCTCGGGGATCAGGCACACATGCCGGCGCGCCTCGCCGCGCGACGCGTGCCAGCCGCGGATCGCCAGCAGCCCCGCGTACTCGCCCTGGCTGCCGGCGTTGGGCTGCAGGCTCACGCCGGCGTAGCCCGTGGCCTCGCTGAGCCAGGCGCAGAGCTGGTCGTTCAGCGCCCGGTAGCCGGCCACCTGGTCGCTCGGCGCGTACGGGTGCATGTGCGCGAACTCGGGCCAAGTGATGGGGATCATCTCGCTCGTGGCGTTGAGCTTCATCGTGCACGAGCCCAGCGGGATCATGCTGCGGTCCAGCGCCAGGTCCTTGTCGGCCAGGCTGCGGATGTAGCGCAGCATTTCCGTCTCGCTGTGGTGGGTGTTGAACACCGGGTGCGTGAGGAAGGCGCTGGTGCGGCGAAGGCCTTCGGGGATGAGGGTGTCCACGCCCTTCTCGAACGACTGGAACGAAGGCAGGGCCTGGCCCGGGGCGGCGAAGACGCGCCACAGCGCCAGGATGTCGTCGCGCGTGGTGGTCTCGTCGAGCGAGATCCCCAGGTAGGCGTCGTCCCACTCGCGGAAGCGGCGCAGGTTCATGCCCGCGGCCAGGGCCTTGTCGACCCATTCGCCGGTGCGACCGTCGGTCTTGAGCGTGATCGTGTCGAAGGCACCCATCTCGGTGCGCGGCTCGTGACCCAGCTCGCGCAGGCCGGCAGCCAGGATGGCGGTGTAGCTGGCCACGCGCAGCGCAATGCGCTTCAGGCCCGCAGGCCCGTGGTAGACGGCGTACATGCTGGCGATCACGGCCAGCAGCACCTGCGCCGTGCAGATGTTGGACGTGGCCTTCTCGCGGCGGATGTGCTGCTCGCGCGTCTGCAGCGCCAGCCGGTAGGCGGGCTTGCCGTGCACGTCCACGCTCACGCCCACCAGTCGGCCGGGCAGGTTGCGCTTCCACTCGTCGCGGCAGGCCATGAAGGCGGCGTGCGGGCCACCCCCGCCCATGGGCACGCCGAAGCGCTGGGTGCTGCCCACCACGATGTCGGCATCCCAT
>JAEUPB010000023.1 GCA_016789955.1 Rubrivivax sp. | reverse complement strand
CGTCCCCTGCGATGCTCGCTTCTTCGCCCCACCGCGGAACTCGCTCCGCTCACTGCGTTCGCTGTGCTCGAACAATCGCGGTGAGTCAGATCACGAAGCGCGCCTGCGGCGCGCGGTCGAAGAAGCTGCGCTTCTCGGGCGTCTCGATATTCGCCGCCGCGAGGGCCCACCCTCGGCCTTGCTGCACGGCCTCCACGAACTGCCCACCATGAACGACCGCAACGCGCCGGACTCGGACATCGCCTCCCTGCGCCCGCAAGCATAAAGCGCACACAGCAACGAGCCGTGTCAGGGATGCCGCAACACCCGCCGCAGCCTCGACTCGATGTTCCCCACCCCCATCGCCACCGGTTGCGAACGGCTGAGCATCGCCGACGTGGTGGTGCGCACGATGTCGGAGATCTCGCCGTAGCGCGCCGACACCGGCCGCGCCTGCGCCGATTGCAGCACGGGCAGCGCCGCGGCCACCCAGGGCATCGCGCGCAGCACGTCGGGGTCTTCGTAGAGCGCGGGCCACGCGGGCAGCATCGAGGCCTCGATGGCCAGCACCTTGGCAGCCTCGGTGCCGGCCAGCCAGCGCACGAGGTCGGCCGCCGCGCGCTTGTGGCGCGAGTGCGCGGAGACGGCCCACTGCCAGCCGCCGGCGCAGGTGGCGGGCTGCCCGCCGGGCATCGCCGGCAACGGGGCGATGGCGACCTTGTTCCGCACCGGCGAGTCAGCCTCCTGGTAGCGGCTCCACGCCAGGCCCCAGCTCACCGCGAAGATCGTGTTGCCGGCGCGGAAGTCGTTGGTCGTGTCCTGCGTCTTCACCTCGCCGGTGTTGCGCTGGAGCACGCCTTGCTCCATCAGCCGCAGCCACATCGCCATGCCTCGCTCGGCGGCAGGCTTGTCGATCGCCAGGCGCCCTTGCGCGTCGAGCAGCGACTTGCCCTGGCTCCAGTACGGCGTGAGGAAGGTGCACACGGTCCCGTCGATCGGCGCGCCCTGCACCGACAGGCCCTTCAGCGCGGGCGAGCGTTCCGCGTCGAGCACCTTGCGCGCCGCCGCGGCCAGTTCGTCCCAGGTGCGCGGCACGGCGGCGCCGTGCCGCTCGAGCAGGTCTCGCCGGTAGTACAGCATCTGCGCATCGACGTACGCCGGCAGCGAGACCACGCGGCCGTCGACGAGGTTGGCGCGACCGTGCCCCGGCAGGTACGGCTGCAGCAGCGTGGCCGCATCCGTGCCCAGCAACGGCTCCAGCGGCTCGATCCACTGCGCCTTCGCGAACTGCGCCGGGTTCACGATGTCGATCTGCATCACGTCCAGGCTCGGGTCGCGCGCCGAGAGCACGGTGGCCAGGTAGCGCCGCTGCAGGTCGGACGTGGCGCCGCCGGATTCGATCGTCACGCGCACGCCCGGGCGCTGCTGCTCGTAGCGGTCGAGCAGGCGGCGGATCACGTCGATACGGTTGTTGCCGCCGACGAAGACGCGCAGCACGACCGGCGGCGTCTGGGCATGGGCTGGGCGCAGGGCCGCGCCGAGCAGCGCCGCAGCGCCCGCGGCCAGCAGCGGGCGGCGGTTCACGCGGCACTCCCGATGCGGTGCGCATGGCGCAAGGCCGCGGCCACCGCGGCTGCATCCACCGGCCGCTGCAGGTGGCCGATGTACGGCGCCGTGCAGGTGATGCGGGCCATCTCGTCGAGCTCATGGGCGGGTGGCATGCCGAGCCCGAAGTCACCGAAGGCGATCGGCAGGCGCAGCCGCCGCGCGAAGGCCGCGTGCGCAGCGAGTTCCTCGTCGCTGCGGCCTTCGGCCACCAGTTGCACCAGCGTGCCGAAGGACACCAGCTCGCCGTGCAGGTAGCCGCCGAGCACCGGGTGCGCCGAGAAGCCGCGCACCAGCGCATGCGCCAGCGACAGCCCGCCGCTCTCGAAGCCGATGCCCGAGAGCAGCACCGTGGCCTCCACCACCGCTTCCACCGCGTCGTCGGGGGCGCGTGCCTGCTCCACGCGGCGCAGCGCTGCCTCGCCATGCTCGGCGATCGTGGCGTGGCAGCGGTCGGCCATCATCCTCGCGGTGGAAAGCGACGGCGTGCCGTAGAAGTTGCGCCCGCCGGCCAGCCAGCACTGGCGCGACTCGTAGGTCTTGCTCAGCGCATCGCCGATGCCCGCGGCGAAGAAGCGCACCGGGGCCCGCGCGATGACTTCGGTGTCGACCAGCACCACGTCGGGGTTGCGCACCATCAGCTCGACGCCGGCGACGCGGTGCGCGTCGTCGTACAGCACGATCAGGCGGCTGGTGGGCGAGTCGTTGGAGGCGATGGTGGGCGCGATCACGAGTCGGGCGCCGGCCCGCTTCGCCAGGCCCTTGGCGGTGTCGATGGTCTTGCCGCCGCCCAGGGCCGCGACCGCATCGCACTGCGGTGCCGCGTCGGCGAGCGCGGCGATCGCCGCGGCCGAGCACTCGCCGGGGAAGTCGAGCCAGGCGGGCCGGGTGCCGGCAGCCGCGAAGTGCGCGTCCACCGCCTCGCCCAGCGCGGCACGGACCACGCCGTCGGCCAGCAGCACCGGCCGGCGCGCGCCGAGTTCGTCGAGCAGCCCGGGCAGCAGCGCAAGCGCGCCGGGGCCTTGCAGGTAGCGGCCGGGGAAGCCGATCGTGCGGATCATCGTGCGGGCTCCGCAGCGGAAGGAGGGGCCTCGCGCAGCCGCGACAGCGCGTGGTGCGTGGACACCAGCGCCGCCTGCGAGCGGCGGTACAGCTCGAACAGCTCGCCATAGTAGGCGTGCCGGGCCGCGTCGGGTTCGGCGCGGCCGACGATGCGCGTGCAGGCTGCGGCCGCGGAGCGCTCGCTCGCGAACACGCCGGCGCCGACGCCGGCCACCAGCGCCGCGCCGAACGATGCATCGGTCACCGCCGGCAGCAGCACCTCGACGCCGAGCACGTCGGCCACGATCTGCCGCCAGCAGGCGCTGCGCGCGCCACCGCCGGCCAGCCGCGCCGACGACATGCCGAGTCCCTGCGCGCGGAACTGCTCGAGGATGTCGCGCAGCGAGTACGCGATGCCCTCGTACAGCGCGCGCACGAAGTGGCCGCGGTCGTGCGCGAAGGTCATGCCGATGAAGTCGGCGCGCAGCAGCGGGTCCCAGTGCGGCGCGCGCTCGCCGCGCAGGTAGGGGTGGAACAGCAGGCCCTGCGAGCCCGCCGGCACCTCGGCGGCGAGGCGGTCCATCACGTCGAAGGCGCTGCGGCCGTCGCGCTCGTCGTGCGCGAAGAAGCGGTCGCGCAGCCAGCGGTGCGCCGACGCGCAGCTGTTGGTGCCGGTGATCGTGTACCAGAGCCCGGGCACCACCAGCGGGTAGTTGATCAGCGTCGGGTGCACGCGCGGCGCTTCGCCGACGATGCTCACGGTGGCGGCGGTGGCGAGCTTGATGGTGCCATCGCCCGGCGCCACCGAGCCGACGCCGAAGGTCTCGATCGAGGTGTCCGAGGTGCCGCACACCACCGGCGTGCCGGCGCGCAGCCCGCTGGCGGCCGCGGCGCTCGAGGTGACTTCACCCACCACTTGCGCGGTGCCGACGATCGGTGGCAGCGTGGCCGGGTTCCAGCCGATGCGGGTGCACAACTCGTGCGACCAGCGGTCGGCCGGCACGTCGTACATCAGGGTGCCCACGGCCTCGGTGCGGTCGGTCTCCCAGCCGCCGGTGAGCCGCGTGCGCAGCCAGTCCTTGGCCACGTAGAGGCGGTGCGTGCGTTCGACGATGCCCGGCTCGTGGCGCGCCAGCCAGAGCAGCTGCGGCAGCGTCCACGTCGGGGTGGGGCGGTTCAGCGTGGTGGCCAGGATGCGCTCGCCGTCACTGGCCTGCAGCTCGGCCGCCTCGGCGCCGCTGCGCTGGTCGTTCCACAGGATCGCCGGGCGCAGCAGGCGCCCGTCGCGGTCTTCGAGCACCGGCGTGTGCGCGCCGGCGCTGAAGGACACCGCGGCGATCTCTTCTGCTGCGCAGCCGGCGGCCTGCAGCGCACGCGGCACGGTGGCGCACAGCGCGCGCCACCAGTCCTGTGGGTCCTGCTCGCTCCAGCCGGGGTGGGGCGAGTGCGTGGGGATGTCGGCCGAGGCCGAGCCCAGCACCGCGCCGTCGGCGGCGACGATCATCGTCTTCAGGCTGCCGGCTCCGAGGTCGATGCCCATCAGGCGCGGAGCGCTGGTCATCTACGGGTCTCCGCGGACGTGGCGAGCGCCGCATCGAGCGCCGCGTCGACGTCGTGGCCGAAGGTGCAGCGGGCCTGGCTGGCGCGCACGGCGTCGCGCCGTTGCAGCGCGGCGAGGGCGCCGCTGCGCGCGGGGTCGAGCCGGCCATCGAGCACCGCCAGCGCGATCAGCGCCAGCGCCGAGGGCGTCTGCGATTCGAGCTGCGGCGCGGCATCGGCCGGCCACGCGGGGCGGCAGGTGTTGGGGCAGAACGCGCACTCGCGCAGCACGGTGCGGGAGTCGAGGGGCGTGGGCGTCGATGTTGGGCTCGTCGCATGCGCGCTCATCGTGCGTCTCCCTGCGCGGCGGGCATGCCGCCGCGGATCTCGATCGCACCGGGCGCGCCGCGCAGGCCCACCTTGCCGGGGTTGATCAGGTTCTGAGGGTCCAGCCCGTCCTTCAGGATCTGCAGCAGATCCAGCCCCGTGCCCAGTTCCTCGCGCAGCCATTCGTTGCGGAACACGCCCACGCCGTGGTGGTGGGCGATCGAGCCGCCGAGCTCCAGGCACAGGCGCTGCAGCGTGTCCCACACCCGGCGGTGCAGCGCCAGCGCCTGGGCTTCGTCCATCGGCGGCAACCGCATCGTCATGTACTGGCAGGCGCCCTCGGGGTAGATGTGCGACCAGTGTGCGCCGAAGTGGATGTCGGCGCGCAGCGCGTGCACGGCCTCCCGCATGCGCGCATGCATGCGCGGCAGCGCGCTCCACGGGCCGGTGATCTCCACCGTGTCCATGTACCAGCCGCGCGTCTGCCACTGGATCGAGTAGGAGTCGTAGCGCGTCTGCTGCCAGTGGCGGTAGGGACCGTCGCCGACGCGGCGGCCGCCCTGCGCGGCGCAGACGTCGTGCGCCAGCGCGGCCTCGGCCTCGGCCAGCACGCGCGGGCCCGCGAACTCGAGGATCGCCAGCACTTCGCCGGGCGCGTGGCCGTCGATGCCGTGCTCGCCCTGGGCGCGCGACGCCGACTCCACCTCGTCGTACAGCCGCATCACGTTCGGCCGGCCCTCGGCCTGCACGATGCCGCGCATCGCGTCCAGGCCCGCGGCGAGCGTGGGGAACGCATAGACACGGCCTTGCACGTGCGCCGGCCGCCGCGTGATGCGCAGCGTCAGCTCGGTGATGAAGCCGTACACGCCTTCGCTGCCGACGAGCAGATCCTTGATGCTCGGGCCTACCGAGCGCCGTGCCACCGGCCGCACCGTGAGCAGCCGGCCGTCCGGCAGCACCGCTTCCAGGCCGATCACGATGTCCTCGATCTTGCCGTGCCGCGACGAGGCCTGCCCGGCGCCGCGGCAGGCCGCCCAGCCGCCAACGGTCGACATGCGGATCGACTGCGGCAGGTGGTTGGCCGACCAGCCGCGCGCGTGCAGCGCGTCCTCGAACTGCGCGCCGTTCATGCCGGCCTGTACGCGCACGGTGCCGTCGATCTCGTTCAGCTCCAGGAGCTGGTTGATCCGCTTCAGGTCGACGATGACCTCGTGGCCCAGCGGCAGCGTGCCGCCGAGCACGCCCGAGCCGGCGCCGAAGGGGATCAGCCGCAGGCCGAGCCGGTTGGCGAGCCGCACCACGCGCACCAGCTCGTCGCGCGAGGCCGGCGCGACGACGGCCGCGGGCAGCGTGGCCGGCAATCGCCCGGCGCGCAGCTGGTACAGCGCCCACGGCAGTCGGTCGCGGGCGTAGGCGTAGCGCTCGGCCACGGCGTCGAGCACATGGGCCTCGCCGACGATCGCGCGCAGCGCCTGCAGTGCGGCCGGGTCGAGGTCGCGTGCCGGGATGGCGGCCGCGTCGTGCGGCGGCCGGGACTCAACGGGGGTGTCCATCGGTGCTCTGGTGCTCCATGCAGGCTTCGTCCCAGACCGCGTCCCAGGTGGCGCGCAGCCACTGCGCCAGGGCCACGCTGTCGTCGAACAGCGAGTAGCGCGCGCCGCCGCCGTAGTCGGGGAACGGGATGATCTCGGTGCTGATGTGGCGCAGGCGGCTGGCCGGGTCGCGCGCGTGGTGGCGCATCAGCTCGCGCATCACGTGCTTCCAGGGCAGCAGCAGGTCCTCGTGCCATTCGCTGTGCCAGCTGCCCGGCGGCGGGCGGCGGAAGGGGTACTGGATGCCGCGGCCGGGTGAGCCGTCCGGGTGGCGCGCCCAGACGTTCACCGGGTTGCCCGGCACCGCGGGCCGCGCGTGGGCGTGCGTCACCAGGCCGCCGGCGATCCAGCGTGCGGTGACGCTGCGCGGGTCGTACGGGTCGAGCACCACGCGGCCGGTGGCCACGTCGTCGATGAGCCCCTGCACCGCCTGCTCGCGCGGGTTGTCGATCTTGAACACCACGTGCGAGGCGTCGAGCGTGATCGCGAACGGCACGCCGCGTTGCCGCACGAGTTCGGCGACGCGCTCGACGCGGCCGTAGTGCTCGGACCACATGTTGACGTGGATCTCGAAGCACGGCGTCACGCCCAGGCGCACGCCGATGTCGAAGGCGCGCAGGTAGGCTTCGGCGACCTCGTCGTCGGTGACGGGCGTGCCGTCGCGCCGGTGCGTCATCAGCTGCACGTTGTGCACGGTGGCGCCCAGCTCGTGCGCGATGCGCAGGTGCCACTCGAGCAGCGGCTCGTCGCGGCCGAGCAGGTAGTAGAAGCCGCCGGCGCGGATCGGCACGCCGTGGCGGCGGCAGGCGCGCACGTGCGCATCGAGCTCGTGCGGCGGCGGCGAGCGCTCGACGTAGTCGAACACGCCGGCCGCCTTCACCATCGCGAGCTTCGTGTCGAGATCGAAGGCGTCGGCGTCGGTGTGCAGGATGCCGTTGGCGGTGATACCGAACAGCAGCGGCGGGCGGGCCCGGGTCGGGGCAGGGGCTGGCATGGTCGCGATGCTCAACGGCGCCGCGCGGCAGCGCTCGGCGCCCTCGGCTGGCCACTGCGCATTTGCGGCTGCGCTGCGGCAGCGGGCCCGAGCATCGTGCGCGGGTTCAGCCCCGTCGAGGCGCGCAGCACGCGCGCGAACTGCGCATAGCTGCCGAAGCCGGCGTCGAACGCCGCCTGGGTGAGGTTGCGCACGCCCTCGGTGGCCAGGCGGTCCTGGAAGCGGCGCAGCCGGATCTGGTTGCGGTGCGCGGAGACCGTGCTTTCCAACTGCTCGACGAACAAGTGGCTCAGCCGGCTGGCGCTGACGTGCACCGCATCGGCCAGCGCCGGCAGCGGCAGCGACGGATCGGCCTCCAGCAGCGACAGCGCCTTGATCACCGCCGGATGCAGCGGCTTGCCGACGCGGCCTTCCTGCTGCTCGGTGAGCCGCGCTGCCTCGGCCAGCCACCACGCGAGGCCGTCGGCGTGGTGCGCGGGGTCGTCCTCGCAGGCAGCCAGCGCCGCGGCCACGCCGCTCAGGTGCAGCCGGTCGGCCTCGCGCAGCCGGTGCGGGCGGGCGTACGGCGGGCGCTCGGCGGCCGAGGCCGGCAGCGGCAGGCCGCGCTGCGATGCGAAGGCCGGCCGTGCGATCAGCACCCACAGCGACATGTCGGCGCTGGCGTCGATGATCATGTGCGGCTGGTCGGGGAACAGCCAGAACAGGTCGCCGCGGTGCAGCAGCTGCACGCGGCCGTCGATCAGGTAGCGGCAGCTGCCGGCCTCGACGAGGTTGGCCTCGATCTCGGCGTGCGAGTGCGGGCTGCGCCGCCGGGGGTGGCGCGGCCGCGCCGCGGCGCTGAGCCAGCACAGGCCCTGCAGCGCATCGGGGATCAGGTTCAGCGCGACGCGGGCCACGGGCCCTCCGGTGCAGCCGCAAATGCGCAGAGTTCGGCGGCCGAGGCGCAGCGGTGCGCGGCACCCGCGACTACCGTACAGGCTCGCACCCTTCCGGAGACACCGCCACCATGCTGAGCACCGAGCAGATCCACAGCTTCAAGACCCGCGGCTACTGCGTCATGCCGCACGTGATGTCGGCCGAACAGCTCGCCGCCGCCCGCGAGGCGGCCGACGCCCTGGTGGCCGCGGCCGCGCGCGACGAGCCGTACCCGCCGTCGTTCCTGCGCGAAGGCGAGTCGTACACGGCCATCACCAAGGCCGGCAACCGACTCTTCTTCTCCAACCGCTGCGAGCACTTCCCCGGCCTGGAGGCCTTCGTCAAGGGCGAGCTGATGGGCACGATCGCGCACGAGCTGCTGGGCGCGCAGCCCTACCTGTTCAACGAGCAGATGGTGGTGAAGGCGCCGCAGCATGGCGACAGTTTCGCGTGGCACCAGGATTCCGGCTACATCAAGTTCGCGCACCGGCCGTACCTGACGCTGTGGTGCGCGCTCGACGACGCCACGCGCCACAACGGCACCGTCTACATCATCCCGCGCGACATCGAGGCCGACCGCAGCGTGACGCCCCACGCCTGGGACACGGCGGGCGCCAACCTCGTCGGCTACCACGGCGACGAGCCCGGCGAGCTGGTCGAGGCGCCGGCCGGCAGCATCGTCGCGTTCTCCAGCGTCACGCTGCACCGCACCGGCGCCAACACCACCGACCGCCCGCGCCGCGCCCTCGTGTGCCAGTACACCGCCGAGCCGCTGCTGCGGCCCGACACCGGCCGCGCCCACAACCGCGCCGTCAGAATGCCCGTACCGGTCGCGGCCTGAACGGTGCGCGCGGCCGTCAAGCGATCACGGACTGCTGCGCGATGCCGGCGTCGACCAGGATGTGCTGGCCGGTCATGCCGTCGGAGTCGTCGGCGGCCATGAACAGCGTGGGCCGCGCGACGTGGCCCGGGTCGAGCCGGATCTTCAGGCACTGCGCGTCGAGGAAGGCCTGGTCGGCGGCCGGGTCGCGGTGCAGCGTGGTCTGCCGCTCGGTGACGATGGCGCCCGGCACGATCGCGTTGACTCGGATGCCGCGTGGCCCCAGCTCGCGCGCCAGCGTGCGCGTGAGGCCGAGGATGCCGGCCTTCGCGGTGGTGTAGCCCACGAGGTTGGGCCGGCCGCGCATCCAGCTCACCGATCCCATGTTGACGATGCTGCCGCCGCCCGCGGCAGCCATGCCGGGTGCCACGGACTGGATCGCGAAGAAGTAGTGCTTGAGGTTCAGCGCCAGGCGGTCGTCCCAGTACTCTGAGGTCACGTCCTCCATCGCATGCCGGTCGTCGCGGCCGGCGTTGTTGACCAGCACGCGGATCGCGCCCACCTCGGCCGCCACGCGCGCCAGCAGCGCCTGGTAGGCCGCCACGTCGCGCACGTCGCAGGCGCCGTACCACGGGCGCGGGTGCCCCGCGGCGGCGAGTTCGTCGGCGAGCGCCGCGCCACCATCGGGCTTCGTGCCGCAGAAGGCCACGCGGGCGCCCTGCGCCGCGAAGGCGCGCACGAGTTCCGCGCCGATGCCCGAGCTGCCGCCGGAGATGAAGACGACCCGGTCGCGCAGCGAGGGGTACAGGGTGATCGCGTTCATCGCACTCGCGTCAAGTCAGTGCCGGCAGCACGTCGGCCAGCGCGACGGGCATCCCCGTCTCGATGCTGCGATGCGCCGCCACTCCCACCGCCACCGCGCGCAGTCCTTCGGCCAGCGTGATCTCCGACGGCGAGCCGGCGGAGATGGCCTGGGCGAACTTCGCGTGCTCGATGTACGACGCGCCGAAGTGCGCGCCCTGGTAGCGGATGGTGCGGTCCCAGATGCGGCGCACGTCGACGCCGCGGCCCGTGCCCGAGGTGTCGTTCCAGCCGTCGCGGCGGCCCCAGTCCTCGCGGCGGCCGTAGCGCAGCGTGCAGGCCGGCAGCAGCGACTCGAGCTTGCCTTCGTCGCCGACCACGACGATGTGCTCCTTGTCGATCGAGCCTTCCGCGAACATGCACAGGTCGAGCATCGCGCGCGCGCCGCTGGCATGCTCGATCACCGCGTAGGCGCTGTCGAGGATGTCGCTGCGGCGGCCGTCGTAGACCTCGTCGAGGTGGTTCACGCGCTGCCCGCCGCTGGCGAAGACGCGCACGGCCGGCTCGCCGAGGATGTGCTCCATCAGGTTGAAGTAGTGGCAGCACTTCTCCACCAGCGTGCCCCCGGTGTTGGCGCTGAAGCGGTTCCAGTGGCCGACCTTCTGGTAGAACGGCTCGCGGTGTTCGCGGATCGCCACCTGGTGCACGCGCCCCACCGCGCCGCCATGCGTCATGCGGATCAGCTCGGCCACCGGCGGCATGTAGCGGTACTCCAGCGCCACCCACACGATGCCCTTGCGGCTTTGCGCCTGCTTCAGCAGCGCCAGGCCATCCTCGACGCGCGTGACCAGCGGCTTCTCGACCAGCACGTGCGCGTCGGTGGTCAGCACGTCGGCCAGCACCGCGGCGTGGGTGTGGTTGGGCGTGGCGATCACCACCGCGTCGAAGCCGCCGCGGTCGAGCAGCTCGCGGTGGTCGGCCAGCACCGGCGTGCCGGGCTCGAGCATCGCGGCGGCCTGCGCCCGGCTGCCGGCATCGGTGTCGGCCACCGCGACGATGCGGCCATTGCCCGATGCACCCCAGAGGGCGTGGAGGTTCTCGATGTGCTCGCGGCCCATGCTGCCGCAGCCGACGATCGCGTAACGGATCATGCGTTTCAACCTTTCAGGCCGCCCTGGGTCAACCCACCGACGACACGTTCCTGGAACACGGCGATCAGCACCGCGATCGGCACGATGGCCACGATCAGCGCCGCGGAGATGATCGGCCACGGGAAGCTGAACTCGCCCTGGTACAGCGTGATGCCCACCGGCAGCGTGCGCATCGCCGGGTTGGCGTTGAGCGACAGCGCCAGCAGGAACTCGTCCCACGCGTTGACGAAGGCGAGGATGGCCGCGGTGAACACGCCCGGAGCCGCCAGCGGCACGACCACGCGCACGAGCGCGCCGACGCGGGTGCAGCCGTCGATCATCGCGGCGTTCTCGAGGTCGCGCGGAATGCCCTGGAAGTAGCTCACCAGCACCAGCGTGCACACCGGCAGGTTCAGCACGATGTAGGGCAGCACCAGCGCGATGTAGCGGTTCAGCAGCCCCAGCGAGCGCATCGTCTCGAAGATCGGAACCAGCAGCGTGACCAGCGGGAACATGCTGGAAGCGACGATGGCGGTGAGGATGAGCTGCCGGTGCTTCAGGTTCAGCCGGGCGATGGCATAGGCGGCGCACGCCGAGACGACCAGCGAGCCGACCGTGGCCAGCAGCGAGACGATCAGGCTGTTGCCCAGGTAGGCCAGCAGAGGCTGGTCGCGAAAGGCCTGCGCGTAGTTCTGCAGCGTGAGTGCGTCGGGCCAGTAGGTGATGGGCTTCCTGACCAGCTCGGTCTCGGTCTTCAGCGACGTGAGCAGGATCCACAGCGCCGGGAAGAAGCCGTTGACGACGACGATGGCGCCGGCCACCAGCCGCAGCCGGCCGCCTTCGAGCCAGGAGGTGGCGGGTGATGCGGAGGCCGTCATCTCAATCCGACTTTCCGATGCGCCGGAGGTAGAGCGCGGTGAAGACGAGCGACAACAGGAACATGCACACCGCCAGCGTCGAGCCGTAGCCCACGTCGAGGTAGTCAATGGTGGTCTTGTGGATCAGCATCGCCAGCGTCTCGGTGGCGTTGCCCGGGCCGCCCTTGGTCATCGTGTACGGGATGTCGAAGGTCTGCAGCGCGGTGATGGTGCGGAAGATCAGCGCGACGATGATCGACGGCATCAGCATCGGCAGCGTCACCTCGCGGAACTGCTGCCACTTCGACGCGCCGTCGACCTCGGCGGCCTCGTACAGCGAGCGCGGGATCATCTGCAGCCCGGCCAGCAGGATCATCGCGATGAACGACGAGCTCTTCCAGATGATGCTGGCGCAGATCGCCGCGAACGCGTAGCCCGGCGTCAGCAGCCACATCGTCGGCTCGCGCGCGCCCAGGCGGCGCAGCACGTCGTTGACCACGCCGTACTCGGTGTGGAAGAACCAAGCGAAGATCAGCCCGACGAACGACAGCGGCAGCGCCCACGGCAGCAGCAGCGCCAGCCGCACCGGCCAGCGGCGGCGGAACGGCAGGTTGGCCAGCATCGCAAGGCCCAGGCCAACCACCAGCCCGCCCGGCACCGTGATCACCGTGATCAGGAAGGTGTTCAGTGCGGCGTTCCAGAAGTCGCCGTCCTGCAGCACGTCGCTGTAGTTCAGCAGCCCGGTGAACTTCGCCTCGCCGCCGCCGGACAGGCGCAGGTCGTGGAAGCTGTTCCAGACCAGCTTGCCGATCGGGTAGGCGACGATCAGCCCGAGCAGCAGGAAGGCCGGCGCGAGCAGCACCCACGCCAGCGTCTTCTCGCTGGGGTCGCGGATGCGGTCGAGCCAGCCGTTCACGGCAGGGGTGTCAGCGCATGACCCGCGTCAGGCGCGACTCGATCTCCGCCACGCCGTCCTCTGGCTTCTTGGTGCGCGCCAGCACGGCGCTGGTGGTGGTGCGGATCACGTCGCTCACCTCGCCGTAGCGCTCGCTCATCGGCCGGCTGCGGCCGAACACGACGACCTGCGCTGCGTCCTTGAACCACGGCACCTGCTTGACGACCTCGGGGTCGGTGTAGAGGTCGGGCGCGGTGGGCATCAGCGCGCCTTCGGCGGCGAGGAAGCGGCCGCTCTCGGGGCTGGTGAGCATCTTCACGAGCTTCGCGGCCTCGGGCTTGTGCTTGCTGAAGGCGCTCACCGCCCATTGCCAGCCGCCGATGCAGGTGGCGCTCTTGCCGCCGGCCATCGCCGGCAGCGGCATCACGCCGACCTTGCCCTTGACCTTGCTGTCGGCGTCGTCCTTGAAGCGGTCCCAGGCCCAGCTCCAGTTGATCGCGAACACCGCCTGCCCGGCCTTGAACTCGTTGACCGTGTCGGGCGTCTTCACCTCGGCCACGTTCTTCTTGATCACGCCCTGGTCGACGAGCGTGAGCCACTGCTGCAGGCCCTTGCTGGCGGCGGCCTTGTCCAGCGTCAGGCGGCCGTTGGCATCGTTGAATTCCTTGCCCTGGCTCCAGTACGGCAGCAGGAAGGTGCACACCGCGCCTTCGATGGGCGCTCCCTGGATCGACAGCCCCTGCAGGTTGGCGTCGCCCTCGGCCTTCTGCACCTTCGTGGCGGCGGCGGCCAGTTCGTCCCAGGTCTTGGGCTCGGCGATCTTGTGCTTCTCCAGCAGGTCGCGCCGGTAGTACATGAACATCGCGTCGGCGAAGCCCGGCATCGCCGCGAGCTTGCCCTTCACGACATTGGACTGCTGGTACACCGCCAGGTGCGGCTTCAGCGCTGCAGCGGGCGCGCCGATGTAGGCGTCCAGTGGTTCCAGCCAGCCGGCGGCGTAGTACTGCGCAGGGTTCACGATGTCGATCAGGAAGATGTCGATCGACGGATCGCGCGCGTTCAGCACGGTCGTCAGGTACTGCCGCTGCAGTTCCGAGGTGGCGCCGCCGGTCTCGATCTGCACCTTGACGCCGGGGTTCGCGGCCTCGTACTTGTCGAACAGCTTGCGCATCAGGTCCGGCCGCTGGTTCGTGCCGCCGGAGAACACGCGCAAGGTGGTCTGCGCGGCAGCGCTGCCGGCCACCAGCAGCGCGGTGATGAACGTGAGCGTGCGGGCGTATCTCATCGGGTGTCTCCTCGTCGTCACAGGCCCAGGGCCTGACCGCTGGCGCGGTCGAACAGGTGCAGCTGCTCCGGGTCCACGTGCAGCGTCAGCTCGCTGCCCGGCTTCTGAGGGAACGCGGCGCCGACGCGCGCGATCCAGTCGGCGTCTCCGGCACGCACGGTGATCAGCGTCTCGGCGCCGAGCGGCTCCACCAGCGACAGCGTCGCCGGCCACGGCTGGTCGAGCCGGCCGCGGCGCTCGAGCGCCATGTTCTCCGGCCGCACGCCGAGCATGCGCTCGCCGTCCAGCGGGGCCAGGCGCTGCGGCAGGATCACCGAGAGCGATCCGATGCGCGCGCGGCCCTCGGCCACGGTGCAGGGCACGAGGTTCATCGGCGGCGCGCCGGTGAAGCCGGCCACGAACAGCGCCGCAGGCCGGTTGTAGATGGCTTCGGGCGTGTCGTACTGCATCTTGTGGCCGGCCTGCAGCACGCAGATGCGGTCGGCCAGCGTCATCGCCTCGGTCTGGTCGTGGGTGACGTAGACGATGGTGGCGCCCAGCCTCTGGTGCAGCCGCTTGATCTCGGTGCGCATCTCGTTGCGCAGCTGCGCGTCGAGGTTCGAGAGCGGCTCGTCGAACAGGAACACCTGTGGCTGCCGCACGATGGCGCGGCCGATCGCCACTCGCTGCCGCTGCCCGCCCGAAAGCTCGCGCGGCTTGCGCTGCAGCATGTGCTCGATCTTCAGCAGCGCCGCGGCTTCGCCGACGCGGCGGTCGATCTCAGGCTGCGGCGTGCCGCGCAGCCGCAGACCGAAGGCCATGTTCTCGAACAGCGTCTTGTGCGGGTACAGCGCGTAGTCCTGGAACACCATCGCGATGTCGCGGCTGCGCGGCGGGCGGTCGTTGACGACCTGCCCGCCGATGCGCACCTCGCCGCCGCTGATCGGCTCCAGCCCCGCGATCATCCGCAGCAGCGTGCTCTTGCCGCAGCCCGACGGGCCGACGAACACCACGAACTCGCCGTGGCGCACCTCGAGGTCGATGCCGTGGATCACCGTCGCACGGCCGTCGTACGACTTGGTGACGCGGTTCAATTCGACGGCGGCCACCGTCAGTCCTCCAGCATCACGTCGCGCGCCTCGGTGGCGTTCCCGCGCATGGCGCACGAATGCCAAGGACCGAGCACCGTCACCGGTCCGGCTCTGCCGGCCCGTTGACGGGCGCCCCCTGGGCCATGAAAGGGCCCATGACTGGGCCTGGGGGCAGCGACCGCTAGGGAGCTCGGGGGCTTCACTTAGAAGTCGTAGCGCAGGTTCACGCCGTAGTAGCGCGTGTCGTCGCGCGGCACGGCGCGGCTCAGGAACGTGCCGCCACGGCCCAGGAACGATGCGTACGACTTGTCGGTGATGTTCTTCACGAGGAAGGCGGCGCGCCAGCCGCTGCTGCTCGACAACGCGACGCTGGCGTTCCAGATGCCGTACTCGGGCTGCACGGTGTCGGGGAACTGGCCGATGTCGTACTGCGTCTTGCTCTGCCACGCGTAGTCGGTGCCCAGCTCCAGGCCCATGCCGCCGGCGAGCGTCCAGCGGTACGTGGCCTGCACGGCGGCCTTCCAGTCGGGCGCGAACGGCAGCGGCAGGCCGTTGACCTGGCAGCTCGTCGCGGCGCCCGGCGGGCAGTTGAAGTTGCGGATGCGCGCCTTGATGTTGGCCACCGAGCCCGACACCGTCAGCGCCGTGGTCGGCTTGGCGGTGAAGTCCATCTCGATGCCCTTGGTGCCGACCTCGCCCGCGTTGATGAGGCGGGTGACCACCGTGCCCGCCACGGTGTCGAAGAAGTTGGCCTGGTAGTTCTTGTAGCGCGTGTCGAAGATCGCGACGTTGAGCCGCAGCTTGTTGTCCAGCAGCGTCGTCTTCAGGCCGACTTCGTACGAATCCGAGGTCTCGGGTGCGATGGCGATGCGGTCGCGCTCCAGCATGTTGAAGAACACGTTGAAGGCCGGGCCCTTGTATCCGCGCGAGTAGGTGGCGTAGCCGCTGATGCCGGGGGCGAGGTCGAACTGCGGGCCGATGCGGCCGGAGGTGCCGTGGGTGGACGTGGTGCCGGTGGCGTTGGCCTGGCCCGGGCTCACGCCGGGGAAGGCCGCGGCCTGCGTGGACGTACGCAGGTGGCGGAACTCGAGCTCGTCCTTCGTGTACCGCAGGCCGACGACGCCGCGCAGGCCCGGCGAGAAGCGCCAGGTGCCTTCGCCGAACACCGCCCAGCTGGTGGTCTGCGTGCCGTAGTCGGCCACGCCGAAGTCGGCCTGCGTGGCGCCGCTGATGATGCGCTTGACGTCGCGGCGGTAGACCTCGTCGTTGTCGCCCTTCAGGTAGAAGAAGCCGGCCACGTAGTCGAAGGTCTGCCCGCCGGGCGAGGCGATGCGCAGCTCCTGCGTGGTCTGCTTGAAGTCGACGCGGCCGTCGTCGTTGGAGCTCGGGAACGCGGTGGAGGGCGGTGCCGACAGCCGGTCGCCGTCCTGGATCTGGCGGTTCTTCCAGGTGCGCTGCGCGGTGATCGACGTCAGCGTGTGGCCGCCGCCCAGGTTCCAGTCGAGCATCGCCGAGACGCCGGCGTTGGTGTCTTCCACGCGGGTGCGGATGTCGCTGTTGATCTCGCGGCTGTCGTCGGCGATCTTCGCCGGTGCCAGCGCCGTGGCGAACGCGGGAAAGGTGCTGACCACGCCGCTGGGGAAGGCGATCAGGCTCGTGCGTGTCACCACGCCCAGCGGCACGGTGTCCTCGGACTTCAGGTAGTCGGCCGACAGCGTGACCTTCAGGTCGCGGTTCGGCGTCAGCTCGACCTTGGCGCGCGCGCCCTGCTTGTCGTAGCCGTTGACCTTCTCGCCGTTGGCGATGTTGGTGACGTTGCCGTCGAACTTGCCGGCCAGCGCGGTGACCGAGCCACGCGCCACGCCGGGCGCGAACTCGCCCGACACGCCGCCGCGGATGCGCCGCTCGTTGCCGCCGCTGAAGTAGCCGAGGTCGATGTAGCCCTCACGCGCCTTGCTGGGCGACTTCGAGACGACGTTGATCACGCCCGCCGACGCGTTGCGGCCGAAAAGGGTGCCCTGCGGGCCCCGCAGCACCTCGATGCGCTCGACGTCCAGCAGGTCGAGCGTAGCCTGGCCGGGGCGGGCCATGACCACGCCGTCGACGATGGTCGAGACGGTCGGCTCGACGCCGGGCGAGGTGGAGATCGTGCCGACGCCGCGGATGAACAGCGAGCGGTCCTTGTTCGACGCGTTGGTGCGGAAGTTGACGCTGGGCACCTGGGTCGTGATCGACTGCAGCGTGTTCAGGTTCGCCTGTTCGAGACCCAGGCCGTCGAGCACCGACACGGCCACCGGCACCTTCTGCAGCGGCTCGGCGCGCCGCGTGGCGGTGACCACGACCTCCTGGACCTTGTCGTCGGGCTTCTGCGCGCCGGCGGCCGGCGCGGTGGTCTGCGCCTGCGCCGGCGCGAGCGCCAGCGCGGCGAGGCCGGCGCAGGCCAGGGCCTGTGCCAGCGCGGTGGCGGCGAGGGGGCGCCGATGGAGTTCGGCGTTGCGTGCACGGCTCATGGGCTGGTCTCCGTCGTGGTTGTTGCGGTCAAAAGATGTCGGGCTCGGGCGTCGGCGCCCGGCCCTGCAGGAAATCGAAGTCGCAGCCCTCGGGGGCCTGCGTCACGTGGGCCTGGTACAGCTTTGTGTAGCCGCGCTCGTAGCGCGGTGCCGGCGGCTGCCACTCGGCGCGGCGCCGCGCGAGCTCGTCGTCGCCCACGCACAGGTGCAGGCGGCGCGCGGCGACGTCGAGCTCGATCTCGTCGCCGCTCCGCACCAGCGCCAGCGGCCCGCCGATCGCGGCCTCGGGCGCCACGTGCAGCACGCAGGCGCCATAGTGCGTGCCGCTCATGCGCGCGTCGGAGATGCGCACCATGTCGCGCACGCCGCGCTGCAGCAGCTTCTGCGGCAGCGGCAGGCCGCCCCACTCGGGCATGCCCGGCGCGCCGATCGGGCCGGCGTGGCGCAGCACGAGCACGGTGTCCTCGTCGCAGTCGAGGTCAGGGTCGGCCATCGCGGTGCGCATCGCCAGCGGCGAGTCGTACACCAGCGCGCGGCCGCGGTGGCGGCGGAACCGCGGCTCGGCGGCCGAGGCCTTCATCACCGCGCCGTCGGGCGCCAGGTTGCCGCGCAGCACCACCAGGCCCTCGGTGGAGAGCGGCCGGTCGAGCGGGCGGATGACCTCGGGGTCGCGCACCACGGCGTCGTGCAGCCGTTCGCCCAGCGTGCGGCCGTCGACGCCGCGCTCCTCGAGCGAGAGCAGCCCGGCGCCGGCCAGCCGCGACATCAGTGCGGGCAGGCCGCCGGCGTAGTGGAAGTCCTCCATCAGCCGGTCGCCGGTGGGGAAGATGTTGGCCAGCACCGGCACCCGGCGCCCGAGTGCGTCGAAGTCGTCGAGCGTCAGCGTCACGCCGGCGCGGCCGGCCATCGCCGTCAGGTGGATCACCGCGTTGGTGGAGCCGCCCAGCGCCATCAGCACCGCGCCGGCATTGAGGAAGGCGCCGCGCGTCAGCAGCTTCGACGGCGTGAGGTCCTCGCCGATCATGCCGACGATGCGTTCGCCGCAGGTGGTGGCCATGCGCACGTGCGCCGCGTCCATCGCCGGGATCGCAGTGCTGCCGGGCAGCGCCAGCCCCAGCGCCTCGACCAGCGAGGTCATCGTGCTGGCGGTGCCCATCGTGTTGCAGGTGCCGGGCGAGCGCGTCATCGTGGCTTCCAGCGCCACCCATTCGTCGGCGCCGATGCGGCCGGCCTGGTGGTCGTCCCAGAACATGCGGGTGTGCGTACCGGCGCCGACGAGCATGGTGCGGCCGTCGCGCACCAGGCGATCGGACAGCATCGGGCCGGCGGCGAAGAACAGCACCGGCAGGTTCATGCTGATCGCGCCCATCAGCGTGCCGGGCGTGGTCTTGTCGCAGCCGGCCAGGATCACCGCGCCGTCCACCGGGTGCGAGCGCAGCAGCTCCTCGACCTCGAGCGCGAGCAGGTTGCGGTAGAGCATCGTCGTGGGCTTGACGATCACCTCGCCCAGGCCCGGCGCCGGCAGTTCCAGCGGCAGCCCGCCGGCCATCAGCACGCCCTTCTTCACCGACTCGGCACGCTCGCGCAGGTGCGCATGGCACGGCGACAGCTCGCTCCAGGTGTCGATCACCGCCACCACCGGGCGCGTGAGCAGGTCCTCGCGGCGCACGCCCATCTGCTGCAGGCGCTGCCGGTGCGCGAAGCCGCGCATGTCGTTGGCGGCGAACCAGCGGCGGCTGCGCAGCGATTCCAGCGGGCGGGACATGGTCGGCCGATGACACCGGTGATGTTACCGGTGACATTCTGAGCGGGGTAGCATGCCCGGCCATCGGGCCCTACCCTGATGCCGATGCCTCCGCGCGACATGCCACCCGCTCCCGCGGCCCCCCCGGCCGATTCCCCCGCCACGGCGCCCAGACGCCGCACGCACGGCCGCAGCACGCTGCAGCACATCGCCGACGCGGTGGGCGTCACGAAGGTGACCGTGTCGCGCTACCTGCGCGAGCCGCACCGCGTGGCGCCGGCCACCGCCGAGCGCATCGCCCGCGCGCTGGCCGAGCAGGGCTACATGCCGAACCGCCAGGCGGGCATGCTCGCCAGCGGCCGCTCGCGCGTGGTGGCGGCGATCGTGCCGTCGCTCGCCAATTCGGTGTTCGCCGACACCGTGCAGGGTCTGGCCGAGGGGCTGCAGAGTCGCGGCTACGAGCTGCTGCTGGCAGCCACCGGCTATTCGCCGACGCGCGAGGAGCAGCAGATCCGCGCGGTGCTCGGGTGGTCGCCGGACGCGCTGGCCGTCACCGGCCGACAGCACACCGACGCAGCCCGTGCGCTGCTGCAGGCCGCCGCGAACGCCGGCACGCCGATCATCGAGATGTGGGACTGGCAGCCCCGCGCCACCGCCTTCGCGCAGGTGGGCTTCAACCATGCGGAGGTCGGCCGCGCGATGGCGCGCCACCTCACGCGCGCCGGCTACCGGGCGCTGGCCTACGTGGACACCGGCGTGGCCGCCGACTTCCGCGCGCACGAGCGCGGCAAGGCATTCCTCGGCGCCGCGCGCGCGGTGGCCGGCGTGCAGGCGCAACTGCTCACCGCGACGGCGGGCGACGCCTTCGAGGCGGGCCGCGAGGCGGTGACGCGCCTGCTCGACTCGCGCGGCCGCATCCAGGTCGACGCCATCGCCTTCGCCAACGACCACCTCGCCTGCGGTGCGTACCTCGAGGCCGAGCGGCGCGGCATCGCCGTGCCGGCGCAGGTGGCGCTGATGGGCTTCGGCGACTTCCCTCTCACCCGCCAGCTCGGCGCGGGCATCACCAGCGTGCGCCCGCCGCGCTACGAGATCGGCCGCGAGACGGCGGCGATGATCCTGCGGCGGCTGGGCGAGGCGGGCGAGGGCGCCGAAGAGGGCACTGGCGCCGTGGCGTGGACGCTGATGGAGCGCGGCAGCACCGCGCCGCGGCGCGTGGCCGCCGTGCCGCGGCTGCGCCCGGCGGGCTGAACCCTCACTGCGCTGAGAACTGGTCTTCGTTGCGCCCGCGGATGTCGGCGTAGAAGCGCTTGATCTCCGCCATGTCCTTCTCGACGTCACCGGTCGGCACGAACACCGGCCCGAGCCCGCTGACCTTGCGCGCGTAGTCCATGTAGGCGAGCACGATCGGGACCTGCGCCTGCAGAGCGATGAAATAGAAGCCCGTCTTCCAGTGCCGCGTCTTGCCGCGCGTGCCCTCGGGCGGGATCACCAGCTGCAGCGAGCCCTGCGCGGCGACGATCACCGCGGCGGCCGCGGCCACCAGGTTGTTGCTCTTGCTGCGGTCCACCGGGATGCCGCCGAGCCAGCGCATCACTGGGCCGGCGACGCCGCGGAACAGGCTGGCCTTGCCCAGCCAATGGATGCGCAGCCGCAGGCAGAAGGCCACCATCAGCGTGTACGGGAGGTCCCAGTTGCTGGTGTGCGGCGCGGCGATCAGCACCGCCTTGACCGCCTCGGGAGGCAGGCTCCCCTGGACCTGCCAGCCTTTCAGCCGGAGCACTGCCCGCGAGAAGCCACGGAGCAGCGTGTTGACGACCGGGGTGTCGAATACCGTGTGGTGCATGGCGAGAACCGCGCATTGTCCGCCGCCGCTCCAGTCGTGCCGAACAGACCGCTGAGCTCGACGATGGCTTCATCCGCAAGGTCGCGGCAGGACGATGAGAGGTATCGCCTGGAGCGGCCTTGCGGCGGCTGCCGCAGCGGCTCCGATGGAAGGTTGTCACCGGGCCCGCATGCGGTTGTTCTTCGGGTTGTGCTCGAGCTGGCACAGGCCGAGCGCCTCCATCAGTGGCGGGACATACACGCCGAAGCGTCCCCGCAAGCCCTTCTTCAGCCCGTACCAGCCGCCGACCGGATTGCTCGGTGAGCGACCCCACGCCTCGACAGTGCCGTCCTTTGCAGGCTTCTGCTCATCTGCCCCGCCAAGTTCGACCCAGTCCGCAGCCTGCTTCAACATGGCGTGGAGATCATCGATGCACCTGGCGTCGTAGTGCAGGACGGTGCCGCCGACCGTGCAGACGAGGATCTTCCTGCCATCCTTCTCGTCGGTGTGCATCGTGTAGTCCGACGTACCCGGAGGAGTCTTGAGGTGCCAGGGGTTGTCCTTGGTGCGATTCAAGTCTGTGGCCACGGGGTACCTCCGTGATGCGGTGGATGCACCGCGAGTTGACGTCAATGCCAAACCGGCTACGGGTGAACGTCACCTTGGGCCGCACCGGAAGCGCGTTTGGTCCGGAGCGCCATGCCGATGGAAGCCGGCGCCGTGGGTGCGAAGCCGAACTGAGCGTACCCCGACGATCAGCCCTTCTTCGCCCGCGCGTCCGCCACCGCCTTGGCCAGCTCGTCGCCGCTCTTGTAGTGCGGCACGCGGAACACCAGCCGCTTGTAGCGCTGCACCCAGCTGTTGGCGCCGGCCACTTCCTCGGCCCAGTACCTGTCGGCCAGGCGGATGTTGCCCGGCACGTCGAGCAGGAACGCGTCGCGCGAGCCGGTGCCGCCGAAGATGTAGAGCTTGCCGTCGTGCATCACCCAGCTGTCGGCGTCGCCGCCCCACGGGATGCTGTAGACGATGCCGTTGGCGCAGTAGCCGCCGTACTGTGGCAGGTACTGCTTCGGGTTCGCATCGAACAGCCGCTTGTGCTCGGCGCTGGCGAAGCGGAAGGTCACGCCTTCGTAGACGCTCTGGTGCTCGGGTGAGCCCGGCGCGTGGCGCTTCTGCGTGAAGTAGGCGACGACGTCGTGGCCCTTGAGCATCAGCGCGGCGTTGCCCTCGGGCACCGCGTTGACGGGCTTCAGCGGTGTGTCGGGGTTCTGCGCCGACATGGCCGCGCAGCCGGCGAGCAGCACCGTCGCCGCGAGCATCGTCGCGGCGCGCAGGATCGTCTTCATCGGGTCGTCACTCCTTGCAGGTTCCAGGGTTCGTCGGGTCGCTGCGGCACCGTCGGCGCGCGGTGGCGCTGCAGGTCGGCGTAGGGCGGGGTCCAGCCGAGCAGCGCGCTGGCGTGCTCGCAGCGCTCGCGCAGGTCGCGTGCGTCGCGGCCGTGCAGATGAATGATGCCGTGGCGCCAGCTGCCCAGCCACTTGTAGTCGCGCTCGAGCGCATGGCCCGTGCGCGGGTAGGCGTACAGCAGCGCATCGGGGAAGCAGCGCTCGAACTCGCGCACCAGGTGTGCATCGGGCATCGGCGGCGGCGCCTGGCCGGGGAAGGTGCGGTAGACGAAGCTCGCCGCCGCGCCGCCCACCGGCTCGGCCCGCGGCAGCGCCAGCGGGTCCTCGCCGGTGGCCAGCGCCAGCGACATCGCATGCGCGTCGTGCCCGGTGGTGCGCAGGTAGAGGTCGGAGAACTGCGAGGCCAGCCGCGGGTTGAACTCGATCACCGCGAGACGGTCTGCGGCGGCGTCGAAGAAGAACTCCATGTTGAAGAAGCCGTGGTCGTAGCCGATCGCCGCGAGGAAGCGGCGCGCCACGTCGAGCGCCCGCTGCTGCACCGGCGCGGGCAGCCGGCTGGGCACGTCCCAGCGCAGGAAGGCCTGAGTGCCGGGCACCATGATCGCGTCGACCACGCCGAGCAGGTGCACCTCGCCGCCCTGCACCCAGCCGTCGAGGTTGTATTGCGGCGTCTCGATCGGCACCGGCTCCTCGAGCATCATGCGGTGCGCGGTGCCGGCCTGCGGCAGCCGCGCGCGGCAGATGCGCTCGAACGGCTCCACGAGGCGCTTGATGACCCACAGCTCGCGCCAGCCGAAGCGGGTGTGCTCGACCAGTTCGTCGCGGCTGGCCACCTCGCGCGCCAGCACCGAGAACGCCGCCTTCACCGGCTTCACGTAGGTGGGGTAGCGCAGCCGCGCGGGGATCTCGCCGCCGTACACCGCGTCGAGGTCGCTGAAGCCGATGTTGGCCTCGGGCGCCACCTGCTGCAGCACACGGCGCGCATGCAGCTTGTGCTGCGCGGCCAGCACGGCTTCCACCGGCGGAGCCCGCAGCCCGAGCCGTTCGGCCACTAGCGCCGCGGCCAGCGCGCCGAACTGCTCGTGGTGCGAAACCACGCCGCGCCAGCGCAGCGCGCGCCCGCGCGCGGCCTGGCGCGCGGCGAAGCGGTCGAGGTCGAAGGCGGCCAGCCGCGCGTTGCTCGGGAAGCTGAACAGGTCGAAGCCGGCTTCGTCGTAGCCGTAGCGGGCCAGCGAGCGGTTGAAGCCGTGCGTGTCCCAGTCGTAGCTGAAGAACAGGCCGATGCGCGGCAGCGTCATCGCGCCCGGTCTCCGGGCCACGCGGCGCGCACCCCCCACGGCAGCACCGCCAGCGCCGCCAGCAGCGCCCATGCCGCCATCGAGATCGGCGGGCCGCCGGCAGCCCAGGCCGACAGCTCGCGCCCGGCCACCGCGTACAAGGCGCTGCCGGGCAGCATGCCGACGAAGCTCCACACCGCGAACTGCCGCAGCGGCATGTGCGTCAGCCCCATCAGCGGATTGACCAGCGGGAACGGCACCACCGGCACCATCCGCAGGCTCAGGAGCACCAGCGCGCCATCGCGGGCCAGCAGCCGCTGCACGCGCGAGAGCGGCTCGCCGTGGCGCGCCATCAGCCGCTCGCGCAGCGCGTGGCGCGCCGCGAGGAACGACAGCGCGGCGCCGGCGGTGGATGCCGCGCTCACCACCACGGTGCCCACCCAGGCGCCGAAGCACAGCCCGGCCGCGAGCCCGAGCACGCTGCAGCCCGGCAGCGTGAAGGCCGCGAGCAGCGCGAAAGCGACGAAGAAGCCGCCGCCGAAGAGCCATGGCGACGTGGCCTGCCACGCGACCAGATCCTGCTGCCGCTCGAGCAGCCAGGGCGTGATCGCTGCGAACGTGGTCGGCAGCTCAGCCATTCGCGAGGGTGGCTGCGCTGCCCGCTCGCCCGTCAGGCGGTGAGCTCGCGCGCCGTGATCGTGTACTTGAAGTCGTCGGGCGCGAGGCAGTCGACGCGGCTGCCGCCGTGCTCGGACTGCGGGTACATGAAGAAGCCCAGCTTCGGCCCGCTGGAGCCCGGCAGCGCCACGTCGTGCGCGACGTTGTAGGCCAGCCAGTTGCCTTCCCAGCCGCCGAAGAGCGCCTTGTAGACGGGGGCTGCCACCGGGTGGGTCGGGTCCTTGATCCACTCGGGCGTTTCCAGCCGCATCACCTTGCCGACGTCGGCCGGGTCCATCGCCACCCAGCCGTGTTCCTTCAGGAACACCTCGGCACGGCAGTGCTGCGCGCCCTTCAGGCTGGCCGGGTTGCCGCCCAACTCGCGGTAGCCGAAGGCCGACGGCACGAGGCGCAGGCCGTACACGTCGCGCGCCGGCACGCCCGCCGCCCGCGACAGCCCGACGAACAGCGCGTTGATGTCGCCGCACTTGCCGCCGAAGTTGCGCGTCTCGAGCATCGCCTTGATGTCGCCGACGCCGCAGCCGCGCACCTTGGGTTCGCGGAAGGTGGTGCGCGCCACCCAGTCGTACAGCAGGCGCACCTTCTCGACATCGGTGCGCGCTCCCTTGGTGACCTCGCGCGCGGTGTCGCGCACGATGCCGTCGGTGGGCATCAGGTCGGTGGCCTGCGTCCAGTAGCGCAGCGTCTCGGCATCCTCCTGCACCACCGCCTTGCGGCTCCAGTCGACGGCGCGGCTGCGCGTCTCGAAGACGCTGGTGACGACCACCGGCGTGGCCGCCGAGGCTTCGGCGATGTCGGCCACCAGCATCTTGGCGCCGTACTTCGCATCGGACGCGGAGCGCAGCGCGGCGTTGCCGCTCCAGGTGTTCTCCAGCGAGCGCTGGTAGTCGCTGTCCACCGAGGGCAGCGGCACCCACACGCGCGCCGGGCCCTTCGCGCCCTTCAGCTCCACGGTGGTGGTCAGCTCGAAGCGGCGCCACGGGCCGGGCTGCGGGTCGAAGCGGCGCTGGGCCGGGGCCGCGGTCTGCGCATGCAGCAGGCCCGGGACCATCGTGGCCAGGGCGACCGACGGGACGCCGGTGATCAGGCGGCGGCGGGTGGTGCTCATGAAGTCTCCTCGTGAACGGTGAGTGCGGGAAGTTTAGGGGCGGGTTGCGAGCACCGGCGCGAGCAGCGCCCGCGCCTCGGCGGTGTCCCAGTCGATCTCGCCGACCAGCACGCCGGCGGGCCGGCCGCGGCGGTCGAACACGACGGTGGAGGGGAAGATGCGTGGTGTCCACGCGCGGGCGAGTTGGCCGTCGCGGTCGAGCACCACGTCGAGCTGCAGGCCTTGCGCCTGCAGGAAGCGCTGCACCGCGGCGGGGGATTCCCCGTAGTTTGCGGCCACCACGCGCAGGCCCTGCGCCGGCCCGCGCAGGGCCAGCCGCTGCAGCGACGGCAGCTCGGCGCGGCAGGGTTCGCACCAGGTGGCCCAGAAGTTCACCAGCAGCACCTGCCCGCGCGAGGCGGCGGCTCGCCAGCGCGTGCCGTCGAGAGCGTCGAGCTCCATCGGCGGTGGCACGGCCTTGTTGCGCGGCCAGGGGCGCCATTCGTGACCGGGCTCGGCCGCATGCGCGGACAGCAGCGCGCAGCCGGCGCAGGCAGCCAGCGCCTGCAGCGCCAGCCGGCGGCGCGGAGCGGGGCATCGACGGTCACTCATCGGCGGGGATTCTTGCCCGTCCATCGGACGTTGTCGGAAACGGCCGCGAAGTCTGACAAAGGCTTTCAACCCCCGCGCGCCGCATGGACAGCGCGGGCCCATCCCAGGCAAGATCGCGCCCCACCCATGACCCCACCTCGATTCCTGCAACTCGACGACCCCGCCGCCGGAGAGGCTCCCGCTGCCGAGATCGTGCGCGGCCTGCTCGCCAGGCCGTCGACACTGCCGCCCAAGTTCTTCTACGACGCGCTCGGCTCGACGCTGTTCGACGCCATCACGCTGCTGCCCGAGTACTACCCCACGCGCACCGAGGCGGCCATCGTCGCCGCCCAGGGCGCCGGCATCTGTGCGGCCGTGGTCGAGCGCCTCGGCGCCGGCTGCAGCCTCGTCGACCTGGGCGCCGGCAATTGCCGCAAGGCCGCGTGGTTCTTCGGCGGCTTGCCGCTGTCGCGCTACGTCGCGGTGGACATCTCGGCGGCGTTCCTGCGCGACGCACTGGCCGAGCAGCAGAAGCTGCATCCGACGCTCGAGATGGTCGGCGTGGGCCTGGACTTCTCGCGCCGGCTGGCGCTGCCGGCCGAACTGGTCGGCGAGCGGGCGCTGGTGTTCTACCCGGGCTCGAGCATCGGCAATTTCACGCCCGACGAAGCGCTGGGGCTGCTGAGGCAGGCGCGCACGATCGCGCCGCAGGCCGCACTGCTGATCGGCGTCGACCTGGTGAAGGACCGCGCCGTGCTCGAAGCCGCGTACGACGACGCGGTGGGCTTGACGGCCGCCTTCAACCTCAACCTGCTGCGCCACGCGAACCGGCTCGTCGGCTGCGACTTCGACCCGCGCCAGTGGCGCCACGTGGCCCTCTTCGACGAGCCGCGCTCGCGCATCGAGATGCACCTGGAGGCGCGTGCCGACCTCGTCGTGCGCTGGCCCGGTGGCGAGCGGCGCTACGCGGCGGGTGAACGCATCCACACCGAGAACTCGTACAAGTGGCGCCTCGACGACTTCGCCGCGCTGCTGCGCGATGCCGGCTACGTGCACGTGCAGCACTGGACCGACGAGCGTGGCTGGTTCGCGCTGATGCTGGCGTCGTGATGCCGGCGTCTTGATGCCGCCGCAGAATCGGCTCCATCCCGTGTTCCGATCCCGCACCCGATGACCACCACCCTCGTGACCGGCGCCTCCTCGGGCATCGGCGCAGCGCTCGCGCACCGCTTCGCGGCCGAAGGCCATGCGCTCGTGCTCGTGGCGCGCCGCGAGGAACGGCTGCGCACGCTGGCCGCGGCAGTGGCGAAGGCGCACGGCGTGAAGGCGCATGTGGTGGCGATGGACGTCACCGAGCCCGGCGCGCCGGCGCGGCTGCTGGCCTCGTGCCGGCGCCGCAAGCTCGACGTGGACATCCTCGTCAACAACGCCGGCGTGCTCGACCAGGGGCCGTTCGCCGACATGACGATGAACGACCACCTGGCGATGATCGACCTGAACGTGCGCGCCCTCACCGGGCTGATCGCGCTGTTCCTGCCCGGCATGCGCGAACGCGGCAGCGGGCGCATCCTGAACGTCGCCTCGATCGCGTCGTTCCAGCCGGTGCCGCACCTGGCCACCTACGCGGCGACGAAGGCCTACGTGCTCTCGCTCACCGAGTCGCTGGCCGAGGAACTGCGCGACAGCGGCGTGACGATCACCGCGCTCTGCCCCGGCATCACCGCCACCGAGATGCTCAGCGGCGCCGCCGACGCGAACCCGGTGCTCTCGAAGCTGCCGCGCGCCGTGGTGGGCGACGCGGCCGACGTGGCCGACCTTGGCGTGCGCGGCTGCCTGCGCGGCGACGTGATCGTGGTGCCCGGCGCCGTGAACCTCGCCGCCACGCTGGCCGCGCGCGCCACGCCGAAGTGGCTGCTGCGCAAGGTCTCGGGCGCGATCGTGCGCCGATCGCGGAGCTGACTCAGCCGGCCAGCTCGACCGCGCAGGTCCGGAACCCCGCCCAGATGTCGTTGCGCCCGGCCGGGAAGTAGTTGCGGTAGGCGCGGCTCCTCATGCGCGGCGCGGTCGCGAACGACGCGCCGCGCAGCACCGGGCGGCCGTCGAACCAGGGCTGCGAGTAGTCGGCGTACGGGTGCGGCACGAAGCCGGGGTAGGGGGCGAACGGGCTCGCGGTCCACTCCCACACCTGGCCCCAGGTGCAAGCATCGCCCAGCGCCTGTGCCGCGTGGTCCCACTCGGCCTCGGTGGGCAGCCGCCGGCCGGCCCAGCGGCACCAGGCCTCGGCCTCGTGGCGCGACAGGTTCACTGCGGGCTGCTGCGGGTCCAGCGGCATCCAGCGGCCGAAGGTGGCGCGCTGCCACGTGCCGCCGGCGTCGTCGTCGCGCCGCAGGTAGCGCGGCGCGGCGAGATTGGCGCGCTGCCGCCAGGCCCAGCCCTCGGGGCTCCACCAGTGCGCCTCGCGGTAGCCGCCGTCCTCCACGAACGGCAGGTAGCGGGCCCACGTCACCGGCGCGCGGTCGATCGTGTACGCGGCCAGCTCCACGTCGTGCGCACCGAGTTCGTTGTCGAAGGCGTAGCCGGGGCCGTCGTGGCCGAGGCGGTGCTTGGCGGCGGGCAGCGTGGCCTCGCCGTCGGCCTCGGGCGCCACCGCGGCGGGCCCGGTGGCTTCCAGCGCGTCGGCCACGTCCAGCGCCAGGTGCTGCGCCATGTAGCTCCAGGCTTCGCCGTGCATGTCCTCGTGGGCCAGCGCGAGGCGGTACGGGTACAGCAGCGCGTCGTCGTCGGGCGTGCCGGCCAGCAGCGCCAGCGTGCGCTCGCGCACCGCGGCGGCATAGCGGCGCGTGGTGGCGGCCGACGGCAGGTCGAGGTGCCAGCGCGAGGTGTGCGACACCTTCGACGAGTCGTACAGCGCATCGGCCGCGGGCCACCACGAGGCGGCGCGCGGCGAGTCGGCCGTCGCCGCGAGCCCCGAGAGGCGGCCCGGGTGGCGGCCGATCCAGAACTCCTCGAACCACGCGACGTGCCCGAACTCCCAGCGCGGCGGGTTCAGCTCGGCGGCATAGGGCACCTCGAGGCCGCGCGGCAGCGTGCGCTCGTAGGCATCGAGCAGCCGGGACAGCCGGCCGCGTGCATCGGCCAGGCCTTGCGCGAGCGCGTCGGCGTCGCCGCGGCGCAGCAGCGTCGATTCCTCCATCATCGAGCCCGTGTCGATTCCCTCGAAAGCGAGACTGTGTGTGGTCACGCCCGCGCTCGCATCGGCCAACAACGGCAACTGGCAGACGGCGTCACGCTGGGCGCGCTGGTTGTCGGGCCATTATCGGGTGCGGCTCGTCGATCGCTGGGACGGCGGGGACGACGATCTGCTGATCGCGCTGCACGCGCGGCGCTCGGCCGCATCGGTGCAGGCGTGGCGCGAGCAGCTCGTCGCGCGGCCACTGGTGGTGGTGCTCACCGGCACCGACCTGTACCGCGACGTACCGGTCGATGCGGCCGCACGGCGTTCGCTCGAACTCGCAGATCGGCTCGTGGTGCTGCAGGCGCTGGGCGTGCAGTCGTTGCCCGAGGCGATGCGCGCGAAGGCGTTCGTCAGCGTGCAGTCGTGCAGCGCCTGGCAGCCGCACGAGAAGACGCGCCGTCGGCTGCGTGCTCTTGCCGTGGGCCACCTGCGCGACGAGAAGGACCCACGCACCTACTTCGAGGCGGCGCGCCGACTGGCCGCGCGTGACGACATCGTGCTCGACCACATCGGTGCGTCGCTCTCCGAGCCGTTGGCCCACGAAGCGCGCGAGACGATGGCCGCGGCGCCGAACTACCGCTGGCTCGGTGGCCTGCCGCACGGGACGTCCCGCGCGCGCATCCGGCGCGCCCATGTGCTGGTGCACATGAGCCGCATGGAAGGCGGCGCGCATGTCGTGATGGAGGCGCTGCGCAGCGGCACCCCGGTGCTGGCCTCGCGCATCGACGGCAACCTCGGCATGCTGGGCGACGACTGGCCGGCGCTGTTCGAGGCCGGCGACGCCGCGGGCCTCGCCGCCGCGCTGGAACGCCTGCGCGACGATCCCGCTATGCTGGCGGACCTCACCGCCCGTGCCCTGGCTCGGGCGCCGCTGTTCGATCCGGCGCGCGAGCGCGAGCGTGTGCTCGGCCTCGTGGCGCAGTTGCTGGAGACACGACCATGAACGCCCCCGAGAAGCCGCCCGCCGAGCCCCGCCTCACCTCGCTCTCGCACGGCGGCGGCTGCGGCTGCAAGATCGCCCCTGGCGTGCTCTCGGAGATCCTCAAGGGCACCGCGGCGATGCCGATCCCGCCGCAGCTGCTGGTGGGCATCGAGACCAGCGACGACGCGGCGGTGTACCAGCTCAACGACGAGCAGGCGCTGATCGCCACCACCGACTTCTTCATGCCGATCGTCGACGACCCGCACGACTTCGGCCGCATCGCCGCTACCAACGCGATCAGCGACGTCTACGCGATGGGCGGCACGCCGATCCTCGCGCTGGCGCTGGTGGGCATGCCGATCAACGTGCTCTCCACCGCCACCATCGGCCGCGTGCTCGAGGGCGGCGCGTCGGTGTGCCGCTCGGCCGGCATCCCGATCGCCGGTGGCCACACGATCGACTCGGTGGAGGCGATCTACGGCCTCGTCGCGCTCGGCCTTGTGCACCCCAAGCGCGTGAAGCGCAATGCCGACGCGCGCCCCGGCGACGTGCTGGTGCTCGGCAAGCCGCTGGGCGTGGGCGTGCTGTCGGCGGCGCTGAAGAAGGAGCAGCTCGACGCCGCCGGCTACGAGCGCATGATCGCCACGACGACGAAGCTCAACACGCCCGGGCCGGACCTGGCCGCACTCGACGGCGTGCACGCGCTGACCGACGTCACCGGCTTCGGCCTCGCCGGCCACGGGCTGGAGCTGGCGCGCGGTGCCGGCTGCGAGGTGCAGATCGACTGGGCGCAGGTGCCGCTGCTCGTCGGCGTGCGCGCGCTCGCGAGTCAGGGCTTCGTCACCGGCGCCTCGGGCCGCAACTGGGCCGGCTACGGCAGGGACGTGGTGCTGCCCGCCGGCTTCGCGAAGGAAGACCAGGCGCTGCTGACCGACCCGCAGACCAGCGGCGGGCTGCTCGTCTCGTGCACCGAGGCCGCGCTGCCCGAGGTGATGGCGGTGTTCCGCCGCCACGGCTTCGCGGCGGCGGCCACCGTGGGCCGCATCGTCGACGGGCCGGCGCGGCTCGTCGTGCGCTGACGGCCGCCGCGATGGCCCGCTCGACGCGACGCTGGGACCTCGTCCTCTACGGCGCGAGCGGCTTCGTCGGCCGGCAGACCGCCGCATACATCGCGCGCCACGGCGCCGGCCTGCGCTGGGCGGTGGCCGGGCGCAACGCGGGCAAGCTGCGCGAGGTGCTCGCCGGCCTCGGCCCTGCGGCGGCGGAGGCCGGCGTCATTGTCGCCGATGCCCACGATGCCGCGGCGCTCGATGCGCTGGCCGCCGGGACCCGCGTGGTGCTGAGTTCGGCCGGGCCCTACGCGCTCTACGGCAGCGAACTGGTGGCGGCCTGCGTGCGGCGGCGCACGCACTACGTCGACATCACCGGCGAGACGCCGTGGGTGCGCAAGATGATCGACCGCCACCACGATGCCGCGGCACGCGACGGCACGCGCATCGTGCCGGGCTGCGGCTTCGATTCGGTGCCGTCCGACCTGGGCACATGGCTGATGACGCGCGCGATGCGCGAGCGCCACGGCAGCGCCTGCGTCGAGGTGAAGGCCAGCTTCTCGATGAAGGGCGGGGTCAACGGCGGCACGGTGGCGTCGCTCTTGAACAACCTCGCGTCGGGCCGTACCGACGCCTTCCTGCAGCCGTTCCTGCTGAACCCAGCCGGCACGGCGCCGGAAGACACCGCGCCGCATGCCGACCCCTACGCGCCGCACCGCGACGACGACTTCGACGCGTGGCTGGGCCCGTTCGTGATGGGGCCGATCAACACGCGCGTGGTGCGCCGCAGCGCCGCGCTGGCCCGCGCGCGCGGCGACGGCGGCTACGCCGAGGGACTGCGCTACCAGGAGTACCAGCACTACGGCGACGGCGCCGCCGCGGCGCTGGCGGCCGCGGGCATGAGCGCGATGGCAGTCTCGGGGCAGGGCGCGCTGGCGCTGGCGCCGATGCGCTGGCTGCTGTCGAAGGTGACGCCCGCGCCCGGCGAGGGCCCGAGCGAGCGGGCGATGGATGAAGGCTGGTTCCGCTGCCGGCTGGTGGCGCGCGATGCCGAAGGCCATGTGCTGCGCGGCAAGATCGCCGACCGCGGCGACCCCGGCAACCGCGCGACGACGAAGTTCGTCTGCGAGTCGGCGCTGGCGCTGCTGCACGACGCCGACGCGCTGCCGCCCGGCGGCGGGGTGCTGACGCCGGCCACCGCCTTCGGCGCCGTGCTCGTGCGCCGGTTGCGCGAGGCCGGCATGACCTTGACCGTGGAAGACTGACGATGGCCCACCTCGCGCCCGATGAAGTCGAACGTTACGCACGCGACGGCTGGGTCGTGCCGCGCTTCCGCCTGCCGCCGGCGCACGTGGCGGCGATGGCCGCGGCGCTGGAAGCGCTGCTGGCCGCCAACCCCGGCGTGCGCCCGGAGAAGCTGGTGTCGGCGCACATCGAGGGCGACAACGGCGAGGGCGTGCGCGGCGTGCGCGATTTCCTCGAGCTGGCGCGCGACCCCGAGATCGTCGAGCTGGTGTCCGGCGTGATCGGCGACGACGTGATCCTCTGGGGCTGCCACGTGTTCTGCAAGCCCCCCGGCGAAGGCTACGAGACGCCGTGGCACCAGGACGGCCACTACTGGCCGATCCGGCCGCTGGCCACCTGCACCGCCTGGGTGGCGCTGGAACCCTCGACGCGGGCCAACGGCTGCCTGCGCGTGATCCCCGGCTCGCACCGCGGGCAACGGCTGTGGCCGCACCTGCACGAGGACCGCACCGACCTCACGCTGAACCAGCGCATGGCCGACGGCGACTGGGACGAAGGCTCCGCAGTGGACATCGAGCTCGAGCCGGGCCAGATGTCGCTGCACGACGTCTACATGATCCACGGCGCCGCGGCCAACCGCTCGGCGCAGCGCCGCACCGGTGTCGCGCTGCGCTACATGCCGGCCACGTCGCTGTTCGACCGCACGCTGCGCCCGGTGGACGGCCAGAGCGGCGTGCCAGTGGACTTCGCGCGCCGGCCGATCTGGCTGCTGCGCGGGGTGGACCGCACCGGGCGCAACGACTTCGAGGTAGGGCACCGGCCGGCCCGGGAGTCCGCATGACACGGCGGCTGCGCCTCGTCGTCGCCGGGCCGCTCGCCGCCGGGCTGCTCGGTGCCTGCTCCACGCTGGCTCCAGCCGATGCCACGCGCCCGGTGCCGCGGCTCGAAGGCCTGGGCGCGTGGCGCACCACGATGAGCGGCGCCAGCCCCGCCGCGCAGCGCTGGATCGACCAGGGCGTGCTGCTGGCCTACGGCTTCGAGCACGGCCGCGCCGCGCGCGCCTTCGAGCAGGCGCTGCGCGAGGATCCCGACTGCGCGATGTGCGCCTGGGGCGCGGCCTACGTGCTCGGGCCGAACATCAACCGCCCGCGCAGCGAGGTGGACCTGCCGGCGCTGAAGCGCGCGCACGGTTTCGCGCAGCAGGCCGCGGCCATCGCCGCGGGGCAGCCGGCCGGCCGCGTGTCCGCGCGCGACGCGCGGCTCATCGCCGCGATGCAGGAGCGCTACGACGCCGACCCGAAGCCCACGCCCGAAACGCCGGCGGCCTCGGAGACCACCGGCCCCGGCGGCCCCGGCTCGGTGTGCTCGGCGGCCGGTTCGCCGTTCAGTGGCGACGCCGCGGCCGCCCCTGCGCGCGAGACGGCCTACGCCCGTGCGATGGCCGAGGCGCATGCGCGCCACCCCGACGACGTGGACGTGGCGGCGCTGTACGCCGAGTCGCTGATGATGCTCACGCCGTGGTCGTGGTACGGCAAGAACAAGCAGCCGCACGCGAACACCAGGACCGCCATCGACGTGATCCGCCGTGCGCTGGCCGCGGCGCCGCAGCACCCGGGCCTGATTCACTTCCTGATCCACGCCACCGAGCAGGGCCCCGACGCCACCTGGGCCGAGGCCCCGGCCGATCGTCTCGGCGCGATCTCGCCCGGGCTGCCGCACCTCGTGCACATGCCCTCGCACACCTACATCCGCGTCGGCCGCTACGGCGATGCGGCGCGCGTCAACCAGCGTGCGCTGGAGGCCGACGTGGCACTGGCCGCGGCGATCCGCGCGCAGGGCGGCGAGCCGGGCCGCAACTGGGACTTCCATCACCTGCACTTCCTGTGGTTCGCCGCCGCCATGGACGGCCAGGGCCGCGTGGCGGTGGATGCCGCGCGGCGCCTGTCGGCGAAGTTCGGCATGCTCGAGCGCATCCGCGGCGGCTGGGCTGCCGACCTCGCGGCCGAGCTGCCGTGGCTCGCGATGGTGCAGGTCGAGCGCTGGGGCGAGATCCTCAGCACCGAGCTGCCGCGGCCGTGGTACCGCCACGAGCGCGCCGTGGCCCACTACGCGCGCGGCATGGCGCTGGCGCGCGGCCTGGGCCAGGCCGACGATGCGCTGGGCGAACTCGCGTCGCTCGAAGTGATGGCCGGCACCGGCGAGCGCGATCCGGTGGAGGCTGCCGCGCCGACGCTGCGCATCGCCGTGGCCTCGCTGCGCGGCGAGGTGGCCTGGGCCCGCGGTGACCGCGAGCAGGCGCTGCACTGGCTGAAGCGGGCGCAGGAACTGGAGCGCAGCATCGACGGCGGCGAGGTGGCGAGCTTCGGTTCGATCACCGCGCCGGCGCTGGGCACCGCGTTGCTGGCCGCCGGCCGTGCGGCCGATGCCGAGAAGGTCTACCGCGAACAGCTCGAGGCCTGGCCCGGCGACCCGCGCGCGCTGCAGGGGCTGGAGCGCAGCCTCGCGGCGCTGGGTCGCACGGCGGAGGCCCAGGCCAACGGCGCGGCGTTCCGCGCCGCCTGGGTGCGCGCGGACTTCCTGCCGGCGCGGCGCTGAGAGCCCGGCTGCTCGCGATCAAGGCGCTCGGGAGCGCAGGGTCAGGCCGGTGTCGGCTGCGCGGCCGCCGCCGCGAGGATCTCCCGGTTGATTGGCACGTCTTCCAGCAAGCCGCGCCGCAGCTCGGGGTCGGCGATGCGCTGCGCCTCGGCGAGCAGGCGGTCGCGCAGGTCCCGCAGTTGCGCCGCGCCGCGCGGGTCGCCCAGTGCGCGCCACACGCGGGCGGCGATCCAGTCGGGGTGGTGGGGCTCGTCGACCTCGGTCATCACGCCGCCCTCGAGGCGCTGCTCGCGCGACTGCTCGACGAGCACGGCGGCACGGGCCAGGTCTCCGCGCCTCAGCGCCACCTCGGCCTGCCAGCCCAGGCACTGCACCACCCACGCCTGCAGGCCGAGCGCGGTGTAGGTGGCCATCGCATCGGCCAGCCAGCGGTCGGCCTCATCGAATTGCCCGCGGTCGATCGCCACCCGGGCGCGGAACCAGCGGCTGCGCGCCACCAGCGACTGTTCCTCGACCACGACGAAGCCGGCCTCGGCGCGGTCCATGCTCAGCAGCGCCCGGTCGGCGTCGCCCAGCATGTACCAGCAGATCGCGATGTTGTAGTGCGCCGTGGCCACCGTCATCGCCAGGCCGATCTCGCCGGCGACCGTGAGCGCCGTCTCGAAGCCTTCGAGCGCGTCGCGCCAGCGGCCGACATGCTGCAGCGCGATGCTGCGCGAGATCAGCACCTGCGCCTGTTCGCGCCGCAGGCCGTGGTGCTCGGTCAGCGCGAGGATCTCGTCACCGATGGCCAGGCCCTGCACGATGTCGCCGCGCGCTTCCGCGAGCACCAGCCGCATCGTCAGCCCGCGCGCCGCCAGTGACGCGGCGAGCCGTTCGTTGCCCGGCTCCCGGCCCAGCGCATGCCCCAGCGCGATGCTGGCCTGCGCGTGCCGCTCGGCGCCTTCGAGGTCGCCGCGGCGGTACAGGCTCCAGGCCACCTGCCCGTGCGCGGTGGAGGTGCTCTGGGTGGCGCCGAGGCGTTCCTCCATCGCGACGACCTGCATCGCCAGCCCGTAGGCCGCCTCATCGTCGCCGCGGCGCGAGTGCAGCAGCGCCTCGTCCATCAGCAGGCTGGCCTCGGCGTGAGGGTCGTCCAGCGCCTGCTGGTTGGCGCGCCGCTGGCGGATCGTGTCCTCCTGGAGCTGGCGCTGGCCGGTGGCATCGGCCAGCGACTGCAGGCTGGCCAGCAGCCGCTCGCGCACGCGCGGGTCGGCGGCCAAAGGGTTGGCCAGCGCGCGGCGCAGGTACTCGTAGGCCGCGTCGTTGGCGTAGCGCCGCCGCGCGTCGGCGGCGGCACGCTGGAAGTACTGCAGCGCGTGCTCGGCATCGCCGGCGCGGTCGTAGTGCTCGGCGGTGATCGCCAGGTACTCGGCCGAGCGGTCGCCCACGCGTTCGGCCAGCCAGCGTGCGGTGGCCGCGTGCCCGGTGCGGCGCATCGGGCGCAGCACGGTGTCGTAGGTCACCTGCTGCATCAGCTGGTGGTGGAAGGCGGCCTCGAGCGTGTCATCGAAGGCGCTCTGCGGCTGCCGGTGCACCAGCTCCCGCTGCTGCAGCGCCTCCACCTGCGCCGGGGCGGCAGCGTCCATCGTGCCCAGGGCGTCGTCCCAGAACACCGAGCCGACGATGCTCGCCTGCTGCAGCGCCATGCGCTGCGTGGGCGTGAGGGAATCCAGGCGCGCCTGCAGCACGCCCACCAGCGTGGTCGGCAGCCGTTCGAGGTCGAGGCGCTCGGGCTGCACGCGCCAGCGATCGCCGTTGGCGCCGGCGTCGGGCACGAGCACGCCGAGGTCGATGCACATGCGCACCAGCTCCTCGATGAAGAAGGGGTTGCCGCCGCTGCGCTGCACGATCGTGGCGGCCAGCGCGCGGCCCTCGTCGCCGGCACGTTCGAGCAGCGCGGCGGCCAGCGCCTGCGCATCGTCGGCGCGCAGGTCGCCCAGCCGCAGCAAGCGCTGGCCTGCAGCCCGGGTGCCCCACTCGGGCCTCCGCTCGAGCAGGTCGGGCCGCGCGGTGGCCAGCAGCGCCAGCGGCAGCGCCGTCGCCTGCGCGGCCAGGTGCTCCAGGAAGTCCAGCGTGCCGTCGTCGGCCCAGTGCAGGTCCTCGATCAGCATCGCCACCGCCGAGCCTTCGGCGGCCAGCACGTGCAGGTAGTGAACCAGCGCGGCGAAGGCCTGCTCGCGCAGCTGCCGCGGGCTCAAGCCGGCGACATGCGCGCTGTGGCTGAAGTCCATGCCGATGAGCTGCCCGATGCACTCGGCGCGGGTCTCGGCCTGCTCGCCCAGCCAGGGCATGAGGCCGTCGACGAGCCGCTGGCGCGCGGCACTGCCGGTATCGCTGTCCGGGATGGACAGCCGCCACGCGAGCAGGTCGCGCAGCACGCCGTAGGGCTGCAGTCGTTGCTGCGCATCGGCGCGCCCGAGGAACAGCCACCAGCGCGACGCCTGCGCCTCGAGCCGCTCCTGGGTTTCGGCCAGCAGGCGGCTCTTGCCCAGCCCCGGCGGGCCGATCAGCGTGGCCGCGACGAACCGGCGCCCGGTGGCCACCTCGTCCAGCAGAAGGGCCAGCTGCGCGACTTCGGCCTCGCGCCCGATCAACCGCGCCTGCACGCCGTCGATGCCGCGCGCAGGCACGCGGAACGAGCGCGGCTTGGCGGCCTGCACGAGGTAGGTCGCCAGCGGCTCGTCGACGCCCTTCACCGCGATCGGCGGCTGGACCTGCACGTCGAAGAGGCCGCGCACGCCCATCCAGGTGTCGTGGCTGATGCGCACGCCGCCGGCCGGCGCGGTCTGCTCCATGCGCGCGGCGATGTTCACGGCCTGGCCGCGGATCGAGCCGTCGTCGTCGACGCCGCCGCCGAGCAGCACCGGCCCGGTGTGCACGCCCACGCGCACATGGCAGCCTTCGTGCGCGTGGTCGCGCCGCACGCGCTGCCCGAACGCCGAGCCCTCGGCGACCAGCGCGAGGCCGGCGCGCACGGCGCGCTCGGCATCGTCCTCGCGCGCGCCGTCGGCGCCGAAGACGGCGAGCAGGTTGTCGCCGGCGTACTGCAGCACGCGGCCGCCGTGCGCGGCCACCACCTCGGTGCAGCGGCGCAGCAGGCCGTCGATCAGTTCGTAGAACTGCTCCGGGTCCAGCCGCTGGGCCAGCGCGGCGGAGCCGACCACGTCGAGGAACAGCACCGAGACCTGGCGGCGCCACTGCCCGCCGGGCGAGGTCGGCGCGGGTGGGGGCAGAGGCGGCGCGTCGACGGAATCCAGCCGGGCCAGCCGTTCGCGCATCGGGCCCAGCGCCGCATCGACCACGGCATCGCCGAGCAGCGCGCGCTGGCCTTCGAGTGCGGAGATGGCGGCGGCGAGTTGCTGTCGTTCGTCGGTGGGCATGTGTCTGTGTGTACCATGGCTCCGCCCATCGGGGCTCAGCTCAGGGGAGCCGCCATGAATGAAGATCTGTCCGTCCTGGTCGACGCCACGCTCGCCGGCACGCACGACTTCGAGGACACGTGGCGCAAGCTGAAGGCGGCCATCGAGGGCACCCCGGGCTCGCGCCGGCTGCGGCGCCTGCGCATGGCGCTGGCGCGCGCGGCCAACCTGCGCGACGAGTACCTCGAGGACCTGCGCGCGTTGGTGCAGATCGACCCGCGCGGCCTGGCCGCGCTCGAGCTCGGGCTGCAGCAGTTCGCATGGGAAGGCGTCGGAGTCGACCTCGACCCCGCGGCGGCCGGCCGGCGGCTGACGCGGCTGCTGGGCCTGTTGAACCAGCTCGGCAGCGATGCCAAGCGGCTGACCTGGGCGCTGGACGTGTGGGACGGATCCAGCGTGTGGGAGCCCTGGTGGCGGCTGCAGATCGCGCTGCATGCGGCGGCGCTGCACCCGGCCGATCCGGCGCTGCAGCGGCACCTGGCACTGAGCTGGGCGCAGCTGGTGCAGCACCCGCCGGCGCTGGAGTCGCCCGACGGGCGGCCGCCGCTGGGCTTCACGCTCGACGCCACCGGCAACCTGTGCGACGCGCTGGTGGCCGGGCGCGCGCTCGCGGCGCTCGACGAGGCGCTGGCCGCCTCACCCGGCGACCCCGAGCTGCTCAACGCCCGCGCACTGGTCCATCAGGGCGTGAGCCGCTTCGTGGCCGCGGAGATGGATTTCGCGCAAGCCGGCCGCGCGTGGGACCGCGAGTCCGACCGCACCGACCTGCCGCCCGGCGAAGGCGCGCGCGCACGCTCGTATGCCGACCGCGCCTTCGCGCTGGCACAGCGCTGCAGCGGCGGCCGCGACACCCTCAGCCGCCCGTGGCTGCCCGATTCCGGCGGCGGCCCGCACACGCCGGGCACGCTGTTCTCGATGCCCACGTTCCCCGGCATCCCCACCGGCAAGCAGACGTCCGGCAAGAGCGGCAGTTCGGCGCCCGGCGAATCTTCCGAACAGCAGCAGGCGCGGCTGGCGATGCTGGCGCGTGCCGTGGCCGAACAGCTCGCCCCGCTGCTCGACCCGGTGGCCGGCCGCTGGCGCGAGGCCCGGCGCACGCCGTCGGACCTGTCGATGCCCGACGGCCTGCCCACCGACACCGCGATGGACGAGGCGGGCCTGGCGGCGCTGGCGTGGGCCGAGCATCCCTCGCTGGACGATCCGTCGGGCGGCCGCGTGCCCTGCCACGTGTGGGCCAGCCGCGACGGCACCGTGACGGTGGTAGCGGTGACGCTGGGCGCCGACGCCTTCGCCGTGGAGGCGAGCACCGAGTTCACCGACGGGCGATACGTGATCACGAGCAACGCGCGCGGCCGCACCTGCATGAGCGGCGGGGCCACGGTGGACGTGCTGCACACCGATCCGACGCTGGCGCTCGAACGCATGCTGGCCCTGCACCGAGGGCGCCTGGCGGCGCTGCGGGCCCGCCAGCCGGCGCTCAAGGTGCGGCCGGTGCGCAGCTTCGCCGACTTCGCCGACGCGCAAGACCGCCAGCGCGCGGCCGAGCTGGCACATCGCCGCGCCTGCGGCCTCGACGAGTTCGAGGCCCTGGCGGTGCCGGCCGAGCTGCCCGAAGTGTTCGCGCCGATGCTGCAAGGCGCCGCGCTGGCGTGGCTGAAGGAGCGCTACCCGGCGGGCGGCTGATTGCCGCCCGGCTGCGCCGAGGCGTTCAGCCGGCGGGTCCGCCGGTGCGGGCGAGCGCGGGATCGTCGAGCAGGATGCGCGCCGTGCGCTCGAAGTGGGCGCGCAACAGGGCCACCGCGTCGTCGGCGCGGCCGGCGACGGCGGCTTCCATCAGCGCCTGGTGCTCGGTCTTCACGCCGCGCTTGGCGAAGGCGCGCGGCGCCGACAGCCGGCGGTAGCGGTGGTGCTGGTCGGCGAGCTGGTCGCAGAACCCCAGCAGCCAGCGCGAGCCGCAACCGGCGATCAGCGCGCGGTGGAAGGCGCGGTGCAGCGGCTCCCACGCGGGGTTGTCCTCGAAGCGCGTGTCCGACAGCGATCGGGGCGTGCGCGCGAGCCGGTGGTGCGCCAGCACCAGCTCCTCCTCCCAGGCCGTGGTGTGCGCGGCGATCGACTCGCGCAGCGCGACCTCCTCCAGCCAGCAGCGCGTCTTCGTGATCTCGGTCAGGTCGGCGGCGCTGATCGGTGCCACCGCGAAGCCGCGCTGCTCGCGCTTCTCGACGAGCCCGTCGGAGACCAGCCGGTTCAGCGCCTCGCGCAGCGGCGTGGCGCTGGCGCCGTAGTGTTCGGCGAGCGCCTCGATCGCGAGGCGGCCGCCGGGCTCGAAGCGGCCACCGACGATGTCGGCGCGCAGCGCATCGAAGACGCTGGTCGCGCGGGTGGCTCCGGCAGCGGGGGCAGGCAGGCGCGGCATCGGGCTTTGAATGTACAAGAGACCAGCTCGGCGGCTTACCGGGTCAAAACTATTGCGTTGAAGCAGTTTTGTATATAAAAATGGAGCTTCGACATCTTCGTATCACCACCATGCCGACGCCGCTCACCCTTTCCGCAGCCCGCGCGATCCTCGACGCCGCGTTGGCGGCGGCGCGCCAGGCGAACTTCAAGCCGATGGGCGTGGTGGTGGTCGACGCCGCCGCGCAGGTGGTTGCATCGGCGCGCGAGGACGGCGCGACCGCGTTGCGGCTGGACATCGCCCTGGGCAAGGCCGCCGCGGCGGTGGGCATGGGCGTCGACAGCCGCGCGCTGGCCACCCGCGCGAAGGACCTGCCGACCTTCTTCACGTCGATCGCCGCGGTGTCCAGGCAGCCCTTCATCGCGCAGACCGGCGCCGTGCTCATCGTGGGCGACGACGGTGCCGTGCTCGGTGCCGCGGGGGCCTCCGGCGGCACCGGCGACGAGGACGAGCAGATCTGCGCGGCCGGCATCGTCGCGGCCGGGCTGAAGCACCGCCTCTGAGCGGGCGTGCGCGCATGGCCACGATGACGTCCCCATGGGTGCGCGCGCTGCGCAGCGTGGCTTTCGACGTGCCCGACCTCGCCGCCGCCGAGCGCTTCTACACCACGGTGTGGCAGCTCGACGTGGCGGCGCGCGAGCCTGGTGCGCTGTACCTGCGCGGCAGCGGTGCCGACCACCACCTGCTCGCGCTGCACGAACGCGCCGGCACGCCGCGCATCCGCCAGGTGACGCTGCGCGCGCGCAGCGCGGCCGCGCTCGAGTCGATCGCCGGCGCCACGCCTGCTGCCGGCGGGCGGGTGGCGTCGCGCGGCCCCGCGGGCGACCCGGCCGGCGGCACGGCGCTCACGATCGTCGACGCCGATGGCCGCCGCTACGAGATCGTGCATGGCGATGCGCGCCGGACTCCCGCGGCGCCGCCACCGCGCGACCAGCCGGTGCGCCTCGCGCACGCGGTGCTCAACAGCCACCGCGTCGAGCACAGCCGCGCCTTCCTCGAGCAGGCGCTGGGCTTCGTGCTCGCCGACCGCACGAAGATCATGGCGTTCATGAACTGCGACGCCGACCACCACACGCTGGCCCTCGGCGACACCGACAACGACGCGCTGAACCACGTCGCGTTCCTGATGCCCACGCTCGACGCGGTGATGCGCGGTGGTGGCCGCATGAAGGACGCGGGCTACCCGAGCCAGTGGGGCCCCGGGCGCCACGGCCCGGGCGACAACGCCTTCAACTACTTCATCGATCCGTTCGGCCTCGTCATCGAGTACACGGCCGAGGTCGAGCAGATCGACGACACCCACACGCCGCGCGGCCCCGCCGACTGGCAGTGGCCTCCCGGCCGCGTCGACCAGTGGGGCATCGCGCCGCCGCCCGGCGATGAGCTCAAGCGGGCGCAGCGCGCGGTGCACTTCGCTCCCTCCCTCTAGGACTCCCTCCGATGCGTTTCACCACCTACCTGCGCGACGGCACGCCGCGCCTGGCCGTCGTCGACGGCGATGCGGCCGTCGACCTGGCCGCCGACCTGCGCGCCGAACTCGCTCGCGGCACCGACCTCGCCGCGGCCGGCCGCGCCGCGCTGGCCTCGGCCGCACCGCGCCTGCCGCTCGCCTCGCTCGCCCACGCGCCGCTGGTGCCCGAGCCGGGCAAGATCGTCTGCCTCGGACTCAACTACTTCGACCACGCGAAGGAAGGCGGCCGAGACAAGCCCGAGTACCCCTGGTTCTTCTTCCGCGGCAAGAGCTCGCTGGTGGCGCACGGCGTGCCGGGGCTGCTGCCGAAGGTGTCGTCGAAGTTCGACTACGAGGCCGAGCTCGCGGTGGTGATCGGCCGCACCGTGCCGCGCCACGTGTCGCAGGCCGACGCGCTGGCGTACGTGTTCGGCTACACCTGCTTCAACGACATGTCGGTGCGCGACTTCCAGAAGCGCACGCCGCAGTGGACGATCGGCAAGAACTTCGACGCCACCGGCGGCTTCGGCCCGGTGCTCGTGACGGCCGACGAGCTGCCGCCCGGCGCTGCCGGGCTGCGCATCCAGAGCCGGCTGAATGGCCAGGTGATGCAGGACGCGAACACCAGCGACATGATCTTCTCCGTCGCCGAGACCATCCACCTGCTCGCGCAGTGCCTGACGCTCGAGCCGGGCGACGTGATCGTGATGGGCACGCCGGCCGGCGTCGGCCAGGCGCGCACGCCGCCGGTGTGGATGAAGGCGGGCGACACGATCGAGATCGAGCGCATCGGCACGCTGCGCAACCCGATCGCCGCCGAAGGCTGAAGGCGATGCACGACGTTGCCATCGTCGGCTGCGGTCCGGCTGGCGTGGTGGCCGCCGCGCTGCTCGGCCAGGCAGGCCTGTCGGTGCACGTGTGCGACCGCATGGACGGCGTCCACGAGATCCCGCGCGCCATCTCGCTCGACCACGAGATCCAGCGCGTGTTCCAGCAGATCGGCGTGATGGACGCCGTGCTGCCGCACTGCGAGCCGTTCACGCCGTCGGAGTACTACGGTGTCGACGGGCAGCTGATCCGCCGCATGACGATGGTGGCGCCGCCCCACCCGCAGGGCTGGACGCCGTCGATCGTGTTCACCCAGCCGCCGGTGGAGCGGGCGCTGCGCGACCGGGTCGCCGCGATGTCCGGGGTGACGATGGCGCTGGGCACCGAGGTCGTCGCGGTCGCGCAGGACGCCGACGGCGTGACGCTCGTGCAGCGCAGTGCCGACGGCCGCGAACGCCCGGTCCGGGCACGCTGGGCGATCGCCTGCGACGGCGGTGCGAGCTTCGTGCGCGGGCAACTCGGCATCGGCCTGGAGGACCTGGACTTCGACGAGCCGTGGCTGGTGGTGGACGTGCTCGTGAACGAGCGCGGGCTCGCGAAGCTGCCGAAGACGAGCGTGCAGTACTGCGAGCCGGCACGCCCGTGCACGCTGGTGATCGGGCCCGGCTCCCACCGGCGTTGGGAGATCTCGCTGAACCCCGACGAGGACGCGCGGCAGGTGTCCTCGCCCGAGGGCACGTGGGCGCTGCTGTCGCGCTGGCTCACGCCCGACGACGGCACGCTGTGGCGACAGTCGAGCTACCGGTTCCATGCGCTGGTGGCCGAGCATTGGCGCGCCGGGCGCGTGTTCCTCGCCGGCGACGCCGCGCACATGCAGCCGCCATTCCTCGGCCAGGGCATGTGCCAGGGCGTGCGCGACGTGGCCAACCTCGCATGGAAGCTCGCCGCGGTGGTGCGTGGCGACGTGCGCGGCGCGGCCGCCGAGCGGCTGCTCGACAGCTACGGCACCGAACGCAAGGCCCACGTGCGCGAACTGACCACGCGCATCAAGGGCGTCGGTGCGGTGATCTGCGAGCGCGACGTCGCCCTGGCCCGCGCGCGCGACGCCAAGCTCCTCGCCGACTGCGGGGGCGTCGTGAAGGACACACCGCGCCAGGACATCCTGCCGCGCCTGGAGGCTGGCCTGCTGGCGCCGCAGGACACGCCGGGCCGCGGCACGCTGTTCCCGCAGCCGCGGCTGGCGGACGGCACGCGGATGGACGACCGCTGCGGCCACGGCTGGCGGCTCGTGCTCGACGAGGCGCTCGAGCCGCCGCCTGCGGCGCCCGGCCTCACCGTGCTCGCCTTCGGCCGCGACGGACTGCACGACGCCGACGGCGTGCTCGCCGCCTGGTGTGCCCGGCACGGCTGCCATGCGGCGCTGGTGCGGCCCGACCACTACGTGTACGGCACGGCGACAGACGCCGCGGGCCTGGACGCGCGGCTCGCGCAGTGGCGCGCCGCGCTGCACTGACATTCCGAGGAGACGAGACCATGCAACGCCGCCACGCCATGCTCGCGCTCGCCGCGCTGTGCGCGCCCCGGGCCGCACGCGCGCAGGCCTGGCCCGACAAGCCCGTGCGCTGGGTGCTGTCGCAGCCGCCGGGCTCGGGGCCGGACAACGTCGCGCGCATCCTGTCCGAGCGGCTCGCCAAGGCCTGGGGCCAGGCGATCGTGATCGACAACAAGCCCGGCGGCCAGAACACGATCGGCGCGCAGGCCGCCGCGCGCTCGGCGCCCGACGGCGCGACGTTCTACTTCGCCACCACCGCGGCGCTGGTCACCAACCCGCTGCTGTTCAAGTCGCTGCCCTACGACCCGGCGCGCGACTTCGTGCCGGTGGCCTTCGTCGCGCGCAGCCCGTTCGCGGTGCTGGTGCGCGGCGACTCGCCGCTGGCCTCTTTCGACGACCTGGTCGCGCGCGCCAAGGCCGAGCCGGGCCGACTCACGCTGGGCAACGAGGGCCCGCGCACCTTCAGCGGCATGATCGCCCGGCTGCTCAACGCGCGCACCGGCGCGCAGGCCAACCTGGTGCCGTATGCGAACGTGGGCGTGGGCACGCAGGACCTGATGGGTGGCCAGATCGATGCCATGGTGGCCGACCTCGCCGCCACCGCCGCGCTCGCGCGGCAGGGCCGGCTGCGCGTGCTCGCCACCACCGCCGCCCGGCGCGTCGCGGGGTGGGAGCAAGTGCCTGCGCTGGCCGAGAAGCTGCCCGGATTCGAGATGGTCGGTTGGTTCGCCATCGTCGCGCCCACGGGCACGCCGGCGGCGGCCATCGAGCGCTTCAACCGCGACCTGAACGCGCTGCTGGGCGAGAAGGAGATGGCCGAGCGCATCGCGGCCATCGGGCCGATCGTCGACGGCAGCATGGGGGTGCCCGCGGTCGGCGAGTTCCTGCGCGCCGAGATCGCCCGCTGGAGCGCGTTCACGAAGGAGATCGGCGTGCTGCCCGAGTGATCACGCTCTCGCACCTCGCGGCCCCGCGGGCCGCGCCCACCCCGCGCGCCCACCGTGGCCCCGCCCATTGATCCCGCTGGAGACCCGCCCATGTCGAACCGCCGACAGATGCTGCAGCACGGCGCCGCGCTGCCCCTTGCGTTCGCGCTCCCGCCGCTGGCGGCGCAGCCCGCGCAGACCGTCGTGTGGTCCGGCTTCCCGTCCGGGGGCCTGGGTGACCAGGTGACGCGTCCGCTGCTCGAGCGGCTGAAGGGCCGCTGGCCGGGCGCCGTGATCCTGGACAGCAAGCCCGGCGCCGGCGGCCGCATCGCGGCCGACTTCGTCAAGCGCGCCGCCCCCGACGGGGCCACGCTGCTGCAGCTGCCCTCGTCGCCGCTGACGATCTATCCGCACAGCTACGGCCGCAAGCTGAGCTACGACCCGCTGGTGGACTTCGTGGCCGTCACGCCGCTGGCGGGCTACACGCTGTCGATGTCAGTCGGCCCCGGTGTGCCTGCCGACGTGCGCACGGTGGCCGACTTCGTGCGGTGGGCCAAGGCCAACCCCGACAAGGCCAACTACGGCATCCCGGCGCCGGGTTCGGTGCCGCACTTCGTCGGCATGATGTTCGAGCGGGCCGCCGGGGTGCCGATGAAGAGCATCCCCTACAAGGGCGGCGCGCCGCTGCTGCAGGACCTGATGGGCGGGCAGGTGGCCGTCGCGTTCAACGTGGTCAGCGAGGTGCTGCCGCATGTGCGCTCGGGCCGGCTGCGCTCGCTCGCCGTGGCCAGCCCGCAGCGCTGGGCCTCGCTGCCGGACGTGCCGACGCTGGCCGAGCTCGGCTACAAGGACATCGTCGCCGTCGAGTTCCTCGGCTGGTACGCGCCGGCGAGGACGCCGCCCGAGTTCGTCGCGAAGCTCAACGCCGCGGTGCAGGAGGCGCTGGCCACACCCGAGATGGCGGCGGTGTTCCAGCAGCACGGCCTGGTGCCGCTGCGCGAAGGGCCCGAAGCGTTCGCGCAGCGTGTGAGGGCCGAGCTGGCGCACTGGGGACCGGTGGTCAAGGCCACCGGCTTCACGCCGGAGGACTGATGGCCGACGCGACCGAACGACTCACCGTTGCGCAGGCCCTCGTGCGGCTGCTGCGCGCCGAGGACGTGCGCAATGCCTACGGCGTCGTCGGCGGCAAGCTCGCACCGCTGCTGCAGGCGATCGCGGGCTCGTCGATCCGCTACACCGGCGTGCGCCACGAGGCCAGCGCGTCGATGATGGCGGCGGCGGAGTTCGCCGCGACCGGGCGGGTCGCGCTCGCCTTCGGCGAGATGGGGCCGGGCGGGCTGAACCTCGCATCGGGCGCCGGCGTGGCGTACGCCAACCGGCTGGCGGCGCTCTTCGTCACCACCAACCAGCACCGCGCCGCGGCCTATCCGCACCTGGGCATGTTCATGGACCTCGACACCCGTGCCGTGTTCGCGCCGGTGACGAAGTGGAACGCCGTGGTGCACGACGGACGCCGCCTGCCCGAACTCGTGCGCACCGCGTTCCGCGAAGCCCTGGGCGGCGCTCCGGGCCCGGTGCACCTGGACATCCCGCAGGACGTGCTGGCGCAGTCGCTGGACTGGCCCGCCGGCACCTTCGACGTGGCGCCGTCGCGCAGCCGCGCCGTGCACCGGCCGCGGCCGGCCGCCGCGGCGGTGGACGAGGCGGCCGGCCTCCTGCGCGCGGCGCGGCGGCCGCTGGTGGTGGCCGGCGGCGGCGTCGTCGCCGCCGATGCCACCGACCAGGTGCGCTCGCTCGCCGCGCGACTCGGCGCACCGGTGGTGCCCACGCAGATGGCGCTGGGCGTGGTGGCCAGCGACAGCCCGCACTTC
>JAEUPB010000109.1 GCA_016789955.1 Rubrivivax sp. | reverse complement strand
GCCCGCCAGCGCGGCGACGATCCCAACGAATTGCCGCACCGCTACGCGGGCTTCATCAACAAGGTCGTCGCGCGCAAGCCGGCCGGCATGACGCTGGCCATGCACCTGTGCCGCGGCAACTTCAAGAGCACGCACGCGGCGGCCGGCAACTACGAGCCGGTGGCCGAGGCGCTGCTGTCGGAGATGAACCTCGACGCGTTCTTCCTCGAGTACGACGACGACCGCTCGGGCGACTTCCGCCCGCTGCGCCATCTGAAGAAGGGCAAGGTCGTCGTGCTCGGCCTCGTCACCACCAAGTTCGGCCAGCTCGAGAGCAAGGACGCGTTGAAGCGCCGCATCGACGAGGCCGCGCAGTACGTGCCGCTGGAGCAGCTGTGCCTGTCGCCGCAGTGCGGCTTCTCCAGCACCGTGCACGGCAACAAGATCGCCGTGGAAGACCAGCGGAGCAAGCTGCGGCTGGTGGTGGAGACGGCCGCGGAGGTCTGGGGCGGCTGAGAGCTCGCAAGGCCCTGGCACGAGGACCGCGGGCCCCGTCCCCGGGTAAGCCCCGGGGGCCGGGCGGTGGTGCGGCGGGAGTTCCGGAGGCAGCATAGGCGGCGCAGCGCGTGCAACCGACCCGCGCCCCGGACATCCCTGGAGACACCTCGATGAAGTTCCCCCGCCTCGCCATCGCCCTCGGCTTCGGCAGCGCGCTGCTGCTGGCCAGCTGCGGCGGCAACGACGAGATCCGCATCCCCGTTGCGCTCGACGGCGTGGCCGCCACGGGCGCCGCTCTGGCCAATCGTGCGGTCAGCGTGAAGTGCACCGGTGGCGAGACGGCAGCCGCCACCACCGATGCGCGCGGCGCCTTCCGCGTGGAGGTGAACACGCCATCGCTGCCGTGCCTGCTCGAAGTGGATGCCGGGTCGGCCGGCCGGCTGCACGGCTACACGGCAGCGCCAGGGCGGGTGAACGTGACGCCGCTGACCGAGCTGATCCTCGCCCGCGCGTTGCGCGCCAACCCGGGCACGGCCTTCGCGTCGGCCGACGATCGAACCATCGCCACCGCCCGCGACAACCTCGCCGCGGCCACCACCGCGATCACCGGCGAAGCCAGCCGCCTGATGGGCTGGACCTTCAGCGTGAACGCGATGAACGGCACCTTCGCGATCGGCGACGACAACGACAAGGCGCTCGACGCGCTCGGCGCCTCGCTGGCCAGCGCCTCGGCCACGCTGTCGACGCTGACCACCGCCGCCGCGGCCGGCACCTCGCTGATCGCCGCGCTGCCGCGCGAGGAGGCACGCGGCCAGGACACCGACCCGTACACGGTGAACGCCGCCGACACCGCCGCCACCACCTTCGCCGCGCTGCCTGCGGCGGCCGGCGACGCGGTGGACGTGAGCACCACGCAGCGCTACGCCGGGCGGCTCGCGTCGTACGACAACAACCCGGCGAGCCCGTTCGCGGCGTACCGCGTGGAGGTGCCGGCCAACTGGAACGGCGAGCTGGTGATGTACGCCCACGGCTACGCCGGCGAAGGAGCGACGCTGAATGCCGTCAACTCGTCGATCCGCCGACACCTCGTGAGCAACGGCTACGCCTGGGCGGCGTCGAGCTACAGCAAGAACTCCTACGACGTGCGGGCCGGCGTGGAAGACACCAACAAGCTGGCGCTGGCGTTCAGCACCATCACCGGCAAGGCCGCACCCAGTCGCATCTACCTGATCGGCCACTCGATGGGCGGCCACATCACCGCGGCGGCGATGGAAGAGGAAGCCCTGGCCACCGCCGTGAACCGCGTGCGCTACGCCGGGGCGGTGCCGATGTGCGGCGTGATGGGCGACGCCGAGCTGTTCAACATCTTCGCGGCCGAGGGGCTGGCCGCGCTGCAGATCTCGGGCGTGGGCGCCGCCATCCCGGCGCAGGCCACGGCGCGCCAGCGCTACCAGTCGCTGCTGGCGGCCGACGTCAACCCGGCCTCGCTGCGGCTGCCGTCGCACCAGGCGCTGTTCAACAACTTCCCGACCACCGGCTTCACGCCCAAGGGCACGGCCGGCGCGCAGTACGCCAGCGTGCTGATGAACCTGACCGGCGGCCCGCGCCCGCTGTTCGACATCGGCCTGTCGATCGGCGGCAGCTACGTCGCCGGCGCCTACGGCAACTTCGGTGTCGACGGCACGCTGACCGGGATGTTGACCCGCTACAGCCTGGACACCCGCCACATCACCTACCGCATCGAGGGCGACGCCGCCGCCAGCGCGGCACTCAACGCGAGCATCGCCCGCGTGGCGCAGGACGCCGACAACAACCGGCTGCGCCGCGACGGCATGCGCTGGGTGCCGCTGGCCAGCGGCAAGCCATACGCGCCGATGGTCTCGCTGCACACGCTGGGCGACCTGTTCGTGCCGTTCAGCATGCAGCAGATCTATCGCAGCCGCGTGAATGCCGCCGGCCCGACGCGCGCCGACCGCGTCGTGCAGCGCGCGATCCGCGGCGCCACGCACTGCGACTTCACCAACGCCGAGATGCAGGCCGCGTTCGACGACATGGTGAAGTGGGTGAAGCAAGGCACCAAGCCCGCCGGCGACGACGTGCTGACCCCCGCCACCGTGGCCGCGCCGACCTACGGCTGCACCCACACGCGCAACACCTTCCACCCGGTGGACGAGGCCAGCGGCACCACGCGCACGCTGCGCGGTGTCATCCAGGCGCAGGGGCTGAGCTGCCCGGCGAGCTGAGCGGAGATTCGGGACGCGCGGGGCCGGGTCACTTCAACGAGAGGCCCAGCGCCCGCACCGGCACGAGCCGGGTGTTGCCGGTGCTGCCGTCGCCGAGCTGTCCCTGGCTGTTGTCGCCCCAACCCCAGACGCTGCCGTCCTCGAGCAGCGCCACCACGTGGTTGAACGAGGCCGAGAAGTCGACCACGCGCCCGGGCAGCCCGCCAACGGCCGCGGGTGACGGCCGCGGCAGCTCGAACGGCTGGAAGCCCCATCGGTACAGCGTGCCGTCGCCGGCCAGCACGCGCACGATGCCCGCGAGCCCCGGCACGCGGCCCGGCAGCACGCGTCCGGCCTCGCCTTGCGTGCCGTCGCCCATCTGTCCGTACCGGTTGCTCGAGCCCCAGGTGTAGACCTCGCCGGCGGTGCTCAGCGCCAGGCACAGCTCGCCGTTGTTGCCGTCTCGGCTGCACGAGGCCTGTGCCACCGCCGGCAGGCCCGTCACCTGCAGCACGGTGGAGCTGACGATGCGCCCGGCCCCGACCACCAGGTCAGCGCGCCACAGCGTGCCGTCGCGCTTGACCACCGTCAGCAGGCAGCGGCCCGATCCGGCGTAGCTGTCCTCGCGGATGTCGGCAGCACCGTCCAGCCCGGCCACCGGCGCACCCGAGCCGAGCAGCACGCTGCCTGACGCGGCGAGCACGAACACGGTGCCGGGCGCACCGTCGCACTGCGTCAGGCGGAGCGCGCCGACGGCCGCCGGCAGCCCGCGCGGGATCGGGGCCAGCACTTCCCACTGCGTGGCGCTCAAGTCGCGCCCGAGCACGGTGGCCACCGCCAGCACGCTGGCGCCGGCCTCGACGGCTGCTGCCGCGGGCACGCCGCTGATGCGCCGCGCGGCGCTGCCCGCCACGGCCGTGCCCGCGGCGGCGATCCAGGTCGGGCTGCCCCAGGCCAGCACGCCGCCATCGGCGCCGACGGCGAGCGTGTGGTACCAGCCGGCCGAGACCCGCCCCGGCGTCGGCACGATCGACGCGCCGGGGGTGATGAAGTCGCTGACCCGGCCCACCCGCAGCGGCTCGCTCCCGAACGGCCCGCCCAGCACGTACACGCCCAGCGGGTCGGCCGGGCCGTCGTACACGCCGAGGTAGATGCCGGTGGCGGCGTAGTACCGGTAGATCCACGGGTCCAGCCGCTGCGTCGCCGGGCTGCCGGGAAAGTACTGCGCGAACTGGCGCTGGCCGTAGTCCAGCAGCTGGTTCGCCGCGTCCAGGGTCGGCACCTGTGCCACCGCCGGCCCGAAGCCGGACAGTGCCATCGCAAACGCCGCCCACACGACGCAAACCGCCCGGCGCCAGGTCGTCATCGGAAGTCCTCCATGGAGTCGCAAGGGCGCACATCGTCCGCGCGGCGGCCCGGCGCGTCTTCTCCGCGACCTCACCGATTTCTCACCGGCCGGGCGACGACGCTGTGGCAGACTGCCGCGCCCCATGAGCGTGCATCCCGTTGGAGCCCCCGAGCGCGACGAGCCGTCGGAGCAGCCGCTGCACCGCTGGCGCTTCGGCAGCGCCGAGTTCGACGAGGCCCGGTCCGAGCTGCGCGTGGGCGGGCTGCTGGTGGACGTGCAGCCCAAGCCGCTGCAGTTGCTGGCGCGGCTGCTCGCCGCGCCCGGCGAGGTGGTGCCCAAGGACCAGCTGCTCGATGCGCTGTGGGGCGCCAAGGCCACCGGCGACGCTGTGCTGGCCAATGCCGCCTCCAAGCTGCGCTCCACGCTGGGCGAGGAGAACGCCGCACGCGTCGTGACCGTGCAGCGCCAGGGGTACCGCTTCGACGGCCCGGTGGAGCGCATGCTGTCGGGACGCCGCACGGCCCCGGCGCTCGAGCTGCGGGCCGGGTCGGCCGTCACCGGCCGGCCGGGCTACCGGCTGCACGAGCGGCTCTCGCGGCCCGGGGCGCGCGAGGTCTGGCGCGCCGTGCAGCCCCGCACCGGCGATCGCCGCGTGTTCAAGTTCGCCGCCGACGGCGAACAGCTCGCCGATCTCAAGCGCGAAGTGACCGTGCAGCGCGTGCTGTTCGAGCAGCTGGGCGAGCGCGCCGACATCGCGCGCGTGATCGACTGGAACTTCGACGATCCGCCCTGCTGGCTGGAATGCGAGGACGGCGGCCAGTCGCTCGAGCAGTGGGCGGCCGGCGGCGCGCTGCAGGCGCTGACGCTCGACCAGCGGCTCGCGCTGTTCCTGCGCATGGCCGATGCCGTGGCGGCGGCGCATGGCGCCGGCGTGCTGCACCGGAACTTGAAGCCGGGCAACGTGCTGATCGACACGGGGCTCACGCCGCTGGGCGATCCGCCCCCGGCTGCCGTGCCGCAGGTCCGGCTGGCGGACTTCGGGAGCGCGCGCGTGCTCGACGCCGCACGGCTCGAACGGCTGCGCATCACGCGGCTGGGGCTGACCGTCGACGGCGATGACGGCCCCTCCGGCACGCCCTACTACCTCGCGCCGGAGCTGCTGGCCGGGCAACCGCCCAGCCTGGCCAGCGACGTCTACGCACTCGGCGTGATGCTGGTCCAGCTGGTCGCGGGTGACCTGCTGCGGCCGATGGCGCCAGGCTGGGAACGCGACGTGCCCGATCCGTTGCTGCGCGGGGACATC
>JAEUPB010000070.1 GCA_016789955.1 Rubrivivax sp. | reverse complement strand
CCGCGCAAACCAGCAACCCGATCGATCGAAAGGAGCAAGCAGCTACAGTTGTCCACAGCCGGCTTCATCACGAAGCGGCTTCCAGCCCTGGGTCAAAGTTCAGTCGGCAGGGTGGGTCAAAGTTCGATCGGCGCGGACACTACGCGGGCTGGTTCACGCTGAAGCAGCGCGCCGCGAAGGCCCCGACGCCGCTGCTCGACGAGCCGACGAAGGAGGTCGACGAGGCGCTGAAGAAGCTGTCGCTGCAGCCCAAGCTGCACTCGATCCAGGCCCACGCGAAGGACCACAAGGCGAACTTCGCCGAGTACAAGACCCAGACCCAGAAGGTCAAGGAGGTGCTGCTGGCCTACAAGCCGAGGGGCAAGGACACGCAGCCACACGGCGAGATGGCCGAGCTGTGCAAGCGCATGGCCGACCTCGCAGCGAAGCGCTACGTCGAGCTCGAGGAAGCGGAGAAGAGCGCAGCGTAGCTCGGTCCGCGGCTGGCGGTCAGCCGGCCCGCCGCGCCACCGTGACGATGCCCTCGGCGTAGCGCTCCAGCAGCTGCGCCGGGAGGTCGTGTCCCATTCCGGGCACCACGTCGATCGTTGCGCCGGCGATCTTGCGGTGCAGGTCGTGCCCGGCGGGCAGCGGCACCAACGGGTCGGCATCGCCGTGGATGATGTGCGTGGGGACGCGGATCGAACCGAGCATCGCGCTCCGATCGCCGTCGGCGGCCACGGCGAGCAGTTGCCGAACCGTTCCGGCCGGGTGCCACGAACGGCCGATCATCGCCTCCAGCCTCATGCGCAGCGCCACCGGTTCCGGGCGGTAGGCGGGGCTGCCGATCACGTGCAGCAACCTCTCGTAGTGCGCCACGATGGCCTCGCGCGTGCCGCGATCAGGGCGCGACAGCAGCACGCGCTTCACGTCCCAGGCGGGCTGCGGCAACCGCCGCGAGCCGGAGGTGGTCATCATCAGCGTCAGGCTGCGCACGCGCGAAGCGTGAGTCACTGCCAGGTGCTGCGCGATCATGCCGCCCATCGAGGCACCGCAGACATGCGCCCAGGGCAGGCCCAGCGCGTCGAGCACGCCCACGCTGTCCAGGGCCATGTCGGCGAGCCTGTAGGGCGCGGACACCGGGAGGTGCAGCGCGTAGCGCATGCCTGCCCATCCGATGCTGGGCACACCGTGATCGTCGAAGTGCTGCGAAAGACCCATGTCGCGGTTGTCGAAGCGGATCACCCGGTAGCCGCGCGACACGAGCATCTGCACCAGGTCGTCGGGCCAGGCGATCAGCTGCATGCCCAGGCCCATGATGAGCAGCACCGGCTCGCCGCCGGGCGGCCCGCGGTCGTCGACCTCGATCGAAAGGCCGTTGGCGGAGATGCGCATCGGCGTGTCAGCGCCGCTTGCGCGCCGGTGCCGCAGCCCGGCGGGTGCCGCGCACGCCGGCGATGGCGGCATCCACCGCGGAGCCGACCACCGACTTGGTCACCTTGCCCATCGCGTCGCCGATCACCTTGCCGACCTGGCGCGAGGCCTGCTTCACGAGGTCGGCGGCCTGCGGCGTGTCGTCGTGGTGCGGGTCGCCGGGCAGCGGAAGCGCGCGGATGTCGTCGAAGGCGATGCGCATCGCCTCGCCGAGATCACGCACGTCGGGCATCGCGGCCAGGTCGGCGATGAGGCCGAAGTCCAGCGACTGGTCGTAGCTCTGCACCGTGATGTTCAGCGCCATGCCGTGCACGATGATCGACGTCGGGTAGTTCGTGAGCATGCGCGCGCCGGCCATGTACAGCGGCACCGGCGGCCCGGGCACGTTGGAGATGACGACGTTGGCCACCTGCGGGATACGGTCGGCCAGGCCGCTGCGGCCGTACAGCGCTGTGACGGCCTCCATCAGCCACGGCACGCCCATCGACGGGAAGTCGGTGGGCAGGATGTCCTTGAGCGGCCCCATCGTGTCCTTCATCGCCCGGCTGGCGGCCTTCACGTGGGCCAGGCGCTTGAGCGGATCGGCGATGTGCGTGCCCAGGCTGATGAAGCTCATCGAGGCCTGGTTGTCGCTGGTGGTGTCGCCCTGCGCGCGCAGCGTGATCGGGACCGCGGCGATCAGCGACTTGCGCGGCAGCAGCCGCTTCTTGGCGAGGTAGCGGCGCAGCGCGGTTCCGCACACCATCAGCACCATGTCGTTGATCGTGGCCTCGTGGGCCTTGCCCAGCGCCTTCAGCTCGGGCAGCGGCAGCGTGACCGCGGCGAACGCACGCCCTTCGGTGACCGAAACGTTCAGCGGCGTGCGCGGCGCCAGCGTCAGGTTGCTCGGTCGCCCGCCCTTGGCGCCGCCGCCGAGCAATGCCGACCCCGCGGCCGCGCGGCTGGCGGCGTCCTTCAGCGTGCCCACGGTGGACGGCAGCTCCTTGACGATCTGCGCCACCTTCTGCGCCTGGTTGGCGATCACGCCGCGCAGCATCTCGGTCATCTCCAGGCGGAAGGTCTTCTGGCGCGACGACGGACGCGCGTCGACCCGGCGCCCTTCCGGGGCGATGTCCATGATCGCGTTGGCCAGCGCCACCGCGGCCTGACCGTCGACCGCTGCGTGATGCAGCTGCGAGTACAGCGCGACGCGGCGGCGGCCTTCGGGCGACGGCGCGAGGCCTTCGAAGACATGGAACTTCCACAGCGGACGGCGGCGATCCAGCAGCACCGGGTGCAGGCGCGCCACCTCGTCCTCGAGCTGCGGCAGCCCGGCGCCCTTGGGCAGCCGGATCTCGACGATGTGCTGCGTGAGGTCGGGCTCTGCATCGACCCACGCCGGATTCGCCAGGTTCAGCGGCATCCACCACAACCGCCGGCGCAGCGCCGGCGTCAGCACCAGACGCTGCTGCATGTGCCTGCGCAGCGCGGTCACGAACTTGCCCTTGTAGCCCGGCGGCAGTTCGAAAACGTTCAGCGCGCCGACGTGCATCGGCATCTGCGGCGTTTCGAGGTACAGGAAGGTCGCGTCGAGTCCGGAGAGCTGCTTCATGCGCACCTGCGTCGTGGTCGAGTGCATGCTAGGCCGCCCGAGGCCCGGCACGGGGTCGGGATGGCCCCTATAGCTGCTCTTCCGGCCGCGCGAGGCAGGAGGGGGTCACGCCGGGTCCCACACAAGCGCCAGCGCCAGCAACGCCTGGGTGACGTGTGGCCGCAGCGGTGAATCCGCAGCCGGTCGCCACAGTCGCGGCGCAGGGCCGTTCAGTTCCAGCAGGCCTACGGGACGCCCCGCGTCCAGCACGACGTAGCCCACCGGCTGCGGCACTGGCAGCACCGCGCCCTCCCACTGGTGCAACGATCGCAGCTCCAGCCGGGCGCCCGGGGCGTTCCAGCTGCCCCGACGCTCGTCGCGCGTGGCGGCGGCGGCCCGTTGCCCTTCCAGCGTGAGCTCGCCTTGCAACGCGCCGCTCGAGGTGCAGGTGTAGCGCCAGGGCCGCGCGCTCGCCGCGATCACACCGGCGGAGACCTCGGTCTGCGCACCTCGGCAGCTCATCGTGGTGCTGCGGCCCTGTGCATCTTGCGTCGCGAGGGAGACGCCGGCGCGATCACGCGAGACGAGATCGAAGAGCGTGAGCCGATCGGCTGAACGCTCGTACCGGCCGGTGAGCCCCGACAGGGCCAGGGATCCCGAGCGGCCGCCGCCGAGGCCTGTGATGCGCTCGGGCGCGAGACTCTGAAGTTCCGGTGGCACCGGCACGCGGGCTTCCGGCAGTCCGGCACAGCCGCCCGCGAACACGGCGGCACTGGCCAGGAGGGCCGGCATGGGGGTGAGTCGTCGTCGGGTCATCAAGGATCCTGCAGAACGATGGGACCGCACACGATGCCCGAACGCCGAGTGACGGCATCCGGCGCGGGGGATTGCGTCGCGCGATAGGCGTCAGCGCGCCGGCTCGCGCAACGCCAGCACCTCGTTGAACACCAGTGCACCGAGCACCAGCGCACCGCCGCCCAGCACTGCCACGCTCGGCGCCTCGCCGGCACCGAGCCACGCCCACAGAACGCCCAGCACCACCTCGAGCAGCGCCATCAGCGAGATCTCGGGCGCCGGCAGCACCTTCGAGGCTGCCACGGCGATCAGGCAGGGGATCGCCAGCTGCACCACGCCCAGCAGCGCCAGCCAGCCGACATCGGCCCCCGAGGCGCCGAACGGCACCGACAGCGGCAGCGTGATCGCCGACGACAGCAGCGCACCGATCAGCACTGCGGGCAGCATGTCGCCTGCGGGCTCGGCGCGGGTGCGCAGGTACTGCAGCAGCGTCCAGTTCACCGCGGCGGCCACCGGCACCGCCAGCGCGATCAGCGTGCCCATCACGTGCCGCGGCTCGGCGCCGCTGACCTCGCGACCGTACATCCATGCGATGCCGATGCCCGCCAGCAGGATCGCCATCCACGTGCGCGGTGCCAGCCGGTGACCGAGCACGACGCGCGCGGCCAGTGACGTGAACAGCGGCCCCACCGCCAGCGTGATCAGCACATTGGCCACGGTGGTCAGCGTGATGGCCAGCATGAAGGCGGTGAACATCACGCACCAGCACACGCCCGAGAGCCACAGCGCACGCCCGCCGCCGGCAATCGAGCGCCACAGCTCGCCCGGCCCGCGCAGCCACGACAGCAGGCCGACCAGCGCGAGGGCATTGAACGCGCTGCGCCAGAACGTCACCTCGAAGCCGCGCGCCACCTCGAGCTGCCGCGTCACGACCCCGGCGATGCTCCACATCGTCGCGGCGGCGACCATCATCCACACCGCACGGCGGTGGTCGATCCGGAACGTCATCTCGGATCAGGCGGCTTCGCGGCTCGCGCGCTTGCGCTCGTGCTCCTTCAGGAAGCGCTTGCGTACCCGGATCGACTTGGGCGTGATCTCCACCAGCTCGTCGTCGTCGATGAACTCCACCGCGTACTCCAGAGTGAGGTCGATCGGCGGCGTGATCTTGATCGCGTCCTCCTTGCCGCTGACGCGGAAGTTGGTCAGCTGCTTGGTGCGCACCGCGTTGACGACGAGGTCGTTGTCGCGGCTGTGGATGCCCACCACCATGCCTTCGTACACCGGGTCGCCGGGGCGCACGAACATGCGGCCGCGGTCGTCGAGCTTGCCCAAGGCATAGGTGACGATCTCGCCGTCGTCCATGCTGATCAGCACGCCGTTCTGGCGGCCGGCGATCTCGCCCTTGAACGGCTCGTAGCCGTCGAAGATATTGCTGATCAGGCCGGTGCCGCGCGTCAGGTTCATGAACTCGTTGGAGAAGCCGATCAGCCCGCGCGCCGGGATGCGGTACTCGAGGCGCACACGGCCGCGGCCATCCATCTCCATGTTGGCCAGTTCGCCCTTGCGCAGGCCCAACGCCTGCATGACGCCGCCCTGGTGCTGGTCCTCGACGTCCACGGTCAGCAGCTCGATGGGCTCCTGGCGTACCCCGTCGACGTCGTGGAACACCACGCGAGGCTTGCCGACGGCCAGTTCGTAGCCCTCGCGGCGCATGTTCTCGAGCAGGATCGTCAGGTGCAGCTCGCCGCGGCCCGAGACCTCGAACACACCGTCCTCGCCCGACTCCACCACCCTCAGCGCGACATTGCTCTGCAGTTCCTTCTGCAGCCGGTCCCAGATCTGGCGGCTGGTCACGTACTTGCCCTCGCGGCCGGCCAGCGGCGACGTGTTGACGCAGAAGTTCATCGTCAGCGTCGGCTCGTCGACCTTCAGCATCGGGAGCGGCTGCGGGTTCAGCGGATCGGTGACGGTGACACCGATGCCGATGTCCTCGATGCCGTTGACGAGCACGATGTCGCCAGGGCCGGCGCTCTCGGCCTGCTGGCGCTCCAGGCCCTCGAAGGTCAGTACCTGGTTGATGCGGCCGCGGATCTGCTTGCCATCGGCGCCTTCCATCACGAGCACTTCCATGCCCGGGCGGATGGTGCCGTTGTTGACGCGGCCCACGCCGATGCGGCCGACGTAGGTGGAGTAGTCGATCGACGAGATCTGCAGCTGCAGCGGCGCCTCGGGGTCGCCCTCGTGCTCGGGCACGTGCGCAAGGATGGTCTCGAACAGCGGCTGCAGGTCGCCGCCCCAGGCCTCGCCCGGCGTGCCGGCGGTCATCGACGCCCAGCCGTTCAGGCCCGACGCGTAGACCACCGGGAAGTCGAGCTGGTCCTCGCTGGCTCCGAGCTTGTCGAACAGTTCGAAGGCGGCGTTGATCACGTAGTCGGGGCGCGAGCCGGGCTTGTCGACCTTGTTGACGACCACGATCGGCTTCAGGCCGAGCGCCAGCGCCTTCTTCGTGACGAAGCGCGTCTGTGGCATCGGGCCTTCCTGCGCGTCGATCAGCAGCACCACGCCGTCGACCATCGACAGGGCCCGCTCGACCTCACCGCCGAAGTCGGCGTGGCCCGGCGTGTCGACGATGTTGATGTGCGTGCCTTTCCAGCGCACGGCGCAGTTCTTGGCGAGGATCGTGATGCCGCGCTCGCGCTCGATGTCGTTGCTGTCCATCACGCGTTCGGCGATGCGTTCGTTCTCGCGGAACGTGCCGCTCTGGCGCAGGAGCTGGTCGACGAGCGTGGTCTTGCCGTGGTCGACGTGGGCGATGATGGCGATGTTGCGGATCGGGCGGGTCATGGGGTTTCGTCAGGCGGCCAGCGCCTCGACCTCGGTGGGGCTGAGCAGCCGGTCAGGGATGAGTTCACCGGCGGTGATGTGGGCGCTGCCGAGAAAGGCACCGCTGCCGTACACGCGCACGGTAGCGGCATCGGCAAGCCCCGTGCGTCGGCGCAGGCCGCACAGGAAGCGGCCTGCGTCGTCGGGTTCGAGGCTGACCGCCGGCCAGCCGCCGACCAGCACGTCGGGGGGCAGCAGCCGCGCGGTGCGTGCGCCGTCGGACAGCGCCTGCAGCGCGTCGATGGTGATCGCGTCGGCCACGTCGAGCGCGCCGCTGCCGGTGCGCCGCAGCGCGGCCAGGTGCGCGCCGCAGCCGAGCGCCGCGCCGATGTCCTCGGCGAGCGTGCGCACGTAGGTGCCCTTGGAGCAACGCACGTCGATCGTGAGCATGGGCGGCTGCCAGGCGAGCCTGTCGATGGCATGGAGGGTCACGTCGCGCGGCTCGCGTTCGACCTCGATGCCGGCACGCGCGTACTCGTACAGGGCGCGGCCCTGCACCTTCAGCGCGGAGTGCATCGGCGGACGCTGGCGCTGCGGGCCGCGCAACGAGGCGAGCATCTCGTCGATGCGCTCGCGGCCGAAGTCCACCGGGCGCTCCTCGACCACCTCGCTCTCGCGGTCGCCGGTGGTGGTGCGGCAGCCCAGGTGCAGCGTGGCTTCGTAGCGCTTGTCAGCGTCCAGGCTCGCCTGCGCGAACTTGGTGGCCGCACCGAAGCACAGCGGCAGCAGCCCGGTGGCCAGCGGATCGAGCGTGCCGGTGTGGCCGCCCTTCTCCGCTCGCAGCAGGCCCTTGACCTTCTGCAGCGCGTCGTTGCTCGACCAGCCCAGCGGCTTGTCGAGCAGCAGCACGCCATGCAGGGCGCGGCGCGGCACGCGGGCCTGCGTCATGCGTCGTCGTCCTTCGCGCGCGTCGCGTTGGCGCGGTTGATCAGCGCCGTCAGGTCGGCCGCGCGCTCGGTAGTGCGGTCGAAGTGGAAGTGCAGCGTGGGCACGGTGTGGATCGCCAGCATCTTGAAGAGGCTGTTGCGCAGCCAGCCGGCCGCCTCGTTCAGCGCGGCCTCGCTCTCGGCCGGCTCGCCGACCAGCACCGAGAAATACACCTGCGCATGTGCATAGTCGGGCGAGACCTCCACCGCGTTGATCGTGACCATGCCCACCCGCGGGTCCTTCAACTCGCGGATGAGCGTGGCCACGTCGCGCTGGATCTGGTCCGCCACGCGGTGGCTGCGGTTCGGGCCGGATTTCTTGTGTCGCATGCAGTGTCCTTCCAAGCGAGAAGCCCCGCTAGGCGGGGCTCCGAGGCTTGCATCAAGCCGCATGCGCGGATCCGGCTCCGCCGGTCCGCTGCATCAGCCCTCTCGGGCGGCAGCGACCGGTAGGGAGCGTGGGGGCTGTCACAACGTTCTCGCGACTTCCTTGACCTCGAAGACCTCGAGCTGGTCGCCTTCCTTGATGTCGGTGACGTTCTTCAGCTTGATGCCGCACTCGAAGCCTTCCTTGACTTCGCGCACGTCGTCCTTGATGCGCTTGAGCGACTCGATCTCGCCGGTGTAGACGACCACGTTCTCGCGCAGCAGGCGGAAGCGCGCGTTGCGGCGCACCTCGCCGGCAGTGACCATGCAGCCGGCCACCGTGCCGATCTTCGACGCCACGAACACGGTGCGGATCTCGGCCATGCCGATGACCTCTTCCTTCTGCTCGGGCGCGAGCATGCCGCTCATCGCCGCCTTCACCTCGTCGACCGCGTCGTAGATGATGTTGTAGTAGCGGATGTCGACGCCGTTGTTCTCGGCGAGCTTGCGCGCACCGGCATCGGCGCGGGTGTTGAAGCCCACGATCACGGCCTTGGAGGCGATGGCCAGGTTGACGTCGCTCTCGGAGATGCCGCCCACCGCCGCGTGCACGATCTGGACCTTGACTTCGGCCGTGGAGAGCTTCTGCAGCGATTGCGCCAGCGCTTCCTGCGAGCCCTGCACGTCGGCCTTGATGATCAGCGACAGCGTCTGTGCGCCCTCGCCGAGCTGGTCGAACATGGTCTCGAGCTTGGCGGCCTGGCGCTTGTTCAGCGTGACCTCGCGGTACTTGCCCTGGCGGAAGGTGGCGATCTCGCGGGCGCGGCGCTCGTCGCCCAGCACCATGAACTCGTCGCCAGCCAGCGGCACCTCGGTCAGGCCCTGGATCTCCACGGGGATCGACGGGCCGGCCTCGTTGGTCGGCCTGGCGGTCTCGTCGAGCATCGCGCGCACGCGGCCGTAGCTGGAACCGGCCAATACGACGTCGCCGCGCTTGAGCGTGCCCGACTGCACCAGCACCGTGGCCACCGGGCCGCGGCCCTTGTCGAGCTTGGCTTCGATGACGAGGCCCTTGGCCATCGCCTCGGTGGGCGCCTTCAGTTCGAGCACCTCGGCCTGCAGCAGCACCTGTTCGAGCAGGTCGTCCACGCCCTGGCCGGTCTTGGCCGACACCGCCACGAACGGCGACTCGCCGCCGAAGTCCTCGGGAACGACACCTTCGGCCACCAGTTCGCTCTTGACGCGTTCGACGTTGGCTTCCGGCTTGTCGATCTTGTTCATCGCCACGACGATCGGCACCTCGGCCGCCTTCGCGTGGTGGATGGCTTCCTTGGTCTGAGGCATCACGCCGACGTCGGCCGCCACCACCAGGATCACGATGTCGGTGGCCTTCGCCCCACGCGCCCGCATCGCGGTGAAGGCGGCATGGCCCGGGGTGTCGAGGAAGGTGATCAGGCCCCGCGGCGTCTCGACGTGGTAGGCGCCGATGTGCTGCGTGATGCCGCCAGCCTCGCCCGCGGCGACGCGCGTGCGGCGGATGTAGTCGAGCAGCGAGGTCTTGCCGTGGTCGACGTGGCCCATCACGGTGACCACCGGCGGGCGCGGCAATTCCTCGGCCGACGTCGCGGCCTGCTCTTCCTCGGTGAAGGCCTCGGGGTCGTCGAGCTTGGCCGCCAGCGCGCGATGGCCCATCTCCTCGACGACGATCATCGCCGTCTCCTGGTCGAGCTGCTGGTTGATGGTGACCATCTGGCCGAGCTTCATCAGCTGCTTGATCACCTCGCTGGCTTTCACGCTCATCTTGTGCGCGAGGTCGGCCACGCTGATCGTCTCGGGCACGTGCACCTCCTGCACCACGGTTTCCTGCGGCGGCGAGTAGCTGCCACCGCCATCGTCGCGATCACCACGGCGGCCGCCACGCGGCGCGCGCCAGCCAGCACGCCCGGCGCCGCCGGTATCGCCGCGCGTCTTCAGCGCCGCGCGCTTCTTGGCCGCGTCATCGGCCCAGCTCGAAGACAGCTTCTCGCTCTTGACCTGCTTCTTGTCGCCGGGCTTGGCCGTGGAGGACGGTGCGGCGCCCGGCGCGACCTTCGGCTTGTGGATCGTGCCCTTGATCGCTTCCTTGCCGGCCTCGGCGGTGGGCTTGGCCTCTTCCGGCTTCTTCGCCACCAGCGTCTTGCGCGGCGCGGACATCATCGCGCGAATCGCCGCGGCCTCGGCTTCGGCAGCCTTGCGGCGGCGCTCGGCATCGGCCACCTTGGCCGCATCCTCGGCCACCTTCTCGGCGGCCTTCACCACCCGGATGGCGGGCTTGGCCGGCGGAGGGGCGGTGACTTCGGCCGGCTTGGCCGCTGCCGTCGGCGCTTCGGCGGCCTTGGTTGCGGCGGCCTCGGGAGCCTTCTCGGCAGCCGGGGCATCGACAGGCTTGGACTCGGACGCAGCCGGTGCTGGCTGCTGCGCTTCGAGCGCCTTGGCCGCTGCCGCCTTCTCGGCCGCAGCGCGAGCCGCCGGCCCCCGGGACGACTGGGCGGCGCGTGCCGCGGCCGCTTCCGCCTCTGCCGCAGCCTGTGCGGCAGCCGTGCGGGCGGCGGCTTCGGCAGCCACGCGTGCGGCTTCCGCGGCCTGAGCCGCGGCCGCTGCGGCGGCAGCCTGCTCGGCGGCTTCGCGTTCGCGGCGCTCCTGCTCCTCGCGCTCGCGACGGGCGGCGGCTTCCGCCTCCTCGCGCTCCGCGGCGAGGCGGGCCTCCTGCTCGAGGCGGGCGCGCTCGAGTTCCTCGGCGCTGGGGCCCGCGGGCTCCTCGACCGCCGGGGCGTCGTCGCGCTTGACGAACACCCGCTTCTTGCGCACCTCCACCTGGATGGTGCGCGCCTTGCCGCTGGCATCGGCCTGCTTGATCTCACTGGTGCTCTTCTTGACCAGCGTGATCTTCTTGCGCTCGCCGCTGCCCGCGGTGCCGTGCGAGGTGCGCAGGTAGTCGAGCAGCCGTTCCTTGTCGCCGTCGGTCAGGGCGTCGTCGGTGGACTGCTTGGCCACGCCGGCCGACTGCAACTGCTCGAGCAACGCCTGGACCGGGCGATTGAGCTGTTGCGCGAACTGGGCGACGGTGGTCACGGCCATGTGTCGATTTTCCTCGGGTATGCGGCAGGTTTGCTAGTGCGTGGGGTCTCGGGCGCAGGCCATGATCAGGCCGTGAACCAGTGTTCGCGGGCCTTCATGATCAGCTCGCGCGCCCGCGCTTCCTCGATGCCGACCATCTCGGTCAGCTCGTCCACCGCCAGGTCGGCCAGGTCGTCCCGCGTGTGCACGCCGCCATCGGAAAGCTGGGCGATCAGCTCGGGCGGCAGACCGCGCCCCTCGAACTCCAGGTCGCGCAGGTCCTGGCTGACCTCGTCGACCTTCTCCTCGCGCTCGATCTCCATCGTCAGCAGCGCGTCCTTGGCACGGGTGCGCAGCTCCTGCACGGTGTCCTCGTCGAAGGACTCGATCTCGAGCATCTCCTGCAGCGGCACGTAGGCCACCTCCTCGAGGCTGGTGAAGCCCTCGGAGATCAGGATGTCGGCCACTTCCTCGTCGACGTCGAGCTTCTCGACGAAGAGCAGGCGCACCTTGTCGGATTCGGCGGCCGACTTGGCCTGCGACTCCTCGGCCGTCATGATGTTGATGCGCCAGCCTGTGAGCTCGCTGGCCAGCCGCACGTTCTGCCCGCCGCGGCCGATCGCGATGGCGAGGTTCTCCTCGTCGACCACCACGTCCATCGCGTGGCGCTCCTCGTCGACGACGATCGACTGCACGTTGGCCGGCGCGAGCGCGCCGATGACGAACTGCGCAGGGTCGTCGCTCCACAGCACGATGTCCACGCGCTCGCCGGCCAGCTCGGTGGTCACGCCGTTGACACGCGAACCACGCACGCCGACGCAGGTGCCGATCGGGTCGACGCGCCGGTCGTGCGAGACCACCGCGATCTTGGCCCGCGAACCGGGGTCGCGCGCGCAGCTCTTGATCTCGAGCAGGCCCTGCTCGATCTCGGGCACTTCCTGCGCGAACAGTTCCATCATGAATCCCGGCGCGCTGCGCGAGAGCATGATCTGCGCGCCGCGCTGGGTCGGGTCGACGCCGGTGATGAACGCGCGCACGCGGTCGCCGCTGCGGAGGTTCTCCTTGGGGATCATCTCGCTGCGCTTGAGCCGCCCTTCGACACGGCCGCTCTCGACGATGATGTCGCCCTTGTCCATGCGCTTGACGGTGCCGACGAAGATCTTGTCGCCGCGCGACAGGAAGTCGTTGAGCAGCGTCTCGCGCTCGGCGTCGCGGATCTTCTGCAGGATCACCTGCTTGGCAGCCTGCGCGCCGATGCGCCCGATCGGCACCGACTCCATCGCTTCCTCGATATAGTCGCCTTCCTCGATGTCGGGGATGCGGTCGAGCGCATCGGAGAGCATCTCCTCGGCGTCGGGGTTCTGCAGCCCGGCTTCGTTCGGCACGACCAGCCAGCGACGAAAGGTCTCGTAGTCGCCGGTGTCGCGGTCGACCGCCACGCGAATGTCCCAATCGGCGCCATGCAGCTTCTTGGTGGCCGACGCGAGCGCGGCTTCGACGGCGCCGAAGACGACGTCACGTTCGACCGTCTTCTCGCGCGAGATCGCATCCACCAACATCAGCATTTCGCGATTCATCGATCCTTGCCTCCATCCTTGTCGGCAGCCCCCGGGGCCGGCTGGCCCTGGCTCTCCTGATCCTGGGCCGGGTGGCCCTGGCGCACCTGCTGTCGAGCCTGGCGCTTGGCCTTGCGTCCGCTCTCGCTGCCCTTGAAATCGAGCACCGGCACCAGCCGCGCCTCGCGCAACTCGTCCAGCGCGAAGCCGAGCAGCTGCTCGGCCTTGCCGTCGTGGAACACGACGCCCCAGTCGCCGGAGCCCTCCGACCCCGCCTGCAGGCGGCCGCGGAAGTGCTTTCGGCCGGCCAGCGGCGCCTTCAGCGTCAGCGTGATCTCCGAGCCGACGTGCCGTTCGAAGTCGACGGCGGTGCGCAGGGGCCGGTCGAGCCCGGGCGACGACACCTCGAGTCGCTCGTAGTCGATGCCGTCGACCTCCAGCGAGTACTGCAGGTGCCGGGTGACCGCTTCGCAGTCGTCCACCGTCAGCGCATCGCCTTCTCCGGTGGGATACATTCGGCCGGGCACGCGGTCGATCGTCACGCGCAACAAGCCCCGGGCCGCACGTTCGATCTCGACCACTTCGTAGTGCAGGGCCGTGACGGCCGCTTCGACGGCGCGATCGACGGAGACGCCACCCGCCATACCTGCCGCCAACGTGCGGCGAGGTGCACGCGGCGCCGGAGCACGGCGCGCCTGGCCACCGGCCGGCGCGGCGCGTGGGCTGCGCGGGGCGGTGTTCGATCGGCTGCGGTTCGTTGCGGTCAAGTCGAGCAAAGCGAGCAAAGCGAGCAAAGCAAAAAAAATGGGCTGGAAGATTCCGCCCACTGGTGACATTTCGGAAAGCGCGTATTATAGCCCGCGGCCCGAATCGCGGGCAAGGCGCGTGCCAGAATGCGCCCCCTTCCAAAGACCCCCCAACGCCCAGACGGAGCATCCATGGGATTCCTGGCCGGCAAGAAGCTGCTCATCACGGGCGTGTTGTCCAACCGTTCGATCGCCTACGGCGTGGCGCAGGCCTGCCACCGCGAAGGCGCCGAGCTCGCGTTCAGCTACCAGGGCGAGCGCTTCAAGGACCGCATCACCGAGTTCGCCGCCGAATTCGGCTCGAGCCTCGTGTTCCCCTGCGACGTGGCCGAGGACGCGCAGATCGGCGCCCTGTTCGACGGGCTGCGCGAGGCCTGGGGCACGTTCGACGGCTTCGTGCACGCGATCGGCTACGCGCCGCGAGAGTCGATCACCGGCGACTTCCTCGAAGGCTTCACGCGCGAGAACTACCGCGTCGCGCAGGAGATCTCCGCCTACAGCTTCCCGGCGATGGCGAAGGCCGCCCTGCCGATGCTGCGCGAGGGCTCGGCATTGCTGACGCTGACCTACCTGGGCGCGATGAAGGCCGTGCCGAACTACAACACGATGGGCCTGGCCAAGGCGTCGCTGGAGGCCAGCGTGCGCTACCTGGCGATGAGCCTGGGCTCGCGCGGCGTGCGCGTCAACGGCATCTCGGCCGGCCCGATCCGCACGGTGGCCGCGGCCGGCATCCAGAACTTCTCGAAGATGCTGACGATCGCCGCGCAGGGCACGCCGCTGAAGCGCAACGTGTCGATCGAAGATGTGGGCAATGTCGCCGCCTTCCTGCTGTCCGACCTGGCGCGCGGCGTGAACGCCGAGATCACCTACGTCGACGGCGGCTTCAGCGAGATGGCGCTGGCACTGGCCGGCGAGTAGGCCGGGCCGTCAACGGCTGTGCGCCGTCAGGCGCGCCAACGACAGCGGCACGCCGGCCTTCTCCGGGTCGGGTGGCTCCTCGTCCAGCGCGGGATCGGGCTCGTCGGGGCCGGCCTCGGTGCGACGCATCGTCACGCTCACGGCCAGTATGTCGATCAGCAACAGGTGCAGGATGCGGCTGATCATCGGCATCTGCGTGTCGACGTCCTCGGTGCTGTCGACCACCAGCACGATGTCGGCCTTGCGCGCCAGCGGTGAGCTGCCCGCCGTGATCGCCACCACCGACGCGCCACGGGCCCGGGCGATGTCGGCCACCTGCAGCAGTTCGGCCACCTTGCCGCTGCTGCTGATGACCACCACCACGTCGCCGGGACGCAACACGCGCGCGGCGAGCAGCTGCACGCGGGCATCGGTGTAGGCCACGGTGGAGATGCCGAAGCGCAGGAACTTGAGCTGGGCGTCCTCGGCCACCACCACCGAGTGGCCGACGGCATGGAACTCGACGCGCTGCGCCGCCAGCAGCAGGGCCACGGCGCGATCGATGGCTTCCGAATTGAGATGGCTGCGCAGCTGAAGGATCGCCGATGCGGTGTTGGACAGCACCTTGGCGCCCAGCTCCAGCGCGCTGTCGTTGCCCGTCACCTGCGTGTGGGTCACCGGCAACGTGGCCGAGAGGGCCGACGCCAGCCGCAGCTTGAAATCCGACAGGCCGTCGCAGCCCAGCGAGCGGCAGAAGCGGATCACCGTCGGCTGGCTCACCGAGGCCGCCTTGGCGATCTCGGCGATCGGGTTGCCGAGCACCGAGCGCGGATGCGCCAGCACGTGTTCGGCCACCCGCCGCTCGGCCGCCGACAGGTCGGTCAGCGAGCGGCCGACCTGGTCGAGGATCGCCGAGGGCGCCCCGCCCGGCAGCCGGGCCAGTTGCGCGTCGAGGATCGCCGCGACGCCCGCGAACGTGGCCTGTTCGGCCGTGATGACGTAGGTCGGGATCTCCCCCAGGTAGGCGCTGTGGCGGCCGTGGTCCTCGAAGCGGGCGCGGAAGCGCGACCGGTCGAACAGCGTGCCCAGCCGCGGCACGATGCTGCCGCCGATGTAGACGCCGCCCATTGCGCCCAGCGTCACGGCCAGGTTGCCCGCCGCCGTGCCCAGGATCGCGCAGAACACGTCCACGGCCTCGGCGCAGCGGGCATCCTCGCCGCCCAGCGCCAGCCGCGTGATCTCCGGCGCCCGCAGCGGCGGCGCACGCAGCCCGGCGCGATCGGTCAGCGCGGCATGGATCAGCTCCAACCCCGGTGCCGACAGCAAGCGCTCGAACGAGACGTGCGGATGCTGCTGCCACGCGAACTGCAGGATCGCCAGTTCGCGCTCGTCGCGCGGGGAGAAGCTGGTGTGGCCGCCCTCCGAGCCTAGCGAGATCCAGCCCTGCTCGGCCGGAATCAGGCCCGACACCCCCAGACCACTGCCCGACCCGAGCAAGCCCACCACGCTGTTGGCACGCGGCGCACCCCCGCCCACCTGCCGACGCTCGGCCGGCGACAGCCGCGGCAGGGCCATCGCCAGCGCGGTGAAGTCGTTGACGACCAGCAGCGTGTCGAATCGCAGGCGTTGGCGCATCTCCTCGATCGAGAACTGCCAGTGGTAGTTCGTCATCCGCACCGCGTCGCCCGACACCGGGTTGGCGATGGCGATGGCCGCGTGGCGCACGGGCCCGCACTCGACCTGCGACAGGTAGGCGCGCAAGGCCGCGTGGAAGTCCTCGTGATCGGCGCAGCGGAGCGACCGCACCTGGTCGAAGCGCCCGGGCTCCGACACCAGCGCGAACCGTGCGAAGGTTCCGCCGATGTCGGCGATCAGTCTCGGGGGATCGAACGTCGCCATGCCAGAAATGTAGCCTGACTACAGAACTTCGCTTGCAGCACGCAGACGCCGGAGATGGGCTCGCTCAGTGCGGTGTCTACCCCGTTGCCCATCGGCTGTAGTTTACTTACGCTCCGGGGGTGCAAGCTGATCACTCCCTGGCGCCGACGTCGGCGCGCCTCGTCGCCGATGTCGGCGGTTCCAACGCCCGCTTCGGCTGGATTGCCCCGCAGGGTCGCGAGGCCGACCACGTCCGGACCCTGCCCGTCTCCGGATATGGTTCTCTGGCCGACGCCGCTGGCGTCTACCTTGCGCAGCTTCGGCATGAACTGGGGCCCGACTGGGTCGCGCCCCGACAGGCCGCCCTGGCGGTGGCCACCGCCGTCACCGGCGATGCCGTGGACTTCACCAACAGCCCATGGAGCTTCTCGCAGCGGGGCCTGCGCGCCGCGCTGAAACTCGAGCGACTGCTGGTGCTGAACGATTTCGAGGCGCTGGCGCTGGCGCTGCCGCACCTGCGCCCCACGCAGCTGCGCCCGCACGCCGCGGCGCAGGCCGACGTGCGGGCCGCCAAGGCCGTGATCGGCCCGGGCACCGGCCTGGGCGTGGCCAGCTGCGTGCCGACACCGTCAGGCTGGGTGGCCTTGCCCGGCGAGGGCGGGCACGCGACCCTCGCCCCCGGCAGCGACTTCGAGTTCGACCTGCTGGCGTGCATCCGCCGAGAGCACGACCACGTGTCGGCGGAACGGCTGCTGTCGGGCATCGGCCTGCCGGTGCTGCATGCGGCCGTCTGCGATCTGCTCGGCGCCGCGCCGCCGCAGGCCAATGCTCCAGCGATCGTCGATCACGGCCTGGCCGGTGACCCCCTGTGCCGGCGCACCCTGGACACCTTCTGCGCGCTGCTGGGCAGCTTTGCCGGCAACGTCGCCCTGACCGTGGGTGCGCGTGGGGGCGTCTACATCGGCGGCGGCATCGTGCCCCGGCTCGGCGACCTGTTCTTCGCCTCCGACTTCCGCGAACGCTTCGAAGCCAAGGGGCGCCTGCGCGGCTATCTGTCGCCGATTCCGACCGCCGTGATCACCGACACGCTGGTGGCGCTGACGGGCGCCCGGGCGGCCCTGGACGCACCCGCGGCCTGATCGTCCGCTGAGCTCCAGCATGTAGTCGGACTACATCCCACGCGTCGCCAGGCGTCGCACGCCTGCGACAGTTTGCTGTACTACGGGGTAACGCTGGGTTGCAGCGCGATCTAGTTTTAGTACATTGCCGCGCAGTTCAGACAACGATTGCACCCACAGAGGAGACAACTGATGCAGAAGGCCTCCCGCCATCTCGCGGGCCGTCGTGCTCGCCTGGCCGTCCCGCTCACCGCCACGGCCACGGCCGTCACCTGCCTGTTCATGGCGGCCGCCCCGGCCGCCGCACAGACCTCCGACACCGTCGTCGTCACCGGCATCCGCAAGGCGATCGAGGACGCCATCTCGGTCAAGCGAAATGCCGACACCATCGTCGAGGCGATCTCGGCGGAAGACATCGGCAAGCTGCCCGACGCCAGCGTGGCCGAGTCGATCTCGCGCCTGCCGGGCATCGCCACGCAGCGCAGCTCCGTCACCGGTCGCGCGCAGGACATCTCCGTGCGCGGCATGTCGCCCGACTTCAACGGAGGCGTGCTGAACGGCCGCGAACAGGCGTCGACCTCCACCAGCCGCGCGCTGCAGTTCGACCAGTTCCCGGCCGAACTGGTCAGCGGCGTCACCATCCACAAGACCGCCGACGCCTCGCTGCTGAACCAGGGCCTGTCGTCGACGATCAACATGACGACCGCGCGGCCGCTGGACTTCTCCAGGCGCAACGTGGTCATCAACGTGCGCGGCGAGAAGGCCAACAAGGCCGAGAACCTTCCGGGCTTCAAGGCCGGCAGCGGCGACCGCGAATCGCTCTCCTACATCGACCAGTTCGCCGACCGCAAGCTCGGCTTGGTGCTCGGCTACTCGCGCAGCAAGAACACCGGTGCCACGCAGCCCGACATGCAGACCTGGGGCGGCTGGACGCCCACCGTGCCGTACAACGGCCAGGACGTCACGGTGCCCGGCGGCTTCACCTCGCGCATCAACGACACCACCGAGAAGCGCGAGGCGGCCATCGCCACGCTCCAGTACAAGCCGCACAAGGACTTCGAGACCTCGGTGGACGTGCTGTGGTCCAAGGGCACCTTCACGCTCGACCGCTTCGGCCTCGAAGGGCCGCTGGGCGGCCTGTCCGCCGGTGCCAACGACACCGGCGGTCGCCTGGTCACCGCGGTGGTCAGCAACGGCATCGCCACCTCGGGCACCTTCGACAACTGGAAGGGCGTCATCAACAACCACTTCAACGACTACACCGACGAGTTGAAGTCGCTCGGGTGGAACCTGCGCACGAAGGTCGGCGCGATCACGTTGACCGGCGATCTCTCGCACAGCGAGAACAAGCGCAACCTGCTGCGCTACGAGACGACGCTCGGCCTGCCCGGCAACACGGCGGTGGCCGGCGACACCATCAGCTTCAGCGGCTTCAACGGCACCAACCTCACGCAGGTGAAGTACACGGGTGGACTGAACTACGCTGACCCCAACATCATCAAGCTGACCGACGTGCAGGGATGGGCCGGTGGCGAGAGCGTGCAGGACGGCTACTACGCCACACCCACTACCAAGGACAAGGTGCAGTCGGCCCGCTTCGGCGCCCGTGCCGACGTCGACTGGGGTCCGATCGCCCGCATCGACGGTGGCTTGAACTACAGCGATCGCACGAAGGATCGCACCACGATCGAAGGCGCGCTGGTGCTGAACGGCGCCGTCGACGCAGCCGGCAACGTGATCAACCGGCTGGCCGCCGCCACGGCTCCGAACTCGTTCACCGGCTACGGCGGCACCACCGGCATCCCCACGGTGCAGTGGAACCCGCGCGGCTCGCTGGGGCCGATCTACCGCCTGAACACCTGGTCCGACCCCGACATCCTCGGCAAGAACTGGGGCGTGAAGGAAGAGGTCACCACCGCGTTCGTCAAGGGCGACATCGACGCGCAGCTCGGCGGGGTCAGCTTGCGCGGCAACGTCGGCGTGCAGTTCGTCAACACCAAGCAGTCGGCCACCGGCGTGCGCGTGGACCGCGAATCCTGCAACGGTGGTGCGCACACCTGCACCTACACCAACCTGGCCAACAGCCACAGCTACACCGACACGCTGCCCAGCCTGAACCTGATCGCCGACCTCGGCGGGGGCCAGCTGCTCCGCACCGGCCTCGGCCGTGTCATCTCGCGCCCGCAGATGGAGGACATGCGCGCCGGCGTCGACTACTCGTACAACTCGACGACGCAGCGCTGGACCGGCACCGCCGGCAATCCGAAGCTCGAGCCTTTCCGCGCCGACGCGCTCGACGTGTCGTACGAGAAATACTTCGGCAGCAAGGGCTACGTGAGCGTGGCCGGCTTCTACAAGGATCTGAAGACCTACATCCTGCGCTCGTCGCGCGCATTCGACTTCAGCAGCTACCTGTCGGCGTCGCAGGCCCGCGAGCACCCCGTCAGCTCGCGTGACCTGGTCACGCAGCCGCTCAATGGCACGGGTGGCACCATCAAGGGCATCGAGCTCGCGGTGAACATCCCGCTGTCGCTGCTCACCCCGGCGCTCGACGGCTTCGGCATCCTGCTGAATCACTCCGACACCGACAGCTCGGTGGAACTGCCTGTCAGCGGCTTCGCCACATCGAACGTCGGCACGGTGACCATCCCGCTGCCGGGCCTGTCGCGTCGCGTCACCAACCTGCGCGCCTACTACGAGAAGGGTGGCCTGCAGGTGGCGGTGGCGGCACGCAAGCGCTCGCCGTTCCTGGGCACGATCTCGGACTTCCAGGACAACAACCAGCTCGTCTTCATCAAGGGCGAGACCACGGTGGACGTGCAGCTGGCCTACGAGTTCAAGCAAGGCATGCTGAAGGGCCTGACCGTGCTGGCGCAGGGCACCAACGTGACCAACGCGCCCTACATCGAGCTGAATCCGTCGAACAACTCGGAGACGGTGAACAAGAAGTTCGGCGCGGTGTACATGCTCGGGGCGAGCTACAAGTTCTGACCCTCGGCCGCTGACGCCGGGCCCCCGCATCGGGAGGATCGCCGGGGCCGCCCACGCCGGGAGTCGACGAGACTCCCGGTGTCGTTTCCACGCGAGCATCGCCATGCAGCAGTCCCACGCTCCGCTCGAATCGCTGGTCATAGTCGGCGGCGGCACCGCCGGCTGGATGAGCGCCACCGCGCTCGCCCGCGCGCTGAAAGGCCGCTACCGCATCTCGCTGGTGGAGTCCGACGAGATCGGCATCGTCGGAGTCGGCGAAGCGACGATCCCGATGATCCAGCTCTTCAACAAGCTGGCCGGCATCGACGAGGCCGAGTTCATGCGCGCGACGCAGGCCACGTTCAAGCTCGGCATCGAGTTCGTGAACTGGGGGCGGCTGGGCGACCGCTACATGCATGGCTTCGGCCGCATCGGCCAGGACCTCTGGACGGTGCCGTTCGACCAGTACTGGCATCGGCTGCGCCGAGCCGGCCGCGCAGCGCCGCTCGAGGCCTACTCGATCACGCGCATGGCCTCCAGGGCCAACCGCTTCATGCCGGCGTCCACCGAGGTGGCCAACTCGCCGCTGAACGACATCGCCTACGCCTACCACTTCGACGCCAGCCTCTACGCGAAGCACCTGCGCCGGCTGGCCGAAGGCCTGGGCGTGAAGCGCGAGGAAGGCCGCATCGTGCGCGTGAACCGCCAGGCCGAAGGCGCGCCCGGGCGGCCGGCCGGGCACGTCACCGCGGTCGAGCTGCAGGACGGCCGCCGCGTCGAGGGCGACCTGTTCATCGACTGCTCGGGCTTTCGCGGCCTGCTGATCGAGGACGAGCTGAAGACCGGTTTCGACGACTGGAGTCACTGGCTGCCCTGCGACCGCGCGCTGGCCGTGCCCTGCGAATCGGCGCCGGTGCTGACGCCCTACACCCGCTCCACCGCACACCGCGCCGGCTGGCAATGGCGCATCCCGCTGCAGCACCGCATCGGCAACGGGCACGTCTACTGCAGCGCGCACATCGGCGACGACGAAGCCGCCGCCACGTTGCTCGCCAACCTCGACGGCCGGCCACTCGCCGACCCGCGGCCGCTGCGCTTCAAGGCCGGCATGCGCAAGCTCTCGTGGAACGCCAACGTCGTCGCGGTGGGCCTTTCCAGCGGCTTCCTCGAGCCGCTCGAATCCACCAGCATCCACCTGATCCAGGCCGCGATCCAGCAGCTCATCGACTACTTCCCCGACCGGGGCTGGCGGAGCGCCGACATCGACCAGTACAACCGCCTCTCCCGCTTCCACTACGAACGCATCCGCGACTTCATCATCCTGCACTACCACCTGAACCAGCGCACCGACGCGCCGTTCTGGCAGGCCTGCGGCGCGATGCAGGTGCCCGACACGTTGCGCGAGAAGATGGACCTGTTCCGCTCCAGCGGGCGCATCCGCCGCGTGGACAACGAGCTCTTCACCGAAGTCGGATGGCTGCAGGTGATGAGCGGGCAGAACCTCGAGCCCGAGGCCTATCACCCGCTGGCGGCGCTGATCGACGAGGACGAGACCGCGAAGTACCTGGACAGCGTGCGCGAGGTGGTGGCCAAGTGCGTCGACGTGATGCCAGGCCACGCCGAGTACATCGAGCGGCACTGCAAGGCCCCCACGGCCTGACCGTCCCGATGCGCCGCCGCATCCTCCTGCGCGGCGCGGCCGCCACCGTTGCCGGCACGTTCGGTGCCGCCCATGCGGCGGCGCCTCGCCCGCTGGTGGTGTGGTTCACGGTCCAGGGCGCCAAGGGCATGCGCCAGGTGGCCGAGGCGTTCACCGCCGAGACCGGCGTGCCGGTGGTGGTGGAGACGCCCGACGAAGGCCCGGCGAAGTTCCAGCAGGCGGCCGCGGCGGGCACCGGGCCCGACATCTACGTCTACGCACACGACCGCATCGGCGAGTGGATCGCCGGCGGGCTGATCCACAGCGTGAATCCGGGCGCCGCGCTGCGCGCCGACATCGAGCCTCTGGCCTGGCGCGGCTTCTCGGCACGCGGGCGGCTGTGGGGCTACCCGTACGCGATCGAGGCCGTCACGCTCATCTACAACAAGGCGCTGGTTGCGGTGCCGCCCACCAGCTTCGACGAGCTGATCGCGCTGGACGACCGGCTCGCGCGCGACGGCCGCCGGGCGATCTTGTGGGACTACACGAACAACTACTTCACCTGGCCGCTGCTGGCCGCCGGCGGCGGCTACGCGTTCAAGGAGCGCAGCGGCGGCGGCTACGACCCGCGCGACACCGGCGTGGCGCAGCCCGGCGCGGTGGCCGGCGCCGCGCTGCTGGACCGGCTGATCCGCGAGGGCCGCATGCCCGCCGGCAGCGGCTACCCCGAGGCCGAAGCCGCGATGGCGCAGGGCCGCGTGGCGATGACGATCAACGGCCCGTGGGCGTGGCTCAACCTGCAGCGCGTCGGCATGGACTTCGGCGCGGCGAAGGTGCCCTCGGTCGGCGGCCGGCCAGCGGCACCGTTCGTCGGCGTGAAGGGCCTGATGATCAACCGCGCCACCACGCAGCGCGAGCTGGCCGTGGAGTTCATCGAGCGCCACGTGCTGGCGCCCGCAGGCCTGCGCGCGATCGACCGCGCCGAGCCGATCGGCGCGCCGGCCAGCCGCACCTACTACGCCGAGGTCACCGCCGACGCGCGGCTGGGCCTGAAGATCGCCGCGATCATGGCCTCGGCGCGCGATGGCGTACCCACGCCGAGCAACCCCGAGATGGGCCGCTTCTGGGCGGCCATGAAGACCTCGCTGACCAACCTCAGCGAAGGGCGGCAGACGCCGCAGGAAGCGATGGCCGCCGCGGCGCGGCGCATCGTGGCGGCGGGCTGAAGGCGATAGGGATGGCTGCCAAGCGTCCGCTGGCGCTGCGCCCGCTGCTGATCACCGGTGCCGCGGTGGCCGCGGCTCTGGCCGCCGTGCTGCGCGTGCACGCTTCCGGGCAGACGCTGCTGGCCACGGTGCTGCTGGCGGTCGCGGCGCTGGCCGCATGGGCGTACACGTCCCGTCGCGCGCTGGCGCTGCGCTACCTGTTGCCGGGCATCGCGGCGGCCCTGGTGTTCGTCGTGTTCCCGATGCTCTACACGATCGGCATCGGCTTCACCAACTACAGCTCCACCAACCTGCTCGACGCGCCCCGCGTGCGCGAGATCCTGCGCGAGGAGGCCGACGTGGCCGAGGGCAGCGAACATGCCTTCGTGCTGCTGCGCACCGAAGGCGGTGGCGTGCGGCTGCGGCTGACGGCGCCCGACGGCCGTGCGCTCGTCAGCCCGCCGCTGCCCGCGCCCGCCGCCGGCATCTCCGCGGCAACCGCACGTGTGTTCGCGCTGCAGGCCGATCCCGGCGGCGGCGATCCGCTGCCGCTGGCCGACGTGGTGCAGCGCCTACCTCAGTTGCGCGCCCTCGCGCTGCACACGTCCGACGGGGCGGTGCTGCGCCTCACCGGGCTGCGCACGATGGCGAAGCTCGACCCGCGCTACGACGAAGGTACCGACGGTTCGCTGGTCGACCGCCTCACCCGCAAGGCCTACGCACCCGATCCAGCCAGCGGCTTCTACACGGCGAGCGACGGCGAACGGCTCGAACCCGGCTGGCGCGTCGGCGTCGGCCTGGCGCACTACGCCAAGATCTTCAGCGAGGGCAAGTTCCGCGAGCCCTTTGCCAGCGTGCTGGTGTGGACGGTGCTGTTCGCGGGCCTCACCGTGCTGCTGGCCACGGCGCTGGGGCTGGTGCTCGCGGTGCTGCTGAACTGGGAGGGCCTGGGCGGCAACGCGATCTACCGCGTGGTGCTGTTCCTGCCGTACGCGGTGCCGGGCTTCATCTCGATCCTCGTCTTCAAGGGCCTGTTCAACCAGAACCTGGGCGAGATCAACCTCGTGCTGTCGAGCCTGTTCGGCATCCGGCCGGCGTGGTTCTCCGATCCGCTGCTGGCCAAGGTGATGCTGCTCACGGTGAACGTGTGGCTGGGCTTCCCGTACATGATGGTGCTGTGCACCGGGCTCATCAAGGCGATCCCGGCCGACCTGTACGAGGCCTCGGCGGTGGCGGGCGCCGGGCCGTGGACGAACTTCCGCCACATCACGATGCCGTTGATCGTGAAGCCGCTGACGCCGCTGCTGATCGCTGCGTTCGCCTTCAACTTCAACAATTTCGTGCTGATCAGCCTGCTCACCGGCGGCCGCCCCGACCACACCGACACCACGCTGCCGGCCGGCACCACCGACATCCTCGTGAGCTACACGTGGCGGCTGGCGTTCCAGGACTCGGGGCAGCAGTTCGGGCTGGCAGCGGCGATCTCCACCGTGATCTTCCTGCTCGTGGCCGCCGTCACGCTGCTGCAGCTGCGGCTGACGCGATCCGCGAACGACCCCACGCGCGCCGCGGCCTGATCTCCGCACCGAAGGACTGCCCATGCCCATCGTGCAGCCGAAGAACCGCCGCTGGCAGCGCCTGGCGGCGCACGCCTTCCTGCTCGTGCTGTGCGCCGCCGTGCTGCTGCCGTTCGTGGTGGTGCTCAGCGTCTCGCTGCGGCCGGGCAACTTCGCCAGCGGCTCGCTGATCCCGGGGTCGATCAGCCTGGAGCACTGGCGCTACGTGCTGGGTTTCCCCGTGCCCGGCCCCGACGGCCGCCCGATCGCGCCCGACCTGCCGGTGCTGCGCTGGCTGTGGAACAGCGTGAAGGTCGCATTCCTGTCCGGGTGCGTCACGCTGCTGCTCTCCACCACTGCCGCCTTCGCCGTGGCCCGGATGCGCTTTCGCGGCCGGGCGCAGCTGCTGACGTCGCTGACGCTGATGCAGATGTTCCCGGCGGTGCTGGCGCTGGTGGCTCTGTACGCGATCTTCGACCGCCTCGGCCAGGCCTTCCCCGCGATCGGCCTCAACACCCATGCGGCGCTGGTGCTGGCCTACTCGGGCGGCATCGCCACCCATGTGTGGACGCTGAAGGGCTACTTCGACACGCTGCCGCGCGAGATCGAGGAAGCGGCGCTGATCGACGGCGCCACGGTGTGGCAAAGCTTCCGCCGCGTGCTGCTGCCGATGGCGCTGCCGGTGCTGGCCGTGGTGTTCCTGCTCGCCTTCATCGGCGCGATCATCGAGTACCCGGTGGCCAGCGTGCTCGTCACGCAGCAGGACCAGCTCACGCTCGCGGTGGGCAGCAAGCTGTTCGTGCACGAGCACAACTTCCGCTGGGGCGACTTCGCGGCGGCGGCGCTGCTCAGCGGCGCGCCGATCACCGCGATGTTCCTGCTCGCGCAGCGCTGGCTGGTCTCGGGGCTGGCGGCCGGCGGCGTCAAGGGCTGACGCCGCGCGCACTACCTGCGGCCGATCGCCGCGTGCAGTTCCGCCAGCGGCACGACGCGCCCGTGCAGCGGCGCGATGCGCTCGACGGGCAGCCCCAGCCGCTCGATGTTCTGCACGAGGTTCACGTTGTTGGCATTGGGCACCGGCGGCGGTGCGGCGCCGGGTGCGCCGGGCGTGTACGCGTCGGCCTGCACCAGCACCTTCTCCGCCGGCAGCCACACCATCAGGAAGCCCTGCGCGTGCACGCTGCCCTGCATCTCGTGGACCTCGATCGTGCGCGCGCCGTCGCTGATCACGTGCTTGCCGCTGACGCCGACGATCTCCGAACGGCGACCCGAGCGCGCCAGCCGGTCGGGCGCCACGGAGTTCGGATTGGCGAACACACGCTCGAAGTACGGCTTCGCCCTGGCGCTGGCCACCACCGTGGCGCCTTCGGCCACCGCCGCGCGCAGGCCGCCGGCGTGGTCGAAGTGGTGGTGCGAATTGATGACGGCGCGGATCGGCTTGCCCGGCACGATCCGCTTCGCCTCGGCGAACACCGCCTCAGCGCGTCCGTCGTACAGCGGGCTCTCGACGATGACGAGGTGGTCGCGCATCTCCACCAGCACGCTGTGGTGCGAGCCGCCACCGAGGAACCACAGCCCCGGCGCCAACGGCGTGCTGGCCACGCGTTCGGCGTGGTTGCTCGCGGCGTCGGGCACCGCGGTGTCCACCGCCGCGTTGGGCTTCACGTCGGTGACCTGAAGGTCGAACACCGGATAGCCGCCCGCCGTCTGGCGGATGCGCTGCGGGAACTTCACGCCGCCGTGGTCGCGGTAGTCGGTGAACAACGTCGTGACGGAGGTGTCGCCGGTGACCGGGTGCGGCATCGTCGAGTCGATGCGCGAGACCAGGCCGGCGTCGTCGAGCCACGCCGTGGCGGCCATGACGCCCGGCACCTTCACGGCCAGCGTCGTGTAGCGCACGCCGGCATCGCTGGCGCTGCCAACCACGGCGCCGTGCTGCCGTGCGGCCTTCAGCACGCCGTGCGGCGTGGTCCACAGGTCGTGCTGCCGCGCCTCGCGCGCGACCGGCGAGCCGGCCGCCGCGGCGCCGGCGCCGTTCCACGCCACATTTCCGCGCACCGCGGCCACCGAGCGCTGGTCGCCCTGCCCCATCAGCGGCACGGCGCCGCCGCCTGTGGGCTCGCTGCGGCTGCGCGCGAACTCCTCGCGCAGGTAGGCGGCGTCGTAGTCGACCGCGCGCGTGAAGGTCGTGTAGTTCAGCCCTGGCCACGCCATCGTCGGCTCGTAGGCTTGCCCGAAGGTGCCGCCGCTGCCGCGTGCGCTGTAGACCAGGGTCTTCACCGCGCCGCCGCCCATCGCGGACTCCGCGCGGGCGATCACCGCCTCGGGAGCGGGCGCCGTGGCGCAACCGGCCAGCAGCCCGGCCAAGGCCATGGCCGACAGGGCGAACGACGACGCGACAGGACGGGCACGTTGCATGGGATCTCCTCCGTGATGAGCCCCACAGCGTGTCATGCCGAACGGCCTCGCGCCATCGGTACAGGTCTGGGCAACCGAAGCGCGCCCGGCCGGCACCGTGCCGGCTCCAGCCCCTCAGGGCACGCGCTTGTAGTTGCTGTAGCCGTCGGTCCGCGCGTCCTGGTGCTTGAGCACCACCACCGTGTGCGCCGGCACGTTGATCGGTACCAGCGCCGAGTGGCAGGTGACCGGCGCCACCTGCCCGAGCAGGTCGACGAAGTGGCTGCCGTCCATCACGTGCGAGTTGGTCACGAGCAGCCATTCCTGCACCTCGCGCGGCTGCGGGTTGGCCACGACGAACACGCTGTCGAGCGCGCGGTCGGTGTGGCGCTCGAAGGCCAGCAGCTCGCGCGACTCCAGCGTGCGGAAGTCGCCGATGCGCAGCGCGCGGTGCTCGCGGCGCAACGCAACGAGCCGTTGCGTCCACGCGAGCTGCGGATGGCCCTGCTCGACGAGATCCCAGCGCATCGGCGCGCGCATCTCGGGGTCTTCACCGCCGGTCATGCCGACTTCGCTGCCGTAGTAGAGGTTCACCGTGCCGGGCAGCGTGAACTGCAGCACCTGCGCCACACGGCGGCGCCGTTCGTCGGGCACCACGGTGGCCTGACGCTCGGTGTCGTGGTTGTCCAGGTACACCCAGCTGCGCAGCATGCCCTCGATGCCGGTGTCGGCGACGATGCGCCCGATCATCCGGGCCGCCGTCTGTCCGTCGAGCCGCCCGTCGGCCATCGCCAGCAGGATGCGGCGCAGGCCGAAGTGCATGACGCCATCCACCGACGGGATCCACGCCTGCGGGAAGTTCGGGATCTCGCCGACCACCAGCGAGCCGGGCTTCTGCTCGTGCGCGGCCTGCGTGAGTTCCGCGAGGAACTGCGGGCCGATGTCGAAGGCCACGTCGAGTCGCCAGCCATCGATGCCGTCGCGCAACCAGCCGCGCACCACCGAGTCGGGCTCGCCCCACAGGTGCGCCCGCACCGCGGGGTTCTCGAGGTTCAGTTCGGGCAGGTTGGCCGCACCCCACCACGAGCGCGCGCCGCTGGGGTAGCGATCACCGAACACGAACCAGTCGCGGTGAGCGCCGCCGGCCAGCGCTTCCTGGAAGATCGGCGCGTTGCGGCCCATGTGGTTGAACACGCCGTCGAGCACGAGCCTCATGCCGCGCCGATGCAGTTCGGCTGCGAGGCGCTTCACGTCGTCGCGCGTGCCGTACTCGGGCGAGACGGCCTTGTAGTCGAGCGCGTCGTACTTGTGGTTGGTGTAGGCGTGGCAGATCGGGTTCAGGTACAGCACGTCGGCGCCGAGCTGCTGCACGTGGTCGAGCTTCGCCTGCAGGCTCGCGAGGTCACCACCCCAGAACGCCACCTCCTGGCTCCACAGCTGCTGCTCGTCGAGGAACGCACCGCGGCGCGGCACCTCGCTCCACGCATGCAGCGTCTTGGGCTCGGCGTACAGGCGCCTCTTGCCTTCGAGGTTGGCGCTCGGGGCATAGCGGTCCACCAGGACCTGGTAGACGACGGCGCCCATGCGCCAATCCTGTTCGCGTTGGTCGTAGAGGGAGGTCATGGTCATGGGGTTGCTCTGGCCTGTGTGGGTGTCGCTTCTGATGCGTGGCGCCGGCGAGCCGAGCAACGACACTGCGTCACTGCACCCGCTTGAAGTTCGAGTACCCCTCCGGCGTCGCCACGCGGGGCTTGAGCACCAGCACCGTCTGGGCAGGGATCGTGGTCTTGATCATCGAGGCCTGGAGGTTCAGCACCCGCCCGCCGATCTGGTCGATCAGGTTGTCGCCGTCCATCAGCTTGGAGTCGGTGACGAGCACGCTGGTCTCCACGTCGCGGTTCGACGGGTTCGCGAGCACCACCACCGTCTCGGACACGCGATTCGTGTAGCGCGCGTAGGCGACCACGTTTCCGCTGGCCTCCAATGTGCGGAAGTCGCCCACGCGCAGCGCACGCAGCTCGCGGCGCAACGAAGTGAGCTTGCGTGTCCAGGCCAGGTCCGGGTGGCCGGCAGCCACGCGGTCCCAGCGCATCGGGCCGCGCATCTCGGGGTCGTCGCCGCCTTCCATCGCGACTTCGCTGCCGTAGTAGAGGTTTACCGTGCCCGGCAGCGTGAACAGCAGCACCTGTGCCAGCCGCCGTGCCGTGGCGTCGGGGATCGTCGTCGCCACGCGGAAGGTGTCGTGGTTGTCGAGGTAGACCCAGCTCTTCAGCAGGTGCTCGTAGTCCGCATCGGCGATCAGCCGCGCCGTCATGCGCTGGAACGTCGGCCCGTCGAGCTCGCGATTGGCCACCGCGATCATCAGCTTGCGCAGACCGAAGTGCATCACGCCGTCGACCGACGGGAACCACTCGCGGGGGTAGTTCGGGATCTCGCCGACCACCAGCGAGCCGGGCTTCTCGGCGTGCGCCGCCTGCGTCAGCTCGGAGAGGTACCGAAAGCCGAGGTCGTAGGCCACGTCCAGCCGCCAGCCGTCGATGCCGTCGCGCAGCCAGCTGCGCACCACCGAGTCAGGGCGCGCCCAGATGTGGTCGCGGACGGCCGGATTCTCGAGGTTCAGCTCGGGCAGGTTGCCGCTGTTCCACCAGTTGCGCACGCCATCCTTGAACTGCGGGCCGAACACGAACCAGTCGCGGCCGCCGCGGTTCGCCTGTGCATCCTGGAAGCGCCGGGACTGCCGGCCCATGTGGTTGAACACCCCGTCGAGCACGAGCTTCATGCCGCGGCGGTGCAGTTCGGCGGCCAGGCGCTTCACGTCCTCGCGGGTGCCGAACTCGGGCGAGACGACATTGAAGTCCAGCGAGTCGTACTTGTGGTTGGTCCAGCCGAGGTGGATGGGGTTCAGGTACAGCACATCGGCGCCGAGCTGCTGCACGTGATCGAGCTTCGCTGCCGTGCTGGCCAGGTCGCCGCCCCAGAAGTCGATCTCGTGGCTCCAGACCTGCTCCTTCTCGAGCCAGGTACCTCGACGCGGTTCCTCGGTCCACGCGTGCAGCCTCTTCGGCGCGGGATAGAGCGCACGCTTGGCCTCCAGGCTCGCACTGGGCGCGAAGCGATCGACCAGCACCTGGTAGACCACGGCGCCGTTGCGCCAGTCGGCTGCGCGACGTTCGTAGAGCCCGGCACGCTGCTGGTCGTAGGTGTTCGCGTAGTCCACCGGCTGCGCGTGGGCGAGCGTGCCGCACGCCAGCGCGGCAACGCCCAGCGCCGATGCGCGCAGTGCCTGCATCCAGTTCATCGCAGTCATCCCTTCACGCCGCCGGCCGTGAGCCCGGAGACGATCCACCGTTGCGCCGCCAGGAACACGAGCGTGATCGGCAACCCGGAGAGCACCGCCGCGGCGGCGAAGTCGCCCCACAGGTAGCGCTGGTCGTAGAGGTAGAACTTGCTGCCCACCGCGAGCGTGAGGTTGGGCTCCTCGCGCAGCAGCACCGAGGCCACCGGGTACTCGATGATCGTGCCGATGAAGGCCAGCACGAACACCACCATCAGGATCGGCACGGCCATCGGCAGCAGCACGTGTCGGAAGGCCTGCCAGTGCGTGGCGCCGTCGACCTTGGCGTTCTCCTCGATCTCCTGCGGGATGGTCTCGAAGTAGCCCTTGATGGTCCAGATGTGCGTGGCCACGCCGCCGAGGTAGGCCACCACCAGCCCGGCGTGCGTCTCGATGCCCAGCCACGGCAGCGTGCGGCCGATGCCGTCGAAGATCGCGTAGATCGCCACCAGCGCCACGGCCACCGGGAACATCTGCAGCACCAGCATCGACGACAGGATCAGCGGCTTGTGGGCGAACTTCAGCCGCGCGAAGGCGTAGGCCGCGGTGGTGGAGATGGCGACGATCAGCAGCGCCGACACGCCGGCCACCTTCACCGAGTTCCACAGCCACAGCAGCACCGGGAACGGCGGCTGCACCACCGTGCCATCAGCTTGCACATGCGGGATGCCCAGCGCCAGCTTCCAGTGCTCCAGGCTGATCTCGGCGGGGATCAGCGAGCCGGTGGCGTAGTTGCCCGGCCGCAGCGAGATCGACACCACGGCCAGCAGCGGGAACAGCGTCAGCGCGATCAGCAGCCATATCACGACGTGAGCGGCCGTGATGCGCCAGCGCGCGCGGCGTCCGGTGACGATGGGCATGCGGCGGGTCTCCTCTCGCGCGGCTCAGTTGCCGGACTTGCGCATCGCGCGCAGCTGCACCACCGACATCAGCGCCACCATCACGAAGATCAGCGTCGAGATCGCCGCGGCGAGGCCGAAGTTCTGGCCCGAGTCGGTGAAGGCGATGCGGTAGGTGTAGCTGACGAGGATGTCGGTGGTGCCCGCCGGCAGCTTGGTGTTGAGGTAGTCGGGCCGCCCGTCGGTGAGCAGCGCGATCAGCACGAAGTTGTTGAAGTTGAAGGCGAACGCCGAGATCAAGAGCGGCGCCAGCGGCCGCGCCACCAGCGGCGCGGTGATGCGGAAGAAGTTCACCAGCGGCCCGGCGCCGGCCAGCGCCGAGGCTTCGTAGAGGTCGGCCGGGATCGACTTCAGCAGCCCGCTGCACAGCACCATCACGTACGGGTAGCCCAGCCACGTGTTGACGATCAGGATCATCGTGCGCGCCAGCCACGGGTCGGCGAACCACGCGGGGCGGATGCCGAACACCGCGTCGAGGATCGCATTGATCTCGCCGAAGTTCTGGTTGAACAGGCCCTTGAAGACGAGGATCGAGATGAAGCCCGGCACGGCGTACGGCAGGAACAGCAGTGTGCGGTACAGCGTGCGGTGCTTCAGCGCCTCCCAGTTCAGCAGCACGGCCAGTGCCATGCCGATCGCGGTGGAGAACAGCACCGTCAGCGCGGCGAAGGCGACTGTCCAGACGAAGATCGAGATGAACGGGCCGCGGACGTCCGGATCGCCCAGCATGCGCTGGTAGTTGGCCCAGCCGATGCCCACCGTGAAGCCGGGCTGCAGCGTCTCGCCGGCGGCGCTGGCGTAGTAGCCGCGGTCGCGATCGGGCGTCCACACCGAGCCATCGGCCGTCTGCTCGAGGCTGCCGTCGGGCCGCGCCTGCCACAGCGGCTTCACGACGCCGAACTCGCGCAGGCCGGCGTAGCGCAGCACCATGCCGTCGGGGCGGCGCAGCTCGAGACTCGCGAGCCGTTCGCGCTCGGCGATCACCTCGCGCATCGGCAGCGCGGCCGTTGCGGGCGGCGGCCCTTCCCGCAAGGCCACCGGCCCGGACTGCGCCGGCAGCGGTGCCGACACATAGCCCGGACCGCCCCCGGGTGCGGCCAGCGCCAGCACCAGCGCGCCGCCGTCGCGGTGCATCGTGTAGCCGTGCAGCGTGGCCTCGTCGACCTCGGTCTGCTCGAGCAGGTACTCGCGCACCTGCGCTTCGCTCAGCAGATGCGCCGACGAGTAGTTCGTGAAGCCGATGTGCACGGTGTAGGCCAGCGGGAAGGCCACGAACACCAGCATGCCCAGCACCCCCGGCAGCAGGTACTTCCATGCCAGCGACAGCTTCGAGGCGTACACCGTCACGACCAGCAGGCCGAGTGCCACCACCGCGGCCGCCGCGGCGGCCTGCCCGGCCATCGCCATCGCGTAGCCGAGGCCGAGCACCAGCGCGGCCGCGAGCGCCGCGACGATGCGGCCCGGCCAGCGTGACGGCGGCGGCGGACGCATCGGGGTGGTGATCGCTGCCAACGCCCGCCCCTACTTCACCAGCATGCGCGCGGCCGCGCCGTCGAGCGCATCCTTCGGGCGCTGGCGGCCTTGCGAGATGGCTTCGAGCGCCGCGTCCATCGCCGGCCAGAAGCGGCCGGTCTCCGGGATGTTGGGGATGGGCTCGCCGGTCCGGGCATTGGCCATCGTCGCGGCAATCAGCGGATCGGCGGCGAGTTCGGCGTAGTAGGCCTTGTTGACCGGCGTGCCCAGCGGCACGTCGGCCGCGATCGTCTTCAGCCCCTCCACCGCCAGCACGTGATGCTCGAGGAACTCGCGTGCCACGTCCTTCAGCCGGCTCGGCGCCGTGACCATGCAGCCCAGCACGCCGACGAAGGGCTTGCTCGGCCGACCCGGCACCACCTCGGGGATCGGCGCCACCGTGAACGCGATGCGGCTCTTGCGCGCGTTGTCCCAGGCCCAGGGGCCGGAGATCATCATCGCCACGCGGCCCGCGGCGAACTGCGAGTCCATGTCGCTGTAGCGGGCGCCGCGCGGCATCGCGCCGCTGGCGATCAAGCGCTCGAGCATCTGCGCGCCGCGCACGGCGCCCTCGTTGTTCACGCCGACGCGCGTGGTGTCGTAGCCGCCTGCGGCATCGCGACCGAAGATCTCGCCGCCGGCGCCGGCCAGCAGCGGCCAGGTGAAGAACGACTTGTTGTAGTCCCACAGGATCGCCTTGCGGCCCTGCGCGGCGAGCTGCCGATCCAGCGCGATCACGTCGTCGAAGGTGCGCGGCACCTCGGGCACGAGCGCCGTGTTCACGATCAACCCGATCGCCTCGAACGCCAGCGGGTAGCCCCAGACCTTGCCGCGGTAGGTGAACGCGCGCCAGGCGGCATCGTCGATCTGCTCGCGCACCGCGCGGGAAGGCCGCACCGGCGAGATGATGCCCGCCTTGGCCCATTCGCCCACGCGGTCGTGCGGCCAGCAGAAGATGTCCGGCCCCTTGCCGGCCGCGGCGGCCGCCTGGAACTTGTCGGGCGCGCCTTCGGGATGCTGCACCACCACCGGCACGCCGGTGGCCTTCGTGAACCCATCGCCCACGCGCTGCAGCCCGTTGTAGCCCTTGTCGCCGTTGATCCACACGAGCAGCCGCGGCGGCTCGGCCGCGCGGGCAAGGCCCACCAGCGCGGCCGCGGCCGCGAGCGCCGCGCGGACCCGACCAGCGCTCACGCGGCCTGCGCTTCGGCGGGCGTCGCAGCCAGGCGCTGCAGCGCGAGGCCCTGCGCGTCGAACAGGTAGGCGGCTGCGCGCGGGATGCCCAGCCGCACCGCCTGCCCGCTCTTCCACCCGCTGCGGCCGTCGAGCACCACCGTCAGGTCCTCCTCCACGCCCTCGACACGGCAGTAGGCCTGCGCGCTGCTGCCCAGCGATTCGACGAAGGTCACGGTGGCCGGCAACGCGTTGTCGTCGGCACCCGGCAGCAGGTGCTCGGGCCGCACGCCCAGCGTCACCGCGGCAGCGGGCTGCACGCCGCTGCCGTCCACGTCGCAGGCGATGGTCGCGCCCGCGGCGCGCACCACCACCTCGCGCGGCGAGGCCCGTGCCACGGTGGCCGGCACCAGGTTCATCTTCGGCGAGCCGATGAAGCCCGCCACGAACAGGTTGCGCGGATGCTCGTACAACTCCAGCGGCGCGCCCACCTGCTCGAGCCGGCCGGCGTTCAGCACCGCGATGCGATCGGCCAGGGTCATCGCCTCGACCTGGTCGTGCGTGACGTAGACCATCGTCGTCTGCAGGTCCTCGTGCAGCTTGGCGAACTCGTAGCGCATGCGCACGCGCAGCGCCGCGTCGAGGTTGGAGAGCGGCTCGTCGAACAGGAACACGTCCGGCTTGCGAACGATTGCACGACCGATCGCAACACGCTGCCGCTGGCCGCCGGAGAGGTCCTTGGGCTTGCGCTGCAGCAGGTGGTCGATGTGCAGGATCTTCGCGGCGCCCTGCACCGCGGCGTCGATCTCGGCCTTGGGCACCTTGGCGAGCCGCAGGCCGAAGGCCATGTTCTCGTACAGGTCCATGTGCGGATAGAGCGCGTACGACTGGAACACCATCGCGATGCCGCGCTCGGCCGGCGGCACGTCGTTCACCACCCGCCCGCCGATGGCCAGCGTGCCGCCGGTGATGTCTTCCAGCCCGGCGATGCTCCGCAGCAGCGTGCTCTTGCCGCAGCCGGAGGGCCCGACGAACACCATGAACTCGCCGTCACGGATCTCCAGATCGATGCCGTGCAGGATCCTCACGTCGCCGTAGGCCTTCTGCACCGCGGTGAGCTTCACATCGGCCATTGCGCCCTCCTGTCGGCGGAAATATACACGGGACTACGTGCGCCAAGAAAGGGCGCTAGCATCATGGACTCAATTGAATCAATGACTTGCTGCATTTCGGGTATTCCCTATGTAGCAATACTACAAGTCGATGCCCTTGTCCGGACGCCGCAGCGGCGTGCTGCTGCACCCCACCTCCCTCCCCGGCCCGCACGGCGCGGGCGACCTCGGCCCGGCCGCCTGGCGCTGCGTCGAGTGGCTGGCCCGCGCCGGGCAGACACTGTGGCAATGGCTGCCGACGACACCGCTGGGGCCCGGCGACTCGCCCTACCAGAGCCTGTCGGCGTTCGCAGGCGATCCGGGCCTGGTGGCGCTGGAGCCACTGGTGGAGGCCGGCTGGCTGCGCGCCGACCTGGCGCCACCGGCTTTCGCGGCCGACCGCTGCGAGCACGGCCGTACGGGCGCCTGGCGACTCGAACGGCTGCGCCAGGCCCTGCGCGGCCACGACGCCCGCGCGACTGCCGCCGATCGCGAGGCCTTCGAGCGCTGGTGCGCGGCCCAGCGCCATTGGCTCGACGACTACGCGCGCTTCATGGCGTTGCGCACGCAGCACGGCAACGCGCCGTGGTGGGCCTGGCCTGGCGGCGCCCGGCCCGAGCCTGCCGAGGTCCGCTACTGGCGCTTCGTGCAGTGGTGCTTCGACGTGCAGCTGCAGGCGCTGCGGCGGCATGCCCACGCCCACGGCGTGCACCTCGTCGGCGACCTGCCGATCTTCATCGCGCACGACAGCGCCGATGTCTGGGCGCGGCCCGACCTGTACCAGCTCGATGCCGCCGGACAGCCGACCGTCGTGGCCGGCGTGCCGCCCGACGACCTCGGCCCGCTCGGCCAGCGCTGGGGCAATCCGCTCTACCGCTGGGACCGCATGGCTGCCGAAGGCCATGCCTGGTGGATCGCACGGATGCGGCGGCTGCTGGAACAGGTGGACGCCGTGCGCATCGACCACTTCCGAGGCTTCGCAGCGCACTGGGAGATTCCCGCCGCTTCGCCCACGGCGCAGCAGGGGCGCTGGGTCGAGGGCCCCGGCCGCTCGCTGTTCGACGCGATGACAGCGGCGCTCGGCCCCATGCCCATCCTCGCGGAGGACCTGGGCTACATCACGCCCGACGTGCTCGCGCTGCGCGACGCCTACGGCTACCCCGGCATGAAGATCCTGCAGTTCGCCTTCGGCACCGACGGCACGCACGAGTTCCTGCCGCACAACTACGCCGCGAACTGCGTCGTCTACACCGGCACGCACGACAACGACACCGCCCGCGGATGGTGGGACCACGCGCCCGAACACGAGCGGCGCTACGCAGCGACGTACCTGGACTGCGATGCCGACTCCGTGGCGTGGCAGATGGTGGCGGCGGCGAGCCGCTCGGTGGCGCGGCTCGCGATCTTTCCGCCGCAGGACCTGCTGGGGCTGCCGTCGACGTCACGGCTGAACACGCCGGGCACGCTCGGGCCCTCGAACTGGACCTGGCGGCTGCAGGCCGAGCAGCTCGATGCGCGGCTCGCTGATCGACTCGCCCGACTGACCGCCGCGGCCGGGCGCTGCGACATCGGGCGGCTCCATGGATGAACCGGCCGTGCGGCGTGCCGTTCGCCACCTCCAGGCGGCGATGCGCGGGATCGCGCTGACGATCGGGACGCTCGTCACCGCATCGGCGGCCGCGGCGGCACCTGATCGCGTGGACCGTGCTGACTGCGACGCCTCCGAGCCCTGGCAGGTGCTCGCGCCCGCCGCGCCACTGGCGGCAGGAGCCGCGTGGATCGACGGCCGGCGACTGCTGTGGCCCTTGCCCGAGTTGGCCGGACCGGTGCGGCACCGCCTGCTGCACGCGGCGCGCGGGGTGATCGACGTGCGCGTCGGCGAGCCCGTGCCTCGTGCCGAACTCGCGATCACCCTGCGGGTGGCGACGACCGCGGTCGAGCGGCCGCAGCAGTTGTCCTACCTTGGCGCGGGCCTCGTGCTGGAAGTGCCGCCGAGCGTGTCGGCCGCACGGCTGCGGGAGCTGCATCGGCAGCAGATCGTGCTGGTGCGGGAGTCCAGCGACGGCCGCGTGCTGGCGGCCACGGCCGTGCAGACCCCGCTCGCGCTCGACGACCTGTACGCGCCGGCCGAGCGCGAGCGCCGCCTCGGCGTGACGATCGAGCGCGGCCACACGACGTTCCGCCTGTGGGCACCGACGGCCCGGCAGGTCGCGCTGTGCCTGTACCCCGCGCCGGGGCAGCCGGCATCTCGCGCGGTGCCCATGGCGCGCGACGCAACCACCGGCATCTGGCGGCACACGGCGCGCGGCGACCTCGGTGGCGGGCTCTACCGCTACATCGTCGACGTGCACGTGCGCAGCACCGGCTGGGTGCGGCAGCGCGTCACCGATCCATACGCCGTGAGCCTGACCACCGACTCCACGCACGCGGCCATCCTCGACCTGCGCTCGCCCGCGTTGATGCCGCCCGGCTGGGCCACGCACCGCGGCCCGCCACGCGACCGCGTCCGCGCGCCGACCGACCTGGTGGTCTACGAACTGCACCTGCGCGACTTCTCGATGGCCGACCCGACCGTGCCCGAGGCGCTGCGCGGCAAATACGCTTCCCTCACCGCACGAGACTCGGCCGGCCTGCAGCACCTGCGCGCCCTCGCCCGCGCCGGCGTCACCGACGTGCATCTGCTGCCCGTGTTCGACTTCGCCACGGTGCCCGAGGCCGGCTGCGTCGCGCCGCGCATCGACCCAGGGCCGCCCGCGAGCCCGCAACCGCAGGCGCAGTCGATCGCGACGAAGGACCGCGATTGCTACAACTGGGGCTACGACCCGTTGCACTTCAATGCGCCCGAAGGCAGCTACGCCACCGACGCGCGCGATGCCGCCGTGCGCATCCGCGAGTTCCGTTCGATGGTGATGGCGCTGCACGAGGCGGGCCTGCGCGTCGGCATGGACGTGGTCTACAACCACACCAGCGCCTCCGGCCAGCACCGCGCGTCGGTGCTCGACCGCATCGTGCCGGGCTACTACCAGCGGCTGAACGCGGGCGGCGACGTGGAGACCAGCACCTGCTGCGCCAACACCGCCACCGAGCACCGCATGATGAAGAAGCTGATGCGGGACTCGCTGCTGCTGTGGGCGCGGCACTACCGCATCGACTCCTTCCGCTTCGACCTGATGGGCCACCAGCCGCGCGCGGCGATGGAAGAGGCGCAGGCACTGCTACGGCGCGAACTCGGCCGCGACGTGCTCTTCATCGGAGAGGGGTGGAACTTCGGCGAGGTGGCCGACCACCGGCGCTTCCGCCAGGCCGCGCAAGGCGCGTTGGACGGCACCGCGATCGGCACCTTCAGCGACCGAGGCCGCGACGCGCTGCGCGGCGGCGCGCACGACGATCGCGGCGAGCGGCTCGTCTCCCGCCGCGGCTGGCTGCATGGTGCGCCGGAAGAGGCCGACCTCGTGCGCGCCGCCCTGGCCGGCACGCTGCGCGACTATCCGCTGCACACCGCCAGTGGCGAGACGAAGCCGCTCGAACAACTGGACTACCGCGGCCAGCGCGCCGGCTACGCCAGCCAGCCAGGCGAGGTGGTGAACTACGTCGAGAACCACGACAACGCGACGCTGTTCGACCTGAATGCGCTTCGACTGCCGCGCGACACCTCGCGCGAGGACCGGGCCCGCGTGCAGTTGCTGGGCACCGCCATCACGGCACTGAGCCAGGGCGTGGCCTACTTCCACGCCGGCGTGGACATCCTGCGCAGCAAGTCGCTGGACCGCAACAGCTACGACTCCGGCGACGGGTTCAACCGCCTCGACTGGAGCTACCGCGACAACGGGTTCGGCGCCGGCCTGCCGCCCGAGCCCGACAACGGCGCCGACTGGCCGGTGCTGGCGCCGGTGCTGGCCGACGAGCGCATCAAGCCCACGCCGGCCGTGATCGCCTGGATGCGCGACGCGTTCCGCGACTGGCTGGCCGTGCGCGCGTCGACGACGCTGCTGCGCCTGCCCACCGCGCAGGACGTGATCCAGCGCTTGCGCTTCATCGGCACCGGGCCAGGATCGAACCCGCTGTGCATCGCCGCACGCATCGATGGGCGCGGCGTGACCGGCGCAGGATTCGCAGGGCTCGTCTATGCGGTGAACGTTTCGCGCGTGCCGGTGACGATCGACGACCCGGCGCTGCGCGACACCGCGGCCTACGCACTGCACCCGGCCCTGGCCCGCGGCACCGACGAGCGCGCGCGTGCGGCCGTGCTCGATAGCGGCGCCGGCCGCCTCGTCGTGCCGGCGCTCACGGCGGTGGTGTTCGTCGCCCGTTGACCCTTCGAGGCTGCGCGGTGGTATCGCCGCCGCGCCGTCTGACGGACAATCCGCCGATGCTCGAAGACCGCGCCCGTGCCGCGTCGCTCGCCATGACCTTCGGCGAGCACCTCGCGGCATCGGTGCGTGGGCTGCCTTGTGCGCCGCCGGTGGCGGTGGAGACCGGACCCTACCCCGACTTCACTGCCACCTTTCATCGCCACAGGAGCCACACATGCCCGACCTCTTCGACAACCCGATGGGGCTGATGGGATTCGAGTTCGTCGAATTCGCCTCGCCCGCCGCCAACCTGCTGGAGCCCCTCTTCGAGAGGATGGGCTTCTCGCTCGTCGCCCGCCACCGCAGCAAGGACGTGCTGCTGTACCGGCAGGGTGACATCAACTTCATCGTCAACCGCGAGCCCAAGAGCCTGGCCGGGTACTTCTCGGCCGAGCATGGCCCGAGCGCCTGCGCGCTGGCCTTCCGCGTGAAGGACTCGCACAGGGCCTACGACCGCGCGCTCGAACTCGGCGCGCAGCCGGTGGACGTGCCCACGGGCCCGATGGAGCTGCGCCTGCCGGCGATCAAGGGCATCGGTGGCGCGCCGCTATACCTGATCGACCGCTACGAAGACGGCAAGAGCATCTACGACATCGACTTCGAGTTCCTGCCCGCCTACCAGGACCCGAAGGACCGCCACCCGCGCGGCCACGGCTTCAAGATCGTCGACCACCTCACGCACAACGTCTACCGCGGCCGCATGGCCTATTGGGGCGGCTTCTACGAGAAGCTCTTCAACTTCCGCGAGATCCGCTACTTCGACATCAAGGGCGAGTACACGGGCCTGACGAGCCGCGCGATGACGGCGCCCGACGGCTTGATCCGCATCCCGCTCAACGAGGAATCGGGCAAGGGCGGCAGCGGGCAGATCGAGGAGTTCCTGATGAAGTTCAACGGCGAGGGCATCCAACACATCGCGCTGCTCACCGACGACCTCATCGCCAGCGTCGACGCCTTGCAGATGGCCGGCGTGCCGCTGATGACCGCGCCCAACGACATCTACTACGACATGCTCGAAGAGCGTCTGCCGGGCCACGGCGAGCCCGTGGGCGAGCTGCGCACGCGCGGCATCCTGGTCGACGGCTCCACCGCCGGCGGCCAGAAGAAGCTGCTGCTGCAGATCTTCAGCGAGACGCTGCTCGGTCCGGTGTTCTTCGAGTTCATCCAGCGCAAGGCCGACGAGGGCTTCGGCGAAGGCAACTTCAAGGCGCTGTTCGAGAGCCTCGAGCGCGACCAGATCCGCCGCGGCGCGCTGCAGGTGGAACAGGCGCATGCCTGAACGGACGAGACCCGCATGAGCCTGGCACCGATCGACCACACGCACGCTCCGCAGCTGCAGAGCTGGATCGAGTCGGCCAACGCCGACGGCTGCGACTTCCCGATCCAGAACCTGCCCTGGGGCCGCTTCCGCGAGGCCGACAGCAGCGAATGGCGGATGGGCGTGGCCATCGGCGACCAGGTGCTGGACCTGCGCCGCGCCGGCCTCCTAGACCATGCCGACCCGGTGCAGCTGCTGCAGCTCTTGCCGGAAGACAGGCTGGCGCTGCGCCACCGGCTGGTGGAAGGCCTGTCGCGCGGCAGCCCGAAAGCCGTGCGCTGGGCCACCGCGCTGCGGCCGCTGGCGCAGGTGCGGCTGGGGCTGCCCTGCACGATCGGCGACTACACCGACTTCTACGTCGGCATCCACCATGCCACCGCGGTGGGCCGGTTGTTCCGGCCCGACAACCCGCTGTTGCCCAACTACAAGTGGGTGCCGATCGGCTACCACGGCCGCGCCTCGACGGTGACGGTGAGCGGCACCGACTTCCACCGGCCCTGCGGCCAGGTGATGCCGGCGGGCGCGGCGTCCCCGGTGGTGCAGCCCTGCGCAAGGCTGGACTTCGAGCTGGAGATGGGTCTCGTCGTCGGCCGCGGCAATGCGCAGGGCCGGCCGGTGCCGATCGGCGAGGCGGAGGCGCATGTGGTGGGCCTCACGCTGTTCAACGACTGGAGCGCGCGCGACATCCAGGCCTGGGAGTACCAGCCGCTGGGGCCGTTCCTGTCGAAGAGCTTCGCGAGCACGCTGTCGCCGTGGATCGTGACGCTCGAAGCGCTGGCGCCGTTCCGCCGTGGCCATGCGCGACCCGAGGGCGACCCCGCCCTGCTGCCATACCTCGACTCCCCGGTCAACCGCGAGGCCGGTGCCATCGACGTGGCGCTCGACGTGTGGCTGGACACCGCCGCAATGCGCGCCGCCGGCCACGCGCCGCAGCGCATCAGCGCGTCGAACTACGCCGACGCGGCCTACTGGACGGCGGCGCAGCTCGTCGCGCACCACACGGTCAACGGCTGCGCGCTGAACCCCGGTGACCTGCTGGGCACCGGCACGCTGTCGGGGCCCGGCGGCCGCGAGCAGGCCGGCTCGATGCTGGAGATTTCCGACGGCGGCAAGCGCCCGATCGAGCTGCCCGGCGGCGAGCGACGCACGTTCCTGCAGGACGGCGACCGCGTCACCTTCACCGGCCGCTGCAGCCGAGCGGGCTATCGCTCGATCGGCTTCGGCTCTTGCTCGGCCACGGTGTTGCCGGCGGTCGGCTGAGTCACCGGCGCTCCGCTGCGCGCAGCGCCTCGATCAGCTGCGTCGTGGCCGTCGTGCGAGCCCGGCCGCGCAGCACGATCAGCCCCACGGGCGGCAGGTCGATCGGCACCTTCAGCGGCAGCGTGCGGGCCAGCCCTTCGGCCTGGAGGTAGCGCGCGACGCCCTGCGCGACGAAGGCCAGCGTGCCCGCCTGCCGCAGGAAGCTGAGCGTAACCAGGAACGACGCCGACTCGATGACGTCCGCCGGCGGCTCGAGCCGGTGCTTGTAGAACATCTGGTGCAGCTTCACGCGCGACGACGCCCACGGCGGCGGCACCACCCAGGGCGACGCCGCGAGGTGCGCCCAGGTCGGCCGCCGCACCGCGGCCAGCGGGTGCTTGGGGCTGCACACCACCACCATCGCCTCGTCGTGGAGCCGCTCGGTCTCGAGGTCGGGCGCGGCGTAGCCGGGCTCGAGCCGCGCGACGATCAGGTCCAGTTCGCCCAGCCGCAGCCGCGGCAGCAGCCGCGTGAGGTCACCCTCCTCCACTGCCACCGTGGTGCGCGGCGAACGCGCCTTCAGCCGCTGAACCGCGGCCGTCAGCAGCCCGGGCGTGGCCACCACCATCGCGCCCACGCTGACGCGCCCGGCCGCGCCCTGCATCTGCGCGGCGATCTCGTCGCGCGTGCGGCCGTAGTCGGCCAGCACCGAGCGCGCGAAGCGCACCACGGTCGTGCCCACCGAGGTCGGCTCGGTGCCGCGCGTCGAGCGCACGAAGAGATCGAGGCCGAACATGCGCTCGATCTCCGCCAGCGACTTCGACACCGCGGGCTGCGTCAGCGACAGGAACTCCGCGGCGCGGCCGAGGTGGCGGAACTGGTCGAGCGCCACCAGCAGCTGCAGGTGGCGCAGCTTCAGGTTGGAGCGCAGCACGCGATCGATGTCGGCCATGCGCCGAACATAACCGAAACGGAAAGAAGAGAGTCCGCAATGTCAATGGATGGCGATGAAGCCGCCGACCACAATGCCAGCCATCGGCTCCCTCAGACAATCAGGAGACATCGCATGACCACCCGCCGCCACGTGCTGCAGCAGCTCGGCGCCACCGCACTCGTCGCCACCACCACCCGCGCCTGGGCTCAGGGCTACCCCGAGCGCCCGATCACCTTCATCTGCCCGTGGCCGGCCGGCGGCACCGCCGACCTGACGATGCGCGCGCTGTGCACGGCCGCGGCCAAGGTGCTGGGCCAGACGATCGTGGTCGACAACCGCGCCGGTGCCTCGGGCATGCTCGGCCTGAAGGCGCTGGCGATGGCCAAGCCCGACGGCTACACGATCGGCCAGGTGCCGATCTCGGTGACGCGCTTCTCGCAGCTCGGCTCGGTGCAGATCGATCCGCTGAAGGACCTCACCTACCTCGCCCGCACCTCGGGCCAGACCTTCGGCATCGCGGTGCGCACCGAGGCGCCTTGGAAGACGCTGAAGGACTTCGTCGCGGCCGCCAAGGCGAGCCCCGGCAAGCTGACCTACGGCAGCGCCGGCATCGGCGGTGCCACGCACGTGGGCATGGAAGAGTTCGCGCTGGCGGCCGGCGTGCAGTTCAACCACATCCCGTACAAGGGCGGCGCGCCGGCGCTGCAGGACCTGCTGGGCGGGCAGATCGACGCGCTGGCCGATTCCAGCTCGTGGGCGCCGCACGTCAAGTCGGGCAAGCTGCGTCTGCTGGCCACCTGGGGCGAGAAGCGCACGCACGACTTCCCCGACGTGCCGACGCTGAAGGACGCGGGCTACGCGGTGGTGGTCGATGCACCGAACGGCGTGGCCGCGCCCAAGGGCATCGATGCAGCCGTCGAGAAGAAGCTGCGCGACGCGATGAAGGTCGCCGCCGCCAGCCCCGAGTTCCTCTCGGCGTGCGACAGGATCGACGCGCCGACGATGTACCTCGACGGCCCCGACTACGAGAAGTACATCGCCGCCACGTACAAGAAGGAGACGCAGCTCATCGAGCGGCTGAAGCTCAAGGAACTGATGGCCAAGGGGTGATCGACATGCCGTCCCCGCTCATCCGCCTGCACGCCAGCGACAACGTGCTCGTCGCCCGCGCGCCGCTGGCGCTGGGCCAGGAGCTGCCCGAGTTCGGCGTGCGGCTGCGCGCCCAGGTGCCCGCCGGTCACAAGATCGCCGCGCGGCGCATCGCCGCGGGCGAGCCGGTGAAGAAGTACGACGCCGTGATCGGCGTGGCCGCGCGCGACATCGAGCCCGGCGAACACGTGCACACGCACAACGTCGAACTGCGCGAGTTCGACCGCGACCCCGCCTTCGGCGCCGACGTGCGTCCGGTGGCCTACGTGCCCGAGGCCGAGCGCGCCACCTTCGACGGCATCGTGCGCGCCGACGGCCGCGTGGGCACGCGCAACTTCATCGGGCTGTTCTCGTCGGTGAACTGCTCGGCCACGGTGATCCAGAAGATCGCCGCCCACTTCACGCCGGAACGGCTGGCGGCGTACCCGAACGTCGACGGCGTCGTCGCCTTCGCGCAGACCAGCGGCTGCGGCATGTCCAGCCCCAGCCCGCACTTCGATCTGCTCAGGCGCACGATCGCCGGCACCGCCACGCATCCGAACATCGCCGCGGCGCTGGTCGTCGGCCTGGGCTGCGAGCGCAACCAGGTGGCCGACCTCGTCGCCTCGCAGCGCCTCGTGCCCGGCGAGACGCTGCGCACGCTGGTGATGCAGGAAGTGGGCGGCACGCGCGCGACGATCGCCGCCGGCGTGGCCGCGGTCGAGGCGATGCTGCCGCGGGCCAACCAGGTGCAGCGCCAGCGCGTCAGCGCCGCGCACTTGAAGATCGGCCTGGAGTGCGGTGGCTCGGATGGCTTCTCGGGCATCACGGCCAACCCGGCGCTCGGCGCCGCGATGGACATCCTCGTGCGCCACGGCGGCACGGCGATCCTCTCGGAGACGCCCGAGATCCACGGCGTCGAGCACCTGCTGACGCGCCGGGCCATCTCGCCGGCGGTGGGCCAGAAGCTGCTCGACCGCCTCGCGTGGTGGGAGCAGTACACGCGCGGCCACAACGGCCAGTTCAACGGCGTCGTCGGCCCGGGCAACCAGGCGGGTGGCCTCGCGAACATCGTCGAGAAGTCGCTGGGCTCGGCGATGAAGGGCGGCACCACGCCGCTGCGCGCGGTGTACGAGTACGCCGAGCCGATCACGGAGAGCGGCTTCGTGTTCATGGACTCGCCCGGCTACGACCCGGTGGCCACCACCGGCCAGATCGCCAGCGGCGCCAACCTGATCTGCTTCACCACCGGCCGCGGCTCGATGTTCGGCAGCAAGCCGGCACCGACGATCAAGCTGGCCACCAACACGCCGATGTACACGCGCCTCGAGGAGGACATGGACATCAACTGCGGCCTGGTGCTGGACGGCGAGCTGTCGATCGAGCAGATGGGCCAGCGCATCTTCGAGCACATCCTGCGCTCCGCTTCGGGCCAGCGCACGAAGAGCGAACTGCTCGGCCTGGGCGACCACGAGTTCGTGCCGTGGCATCTGGGCATCGTCAGCTGAAGGACTCCTCTCCCGTGCACACACGGAACTTCGTCGCCGGCCGCTGGGCCGGCGGCTCGGACGGCCGCGTCTATGCGGTGCGCAACCCGGCCGACGACAGCGTCGTCGCCGAGGTGCCCGACAGCACCGCTGACGACGCCCGCTCCGCGGCCGACGCGGCGCATGCGGCCTTTCGCACCTGGCGTGCGGTGCCGGCGCGGCAGCGCGCGGCGATCCTCAGGCGTTGGTACGACCTCGTGCTGGCGCAGCGCGAGACGCTCGGGCGGCTCATCTCCACCGAGCAGGGCAAGCCGATCGCCGAAGGCCGCGGCGAGGTGGACTACGCGGCCAGCTACATCGCGTGGTTCGCGGAAGAAGCCGTACGCGCCAACGGCGACGTGATCCCGGCGCCGGTGCCGGGGCGCCGCATGCTCGCGGTGAAGGAACCGGTGGGCGTGGTGGCGGTGATCACGCCGTGGAACTTCCCCGCCGCGATGATCGCGCGCAAGATCGCCCCGGCGCTGGCCGCCGGGTGCACGGTGGTGGCCAAGCCGGCCGAGGACACGCCGCTCACGTCGCTGGCCCTGGTGGCGCTGGCCGCCGAGGCTGGCGTTCCGCCGGGCGTGATCAACATCGTCACCGCCTCGCGCCAGCGGGCACCGGCCGTGGTGGACGCCTGGCTCGCCGACGAGCGCGTGCGCAAGATCAGCTTCACCGGCTCCACGCCGGTGGGCCGGCACCTGGCGCGCGAGTCAGCCGCAACGCTGAAGAAGCTGTCGCTCGAACTCGGCGGCAATGCACCCTTCATCGTGTTCGACGACGCCGACCTCGACGCCGCGGTGGATGGCCTGATGGTCGCCAAGTTCCGCAACGGCGGCCAGACCTGCGTGTGCCCGAACCGCGTCTACGTGCAGCGCGGCGTGCACGATGTGTTCGTCGAGAAGCTCGCCCGCCGCGTGGCGGCGCTGAAGGTAGGCCCGGCGAGCCGCGACGACTCGCAGATCGGCCCGATGATCAACGCCCGGGCGGTGGAGAAGATCGCCCGCCACGTCGACGACGCGGTGGCCCGCGGCGCGCGCGTGGTGGTTGGCGGCAAGCGGCTGCGCGACGCGGCCGCCCACGGCCCGAACTTCTACGCCCCCACGGTGCTCGTGGGCGCCACGCCGGCGATGGCGCTGTCGTGCGAGGAAACCTTCGGCCCGGTGGTGCCGGTCTACGCCTTCGACACCGAGGACGAGGTGGTGGCGCTGGCCAACGACACGCCCTACGGCCTGGCCGCGTACTTCTACACGCAGCACATGGCGCGGGCCGCGCGCGTCGCGGACGCGCTGGAGAGCGGTATCGTCGGCATCAACGAAGGAGCGCTGGCCAGCGAGGCGGCCCCCTTCGGTGGCGTGAAGGCCTCCGGCTACGGCCGCGAAGGCTCGGTGCACGGCCTGGACGACTACCTCCACCTCAAGTACCTCTGCGAAGGACGACTGGCATGAGCCGCAACCCGTTCAAGACTGCCCTGGCCAGGCGCGAAGCGCAGATCGGCCTGTGGCTGTCGATGGCGCAGCCCTACAGCGCCGAGATCTGCGCCAGCACCGGCTTCCAGTGGCTGCTGGTCGACGGCGAGCACGCGCCCAACGACGTGCGCAGCATGCTGGCGCAGCTGCAGGCGGTGGCCGCCTACCCGACGCACCCGGTGGTGCGCGTGGTTCTCGGCGAGACGGCGCTGATCAAGCAGGTGCTGGACATCGGCGCGCTGACGATCCTCGTGCCGATGATCGACACCGCCGAGCAGGCCCGCGCCGTGGTGGCCGCCACGCGCTACCCGCCGGGCGGCGTTCGCGGAGTCGGCGCCGCGGCGGCCCGTGCCGCGCGCTGGGGCGCCCGGCGCGACTACCTGCACGTGGCCGACGACGAGATATGCGTGCTGGTGCAGGCCGAATCCGCCGCCGCGCTGAAGAACCTCGATGCGATCTGCGCGGTGGAAGGCGTCGACGGCGTCTTCATCGGTCCGGCCGACCTGGCGGCGTCGATGGGCCACCGCGGCAACCCGAACCACCCCGACGTGCAGCACGCCATCGACGACGCCGTGCGCCGCATCGTCGCCAGCGGCAAGGCCGCCGGCACGCTCACGCTCGACCTGGCGCTGGCGCGCCACTACCTCGCGCTCGGCGCCACGTTCGTGGCGGTGGGCATCGACGCGCTGCTGATGGCGCAGGGCGCGCGCAAGCTCGCCGCCGAGTTCGGCCTGGGCACCGACGCGGTGGTGGCCGCCGCGGGCACGTCGTCGTACTGAACGCGGCCGGCCGCACCTCACCCGATCCACCTGACGGAGACACCCATGGGCAAGACATATCGCATCGCCGCCATTCCCGGCGACGGCATCGGCAAGGAAGTGATGCCCGAAGGGCTCCGCACGCTGCAGGCCGCCTCGCGGCGGTTCGGCTTCGAACTGCAGGTGACGCCCATCGACTGGGCCAGCTGCGACCACTACGCCAAGTCCGGGCAGATGATGCCCGACGACTGGAAGGCGCAGCTGCAGGGCATGGACGCCCTGCTGTTCGGCGCGGTGGGCTGGCCGGCGACGGTGCCCGACCATGTCTCGCTGTGGGGCAGCCTGCTGAAGTTCCGCCGCGAGTTCGACCAGTACATCAACCTGCGCCCGGCGCGGTTGTTCGAGGGCGTGCCCTGCCCGCTGGCGCACCGCAAGCCCGGCGACATCGACATGCTGATCGTGCGCGAGAACACCGAAGGCGAGTACACCAACCTCGGCGGCGTGATGTACGCCGGTACCGAGCGCGAGATCGTCATCCAGGAATCGGTGTTCAGCCGCCACGGGGCCGACCGCGTGCTGAAGTACGCCTTCGAGCGCGCCCGCGCGCGGCCGCGCAAGCAGCTCACCGTGGCCACCAAGAGCAACGGCATCGCGATCAGCATGCCGTGGTGGGACCAGCGCGCCGAGGCCGTGGGCGCGGGCTACCCCGACATCAAGGTCGACAAGCAGCACATCGACATCCTCACCGCGCGCTTCGTGCTGCAGCCGCAGCGCTTCGACGTGGTGGTGGCCACCAACCTGTTCGGCGACATCCTCTCCGATCTCGGGCCGGCATGCACCGGCACGATCGGCATCGCGCCGTCGGCCAACATCAACCCCGAACGCACGTTCCCGTCGCTGTTCGAGCCGGTGCACGGCTCGGCTCCCGACATCTACGGGCAGAACATCGCCAACCCGGTGGCGATGATCTGGAGCGCGGCGATGATGCTGGACTTCCTCGGCGAGACCGCCGCGCACGACGCGATCGTCAAGGCCATCGAGCAGGTGCTGGTGCGCGGGCCCAAGACCGCCGACCTCGGCGGCACGGCGAACACCACGCAGATGGGCGAGGCGATCGCGGCGCTGCTCTGACGCTGCCCGCCTACGAAGCGCCTGGAGCGCCCGGCCGCGGCCCGACGTAGGCCGCACGCGGCCGGATCAGCACGCCGCTGCGCCGCTGCTCCAGCGCATGGCCGATCCAGCCCACCGTGCGCGCCACCGCGAAGAGTCCGAAGGCCGCGCCCCGCGGGGCGCCCAGCGCCCGGCGCATCGCGACGAGCCCGAAGTCCAGCACCGGCGCGAGGCCGGTGCGCTCGGCCATCGCGGCCACAAGGCGATCTCGACGGGCGTCGCGCGGCAGGCGTTCGAGCAAGGCACGGCCCCGCGGGTCGCCGGCCGGGTACAGCGGATGGCCGAAGCCGGGCGGCTGAGGCCGCGCGGCCAGCCAGGCGTCGGTGGCGCGTGCCGTGCGCGGCAAATCGTCCAGCGCGGTCCACCAGGCCTCGATGCGCTCCGTCATGCCGCCGTGGGCGGGGCCGGTGAGCGCCGCGAGCGCGCCACCGACTGCCGCAGGCAACGACGCACCGGTGCCGGCGACACAGCGCGACGTGAAGCTCGACGCATTCAGCTCGTGGTCGGCGCACAGCACCAGCGCATGGCGCACCGCCTCGGCCGCATCGGCATCGAGCTTCCAGGCGGCCGCGATTTGCACATGCACTGCCGCGGCGCGCGGGCGAGGCGCGCGGCCGGTGACCGCGGTCTGCATCGCCTGCACCCATTGCCAGGCGGCGGAGGCATCGTCCGATGTCGACAGCTCGGCCATGGGCTCGGCCGGTTTCTGCGTCGCGGCCACGCGGTGGAAGGCGTGGAGCACCGCGGTCGGCGAGGCCGCCGCGGGGCGGGTCGAGCGCAGCCGGGGTGTCACGAGGGCCGCATCGGTCCACCGATCGCGCGGCAGATCCCACAGCAGAGCCGCCACGTCCTCGATCGTCGCGTGCCCGGCCAGTTCGAGCGCATCGAGCCCACGGTAGTGCAGCCGGCCGTGTTCGATCAGGCTCAACGACGACGCCAGCACCGGCAGCCCATGATTCAGGGCCGCCTCGGCCACGCGGCGCGGCTCCCGCGCACCCGCGTGCCGCTGCACCAGGCGCTGCACCTCGTCGCGCCGGTAGCGCTTCGCACGCGTGCCCGGCACGGGGCGTGGGTGCAGCCGGTCGCGGCTGACATAGCTGTACAACGTGGCCACGCTAACGCCCAGCAGCGCTGCGGCGTCGCGCGCCGACAGCCAATCGCCGCTGCGCGCGGGGTCGTTCTCTTCCACCGTCTGCAACATCGATCGAGCCGATCAAGATTGACGCGCGAAGGCTGCGCGTTCTTCAATGCTGGCACATGAACCACCCCGCCTCTCCTTCGTCGGCGCACGCCGCTCTGGCCCTGGAACTGCTCGCCGGCCTGTGGCGCGACGCCGGACTGTCCGCCGATGCCCTGCCCCGCGCCACGCTCACCGGCGCCGAGCCGGTGCTGCGTTCGTCGTTCGCCATCGGCTCGATGCTGCAGGCGAGCCTCGGCGCCGCCGCGCTCGCGGCGACGGAGATCGGGCGGCTGCGCGGCGGGCCGGTGCAGACCGTGACGCTGGCCGCGCTCGACGTCGCACGCGAAAGCGCCGCCCGCTACTCGCTGGACGGGCGCCGCCCGGAGGTGTGGGACAAGCTCTCGGGGCTGTACCGCTGCGGCAGCGACGACGCCGCGCCCGAGCACGTCCGCATCCACGCGAACTTCGCGCACCACCGCGACGGGGCCCTCGCGCTGCTGGGCCTGCCGACCGGCCCGGCCACTGAGCGCGCGCAGGTGGAGGCGGCGCTGAGAGGCTGGTCGGCGGAGGCCTTCGAGACGGCGGCGGCCGAGCGCGGGCTCGTCGTGGCGGCCGTGCGCACGCCGGAGCAGTGGGCGGCGCACCCGCAGGCGGCGGCACTCGCCGCGCTGCCGCTGGTGGCGATCGAGCGCATCGGCGACGCACCGCCGCGCGCGTGGCCCCCCACGGACCCCGGCGCGCCACCGCTGCACGGCCTGCGCGTGCTGGAGCTGACGCGCATCCTCGCGGGCCCGGTCGCCGGCCGCACGCTGGCCGCCCACGGCGCCGACGTGCTGCTGGTCAACGGCCCGCACCTGCCGAACATCGAGAACATCGCGGAGACCAGCCGAGGCAAGCGCTCCGCCCTCGTCGACCTGCGCCGAGCGGACGGCCGCGAGACGCTGCGCACGCTGGCGTCCGGTGCCGACGTGTTCCTGCAGGGCTACCGGCCCGGCGGGCTGTCCAGCCGCGGCTTCGGGCCCGAGGCGCTGGCGGAGGTGCGGCCCGGCCTCGTGTACGTGTCGCTGTCGGCGTACGGCGACCGCGGCCCGTGGGCCGATCGGCGCGGTTTCGATTCCCTCGTGCAAAGCGCCACCGGCCTGAACGTCGCCGAGGCGCGGGCCCTCGGCAGCGCAGAACCCAGGGCGTTGCCGCTGCAGGCGCTGGACTACGGCGCCGGCTACTTGCTGGCCTTCGGCGCGCTCGTCGCGCTGCAGCGCCAGCGCGCGGAGGGTGGCAGCTGGCACGTGCGCGTGGCGCTGGCGGGCGTGGGCCGCTGGCTGCAGTCGCTGCCGCGCATCGCCGATCCCACCTCGGCACCCGCGCCCGACTTCACCGGCGCGATGGAGATCACCGAGAGCGGCTACGGCCGCCTCGAAGCCGTGCGCCACGCGGTGCGGTTCTCGCACACGCCGGCCGCCTGGCGCCACCCGTCGATGCCGCCGGGGTCGCACCCGGCGGCGTGGTGAGACGCCGGGCCGTCAGCCCTTCACGCAGTCGACGTAGTACCCGCGCTCCGCACCCTCGTTCTCGACGAGGCCGTGCACGTCGGTGTCGAAGCCGGGGAAGGCCTCGTTGAAGGCGCGCGTGAACTTCAGGTACGAGACGATCTTCTTGTTGAAGCGCTCGCCCGGGATCAGCAACGGGATGCCCGGCGGGTACGGCGTCAGCATCGACGTGGTGATGCGGCCTTCGAGCTGGTCGATCGGCACGCGCTCGGTCTTGCGGTGCGCGATGTGCGCGAAGGCGTCGCTGGGCTTCATCGCCGGCTGCAGGTCCGACAGGTACATGTCGGTGACCAGCCGCGCGATGTCGGCCTTGGCGTACATCTCGTGGATCTGCTGGCACAGGTCGCGCAGCCCGATGCGCTCGTAGCGCGGGTTGGCCGCGGCGAATTCGGGCAGCACGCGCCAGATCTGCGCGTTGCGGTCGTAATCGTCCTTGAACTGCTGCAGCGCCGTCAGCAGCGTGTTCCAGCGGCCCTTGGTGATGCCGATGGTGAACATGATGAAGAACGAGTACAGGCCCGTCTTCTCCACCACCACGCCGTGCTCGGCCAGGAACTTGGTGACGATGGCCGCCGGAATGCCGGTCTTGGCGAACTTGCCCGCCACGTCCAGCCCCGGCGTGATGATCGTGCTCTTGATCGGGTCGAGCATGTTGAAGCCTTCGGCGAGGTTGCCGAAGCCGTGCCAGCGGGCACCGGGCTTGAGCATCCACGCGTCGGCGCGGCCCACGCCCTCGGTGGCGAGCTTGTCGGGGCCCCACACCTTGAACCACCAGTCGCGGCCGTACTCGGCGTCGACCTTGCGCATCGCGCGGCGGAAGTCCATGGCCTCGAGCAGGCTCTCCTCCACCAGCGCCGTGCCGCCGGGCGGCTCCATCATCGCCGCGGCCACGTCGCAGCTGGCGATGATCGCGTACTGCGGGCTGGTGGACGTGTGCATCAGGTACGACTCGTTGAACAGGTGCCGGTCCAGCGTGCGGCTCTTGGGCTCCTGCACCAGCACCTGGCTGGCCTGGCTGAGACCGGCCAGCAGCTTGTGCGTGCTCTGCGTGGCGAAGACCATCAGGTCGTGCGGCCGGCCGCGCTTCTTGCCCATCGCGTGGAAGCTGCCGTAGAAGGTGTGGAAGGCCGCGTGCGGCAGCCACGCCTCGTCGAAGTGCAGCGTGTCGATGTAGCCGTCGAGCTCGTGCTTGATGTGCTCGGTGTTGTAGAGCACGCCGTCGTAGGTGCTCTGCGTGATGGTCAGGATGCGCGGGCGCACCTTCTTCGCGTCCACGCCCTTCAGCAGCGGGTTGGCGGCGATCTTCTGCTGGATCGAGGCCTTCGAGAACTCGGCCTGCGGGATCGGGCCGATGATGCCGAAGTGGTTGCGCGTGGGCGGCAGGAACACCGGCACCGCACCGGTCATGATGATCGAGTGCAGGATCGACTTGTGGCAGTTGCGGTCGACCACCACCACGTCGCCCGGCGCCACCACGTGGTGCCACACCATCTTGTTGCTGGTGCTGGTGCCGTTGGTGACGAAGAAGCAGTGGTCGGCGTTGAAGATGCGCGCGGCGTTCTTCTCGCTGGCGGCCACCGGGCCGGTGTGGTCGAGGATCTGCCCGAGCTCCTCCACCGCGTTGCACACGTCGGCGCGCA
>JAEUPB010000106.1 GCA_016789955.1 Rubrivivax sp. | reverse complement strand
CCGCGCTCGACCCTGCACAGCGCCATCGGCATCAAGCACCCCGTCATCCGGCAGCGTGCCCAGGGCTTCATGGGCGGCTCGTTCAACACGCGCGAGTTCTTCCATGGTCGCGGCCCGGGCACGCTGCGCTGGGTGCGGTGGGTGATGCTCGGCGCCGGCCTCGCGGTGCCGGCGGCGCTGCTGGCGCTGGTGCTGGCCGCCGACGCGCGCCCGACCACCGACCAATGGCTGCTGGCACTGGCGCTGGTGGCACAGGGCGGGGGGCTGCTGGCCGAGCGCTGGTACTTCTTCGCCGAGGCCCGGCACCCGCAGAACCTCTACTACCAGACCGTGGCGTGATGTCGGCGGCGCGCATCGGCGGGGGCATGGCACGGGCGTGGCGGCCCACGGCGATGGGCGGCCTGCTGATGGCCGGCCTGGTGCCGGCCAGCGCGGCGGCGGCTTCGTCGGCGCCCGCCGCGGGCGGCCCGGCCTGGTGGGTGTGGCCGCTGGGCCTCTTCGTCGTCTGCTTCCTGATGGGCATCGTCGCCGTGCCGGCCGGCATCGGCGGCGGCACGCTCTTCGTGCCGATCGTCGGCAGCTTCTTTCCCTTCCACCTTGACTTCGTGCGCGGCGCGGGGCTGCTGGTGGCGCTGGCCAGTGCGTTGTCGGCCGGGCCGATGCTGCTGCGCGGCGGCCTGGGCAGCCTGCGGCTGGCGCTGCCGCTGGCGCTGCTGGCGTCGGCCTCGTCGATCGGCGGCGCCATGCTGGGCCTGGCGATGCCGGCGCACATCGTGCAGATCCTGCTCGGCGCACTGGTGCTCGGCATCGTCGTGCTGATGTTCGTGTCGAAGAAGTCCGAGTTCCCGCACGTCGAGCGGCCTGACCGCCTCTCGCAGGCGCTGGCGCTGCACGGCGTGTTCGTCGACGGCGCCTCTGGCCGCACGGTGCACTGGCAGGTGCACCGCACCGTGCCGGGGCTGCTGGTCTTCCTCGGCATCGGCGTGCTGGCCGGCATGTTCGGCATCGGTGCCGGCTGGGCCAACGTGCCGGCGCTGAACCTGCTGATGGGCGCGCCGCTGAAGGTGGCGGCGGGCACGTCGAGCCTGGTGCTCTCGCTGGTGGACTCGGCCGCCGCGTGGGTCTACCTGAACAAGGGCGCCGTGCTGCCGATGATCGCCGTGCCGTCGGTGGTGGGCATGATGCTGGGCGCACGCATCGGGGCGCGGCTGCTCAACGTGCTGAAGGGCGCGGTGGTGCGCCGCATGGTGATCGGCGTGCTGCTGTTCGCCGGCGTGCGCGCGCTGCTGAAGGGGCTCGAGCTGTGGACGTGAAGCCGGCCCAGCCGCCCGAGCAGCAACGCTACGCGCGCGTGCTCGACGCCGGCGCGCGCATCGGCCTGGTGGTGCTGGTGCTGAGCTTCGCCGCCTACGTTTCCGGGCTGATGGACTCGCACGTGCCGCCCGAACGGCTGCCCGAGCTGTGGGTGCATCCGGTCGGGCGCTTCCTTGAGCTCACGCAGTCGCCGGTCGGCTGGGGGTGGCTGGCGCGCATCCACCTCGGCGACATGGCCGGTCTGGCCGGGATCGCGGTGCTCGCGGGCTGTTCGGTGGTGGCGCTGCTCGCGCTGGTGCCGGTTTACTGGAAGCGCGGCGACCGCACCTACGCCGCGATCTGCGTGGCCGAGGTGCTGGTGGTGGCGCTGGCTGCGTCGGGCTGGCTGGCCGGAGGACACGGATGACGGCGTCCCACACCCGCGTGCTGCTGGCCACCGAGCACACAGAGCAGGACGAGGGTGCCGAGGCCGTCGCCCTGGCCCTGGCGCGCCATGGCGCCGCGCCGCTGTCGGCGGTGCTGCCGGTGAGCTTCAACGCCGAGTTCGAGGCGCTGGCCCCCGAGCTGGCGGCCCGCGCCGACGCGCAGGCCCACGCGAGGCTGCAGGCGCTCTCGGCCGACGCGGCGCGGTCGGGCGTGGCGCTGGAGGTCGTGGTGCGCCGCGGCGAGGACCCTGCGTTCGAGATCGTCGCCGAGGCACGGGAGCGCCGCGCCGAGCTGCTGGTGACGCGCCGCCGCGGCCGCAAGGGGCTGATCGCCAATCTGCTGGTGGGCGAGATGGTGAGCCGCGTGCTGGCGCATGCGCCGTGCAGCGTGCTGGTGTGCCCGCGCGAGGCCCGGCTTTGGCAGCGCGGTGTGCTGCTGGGCATCGACCCGCAGGCGCCCTCGTCGGCGCTGGTGCAGCAGGCCGCCGCGATGGCCGCGGCCGGCGGGCTGCCGCTGCACGTGTGCAGCGTGGCGCCGAACGAGGCGGCGCGGTCCGCCGCCTTGCGGGCGCTGGAAGCTGCGCTGGCGCAGGCGCGCGCCGTGTGCCCGCTGGCCGCGGGCGCGTTGCGCGTGGGCCGCCCGCACCAGGAACTGATCACTGCCGCCTCCGAGGCCGGCGCCGACCTCCTGGTGATCGGCCGCCACGGCCGCAGCGTGCTCGGCCGCGCGTGGATCGGCGGCACCGCGCAGAAGGTGATCGGCCTCGCCCCGTGCCCGGTGCTGGTGCATGTGGAGCCAGGGCTCGTGCACGTGGCGCCAGAATCGGCCTGACCCGGCGACACGGGTCGGGAGACCTCCATGAGCGACGCGCTCGCCTACCTCGCCAAGGCCCGGCCCGATGCCGTGGGTCACTACTTCGAGTTCCTGCGCAACTGCGGCAAGCACCTCGACCCGAAGACGCGCGCGCTGATCAGCGTGATCACCAAGGTCGACGCGCAGACCGAGCGGGGCTTTCGCCAGTACCTCGGCCGTGCGCTGCGCGAGGGCTGCACGCCGATGGAGGTGCTGGACGCGCTGCTGATGGCATTCCCCACGCTCGGGCTGCACAAGATCGTGTGGGCGGTGGACCAGATCCTCGAGATGGACCTGCCCGAGTTCGCCCCCGAGGCGCTGCACGGCGAGCTGCGCTGGCACGACGTGATCGCCATCGACGCCGTGGCGGTGGGCGCCACGACGCGCGTGGAGTGCGACGGCCGCGGCCTGTTCGTGCACCGCGCCGCCGAGACCGACTGGCGCGTCTACGACAGCCGCTGTCCGCACCAGACCACCAACATCCCGCACCTGGCGCTGGAAGGCTGCACGCTCACCTGCCCGAAGCACGGCTGGCAGTTCGACATCCGCAGCGGCGACTGCATCCACAAGGGCACCAGCCCGCTGAAGCAGTGGCCGGTGCGCGTGGAGGGCGGGCGGCTGCAGGCGCAGTGGTGAACGCCGCGGCTCAAGCGCCCGCAGGTCCCTGCCGGGCCGGGCCCTTGCCGCGCCGGCAGGCGTCGGAGCAGTAGCGCACCTGCTCCCAGGTCTTTGCCCATGCGCGCCGCCACGTCATCGGGCGGCCGCAGGCGGCGCAGGGCTTGCTCGGCAGGTACTGTTTGTTGCCCTTGTGGCCGCGTCCGTCGTCGCGGGTGGAGGAGGCCTTCGTCATCGGCGCGGGATTCTGTGCCGTGAGCCCGACCCGCGTGTGCGCGGGGTCGCCGGCAGGCCCCGGCACCTCAGCTGCAGCCCGCCTGCGCGGACCAGGTGGCGGCGCTGCCGAGGTCGCTCATGCGCCCGGCGGCATCGATGAAATACAGGTGCCTGTCGGCCGACGACACGCCCAGGTAGGTGCGGCTCGTCGCGTAGGCGCGGTAGGTGTAGCTGCCCCAGCTCAGCGTGGCGCCGCGCGTGTGACGGCGGGTAACCGATCATCATGCCGCCCGAGTTGGCGAACACGAACCTCACTCGAGCTTGATGCCGCGGCCGCGCACCACCTCGCCCCAGCGCCCGGTCTCGCTGCGAAGGAAGTCGCGCAGCGCCTGCGGCGTGCCGGAGACCGCTTCCACGCCGAAGGCCGCGAAGCGCTCCTTCACCCCGGCGTCGGCCAGCGCCTGCTGCAGCAGCGCCGAGAGCCGGGCCACGCCGTCGGCGGGGCGAAGCCGAAGTCGAAGGTGCAGCCCAGCGAGACCGGCGTGAGATCGGCGACCGGGTCGTACGACAGCTTGCGGTAGATGTGAGGGTAGATGCCCAGCATCGACATCGGCGTCTGCAACAGCGTGGTGCCGTCGGGGGCCATCGACTTCACCCCCTGGATGGCGATCTGTCCGCCGGCGCCGGTGCGGTTCTCCACCACCACCGACTTGCCGTAGCCCGGGGCGAGTTTGGCCGCGACACGGCGGCAGATGGTGTCCGACGTGCCGCCCGGTGGGAAGCCGGTGATGATCTTCACGGTCTCGAACGCGGCCTGAGCGCGGGCGTGCAGGGCGGCGGAGGCCAGCGGCGTGGCGGCGATGGCGCGCATCAGCGCGCGGCGGTCCAGGGTCATCGTTGCAGTCTCCGGGGTGGGTGAGCGGCTCAGCGCCGCGGGCAGGGATCAGGCAGCGGCGGCAGCCCCCAGGCGCAGCAGCCGCATCGCGTTGTCCTTCAGGATCAGCGGCTTCACCTTGTCCTTGAAGCCGGCCTCGTCGAAGTCCTTCATCCAGCGCTCGGGCGTGATCAGCGGGTAGTCGCTGCCGAACAGCATGCGGTCCTTCAGCAGCGTGTTGGCGTACTGCACGAGCTGCGGCGGGAAGTACTTCGGGCTCCAGCCCGACAGGTCGATCCACACGTTGGGCTTGTGCAGCGCCAGCGACAGCGCCTCGTCCTGCCACGGCCAGCTCGGGTGCGCGACGACGATCTGCATGTCGGGGAACGCGATCGCCACGTCCTCCAGCAGCATCGGGTTGCTGTACTGCAGCTTCAGGCCGCCGCCGCAGCGCATGCCCGAGCCGATGCCGCTGTGGCCGCTGTGGAAGATCGCCGGCAGCCCGTGCTCGGCGATCACCTCGTAGATCGGCCAGGCCATGCGATCCGCCGGTTCGAACCCCTGCACGGTGGGGTGGAACTTGAAGCCCTTGACGCCGTGCTCGGCGATCAGCCGGCGCGCCTCGCGCGCGCCCATTCGGCCCTTGTGAGGGTCGATCGAGGCGAACGCGATCATCACGTCGGGGTTCTTCTGCGCCGCCTCGGCGATCTCCTCGTTCGGGATGCGGCGGCGGCCGAGCTGGCTCTCGCTGTCGACCGTGAACATCACGAAGCCGACCTTGCGCTCGCGGTAGTAGGCCACCGTCTCGTCGATGGTCGGCCGGCGGTTGCTGCCGAAGTACTTGTCGGCCGCGCGGTCGTACTCCTCGCCGTAGCTGTCGAAGGGGTTCCAGCACGACACCTCGGCGTGCACGTGGGTATCGATGGCGAGCAGCTCGGCGGGGTTCATGGGGTGCGCTCCGGAGTGCGCGCGACTATACGGGCGGCTACAGTGCCGGCCATGGTTCAAACCCCCACCGCGCCGCGGCGCGAACCACCGGCCGCGCGCTGGCGCGAAGCCGACGTCGGCGGCTGCCTGGAGGCGGTGGTCGAGCACCGGGCCGACGGCAGCACCCTGCTGCGCTCCACCGAGGCGCTGCAGCCGTTCCCGGCGCGGCTGTCCGACCGGCTCGCGCACTGGGCCGCCACGGCGCCCGAGCGCACCTACGTCGCGCGGCGCGACCACGGCGGCGACTGGGTGCGCGTCAGCTACGCGCAGATGCTGCAGCGCGCGCGGGCCGCGGGACAGGCGCTGCTCGCGATGGGAGCTTCGGTCGAGCGCCCGCTGGCGATCCTGTCGGGCAACGACCTCGAGCACCTGACGCTGGCGATGGGCGCGATGTGGGCCGGCGTGCCGCATGTGCCGGTGTCCACGGCGTACTCGCTGGTGTCGCAGGACCACGGCAAGTTGCGGCACATCCTGGGCACGACGACGCCCGGCGTCGTCTACGCCTCGGGGCCGGAGTACGCGCGGGCGATTGCTGCCACGGTGCCGGCCGACACCCCCGTCGTGCTCGGCCATGGCGAGCTGCCGGGTCGGGAGGCCCGCAGCTTCCGGAGTCTGCTCGACACGGCACCGGGGCCCGCGGTGGATGCAGCGCATGCCGCCACCGGCCCCGACACCATCGTCAAGTTCCTGTTCACGTCGGGCTCGACGAAGGCGCCCAAGGGCGTGATCACCACGCACCGCATGATGTGCGCCAACCTACAGATGCTGCGGCAGTGCTTCCGCTTCGTGGCCGACGAGCCGCCGGTGCTGGTGGACTGGCTGCCGTGGAACCACGTGTTCGGCGGCAGCCACAACGTGGGCCTGGTGCTCTACAACGGCGGCACGCTGCACATCGACGACGGCAAGCCCACGCCCGCGGGCATCGGCGAGACGCTGCGCAACCTGCGCGAGATCTCGCCGACGATCTACTTCAACGTGCCCAAGGGCCTGGAGGAGATCGCTGCGGCGATGGACACCGATGCGGACCTGCGCGATTCGCTCTACGCCCGCTGCCGCGTGATGATGTTCGCCGGCGCCGCGCTGTCGCAGGCCGTGTGGGACCGGCTGCACGCGCATGCCGAGGCCGCCACCGGCGCGCGCGTGCGCATCCTCACCGGGCTGGGCATGACCGAGACCGCGCCGTCGTGCACCTTCGCGGTGGGCACCGACGTGGCGTCGGGCCACATCGGGCTGCCGCTGCCGGGCGTGGAGGTGAAGCTCGTGCGCGACGCCACCACCGGCGGCAAGACCGAGATCCGCTTCCGCGGCCCGAACGTGATGCCCGGCTACTGGCGCGCCCCCGACGCCACGCGCGACGCCTTCGACGACGAAGGCTACTACCGCACCGGCGATGCCGTGCGCTGGATCGACGCCGCCGACCCGCAGCGCGGCCTGTTCTTCGACGGCCGCACCGCCGAGGACTTCAAGCTTTCCACCGGTACCTTCGTCAGCGTGGGGCCGCTGCGCGCGAAGATCATCGCCGCCGGCGAGCCCTGCGTGCAGGACGCCGTGATCACCGGGCTGAACCGCGACGAGGTGGGCGCGCTCATCGTGCCCAGGATGGACGAGCTGCGGCGGCTCTCGGGGCTGGCGTCGCAGGCGTCGATGAGCGACGTGCTCGCCGCCGCGCCGGTGCGCGACTTCTTCCAGGCGCTGGCCGACCGCATGTGGCGCGACGCCACCGGCAGCGCCAGCCGCGTGGCGCTGCTGCACGTGCTCGAGGAGCCGCTGGCCATCGACCACGGCGAGATCACCGACAAGGGCTCCGTGAACCAGCGCGCGGTGCTGGCACGTCGCGCCGCGCTGGTCGATGCGCTGCACGACGGCCGCGACGAGCGGGCCATCGTGCCGCGGCGCGGCTGAGCGGCCCGCTGGGCATGGCACTTCCCAACCTGCTGGCCACCCCGCGCGGGCGGCTGGCCGCGTTCTTCCTGCTCTACGTCACCGAAGGCATTCCGCTGGGCTTCGTGGTCACGGCGGTGGCCACGCAACTGCGCCGCATGGGCGTGGGGCCGGCGGAGATCGGCACCATCGTCGCGGCGTTCTACCTGCCGTGGGCCTTCAAGTGGGCCGTGGGGCCGGTGGTGGACGTGGTGCGCTCGCGCCGCTGGGGCCACCGCCGCGCGTGGATCATCGGCACGCAGCTCGCGATGGCCGGCACGCTGATGTCGATCTGGTGGGTGCCGATGCCGCAGGAGATGGCGCTGTTCGTCGGCTTGCTGCTGCTGCACAACGCCTTCGGCGCGACACAGGACGTGGCCATCGACGCGCTGGCCGTGGGCAGCCTCGCCGAGGACGAGCGGGGCCTCGCCAACGGGCTGATGTTCGCCGGCGCGCAGGTCGGGCAGGCGCTCGGCGGCGCCGGCACGCTGTTCCTTGCCGGGTACACCGGTTTCGACGCCACCTACGCGATCGTGCCGGCATCGATCCTGCTCGTCACCGTCCTGGTGGTGCTGCCGATGCGCGAGCCGCCATCGCCCGGCACCGGTGCGGCCGGGTTGCGCGATGCCGGCCGCGAGATGCGCGCGTTCATCGAGCAGGCATTCCGCGCCTTCCTCGGCTCGCGGCCCGCGCTGGCCGGCGTGGCCTACGCGCTGCTGCCCAACGGCGCGCTGGCGCTCAGCCTGGCGCTGCAGGCCAACCTGGCGGTGGAGTTCGGCATGATCGACGCGCAGGTGGCCGCGCTGTCGCTGGCCACCACGCTGGTGGGCGCAGGCTGCATGGTGCTGGGCGGCTGGATGTCCGACCGGTTCGGCCGCCGCCGCATGCTGGCGTTGTTCATCGTGCTGATGAGCGTGCCCACGGCGTACCTCGCATGGCAGTTGCACCAGGCCGGCTACGTGATGCCTCGTGCCCCGGGCAGCCCGCCGATCCCGGCACTGATCACGCAGCTGTGGATCGCCGGCATGGTGCACGCGGCGGCGCTCGGGCTGATGTACGGCCCGCGCACGGCGGTGTTCATGGATATCACCGACGCGCGCGTGGCCGCCACGCAGTTCACCGCGTACATGGCGATGCTCAACGTGGCCATCGCCTTTGCCGCCACCTGGCAGGGCATCGCGGTCGAAGCGCTGGGCTACCCGATCACGCTGCTGCTGGATGCGCTGGCCGGCGTGCTCTCGCTGCCGCTGCTACCGCTGCTGAAGCGCGCGGCCGATGGCGTAGCGGCGGGGGACCCGAAGGCCGAGGCCCGCGCGCGGACCTGCGCCGCGGTGCTGGCCCTGGGCTGCGCGGCCTTCGTGCCGTGGTGGCTGCTGCACGATCCCAAGGGGCCAGCCGCGGGCGTGGCGAACACGGTGTACACGCTGGTGTTCGTCTGCTCCGCGCTGTTCCTCGTGGCCGGCACGCTGCTGCAGGCGCAAGCGAGCGCATGGCGCCTGGTGCACCGCGTGGCGGCCGGCCTGCTGATCCTGCTGTACGCGCGCCGATTCCTGCCGGCCGCGCCGCCCGAGGCGCTGCGCTGGGGCGTCGCGGCGGCCGCGGTGCTCGGCGCGCTGCTGCTCGCGCGGCTCAGCCGCCAGTCGTGGCCGGGGCTGGCGGTGGCGGAGCCGACGACGGGAACGCCTGCTCCAGCGCTGGCAGCGGCATCGGGCCCAGCGCCAGCAACCGGTCGTGAAAGGCCCGCAGACTGAACGCCGGGCCTTGTTCCTGCTCCAGTCGCCGCCGCAGTGCGCGGATGCGGATCTCGCCCATCTTGTACGACACCGCCTGGCCCGGCCAGCCGATGTAGCGGTCGATCTCGTTGACGATCTCGTGCTCGGAGAGGGCGGTACGCTCGCGCAGGTAGGCCTGCGCCTGCTCGCGGCGCCAGCCGAACGCGTGCAGGCCGGTGTCGACCACCAGGCGGCAGGCGCGCCACATCTCGTAGCTGGCGCGGCCCACGTGTTCCACAGCGCTGCGGTAGATGTCCATCTCGGTGCCGAGGAACTCCGCGTACAGCGCCCAGCCCTCGGTGTGCGCCGACAGCGTGCCGTCCCAGCGGCGGTAGGGGGCGAGCGCGGTGTCTTCGGCCGTCAGCGCGAACTGCAGGTGGTGCCCCGGCACGGCCTCGTGCAGCGTCAGCGCCGGCAGCGCGTACAGCGCGCGTGACTCGAGCCGATGCGTGTTGACCCAGTAGAGCGCAGGCTGCGTGCCGTCGACGGGCGCCGGCACGTAGCGGCCGCTGGTGTAGTGCGGCGCGATCTCGTCGGGCACCGGCTCGATGCCGAAGGGCTGGCGGGGCAGCCGGCCGAAGAACCTCGGCAGTTGCCCATCCACGCGCTTGGCGATCCACGAGGCCTGCGCGAGCAACTCGTCGCCGCTGCGCGGATAGTTCTCCGGGTCGGCGCGGAGCCCGGCGAGGAATTCGGCGAGCGTGCCGCCATGGCCGCATTCGCGCTGCAGCCTGCGCAATTCGGTGCCGATTCGCTCGACTTCCGCCAGGCCCTTCTCGTGCACCTGCCGGGCATCCAGCGGCAGCGTGGTGTAGCCGCGCAACCGGGCCGCATAGAAGGCCTCGCCTTGCGGCAGCGTGCAGGCGCCGAGGTCCGACCGGCCGCGCGGCAGGTATTCGTCGCGCAGGAAGGCGAGCAGCTTGCGGTAGGCCGGCTGCACCTGCTCTTCGATGACGCGCGCGGCCTGCGCAGCCAGCTGCGGGTGCCGCTGCAGCGGCCCGCCGGGGCCGGCCAGCGCTCGGTGGAACACGGTGTCCTCGGCGCGCGCGGCCTGCGCCACCGGCACCAGCGCCGCCTCGCGGCCGCGCAGCACCACCGCCGGCGGCATCACGCCGCGGCGCAGCGCCTCGCGCAGCAGCTCGACGTGGTCGTCGAAGTACTCGGGGATGGCCGCCAGCCGGCCGAGGTGGCGCTGCACCGCCTCGGCGGTGTCCAGCGGCTGGTCGCGCCACAGCTCGCCGAGGTAGGCGTAGAACGACTGGTCGGCATCGATCGGCATCAGCTCGCCGCCGAGCTCGGCCTCGTCGCGCTGGATCTGCAGCTGATGCAAGAGTACCGCGTGGTTGATGCGGTCGGTCTCGCCCAGCGCAGCCACGTCCAGCGCGGCCAGGGCGGCCAGCATCTCCGCGGCATGCCGGCTGCGTGCCTCGCGGCTGGCAGCGTCCATGCGTTCGAGGCGATCGTCGTGGTCGTGCACGCCGGCGGCGGTGGCCAGACGCGGGAACTCGCGCAGCCGCCAGGCCCAGTCTTCGGCGGCCAGGCGCTGGAACGCCGTGGCGGCGGCATTCGGGCCGGCTGCGGGCGCGTCGATGGGGTTCATAAGGCAACCTCCGCGCTGGTCGCGCTCCGGCGTGAGCGCTTTGGAGCGGCCATGCGCGCTCACGGGTGGATCACTCGAAGTCGATGTCGGCATCGGGCAGGTTGGCGGCCAGCAGCTTGCGCATCAGGCGGGCCAGTTCGGCGCGCTCGGCGGTGTCCAGCGGCGTCTGGATCTCCTCGCTGTGGCGCGTGATGCGGGCCAGCGACCTCTTCCAGGCCTTGGTGCCTTCGGCGGTGAGGGCCAGCGTGTTGAAGCGGCGGTCGTCGCCATGCTCCTCGCGGGCCACGAGGCCGCGCGCGACCAGGTCCTGGATCAGCCCGGTGACCTGCGACTTGCTCATCAGGATGGCGCGCGCCAGCTCGTTCTGCGTCACGCCTTCGTTGGCGGCGATCAGCCCCATCAGCGTGATCTGGCCGGTGAGGAACCCGAGTTCCTTCACGTGGCGGCCGCTGCTCTGCACGCTGACGTTGCGCAGCACGCGCGACAGGTAGCCGAGGTTGTCGCGCAGCGCGCCCAGCCGCAGCCGGCGCAGGGGCGTGGGAGGGGAGCGCTTCATCCGGAGCGAAGTGTGGCGTCTCGGCCACCGCGCGCGGGCGTGGCCGGCAAACCGCTGATCGTACGACCGACAGATCGTCCGACAACTCGCCGATGCGATCGACCGGGCGGTCGCCGAGAACGCGCGCGCCGGCAGCCCGCTGGCCGGGCCTCGACACCGGCCGCATCGCGGTGATGGGCCACTCGTGCGGTGGCGTGCAGGCCATCGATGCCGCCCGCGACCAAGCGCGTCGTGGCGTTCCGCAATGCCGACGACGAATTCGCGCGCATCGAAGGGGCACCGGTGGTGCGCGCCTGGCTGGCCGGCAGCGGCCATGGCGGCACCTACCGCGAGGCGCTCGGCGGCGCCTGCGGCCGGGTGGCCGTGGCGTGGTTGAGCTGGCAGCTCAAGGGCGATGCGAAGGCCGCCGCCGAGTTCACGGGGGCGACCTGCGGCCTGTGCGCGAGGCCCGGCTGGAACGTGCGGCGCAAGGGACTGGACTGACCGCAGCGCGTCACGGCATCGCACCGTGACGCGCCGCTTCGTGGTGCCGCCACGTCCGGATCGTCGCGGCATGAATCACGACCGGCATGAAAAGGCCGGCACGAGGCCGGCCTTCGACGCGCGCAGGAGGGGTTACTGCGACGCGGCCGGCGCAGCCGGTGTCACCGTCATCGACGGCGCCGATGCACCGCCAGCTGCGTCGGACGCCGCCGTCGCCGGCATGGCGACCGGGGCCGGAGCCGTGACGGCCGCCGGAGCATGCGTCGCGGCGGCGGGCGCCTTGGCGGCACCGGCCGGCAGCAGCGGCACGATCAGCAGCGCCACGATGTTGATGATCTTGATCAGCGGGTTCACGGCCGGGCCGGCGGTGTCCTTGTAGGGGTCGCCCACGGTGTCGCCGGTGACGGCCGCCTTGTGCGCATCGCCGCCCTTCTT
>JAEUPB010000078.1 GCA_016789955.1 Rubrivivax sp. | reverse complement strand
TCCACCGGGTTGTCGTAGACGCCGATGTTGGTGCCGACGTCGTCGCGCAGGTCGTTCCAGTTCATGCAAGCCACCTGGCAGGCCTTGCAGCCGATGCACTTGGACTCGTCGATGAGCTTGGCGAGCTGCGGCGCGTTGGTGCGCACCTGCGGCGTAGGCGTGGTCGTGGCGCTGCGCGCCACCACGTCGAGAGATTGCATAGATGCCATGGGTCAGCTCCTCATGCCTTCTCGATGTTGACCAGGAACGCCTTGAACTCTGGCGTCTGCGAATTCGCGTCGCCCACGTAGGGGGTCAGCGCATTCGCGAGATACCCGTTCTGCGTCACGCCCTTGAATCCCCAGTGGATGGGGATGCCCACGTGGTGCACCTTCTTGCCGTTGACGTCGAGCCCCTTCATGCGCTTGGTGACGACGCAGGCCGCAACCACTTCGCCGCGGTTGCTCTTCACCCGCACCTTGTCGCCCTGCTTGATGCCCTTCTCCTTGGCCAGCTCCTCGCCGATCTCGACGAAGGGCGCCGGCTGCACGACCGCGTTGCTGCGCGAGTGCTTGGTCCAGAAGTGCAGGTGCTCGGTGAGGCGGTAGGTGGTGGCCGCGTACGGGAACTCCTCCTTCTTGCCGAAGGCCTCCAGGTCGCCCTTGTAGACCCGCGCGGCGGGGTTGGACACCGCCTTCGGGTTGGTGGGGCACATGAGGTTCACGCCCACCGGGCTCTCGAACGGCTCGTAGTGCTCGGGGAAAGGCCCTTCGGCCATGCCCACCGCGTGCAGCCTCGCCACGCCCTCCGGGTTCATGATGAACGAACCCACGCCCTCGTCGGGTGCAGCATTGGGCCGCATGTCGGGCACGTCGGGGCCCGACCATGCGGTGCCGTTCCAGCGGATCAGCGCCCGCGTCGGATCCCAGGGCTTGCCGCTCGCGTCGGCGTTGGCGCGGTTGTAGAGCACGCGCCGGTTCGCCGGCCAGGCGAAGCCCCAGTTCTGGAACACCCCCAGGCCGCTCGGGTCGGACGTATCGCGCCGCGCCGCCATGTTGCCGGCCTGCGACCAGACGCCGCAGTAGATCCAGTTGCCGCACGAGGTGCTGCCGTCGTCGCGCAGCATCGCGAAGCCGGGCAGCTGGTCGCCGGCCTTCACCAGCGGGGCCGCCGGCGTCGCCGGGGCCGGCGCAGCCGCAGGCTTGGCCCCCGCCACGGCCGGCGCGGGTGCCGCGGGCAGCGGCATCACGTCGGCCAGCGCGCGGCCGTTGATGTCGCGCAGCACCTCGGCCGGGGCCGGATTGGCCGGGTTCGTGTAGCCCCAGCTCAGCGCCGCGATCGGCTCGGGCAGGGCCCCGCCGTCCTTGGCGTACATCGCACGCAGCGTCGTGAAGAGCCCGCCGATGATCTGCCCGTCGGTGCGCGCCTCGCCCGGCGGAGGCACGGCCGCCTCCTTCCAGTGGATCACGCGGCCGCTGCTGGTGAACGAGCCGGTCTCCTCGGCGAAGCAGCTCGACGGCAGCCGGATCACCTCGGTCTGGATGGCTTTCGGGTCGACGTCGTTGAGCGGCCCGTAGTTCTTCCAGAACTCGCTGGTCTCGGTCTCCAGCGGATCGATGACCACCAGGTACTTCAGCTTGCTGAACGCGGCCGTCAGCTTCTTCTTGTTCGGCACGGCCGCCAGCGGGTTGAAGCCCTGGCAGATGAAGCCGTTGACCTTGCCCTGGTGCATGCGCTCGAAGATCGAGAGCACGTCGTAGCCGGTGTCGCGCTTGGGGAACCAGTCGTAGGCGAACTCGTTGTCCTTCGTCGCCGCGTTCCCGTAGTAGGCCTTCATCAGGCTGGTATGCCACTTCGGGAAGTTCTGGGTGAAGGCCATCTGGCCCGGCCGCAGCGGCTTGCCGGTGCGCGCCTTCAGGAAGCCCTCGCGCGTCGCGTCGGCGTCGGTGGGTGCCAGCAGGTAGCCCGACATCACCTCCGAATAGGCGTTCATGTCGGTGATGCCCTGCACGTTGGCGTGCCCGCGCAGCGCGTTCACGCCGCCACCCGCACGTCCCATGTTGCCCAGCAGCAGCTGGATCATGGCCATCGTGCGGATGTTCTGGCTGCCGGTGCTGTGCTGCGTCCAGCCGAGCGCGTACAGGATCGTCATCACGCGGTTGGGCACGGCCGTCGACCCGATCGCCTCGCACACCTTCAGGAACTGGTCCTTCGGCGTGCCGGTGATCTGGCTGACCAGCTCAGGCGTGTAGCGCGCGTAGTGGGCCTTCAGCTGCTGGAAGACGCACGACGGATCCTGCATCGTGTCGTCGACCTTGACGTAGCCGTCCTCGCCCATCTGGTAGCCCCAGCTGGACTTGTCGTAGCTGCGCTTGGCCTCGTCGTAGCCGGAGAAGAACCCGTTGTCGTACTTGAAGCCCGGCTTGAGCAGGAAGCTCGCGTCGGTGTTGAACTTGACGTAGTCGGTGTGGATCTTGTTGTTGGCGAACAGGTAGTTGATGACGCCGCCCAGGAAGGCGATGTCGGTGCCCACCCGGATGGGCGCGTACATGTCCGCCACGGCGGCGCTGCGCGTGAAGCGCGGGTCGACCACCACCAGCTTGGCCTTGCGCTTCTGCATGGCCTCCACCACCCACTTGAATCCGCAGGGGTGGGCTTCGGCGGCGTTGCCGCCCATGATCAGGACGAGATCCGTGTTGGCAATATCCGTCCACGAGTTCGTCATCGCTCCGCGACCGAAAGTCGGGCCCAGACTGGACACCGTCGGCGCGTGTCAGATACGTGCTTGCGTATCGAGTGCGACCATCCCCAGGCCACGCGCCATCTTCACGGCGAGGTAGCCCGATTCGTTGCTCGAGGCGGAACTGATCAGGAAGCCGGTGGTGTTCCAGCGGTTGACCGTCACGCCCTTGTCGTTGGTCTTGATGAAGTTGGCGTCGCGGTCGGCCTTCATGTGCTTGGCCACCCGCGTCAGCGCATCGTCCCAGGAGATGCGCTTCCAGCCGTCGGTGCCGGGCTCGCGCACCTGCGGGTACTGCACCCGGCTGGACGACTGGATCATGTCGAGCACGCCGGCGCCCTTGGGGCACAGCGTGCCGCGGTTCACCGGGTGATCGGGATCGCCCTCGACGTGGATGATCGTCGTCTTCACGTTCTTCGACTTGTCGCCGAGCGTGTACATGATCATCCCGCAGCTCACAGAGCAGTACGGACAGATGCTTCGTGTTTCCGTGGTCCGGGCGAGCTTGAAGCTGCGCGTCTCGGCCAACGCCGCGGTGGGCGAAAAGCCGAGTGCCACCAGGCTGGAACCTACCAGCCCGGCACCGCTGACCCGGAAGAACTGCCTCCGGTTCATGTCCATCAGTCGATGTCTCCTTCGCGTGAACGCCACTGCCGGCCGGCGGCGGGCAGCGACAGATGGAGTTATTCCCCCCCTTGCAGGCTCGGGCAATCAGGGTGAATCCCCGTGAGGAACTTCACGGGCGCGACAAGTTGTCGCGGTCGGAGATGCCCGGGAGCCGCCGCGCAACCGCGGCAGGCCGTCAGCGGATCGCGCCGCGAAGGATCAGAAGCCGAGCGAGGACAGCAGGTCGTCCACGTCGTCCTGCTTCAGCGCCTTCTCGGGCGTCTGCGGGCCCTGGAGCTGCTCGTTGGCCGCCGCAGCCGCCACCGCCAGGTGCTGCGGCGCGCTCTGCGAGAGCAGCTGCAGCAGCTGCGTCTCGGTGCGGCTGATGACGTCGATGGCCTTCTTGATCACCTGGCCGGAGAGGTCCTGGAAGTCCTGCGCCAGCATGATCTCGCCCAGCACGTCGGCATGGCGGACCGCGCCGGCCTCTGCGCGGGCGGCGAAGTCGCGGGCGGCCTGCAGCGCCGCCGCCACCGGGGGCGCCAGACCGTCCACGGCCAGCGCGTCCAGCGCCGCCTGATGCGCGCGCGCCTCGTCGCGCAGCGCCAGGCACGACGGCCGCGCATCGTCGACGAGCCCGAGCACCTTGTGCGCGGCCTCCTCGGTCATCTTGCCGACGTAGCTCAGCCGCTCGCGGGCGTCGGGGATCTCGCTGGCGATGCGGTGCAGCTGGGCATCGAATCCGAGCTCGGCCATCGCCTGGTGCAACTGTCGCGTGATGAGGCCGAGCCGGGCGAACGCTTCATCGGCATCGAGCTTGGTGTGTTCCGACATTCCCGGGCGGCGCTCCAGCGAGGGGGTAAGGCTGCGGATGACAGCTCCGCGAGGGCCGCAGATGTTATCGAATGCAACCCCGCCGGAAGCTCACCCAGTCCCAGCCGGTGCGACGTACGCCGCACGTCTGTCAGCCGGATACGACGCGGACCGTGCTGCGCGGGCCGTCGGGCTCGGCGTCGAAACGCTCGGAGCCGGTGTAGCAGAGGAAGTGGCGGTGCGCCGCGCGCCCGAACAGCGCCATGCCCAACAGCGACGCGAGTTCGTGCCCCATCGCCGTGACGCCGTTGCGCGACACGACGATGGGCACGCCGATGCGCGCGGCCTTCATCACCATCTCGCTGGTCAGCCGGCCGGTCGTGTAGAAGACCTTGTCGCCGCCCGGCACGCCGTGCAGGGCCATCCAGCCGGTGATGGTGTCGATCGCGTTGTGGCGCCCGACGTCCTCGACGAACATCAGCATGCGCGCGCCTTCGAACAGCGCGCAGCCGTGCACCGAGCCGGCGCGGCGATGCACGCTGGGGTGCAGCCGGATCGCGTCGACGATGCGGGTGATGGTGCCCTGCGAGATGCGCGCCTGGTGCGGCGGCGGCAGCACCAGGCCCTCGGTGTGCGCCATCAGGTCGCCGTACACGGTGCCCTGCCCGCAGCCGGTGGTGACGACACGCCGCGCCGTCTTGGCCGCCAGGTCCTGCACGCCGGCCTGCGTACGCACGGCCGCGGCGGCCACGTCCCAGTCGACGGTGATCGACTCTATGTCCTGCACCCGCCCCACCAGCCGCTGGTTCAGCAGCCAGCCCAGCACCAGCCACTCCGGGCATACGCCCAGCGTCATCAGCGTGACGATCTCCTGCCGGTCGACGAACACCGTCAGCGGCCGCTCGTGGGGCATCGACAGCGTGCGCCGCTCGCCGGACTGGTCCACGGCCACCACGGTCTTCAGCAGCTCGCAGCGCGCCTGCGTGAGCCGCGGCGCGCCGGGCACGAGCGGGTATGCCCCGGCGGGGTCGTAGGCCTGGCGGTCGAAGTCGTCGGCGGCGAGCACGGCGCGAGCTTACCGCCGCGCCCGGCGGACAATGCCCGCGACCATGACGGTGCCCCTCCTCTCCGCGAACCCGGCCACCCCGCTCCGCGCCGACATCACCGGCGTGGTGCTGGCCGGCGGTCGCGGCACGCGCATGGGCGGCGTCGACAAGGGGCTGCAGCCGTGGCACGGCCGGCCGCTCGCCCTGCACGCGCTGGAGCGGCTGGCACCCCAGGTGGGCGCGCTGCTGGTGAATGCCAACCGCCACCTCGACGCCTACGCGGCATTCGGCGTGCCGGTGTGTCCGGACGCCACCGGCGACCACGCCGGGCCGCTGGCCGGCTGGCTCGCGGCGCTGCAGGCCTGCCGCACGCCCTGGCTGGTGACGGTGCCGTGCGATTCGCCGAACTTCCCGCTCGACCTGGCGGGCCGGCTCGCCGCCGCGGTGTCGGCCGAAGGCGCCAGCCTCGCGATGGCCGCGTGCGTCGAGGGCGGCGACCTGCGCACGCAGCCCGTGTTCTGCCTGTTGCGCGCGTCGCTGAAGGACAGCCTCGCCCGCTACCTGGCCGAGGGGGGCCGCAAGGTCGACCGCTGGACCGCGCAGCACGGCTGCGTGACGGTGACCTTTGCCGACGGGGCGGCCTTCGCGAACGCCAACACGGTCGAGGAACTGCAGCGGCTGCAAGCTGCGCCGGACGGCGGGCCGATCGGCCGCTGACGCCGCTTCAGGCCACCAGCGTCGCGGCCTGGCGGCGGTGCCGCTCGAGCAGGCGCGGGAGGTCCAGCGTCTGGGGCTCCCCGTCGCGCACCCGCACGCGCCCGCCGACCACGCTGGTGCGCACCGCCGGCGGCTCGCAGAACAGCAACGCGGCCACGGGGTCGTGCGCGCCGGCCTGCGCCAGGCCGTCGACCGGGAAGCCGACCACGTCGGCCGCCATGCCGGGCGCCAGCACGCCGATGTCGTCGCGCCCGAGCACGCGGGCACCGCCGCGCGTGGCGATCTCGAGCACCTCGCGCGCGCCGATCGCGCCGGCTCCGAAGCCCACGCGTTGCAGCAGCAGCGCCAGCCGCGCCTCGGCCAGCAGGTGGCCGCTGTCGTTGCTGGCCGAGCCGTCCACCGCCAGCGACACCGGCACGCCGGCGTCGCGCATCGCACGCACCGGCGCGATCCCGGAGCCCAGCCGCATGTTCGAGCCCGGGCAGTGCGACACCCCGGTGCCGCTGCGCGCGAAGGCGGCGATGCCGGCGGCGTCCAGCTTCACGCAGTGCGCGTGCCACACGTCGGGCCCCAGCCAGCCGAGCTGCTCGGCGTACTCGGCCGGCGTGCAGTCGAACCGCTCGCGGGTGTAGGCGATGTCGCTGTCGTTCTCCGCCAAATGGGTGTGCAGGTGGACGCCGTGGCGGCGGGCCAGCGCGGCGGCGTCGCGCATCAGCCCGGTCGACACCGAGAACGGGCTGCACGGGGCCACGACGATGCGCTGCATCGCGTACCGGGCGGCATCGTGGTGCCGCAGGATCAGCCGTTCGGTGTCGGCGAGGATCGCCTCCTCGCGCTCGACCACCTCGTCCGGCGGCAGCCCCCCGGCGCTCTGCCCGACGCTCATCGCGCCGCGCGACGCGTGGAAGCGCAGCCCCACCGTGCGCGCTGCGTCGATGCAGTCGTCGAGCCGGCAACCGTTCGGGTAGATGTAGTGATGGTCGGCGACCGTCGTGCAGCCGCTCATCATCAGTTCGGCCAGCGCCACCTGCGTGGACACGTGCAGCATCTCGGGCGTCAGCCTCGCCCACACCGGGTACAGCGCCTGCAGCCAGCCGAACAGCGACGCGTCCTGCGCGGCGGGCAGCGTGCGCGTGAGCGTCTGGTAGAAGTGGTGGTGCGTGTTGACGAGCCCCGGCAGCACCACCTGGCCGGAGGCGTCGATCACCGTGTCGGCGGTGGCCGGCAGGGCCTCGTCGGTGCCGACGACCTCGATGACGCCGTCGCGCGCGTACATGCCGCCGCCGGCGATCTCGCGCCGCAGCTCGTCCATCGTGACCAGCACCTGCGCGTGGCGCAGCAGCAGCGTGGTCACCGGACTACCCCCGTGCTGCGCACACCCGCACCGCGCAGTACTTGAACTCCGGGATCTTGGCCACCGGGTCCAGCGCCGGGTTGGTCAGCTTGTTGATCGCGGCTTCGAACCAGCAGAAGGCGACGAACACCGCGCCCGGCGGCGAACTGTCGTCGGCGCGCGCGTACAGCGTCACCTCGCCGCGGCGCGACGCGATCGTGATGCGCTCGCCCGGCTGCAGGCCCAGGCGCTGCAGGTCGGTCGGGTTCAGCATCGCCACCGGGTCGGGCTCCAGCGCGTCGAGCACGCCGGAGCGTCGCGTCATGCTGCCGGTGTGCCAGTGCTCGAGCTGTCGGCCGGTGATCAGCACCAGCGGGTAGGCCTCGTCGGGCTGCTCGTCGGCGCGCAGGAAGTCGGCCGGCACGAAGCGGGCACGGCCATCGGCGGTGGGGAAGTGGTCGGTGAACACCACCGGCGAGCCGGGGTCGCCCTCGTGCGTGCACGGATACGTCACGGCGCCCTCGGCCACGAGCCGCGGCCAGGTGATGCCGGCGATGCTCGGCATCGTGTGGCGCATCTCGTCGAACACCGCGGCCACCGCGGTCTCGCCCTCGCCGTAGACACCCCACGGCAGCCCGAACTGCTCGCCCATGCGCTGCAGGATCCACAGGTCCTGCCGCGCGTCGCCCGGCGGCTGCAGCACCGGGCGGCCCAGCTGCACCGTGCGGTCGGTGTTCGTGAAGCTGCCCATCTTCTCGGCGAAGCTCGAGGCCGGCAGCACCACGTCGGCGAGCATCGCCGTCTCGGTGAGGAAGATGTCCTGCACGACCAGCATGTCGAGCTTGGCCAGCGCGGCGCGGGCATGGTCGGCGTCGGGGTCGCTCATCGCCGGGTTCTCGCCGAGGATGTACATGCCGCGCACCCGGCCGGCCTCGATCGCGCGCATCACCTCCACCACCGTGAGGCCGGGCTGGTCGTCGAGCGACGACTCCGGCACGCCCCAGGCCTGCGCGAAGCGGGCGCGCGCCGCCGCGTCGCCGACGCGCTGGTAGTCGGGGTACATCATCGGGATCAGCCCGGCGTCGCTGGCGCCCTGCACGTTGTTCTGGCCGCGCAGCGGATGCAGCCCGGTGCCGGGGCGGCCGATCTGGCCCGTCATCAGCGCCAGCGCGATCAGGCAGCGGGCGTTGTCGGTGCCGTGCACGTGCTGGCTGATGCCCATGCCCCACAGGATCATCGACGCGCGGCTGGTGGCGTAGAGTCGCGCCACCTCGCGCAGCGTGCCGGCGTCGATGCCGCACACCGGCGCCATCGCCTCGGGGCTGAAGGCGCGCACGTTGGCCGCCAGCGCCTCGTAGCCGCTGGTGCGGTCGGCGATGAAGCGCTGGTCCACCAGCCCTTCGGTGACGATGACGTGCATCAGCGCATTCAGCAGCGCCACGTCGGTGTCGGGCGTGAAGCGCAGGAAGCGGTGCGCGTCGCGCACGAGGTCGTTGCCGCGCGGGTCGATCACGATCAGCTTCGTGCCGGCGCGCACCGCGTTCTTGATCCAGCTCGCCGCCACCGGGTGGTTCACCGTGGGGTTGGCGCCGATCACGATCACCACCTCGGCGTGCCGCACGTCGGCCACGGGGTTGCTGACCGCGCCCGAGCCGATGCCCTCGAGCAGCGCGGCCACGCTGGAGGCGTGGCACAGCCGCGTGCAGTGGTCGACGTTGTTGCTGCCGAAGCCCAGCCGCACCAGCTTCTGGAACAGGTACGCCTCCTCGTTGCTGCCCTTGGCCGAGCCGAAGCCGGCCAGCGCGTGGCGGCCGTGCGCATCGCGCAGCCGACGCAGCGTGCCGCCGCCGAGCGCCAGCGCCTCGTCCCACGTGGCCGGGCGGAACAGCGAGCGCGGGTCGGTGCCCTCGGGCAGCGGGCCCTTGGGCGCATCGGCGCGGCGGATCAGCGGTTGCGTCAGCCGCTGCGGGTGGCGCGCGTAGTCGTAGCCGTAGCGGCCCTTCACGCACAGCCGGCCGTGGTTGGCCGGGCCGTCGCGCCCCTCGACGTAGAGGATGCGGTCGCCCTGCACGTGGTAGGTGATCTGGCAGCCGACGCCGCAGTACGGGCACAGCGAATCGACGGTGCGGTCGGGCTGCTGCGCCGCCACGCCGCCGGCCGGCGCCAGCGCACCCGTCGGGCAGGCCTGCACGCACTCGCCGCAGGCCACGCACGTCGACGTGCCCATCGCATCGTCGATGTCGAACACGATGCGCGTGTCGCCGCCGCGCAGCGCCAGGCCGATCACATCGTTCCCCTGCTCGTCACGGCAGGCGCGCAGGCAGCGCGTGCAGTGGATGCAGGCGTCCAGGTGGACGGCGATGGCCGGGTGGCTGGGGTCGGGCGCCACCGCCTTGCGCGCGGCAAAGCGCGGGCGACCGACGCCGAGCCGATCCGCCCAGTGGTCGACCTCGTTGTGGCGCGTGTAGGCCGCCTCGGGCAGGTCGCTCTGCAGCAGTTCCAGCACCAGGCGTTGCGAGGTGCGCGCACGGTCGCTGGCGGTGGCCACCTGCATGCCGGCCGTCGGCTGCCGGCAGCACGACGCCGCCAGCGTGCGCTCGCCGGCCACTTCCACCACGCAGGCGCGGCAGTTGCCGGCGGGCGCCAGGCCGTCCTTCCAGCACAGGCGCGGGATGGCCACGCCCTCGCGGTCGGCCACCTGCAGGATCGATTCGCCGGGAGTCGCGTGCACGGCCCGGCCGTCGAGCGTGAAGGCGATGCGGTCCGCGGGTGCGTTCATGGCGCCTCTCCTTTCGCGCCCTCCGCGCCCACCTCGTGCGCGAAGTGCCGCAGCACGCCATCGGCGACGTTCGGCGCCGCCTGCCCGAGGCCGCAGATCGACGCGTCGCGCATCACGTGCGACAGCTCGGCCAGCAGCGCGCGGTCCCACCGCGGCGCGTCCAGCAGCGCGGCGGCCTTGGCGGTGCCCACGCGGCACGGCGTGCACTGCCCGCAGCTCTCGTGCGCGAAGAAGCGCATCACGTTGCGGGCCGCATCGCGCGCGCGGTCGTGCTGCGAGAGCACCATCACCGCCGCCGAGCCGATGAAGCAGTCGTGCGGCTGCAGCGTGTCGAAGTCCAGCGGCACGTCGGCCAACCGCGCCGGCAGGATGCCGCCCGAGGCGCCACCCGGCAGGTAGGCGTACAGCTCGTGCCCCGGCAGCATGCCGCCGCAGTGCTCGTCGACGAGTTCGCGCAGCGAGATGCCCGCCGGCGCCAGCTTCACGCCAGGCTCGCGCACGCGGCCGCTCACCGAGTAGCTGCGCAGCCCCGTGCGGCCGTGCCGCCCGTGCGACGTGAACCACGCGGCGCCGCGCTCCAGCAGCTCGCGCACCCAGTGCAGCGTCTCGAAGTTGTGCTCCAGCGTCGGCCGGCCGAACAGGCCCACCTGCGCCACGTACGGCGGCCGCAGCCGCGGCATGCCGCGACGGCCTTCGATCGACTCGATCATCGCGGACTCCTCGCCGCAGATGTACGCGCCGGCCCCGCGACGCAGTTCGATCGGCGGCGCCTCGGGCATCGCGGCGCGCAGCGCCGCCAGCTCGCGCTGCAGCAATGAGCGGCAGCCGTGGTACTCGTCGCGCAGGTAGATCCAGATGCGGTCGATGCCCACCGCCCACGCGGCGATCAGCAGGCCTTCGAGGAAGCGGTGCGGGTCGCGTTCGAGGTACCAGCGGTCCTTGAAGGTGCCGGGTTCGCCTTCGTCGATGTTCACGGCCATCAGCCGCGGTGCCGGCTGGCCGCGCACGATGCGCCACTTGCGGCCGGCCGGGAAGCCCGCGCCGCCCAGGCCACGCAGGCCCGAGGCCTCGAGCTCGGTGATCACGGCCTCGGCCGTGCGGGTGCCCTTCAGGCAATCGCGCAGCAGCGTGTAGCCGCCTTGCGCGACGTAGGCGTCGTACCCGATCGCGTCGGGCACGTCGGCTTGCGTGTGGCCGGCCTGCACCGCGGCCTGCACGGCGGCTGCGTCGGCACGCAGCACGGGCCGCTGGTGCACCACGGCCACCGGCGCGGTCTCGCAGCGGCCGACGCACGGAGCGGCGATCACGCGCACGTCGGCGCCGAGGATCTGCGGCAACCGTTCGAGCAGCGAACCCGCGCCGGCCATCTCGCAGGCCAGCCCGTCGCACACGCGCACCGTCAGGCGCGGCACGTCGGCCTCGCCTTCGCGCACCACGTCGAAGTGGTGATAGAAGCTCGCCACCTCGTAGACCTCGGCCTGCGAGAGCTTCATGCGCGCGGCCAGCGCGGCCAGGTGGCGCACGTGGAGCTGGCCGTGGCGGTCCTGGATCGCGTGCAGCGCCTCAATCAGACGGTCGCGCGGGAGGGCTTCTTCACCGAACAGCGCACGCAGGTCGTCGAGCGCCGCGGGCTCCACGGCCCGCCCGCGGGGCTGCCGGCGCTTGCGCTGGCGCTGCTCGTCGGCCCGCGCGATGGGGATCACCGGATGCTCCATCGGGCAAGCGTACCGCAGGACACCGACCCTGCTGCCGAATCCGGCGCCGTGCATCATCGCGCCCCATGCCCGCCCGCCACGGCCCCGACGACCCGCACTGGCCGCACGCCTCGGTGCTGCTGGTCGACGACGAGCCGGGCATGCTGAACTTCCTGCACAAGGCGCTGGCACCGCGCGCCGGGCAGGTGCTGCAGGCCGGCAGCGCCGAGGAGGCCGAGGCGCTGCTGCAGCGGCACCGCTTCGACCTGCTGATCCTGGACATCGCGCTGCCCGGCAAGAGCGGCATCGCGCTGCTGAAGCAACTGCGGGCGCAGGGTCATCCGGCCGAGGTGGTGCTGATGACGGCCTTCGCCGACCTCGAGACCGCCATCGAGGCGCTGCGCGCCGGCGCCAGCGACTTCCTGCTGAAGCCCTTCCGGCTGACGCAGGCGCTGAACGCGTTCCGGCAAGGCCTGGAGCGCGCGCAGCTCAAGCGCGAGAACTTCCTGCTGCGCCGCTCGCTGCTGCAACACACGCCGCCGGCCGACGGGCTGGTCGGCCGCTCGATCGTCGTGCAGGGGCTGCACGAGGCGATCAAGCGCATCGCCGCGGTCGACAGCACGGTGCTGCTGACCGGTGAATCGGGCACCGGCAAGGAGCTGGTGGCACTGGCGCTGCACCGGCTCTCCCGCCACGCCGGTGCCCTCTTCGTGCCGGTGAACTGCGCGCGGGCCTCGCCGCAGACGATCGAGGAGGAACTGTTCGGCCACGTGCAGCGCGGCGCCGACGGCGAGATCTCGCACGCCGACGGCCTGTTCGTGCACGCGCAGGGCGGCACGCTGTTCCTCGACGAGATCGGCGAGCTGCCGCTGCCGCTGCAGGCCACGCTGCTGCGCGTCATCGATACGCGGCTCGTGCGCCCGGCAGGCAGCCAGCAGGAGATCCCCGTGGACGTGCGCATCGTGGCCGCGAGCAACCGGCCGCTGCGCGACGACGTCGATGCCGGCCGCTTCCGCGCCGACCTGTATTGGCGGCTGCAGGTGGTGGAGCTGACGCTGCCGCCGCTGCGCACGCACAAGGAGGACATCCCCGACCTCGTGGCGCACTTCATCGCGACGCTGGCCCCGCGGCTGGGCGTGCCGCCGTTCGACGTGGCCGACGACGAGTGGCGCTTCCTGGCCGAATACGACTGGCCCGGCAACGTGCGCGAGCTGCGCAACCTCATCGAGCGCTCGCTGATCCTGGGCGCACTGAACGTGTCGGCGCTGTACCAGGGCCTCACGCGCTCCGAACGGGCCCGGCCCGTGCTGCCGCCGGGGCCCACCGACCTGCAGACGCTCGAGAAGCGGCACATCCAGGCGGTGCTCGAATCGGTGGGCGGCGACAAGACCCGCGCGGCGCGGCTGCTGGGCGTGTCGCGGCGCACGCTGGAGCGCCGTGTCGCGGAGTGGGGCCAGGGGTGATCCGCGCCTGGTTCGCGCGGTTGCCGATCCGCCAGAAGCTGCTGGCACTGGTGCTGATGCCGATGGCGCTGGTGCTGCCGCTGCTGGGCGTGACGCTGTGGATCTGGATCGACGACGCCTTCGACCGGCTCTTGATCACCAAGGTGCGCAGCGACCTGGCCGTGGCGCACGGCTACTTCGATCGCACGCTGGCCGAGGTGGGCGCCAGCGCCACCGCGGTGGCCGATTCGCAGGCGCTGCACACGGCGCTGGCCGCCGCCGATCCGGCACGCACCGAGGCGCTGCTCAAGCGCTTCCGCGAGCGCGAAAGGCTCGACTTCACCCTGCTCGGTCGCCCGGGGCAGGCCGCCATCGACGCCACCGACCTCACGAGCGTCGAGATCCTCGAAGGCCCGGCGTTGGCGCTGCTCGAAGCACCGCTGCGCGAGCGCGTGGGCGTCGCGATCGTGCCCACGCGCAACGCCGCGCCCACGCAACGACAGCGCGAGGACCGCGCCATGGTGCTGCTCGCCACCCGCGTCGTTCGCGACGAGGTGGGGCGACCGATCGCCCAGTTGCAGGCTGGCGTGCTCCTGAACCGCAACCTGCCCTTCATCGACCACGTCAACGCCATCGTCTACCCCGACGGATCGCTGCCCTACGGCAGCCGCGGCACGGCCACGCTGTTCCTCGACGACGTGCGCATCTCCACCAACGTGCGCTTGTTCGGCGCCGAACAGGAGCAGCGAGCGATCGGCACCCGCGTGTCGGCCAGCGTTCGGCAGGAGGTGCTGGACGCGGGCCGCACGTGGCTGGGGCGGGCGTTCGTCGTGAACGACTGGTACGTGTCGGGCTACGAGCCGGTGATCGACGGCAGCGGCCGCCGCGTCGGCATGCTCTACGTCGGCTTCACGGAAGCACCTTTCACCGGCCTGAAGTACACCGCGCTGGCCGCGCTGTCGCTGCTGTTCGTGGCCGCGATGGCCGGCGCCGCGTGGCTCTGCCTGCGCGGTGCGCGCACGGTCGCGTCGCCGCTGGAGCGCATGGCCACCACGATGCAGCGCGTGGGCGGCGGGGACCGGAGCGCCCGCGTGGGCGACGGCCATGCCGGCAGCGACGAGATCGGCCAGCTCGCCGGCCACCTCGACGAGCTGCTCGACAAGGTCGACGGCCATGCCCGCGCGCTGGAGGAACACAACGCGCAGCTCGACGCGAAGGTGGCCGAGCGCACGCGCGACCTGGAGGCGGCGCAGTCGCAGCTGGTGCACAGCGAGAAGCTGGCCGCCGTGGGGCAGCTCACGGCCAGCATCGCGCACGAGATCAACAACCCGATCGCGGTGATCCAGGGCAACCTCGACCTCGTGCGCGAGACTCTCGGCCCGGCCGCGGCGCCGGTGCGGGCCGAGCTGAAGATCGCCGACGAGCAGGTCGAGCGCATGCGGCTGATCGTGACGCAGCTGCTGCAGTTCGCACGGCCGCGCGAGTACGCCGGCTACGTGGAGGCTGTGGACGTGACGGCGCTGGTCGACGCCAGCCTGCTGCTGGCCGGGCACCTGCTGGCCCGCTCGCAGATCGAGGTGGTGCGCGAGCTGCGCGCCACGCACCGGCCGGCGATCAACCGCAACGAGCTGCAGCAGGTGCTGGTGAACCTGCTCGTCAACGCGATCCACGCGATGGAGGGCGGCGGCACGCTGACGCTGGCCAGCCGCGACGTGGGCGAGGCCGGCGTGGAGATCACGGTCACCGACACCGGCCCGGGCCTGGGTGCCGAGCTGCTGGCCGAGCTGTTCAAGCCCTTCGTCACGCGCAAGAAGGACGGCACCGGCCTGGGCCTGTGGATCAGCCGCACCATCGTCGAGCGCTACGAAGGCGAACTGCGTGCGGCGGACCGTGAAGACGGCACGGCCGGCGCGGTGTTCACGATCCGCCTCAGCGGGGAATCCTGAGGAACCGGCGCGCCGCAGCGGTCACAGAATCGAGTCCACCGAGTCGGAAGTCAGGACGAGGGATATCGATGCCGGATCCGTTGAGCAAGGACCAGTGGCTGCGGCGCGTGCTCGGGGTCAGCGTGCCGCGCAAGGCGCCGGCCGCCGAGCCCCCGAAGACCGTGCAGGCCGCGCCGGTCCCGAAGGACGTGGCCCGCCCCACCGGCGGCGGCGTGAAGATCACCCAGGGCCGCCCCGCGTCGGGCGAGCCGATCGTCGTGCCCCCGGTGCTGAAGCCCGAGCCGTACGCCGTGCCGCCGGGCGGCAAGACGGTGCGCGTGGCGAGGAAGCCGGGCGGCGGCGTGGTCTACACCGCCCCGCCGCCGCCGGTGCGCGAGATCACGTTCTCGGGCGGCGGTGCCAAGGGCGCCGCGCTGCCGGGCGCCGTCCAGGCGCTGCAGGACAGCGGCGTGCTGAAGGACGCGAAGAAGATCGCCGGCGCCTCGGTGGGCTCGATGACGGCGGCGCTGGTGGCCGCGGGCATCACCGCCGAGGACTTCAAGGCCGTGGCGAATGCCGACTCGACCACCGACGTGATCGTGGAAGGCAGCGGCGGCACCCCGCTCGGCCTGCTGTGGGCCGCGACGAAGAACCTCGCCGGCTCGGTGAAGGACAAGGTCACCGGCGACGGCGACGGCCGCATCTCCGCCAACCCGCTCAAGGGCGAAGGCCTGGAGACCATCGTGCGCCAGGTGCTCGACGAGACGCTGCGCAAGCGCATCAACGGCTACGTGCTGCAGTGCGAGCGCTCGGGCGCGAAGCCGCACGCAGACGTGTCGTCGGTGGCGGAGAACCTGGCCCGCCGCGGCCCCACGTTCGGCGACCTGCGCAAGCTCTCCAGGCACATCCCGGCGGTGAAGGAAGTCGTCATCACCGGTACCTACCTCGAGGAGGTCGGCACGATCGACGCGGCCTCGCAGGAAGGCTTCGAGAACCGCAACGACACCGGGCAGCTCTACGTGTTCGACGCCGACAGCGAGCCCGAGATGGAGGTGGCGCTGGCGGTGCATGCGTCGGCCTCGTTCCCGGCGGCCTTCAAGCCGGTGGACATCGTGCTCGCCAGCGGCCTGAAGGTGCGCTTCATCGACGGCGGCGTCATGAACAACACGCCCACGTCGTCGAGCATCGGCAACGAGCGCAACCTCGACCCGCTGCCCGAGGGCCGCGGCATGACCTTCGTGTTCGAGGACACCGACGGCACCAGCAAGGGCTTGCAACAGGGCGAGCTGACGGCGCCCGGCCAGGGCGGCACCGGCTTGCTGGAGAAGGCCATCGGCAAGAAGAGCCTGATGACCGGGGCCGTCGACTGGTTCGTCGGCTCCGAGCATGCCGGCGCCGAGTACGCGAAGAACCGCGACATGACCGAGCACGCGGAGGAGGTGGTGGAGGTGCCGCTGACCATCGAGCCCAGGCAGGCGAAGTGGTACCAGCGCCAGCTGCTCAAGCCTTGGAAGCGCAAGGAGGACCCCGATGCCGACATGCGCGGCGGCACGCTGAACTTCGGCCTCTCGAAGGAAGCGAAGCTGAAGTACCAGGCCAAGACCGAGGCCGCGACGCAGGCGCACATCGAACGCGAGAAGCAGGACAAGAGCCGCGAATTCGCCTCCGACGCGCAGATGTTCGTCTCGATCGGCCTGCCGGAGCTGAAGGCGCTGGCCGCGGGCGGCTACGAGGGTGCGGCCGAGGCGGTGGAGTTCCGCGAGCGCGTGGCCGAGATGATCGGCAAGCTGCTGGCCGCCGTGAAGGCAGAGCGCGCGAAGGCCGACAGCCGCATGGACCGCGTGCTGCAGAACCAGGACGCGTCGATGGCGCTGGCCGAGTTCGACCGCCTGGCCGGCGACGACGTCGACTTCCTCGGCTACGTGGCGCGGGAGGTGAACAAGCGGCCCGAGCTGGACGGCGTGCTCGAGACGGCCCGCAAGGGCGGCCGCCGCAGCCCGGCGATGGACGCCTCGTACGCCGTGGCCGACACCGTGCGCACGCGCGACCACGCCGAGAACATCCTCAAGCAGATCGTCTACCCGAAGATGAAGACCGAGGCCAACGGCGGCGCGGGCATCGAGACGCTGCTGATCGTCGAAGGGCTGCTGCGCGGCGCCGTGGAGCCCGACGACGTGAACGGTGCGCTGAAGATCGCCATCGCGCACTTCAAGGACAAGCCCGACCACCGCCTGCCCCGGCGTGGCCACCACGAGTTCGCGGAGCAGCTCGAACGCCGCCTGATGCATTGAGAAAGCCGTCATGTTCAAGAGCACGCAGACCCTGTACGACGACCTGGCGAAGACGCTGGGCGTCGCCTCGCTGCCGGCCGACGACGACGGCAGCGTCGAGCTGTCGATCGGCGACGACACGCCGGTGATCCTGTTCGCGGAGGACGCCTACACGCTGATGCTGGTGGCGCCGATCGTGCCGCTGCCCGCCGAGCCCGACTACGGCATCATGCTGTGGCTGATGCGCCGCAACTTCCACGACAGCCCGCTGGCCCCCTTCCGCGTCGCCTGCGACGCCGCGGGCATGGTCGTGATCTGGGGCCGCGTGCCGATCGGCAGCCTGGACGGCAGGAGCCTGGCCGCGCTGATCGACGCGCTCGGCCAGGAAAGCCGCCTGATCCGCGACGAACTGGTCGGCTGACGCCCTCCGAGACCCGCATCCCGACGAGGAGCAACACCATGGCCGACAAGCTCACCACCGCCGCATGGAACGCCTTCGCGAAGAAGCGCGAGCTGGATGACGACGCGCTGCTGAAGGCGCTCGGCAGGCTCGACAAGACCGACGAGGCCAGGCACGACGCGCTCGCGGCGGCCATCGACGAGGTCTCGCAGCAGCTGCGCAAGCTGCAGGCGGCCACCTCGAAGCGCAAGCCTCCGTTGCCGCCGAAGGAAGCCCGCGAGGTCGCCGACCGCATCGATGCGATGCTGGCCGAGGCCGACACGCTGCTGCTGGAGACGCGCAGCGCGCAGAAGACGGCCGCCGACTCGGGCGACGAGGAGGAGTCGCCCGCGCTGCTGACGACCAAGCTGATCCCGCTGCTGCGCGAGGTGCGCAAGGGCCAGTTGCAGCTGCCGGCGCTGATCGGCACCGTCGGCAAGGCCGCCGCGGTGCTGCTGCAGCGCAAGCCCATCGCCACCACGCGCCGCAAGCTGCTCTCGGAGTTCCTCGGCGGCGGCACGCCGAAGTACATCACGGGCCACTGCGTCTTCGAGCGCAACGCGCTGACCTTCGTGGTGGACACCGAGGCCGCGGGCCTGGCCAGGAAGATCGCCGCGGCGCTGCTGGCGCAGACCGAGCTGCGCATGAAGGTGCGCGTGCGGGGTGCCGACGGCGCCGAGGACGAGGATGGCGAGGATGGCGGGGCTCAGCCTGCGGGCGACGCCGGTGCCGCGGCAGCGGCCCCGGCCGATGCGCCGGCTGCCGAGACCGCGCCCGCGCCCGACGGCGGCCCGGCCTTCAACGCCCGGCTGGCGGCGCTGCTGCCGAAGATCAAGGCCGCCGCCACGGCCGGCCACCCGGCGGCCGGCGACGCCAAGCTCAAGGCCTCGGAAGCCGGCACGGCGGCGCGCGGCCGCGACTTCGTGGCCGCGCAGGCGCTGCTCGACGAGCTGGAGGAGCTGCTGGCGACTCCCGCCGCAACGGCAGCCCCGGCCGCCGCCGCGCAGCCACCCCGCCAGCTCGCACCCGCGGTGGTCTACACGCAGTCGCGCCTGGCCTGGGGGGCCACGCGCAAGAAGGTGCAGGCCGAGCTGCAGAAGCTCGAACAGGCCATCGTCGCGGAGTACCAGGGCATCGAGGTGCCTGAGCTGTCCAAGGGCGTGCGCAAGCTCGACACCGTGCTCGAGCTGTTCGACGAGTCGCTGCAGGACGCGCTCGACGACGCGCTGAACGCCCCTGACCCCGCCGCCAAGGCGCAGCACCACGACCGCGCCCGCGACATCATCGCCCGCTACCGCGGCTACCTCGACAGCGACCCGCTGGTGCAGGAGCTCGACGGCAACCCGTTCGTGCCGGTGGCGGTGCGCGCGACGCTGTCGGCGTCGCTGCAGACGCTGGCCTCGAAGATCGTCTGAACCCGCGATGAACGACCGCGCCCGGGATCCTGAGGCACCAGGCCCTGCCCGAACCGTCGGCGTGCTCGGCTACGCGCCGATCGACGACATCCACGCGGAATTCGAGGCGCTGCTGGCCCGTGCCGACATGACGCCCGAGGGCCAGTGGCCGGCACTGCTCGAGCAGATCGATGCGCACCTGAGGAAGCACTTCGAGGCGGAGGACCGGTGGATGACCGAGACCGACTTCCCGCCCCGTGACTGCCACATGCAGGAGCACGCGGCCGTGCTCGCCTCCTCCACCGAGATCCTGGCGCGCGCCCGGCAGGGCGATCTCGCGCACGCGTCCGGGTTCGTGGCCGAGCTCGGCCGCTGGTTGCCCGGGCACGCCGACTACCTCGACTCGGCGCTCGCCGCGTGGCTGTGCAAGCGGCAATACGGTGGCCGCCCCGTCGTGTTCCACAAGCCGGTGCGGGCCGAACGCAACTAGCTAGCGACTCGCGGTCGACCCTCGCTCGACGATCGAGAACCCCACGTCGACGATGCGTTCGGCCACCTCGCGGCCCTGACCGCGGGCGATGACCATCTCGGCGGCGCGGCGGCCGATGTCGGCACCGGCGATGCGCACCGTGGTCAGCGACGGTTCCTGGCACTCCGCGAAGTCGGCATCGCCGAAGCCGCATACCGCCAGTTGCTGCGGCACCGCGATGCAGCGCGTGCGGGCCTCGATCAGCACGCCGGCCGCCAGCGCGTCGGAGCTGCAGTGCACGGCCTCGAGCGCCGGGTCCTGCCGCAGCAGCTCGGCCAGCGCGGTACGGCCGGCACGCACCGTGCTCGGCGCCTTCACGATGGCGGTGGGCACGCTGCGGCCGACCGCCGACGCGAAGCCGGCGTGCCGCTGCATCGCGCGCTGGTCGTCGGCAGTGGCCACGCCCACGTGCCGCCAGCCGCGCGCCAGGAAGTAGCCCGCCACCGCGCTGCCCGCCTTCAGGTGCGAGAAGCCGACCAGCAGGTCCACCGGGCGGTCGGTGAGGTCCCAGGTCTCGACCACCGGGATGTGCAGCCGCCGCAGCCGTTCGGCCCAGCCCTGCGGCTCCAGCAGCCCGGCCACGACGATGGCGTCGACCCGCCGGCCGACCATGGTCTCCAGCAGCGCACGTTCTCGCGCCCGGTCGTAGCCGGTCTGCCCGAGGATGAGCTGGTAGCCGGCGGCATCCAGCGTCTCGGTGAGCGTCTGCACGGTGGGCAGGAACTGCGGCACCGAGATCACGGGCACCAGCGCCGCCACCGTCATGCTGCGCTTGGACTTCAGTCCGCCGGCCAGCCGGTTGGGCACGTAGCCGGTGGCTTCCACCGCTCGCTGCACGCGCTCGATGGTGGCCTTGGACACCACCGCCGGATTGCTCAGCGCGCGCGACGCGGTGATCAGCGACACGCCGGCCTCGCGAGCGACGTCGTGCAGCGTCACGGACTGGGGGGCGGCGGGTCTCATGGAATGGGACGTGGGAGCGGCAGCATCGGAGCGCTGCCTTGACGACGCGCATGACAACGTTACCATATTTGACGCATCGAATCAGCACGTCGCATTTCACAGATCGGAAGCGCACGTCGCGCATCAGAGATGACAACGTTATCACTTGTTCCATCGGCAGGCCCCGCCGGCGACCGCATCCGCAGCATCCGCCTCTCGGCCTGCGCGCTGCCGCTGGCCACGCCGATCAGCGACGCCAAGGTGCTCACCGGCCGGCAGAAGCCGATGACCGAAGTGGCGATGCTGTTCGCCGAGGTGCGCACCGAGCAGGGCCACGAGGGCCTGGGCTTCAGCTACTCGAAGCGCGCGGGCGGCCCCGGGCAGTACGCCCACGCCTGCGAAGTGGCACCGGTGCTGATCGGCGAGGACCCGAGCGACATCGCGCGGCTGTGGACCAGGCTGTGCTGGGCCGGCGCCTCGGTGGGGCGCAGCGGCCTGGCCACGCAGGCGATCGGCGCCTTCGACGTGGCGCTGTGGGACCTGAAGGCGCGCCGCGCGAATCTCTCGCTGGCCAAGCTGCTGGGCGCGCACCGCGAGTCGGTGGCCTGCTACAACACCTCGGGCGGCTTCCTGCACACGCCCCTGCCGCAGTTGCTGGAGAACGCCGCGGCGTCGGTCGAGCGCGGCATCGGCGGCATCAAGCTGAAGGTCGGCCAGCCCGACCGTGCACTGGACCTCCGTCGCGTGCAGGCCGTGCGCGAGAAGCTGGGCGATGGCGTGGCGCTGATGGTCGACGCCAACCAGCAGTGGGACCGCCCGACGGCGCAGCGCATGTGCCGCACCTTCGAGCCGATGAACCTCGTGTGGATCGAAGAGCCGCTGGACGCCTACGACCACGAAGGCCACGCCGCATTGGCCGCCGCCTTCGACACGCCCATCGCCACCGGCGAGATGCTCACCAGCGTGGCCGAGCATGGCGATCTCATCCGCCACCGCGCCGCCGACTGGCTGATGCCCGATGCGCCGCGCGTCGGCGGCATCACGCCCTTCCTGAAGATCGCCGCGCAGGCCGAGCACGCCGGGCTGATGCTGGCGCCCCACTTCGCGATGGAACTGCACGTGCACCTGGCCGCCGCCTACCCCAGCGAGCCGTGGATCGAGCACTTCGACTGGCTCGAGCCGCTGTTCGAGGAACGGCTGGCCATCGACCGCGGCCGCATCGTCGTGCCCACGCGGCCCGGCCTGGGCCTCACGCTCAGCGGCCAGGCGCGCGCCTGGACCCGCGAGTCCGCCGAGTTCGGCGCCCGGCCCTGAGCCTGGCGTCCTGCGCCTCCAGAACCCCCACACCGCCCCCGGAGACATCCCATGCGCAAGCTGTTCGCCGCACTGTCCCTCACGCTCGCCGCCACCGCGGCACTCGCCGACACCTGGCCGTCCAAGCCCGTCACGCTGGTCGTGCCCTTCCCGCCCGGCGGCTCCACCGATTCGATCGCGCGCGCCATCGGGCCGGTGCTGACGAAGTCGCTCGGGCAGACCTTCATCATCGACAACAAGGCCGGCGCCACCGGCACGATCGGCGCCGCCGCGGTGAAACGCTCGGCCCCCGACGGCTACACCTTCCTCGTCACGTCGCTGGGCCCGCTGGTCATCGCGCCGCACCTCATCAAGGGCGTGCAGTACGACGCGCTGAAGGACTTCGACCATGTCACCGTCGCCGTGCAGGCGCCCAACGTGCTGGTGGTGCCCGAGAAGTCGCCGCACAAGACGCTGGCCGACGTGCTGGCGTTCCTCAAGGCCAACCCGAACAAGATGACCTACGCCTCCTCGGGCAACGGCTCCAGCGACCACCTCACCGCCGAACTCTTCTGGCTGGAGAGCGGCACCACCGGCGTGCACGTGCCTTACAAGGGCGGCGGCCCGGCCGTCCAGGACCTGCTCGGGGGCCAGGTGGACGCGTCGTTCCAGAACGTCAACACGGTCTTCCAGCACATCCAGTCGGGCAAGCTGCGCCCGCTGGCCGTGACGGGCTCGAAGCGCTCGCCGGTGCTGCCCAACGTCCCGACCATCGTCGAGGCCGGTGGCCCGAAGAACGTCGACGTGTACTCGTGGCAGGCCGTGGTCGCGCCCAAGGGCCTGCCGACGGACGTCCGCACCAAGTTCACCGCCGCCGTCAACGCTGCGCTGAACGACCCGGCGGTGAAGCAGCAGTTCACGTCGGTGGGCCTCGAGATCGTCGCCAACACACCCGAGCAGTTCGCCGCGTTCCAGCAGAAGGAGTTCGCGCGCTGGAAGAACGTGATCGAGACGCGCAAGATCACGGCGGATTGATCGAGGCGACCATGGCGACGTCTACCCCCGTCATCACGGCGCTGCGCGCGATCCCGGTCGCCGGGCGCGACGACATGCTGCTGAACCTCAGCGGCGCGCACGGCCCGTACTTCACGCGCAACCTGCTGATCCTCACCGACAGCAGCGGCCGCACCGGCGTGGGCGAGGTTCCCGGCGGCGAGAAGATCCGGCAGACGCTGGAGGACGCTGCGGCGCTCGTGGTCGGGCAGCCGATCGGGGCGCACCTCGGCATCCTCCAGCGCGTGCGCAGCGCGTTCGCCGACCGCGACGCCGGTGGCCGTGGGCTGCAGACCTTCGACCTGCGCACCACGATCCACGCCGTCACCGCGATCGAGAGCGCCTTGCTGGACCTGCTGGGCCAGCACCTGGGCGTACCGGTGGCCGCACTGCTCGGCGAAGGCCAGCAGCGCGATGCGGTGGAGATGCTCGGGTACCTGTTCTTCGTCGGCGACCGCACGAAGACCGACCTGCCCTACGCCACCCCGGCCGACGAGCCTGCCGATGCCGACGACTGGTGCCGCCTGCGCCACGATGCGGCGATGACACCCGAGGCCGTGGTGCGCCTGGCCGAGGCGGCCCGGGCGCGCTACGGCTTCAACGACTTCAAGCTCAAAGGCGGCGTGCTGCGCGGCGACGACGAGGTGGATGCCGTCATCGCGCTGCACGAGCGCTTCCCCGACGCCCGCGTCACGCTCGACCCCAACGGCGGCTGGCTGCTGAAGGACGCGATCCGCCTCGGCCAGCGCATGCGCGGGGTGGTGGCCTACGCCGAAGATCCCTGCGGCGCGGAGGACGGCTTCTCGGGCCGCGAGGTCATGGCCGAGTTCCGCCGCGCCACCGGGCTGCCCACGGCCACCAACATGGTGGCCACCGACTGGCGGCAGCTCACCCACGCGCTCTCGCTGCAGGCGGTGGACATCCCGCTGGCCGACCCGCACTTCTGGACGATGGCCGGCAGCGTGCGCGTGGCGCAGACCTGCCGCGACTGGGGCCTCACCTGGGGCTCGCACTCCAACAACCACTTCGACGTGTCGCTGGCGATGTTCACGCATGTCGGCGCGGCGGCACCCGGCAAGGTCACGGCGATCGACACGCACTGGATCTGGCAGGACGGCCAGCGGCTGACGAAGGAGCCGCTGCAGATCGTCGGCGGCCATGTGCAGGTGCCGAAGCGGCCGGGCCTGGGCGTCGATCTCGACATGGCCGAGGTGGAGAAGGCGCACCAGCTGTACCTCCGGCACGGCCTGGGCTCGCGTGACGACGCGGTGGCGATGCAGTACCTGATCCCCGGCTGGACCTTCAACCCCAAGCGCCCAGCGCTGGACCGCTGAAGCCCGCAGATCTTCCCCGCTCGGGAGCACACGATGTCCACACGAACTCGGCGCGGCGCGGCCGCCTGCATGCTGGCCGCATCCATTGCCGCCATTGGCGCCACGACCCCATGGCCAGTCCACGCCCAGGGCGCCTGGCCGAACCGCTCGGTCACGCTCGTCGTGCCCTTCCCGCCCGGCGGCGGCACCGACACCGGCGCACGCATCGTCGCCGAGCAGCTCGGCAAGCGCTGGGGCCAGACGGTCGTCGTCGAAAACAAGGGCGGCGCAGCGGGCCAGATCGGCGCGGACCTGGTCGCCAAGGCGAAGGCCGACGGCTACACGCTGCTGATGGGCAACATCGGCACGCAGGCCATCAACCCGGCGCTCTACCCGAAGCTGCCGTACGACGCCGACAAGGCCTTCGCCCCCGTCTCGCTGGTGGCCGAGTTGCCGCTGGCGATGATGGTCAATCCCGGCGTGCCGGCGAACACGGTGAAGGACTTCATCGCGCTGGCGAAAGCACGGCCGGGGCAGCTCAGCTACAGCAGCTCGGGCTCGGGCGGCGCGCCGCATCTCGCCGCCGAGATGTTCAAGGACCAGACGAAGACCTTCGTGCTGCACGTGCCTTATCGCGGTGGCGGCCCGGCGATCTCGGACCTGCTCGCGGGCCACGTGCAGCTGTCGTTCATGACGGTGCTGGAGGCCAGCGGCCACATCAAGACCGGCAAGCTGCGCGCGCTGGCCGTGACCGGCGCCACCCGCGTCAGCGCCCTGCCCGAGGTTCCCACGCTGGCCGAAACGGCGCTGCCCGGCTTCAACAGCATCTCGTGGATCGGCGTGCTCGCCCCGGCCGGCACGCCGAAGGACGTCGTCGACAAGGTCAGCAGCGACATCCGCGCCGTGCTCGCCGACGAGGGCGTGAAGTCGCGCCTCGTCGGCCTGGGCGCCGTGCCGCTGGGCAACACGCCGGATCAGTTCGCGAAGATGATCGACAGCGACCGCAAGCGCTATGCGCAGATCATCCGCGAGCGCAGGATCACGGTGGATTGATGGCCCCGCCACCCACCGCCTTGCCCCATCGCGTGCTCAACGTCGGACGGCTGCCGCCGCCACTCATGCAGCGGCTGCAGGCGGCCCATGACCTGGTCGACCTCGCGGCGCAGCCCGACGCTGCGGCCTGGCTGGCCGCGCACGGCAGCACGGTCGAAGCCGTGGTCACCTCGGCCGCCGTGGGCATCACCGGCGACACGATCGACGCACTGCCGAACCTGCGCGTGATCTCCTCCTTCGGCGTCGGCCTGGACCGGCTCGACGTCGAGCGGGCCCGCGCACGCGGCATCGCCGTGGGCTACACGCCCGACGTGCTGAACGACTGCGTGGCCGACGCCGCCTTCGGCCTCGTGATCGACGCGGCGCGCGGCCTCTCCGCCGCCGACCGCCACGTGCGCCGCGGCGACTGGGCGCGCGGCGTGGCCTACCCGCTCGCGCGCAAGGTCAGCGGCGCGAAGCTCGGGCTGGTCGGCCTGGGCCGCATCGGCCGCACCATCGCGCACCGCTCGACGGGCTTCGACATGCCGCTGCGCTACCACGCGCGCCGCCCGGTGCCCGATGTGCCATGGCCACACGAACCGTCGCTGGTCGATCTGGCGCACTGGGCCGACATCCTCGTCGTCATCACCGCCGGCGGTCCGGGCACGCGCCATCTCGTCGACGCCGCCGTGCTCGACGCACTGGGCCCGGAGGGCTTCATCGTCAACGTCGCGCGCGGCAGCGTCATCGACGAAGCGGCGCTGGTGCGGGCGCTCGTCGAGCGCCGCATCGCCGGTGCCGGCCTCGACGTGTTCGAGCACGAGCCGAACGTGCCCGCCGAACTGCTCGCGCTCGACACCGTGGTGCTGCTGCCGCACATCGCCAGCGCCACGCGCGAAACGCGGCAGGCGATGGCCGACCGCGTCTTCGACAACCTCGACCGCTTCTTCACCGAAGGCCGCGTGATCTCGTCGGCCCTGGACTGACTCCCCCTTCACCTCACCCCACACCACCACAGAGGAGCCACCATGGACATCGGATTCATCGGCCTGGGCATCATGGGCACGCCCATGGCACTGCACCTGGCCGCCGCAGGGCACAAGCTGTACGTCCACACGCGCCGCACCGTGCCCGAAGCCATCGTCGCCGCGGGCGGCTATGCCTGCGAGCATGCCGAGGCCGTCGCGCGGCAAGCCGAGGTGGTGTTCCTGATGGTGCCCGACACGCCCGACGTCGAGGCCGTCCTGTTCGGCCCGCACGGCGTGGCCGCGGCGCTGCCAGGCACGGGCGCGCGCAAGGTGGTCGTCGACATGAGCTCGATCTCGCCCACGGCCACCAAGGCGTTCGCCACGCGCATCAATGACAAGGGCGCCGACTACATCGACGCGCCGGTCTCCGGTGGCGAGGTCGGCGCCAAGGCGGGCTCGCTGACCATCATGTGCGGCGGCGACGCCTCGGTCTTCGAGCGCGTGAAGCCGCTGCTCGAGAAGATGGGCAAGAACATCACGCTGGTCGGCGGCAACGGTGACGGCCAGACCACCAAGGTGGCCAACCAGATCATCGTGGCGCTGAACATCGCGGCGGTCAGCGAGGCGCTGGTGTTCGCCGCCAAGGCCGGCGCCGACCCCGCCAAGGTGCGCCAGGCGCTGATGGGCGGCTTCGCGGCCAGCCGCATCCTCGAGGTGCACGGCGAGCGCATGATCAAGCGCACCTTCGCGCCGGGCTTTCGCATCAAGCTGCACCAGAAGGACCTGAACCTCGCGCTGCAGGGCGCGCGCGAACTCGGCGTGGCACTGCCGCAGACGGCGAGTGCCTCGCAGCTGATGCAGGCCGCCGCAGCGCACGGGTTCGCCGACCTCGACCATTCCGCCCTGGTCAAGGCGCTGGAGCTGATGGCCGATCACCCGGTCGCCGAAGGCTGAGGCCCAGACACGACAAACACGAGGAGACACGAGATGACCGCACACACGAGCCCGCGCCGCCAGTTCCTGCGCACCATCACCGCCACCGGCCTCACGAGCCTGAGCGGCGCCGCGCTGGCCCAGGCCTTCGACTTCAAGCCCAACCAGCGCTACCCCGACCCGGCGGTGCTGATCCTGGACCCGAGCTTCACGAAGTACCGCATCTACAGCAGCACGCTGGAGCAGGTGGCCACGGGCATGCGCTGGGCCGAGGGGCCGGTGTACTTCCCCGACGGCGGCCACGTGCTGGTGAGCGACATCCCGAACAACCGGATCATGAAGTACAGCGAGAAGGACGGCAGCTTCACCGTCTTCCGCCAGCCGGCCAACTACGCCAACGGCAACACGCGTGACCGCCAGGGCCGGCTCATCACCTGCGAGCACTCGGTGACGCGGCGCATCACCCGCACCGAGAAGGACGGCCGCATCACCGTGCTGGCCGACAGCTTCGACGGCAAGAAGCTCAATGCGCCGAACGACATCGTCGTGAAGTCCGACGACTCGATCTGGTTCACCGACCCGATCTTCGGCATCAACGGCGAATGGGAAGGCTCGCGCGCAAGGCCCGAGCAGGCCACGACCAACGTCTACCGCCTGGGCACCGACGGCAAGCTCACCGCCGTCATCACCGACCTGCTGAACCCGAACGGCCTGGCCTTCAGCCCCGACGAGAAGAAACTCTACGTGGTCGAGTGGCGCGGCACGCCCAACCGCAGCATCTGGAGCTGGGACGTCGCCGCCGATGGCTCGGTGGGCAACAAGACCAAGCTGATCGACGCCGCCGACCAAGGTGCGCTCGACGGATTCAAGGTCGACCGCGACGGCAACCTGTGGTGCGGCTGGGGCAGCAACGGCGCGCTGGCCGCCGAGCCGAGCGATGTCGGCTCGCGCAAGGTCCATCAACTCCGCGGCAAGTCAGAAGACCTCGACGGCGTGACCGTCTTCAACCCGCAAGGCAAGCCGCTGGCCTTCATCCGCCTGCCCGAGCGCTGCGCCAACCTGTGCTTCGGCGGGCCGAAGAACAATCGGCTGTACATGGCCGCCTGCCATTCCTTGTACGCCCTGTACGTCGAGTCGCACGGCGCGACCTGACTGCTTCCATCCGGAGACCCGCGATGCCCGCCACGCCGCTGACCATCCGCATGCACGAGCGCGACAACGTCGCGATCGTGGCCAACGACGGCGGGCTTGCTGCCGGCACCGCGCTGCCCGGCGGGCCGGTGCTGGTGGACCGCGTGCCGCAAGGCCACAAGGTGGCGCTGGTGGACATCGCCGAAGGCGCGCCGGTGCTGCGCTACGGCATCCCGATCGGCCGCGCGCTGAAGGCGCTGCCTGCGGGCAGCTGGGTGCACGAGCGGCTGCTGGCAATGCCCGACGCGATCGGCCTGGATGGCCTGCCGAAAGCCACCGTGCGGCGGCCCGCGCTGCCGCCGCTCGAGGGCTACACCTTCGAGGGCTATCGAAATGCCGACGGCTCGGTGGGCACGCGCAACATCCTGGCGATCACGCAGACCGTGCAATGCGTGGCCGGCGTCACCGAGTTCGCCGTGCAGCGCATCAAGGCCGAGTTGCTGCCGCGCTACCCGAACGTCGACGACGTGGTGGCGCTCGAGCACGGCTACGGCTGCGGCGTGGCCATCGACGCGCCCGATGCCGTGGTGCCGATCCGCACGCTGCGCAACCTCAGCCTGAACCCGAACTTCGGCGGCGAGGTGATGCTGGTGAGCCTGGGCTGCGAGAAGCTGCAGCCCGAGCGCCTGATGCCGCCGGGCACGGTGCCGATCGCCGACGCGCGCGCCGGCGCCGAGGCCGCGGGCCTGGACGTGGTGTGCCTGCAGGACGACGCACACGTCGGCTTCATGAGCATGGTCGAGTCGATCCTGCGCCAGGCCGAAGTGCACCTGCAGCGGCTGGACGCGCGCCGCCGCGAGACCGTGCCGGCCAGCGAGCTGGCGGTGGGCGTGCAGTGCGGCGGCAGCGACGCGTTCTCGGGCGTCACCGCCAACCCTGCGGTGGGGTTCTGCACCGACCTGCTGGTGCGTGCCGGCGCCAGCGTGATGTTCTCCGAGACCACCGAGGTGCGCGACGGCATCGACCAGCTCACCTCGCGCGCCGCCAGCCCCGAGGTGGCCGACGCGATGATCCGCGAGATGGCCTGGTACGACGCCTACCTGAAGCGCGGCGCGGTGGACCGCAGCGCCAACACGACGCCCGGCAACAAGAAGGGCGGCCTGTCGAACATCGTCGAGAAGGCGATGGGCTCGATCGTCAAGTCCGGGTCGGCGCCGATCTCGCACGTGCTGGCGCCCGGCGAGAAGCTCAAGGGCAAGGGCCTGACCTACGCCGCGACGCCCGCCAGCGACTTCATCTGCGGCACGCTGCAGACCGCCGCCGGCATGAACCTGCACGTGTTCACCACCGGCCGCGGCACGCCGTACGGGCTGGCCGCGGTGCCGGTGATCAAGGTGGCCACGCGCACGGACCTGGCACGCCGCTGGCACGACCTGATGGACGTCAACGCCGGCCGCATCGCCGACGGTGCCGCCACCATCGAGGACGTGGGGTGGGAGCTGTTCCGCCTGATGCTCGACGTGGCCAGCGGCCGCAAGCAGACCTGGGCCGAGCGCTGGAAGCTGCACAACGCGCTGGTGCTCTTCAACCCTGCGCCCGTGACATGAGCCCCCTAGCTCCCTATCGGTCGCGACCCCCCAAGGGGGCGCTCGGCAGCGGCCCGGCGAAGCCGGATCCGCGCCGAGGCTCGATCAAGAGCATCCTGTCTGCCGCATTCGCCCTGCTCGTAGGCTGCGCCACACCCGAGGCTCCATTGCCCTCGGCCGACGCGCTGAAGGCCGCCTGCCCCGCGCTGCAAGGCCTCGCCCTGCCCGCGAACATCATCGGGCTGCCGAGCGGCCCGGCATCGATCACCGCTGCCACCTTCGTGCCGGCCGCGCCTGCGCGCGAGGCCGGCGGCGCGCTGCAACCCGCAACGCCCGACCACTGCCGCGTGCTCGGCCGCATCGCGCCGCGGACTGCGCAGGCGCAACCGATCCAGTTCCAGCTCAACCTGCCGCTGGCGTGGAACGGCAAGGCGCTGCAGTACGGCGGCGGCGGGCTGAACGGCGTGCTGATCACCGGCATGGCGCCGCTGCGCGATGCGGCGCCCGGCGATGTGCTGCCGATCACGCGCGGCTACGCCACCTACGGCACCGACTCGGGCCACCAGGCCTCGGCCTCGCCGCCGAGCGAGCCGGGTGCCTTCCTGCTCGACGACGAGATGTTCGAGAACTTCGCGCACGGGGCGTACAAGAAGGTGCGCGACGCGGCGGTGGCGATCCAGCGCGCCTACTACGGCCGCCCACCGCAGCGCGTGTACTACTTCGGCGGCTCGGAGGGCGGGCGCGAGGGGCTGGCGATGGCCCAGCGCTACCCGGCCGACTACGACGGCATCGTCAGCGTGGTGCCGGTGGTCGGCTGGACGGGCCTGTTCCACGCCTTCGTGCGCCACGAGGTGCCGCAGTTCGCCGACTGGCTGCAGGCGGGCAAGGTGCCGCTGATCGCGCGCGCCACGTCGCAGGCCTGCGACGCGCTGGACGGCCTGGCCGACGGCGTGGTGAACAACTACCTGGCGTGCCAGCCGCGCGTGGACCTGACGCGGCTGCGCTGCGCGGGCGGCGCCGACACCGGCCTGGACTGCCTGTCGGATGGCGAGCTGGCCCTACTCGGTTCGATCCACACGCGCTACGTGTTCCCGTTCCCGCTGGCCCATGGCCGCACCACCTATCCGGCCTGGCTGTGGGGCCACGAGGATGCCCTCGACGGACCCGCCGCGCAGAGCCTGGTGCGCTGGGTCACGGGCACCGCGGCGCCCACGGTGCCGCCGAACGCGGCCACCGCGGCCACGCAGTGGCTGTACGGCAGCAACTGGATCCGCTACGCGATCGCGCGTGACGCCGCCTTCGACGTGCGCGGCTACGACCCGCGCCGCTACCAGGCCCGCGTGCAGCAGACTTCCGAGTGGATGGACGCCACGTCGCCCGACCTGTCCGCGTTCTTCGCGCGCGGCGGCAAGCTCATCATCCGCGAGAACGCCGCCGACCGGGCGCAGAGCGCCGCGATGGGCTTCGAGTACGTCGACAGCGTGATCGCGCGGCTGGGCCGGCCGGCCGTCGATGCATCGCTGCGGCTGTACGTCTCGCCGGCTTCGACGCACACCGGCAATTCGCGCAGCGTCGGCGAGGGCCGGCCGGTTCCGACGATGGTCGACCTGCTCGACCCGCTGGACCGCTGGGTGAGCAGCGGCACGCCGCCGCCCGACGCGCTCGTGCAGGCGCTGAAGGCGCCGCTGGCCCCGCATGCGCACATCGCCTCGCGCCCGATGTGCCGCTACCCGCTGTACCCGCACCACACCGGCGGCGACCGGCTGCAGGCGTCGAGCTACGCCTGCCGGGTCTCGGCACCGTAGCCGAAGGCCTCAGCGCTCCACCAGAAACACGCGGATCAGGACCGCCTGCCGCTGCGGGCGCAGCGGCTGCAGCGTGCCGATGAACCGGCGCCGGTTCAGCCACCCCAGCCGGCCTGCCGGCGCGGTGACGACCACGTGGGACATCGCGTAGCGTTCGGGCCGCACGCTGTCATCGACGATCACGCGGTTGTCGATGCCGAGCACGAGGCCGTCGTCGGTCTCCATCTCGTAGACCGCGTGCAACTCCTTGACGCCGTCGGCTCGCAGCCACTGCCTGTCGGCACCGCCGGCACGCACGTGGCCACGCAGCGTCTCGAAGCCCGGGCCGCCCCAGAACTCGCCGCCGGTGATGGGCACGATGTAGCGTTCGCCGTAGCCGCAGTCGCCCAGGTCCTCGCGCGGGGCGACGTCGACCGCGGCGGTCCAGACCAGCCGGGCCGTGGGCACGAGTTCAGGCATTTGACCAGCCAGCTCACGCAGCGTGTGGGGAGTCGGGTCGGTCATCGGGTTTCCGGAAGGAGTGCTCGTCGGCGTCGATCTTCGCGCATCAGTCGTCGTGCCAGGCCCCCGGCGCTTGCGCGTAGGCCAGCAACCGGGCCGCGGCCGCACCTTGCCGTTCGGCCGGCATCAACAGGCCGAGGTCGTCGAGCGGCCAGGCGCGGTCGACACGCAGGTGCACGAGCTGCCGCGCATCGAGCAGTTGCTGCACCACGCCCAGCGGCACCAGCGTCAACGCGCGCTGCTGCTGCAGCAGCGCCCAGGTCAGCGGCAACGCGCGGGCGATGACCGGTGCAAGGCGCGGCATCCAGCCCTGCGCCTCGGCCCAGTCATCCAACCCGCGCCGAGCCAGGCTGCCGGCGGGCGGCACCAGCCAGGTCTCCTTCGCCAGCTCGGCCTGCGTCACGCGGCGTCGCCGCGCCAGCGGATGGCCCGGCGCGCACACCACGCCCAGCGCGTCGCGCCGCAGCGCATGGAATAGCCAGCCCTGCGGCAGCACGGACGGGCGGCGGCAGGCCACGGCATCGACCTCGGCGCGCGCGACGAGATCGTTGTAGAGGTCGGCCTCGGCCTGCGTCACCAGCACCTGCACCTGCGGCGCCGCGGCCGAGAACGCCGGCAACAGCCGCGGCAGCAACCCGCCCAGCGCCGACGCCGTGGCGGCCAACCGCACCACGCCGTCGGCATGGGCCATCTGCGCCGACACCACCTCGGCGCCTTCGGCCAGCGCCGCGAGCATACGCCGCGCCACCGGCATCAGCGCCCGTGCGGCATCCGCCGGCGTGGCGCCGCGTGCATGGCGGTGGAACAGCGGCGTGCCGAGCAGCCGTTCGAGGTCGCCGATCACGTGCGTCACGGCCGGCTGCGTCAGGCCCACGGACTCGGCCGCCCGCTTGAAGCTGCCCAGGTCGCCCACGCTCACCAGCACCTGCAGGTGGCGCAGCCGGGCCCGCGCGGTGAGGCGGGCCAGCAGCACCTGGGCGGAGGGGCGGCGGGCGGCGGGCACCTATCAATAGTACTGATCGCTCGAGGTCCGAATTGATTCGTCGCTTGCAGCGGGCCTGTCGAGAATCGCCGGACAAGCACGATCCGGAGACACCCATGCCCATCGACCGACGCCACGCCTGCGCCGCCCTGCTCGCTGCCGCTGTCGCCCCGCGGGCCCGTGCACAGGCCTGGCCGAGCAAGCCGCTGCGCGTGGTGGTCGGTGCCGCACCGGGCGGCCCGTCGGACTTTCTCGCGCGGCTGATGGCCGAGCAGCTGACGCCGCTGCTCGGGCAGCCGGTGGTGGTGGAGAACAAGCCCGGCGCCAGCAGCACGTTCGCCGCCGATGCGGTGGCCAAGGCTCCCGCCGACGGGCACACGCTGCTGATGAGCGGCCCCGCGGCCATCACCAACGCGCCCTTCGTGATGGCGCGGCTGAACTACGACCCGGCGCGCGACCTCGTGCCGGTGGCAGTGATCGGCGCCGGCGCCTTCGTGCTGGCGGTGAACGCCGCGCTGCCGGTGCGCACCGTGGCCGATCTGGCCGCGTACGCCGCGGCGAACCCGCGAAAGATCAACTACGGCTCGGGCGGCAACGGCTCGTCGGGCCATCTCGCCAGCGAGTTCTACAGCCAGACCGCCGGCGTGCAGATGACCCACGTGCCCTACAAGGGCGACGGGCTGGCGATGAACGACCTGCTGGGCGGCCAGATCCAGCTGATGTTCACCGCGCCCAACGTGGCGGTGCCGCATGCCAAGGCCGGCCGCGTGCGCGTGCTGGCGGTGACCTCGCGCGAGCGGCTGCCGTCATTGCCCGACGTGCCGACGATGGTCGAGGCCGGCGTGGCCGACTTCGAGTATCTCGGCTGGATCATGGCCTTCGTGCCGGCGGCCACGCCGAAGCCGGCGATCGAGGCACTGCAGGCCGCCTGGGCGAAATCGCGCAACCAGCCGGCCGTGCGTGGCAAGCTCGAGGAACTGGGCATGCTGGCGCCCGAGCGCCTCGCCAGCCCCGCGGCGCTCGCGCCCTTCCTGCGCGACGAGCAGGCCCGCCTGTCGCGCATCGTGAAGGCGGCCGGCATCAAGCCCGAATGAGCGGCATGGCGCCCGCGGCCACGATCCCGTCGATCGAACGGCTCGAACCCGCGGCGGTGCGGCTGCCGTCGGGCGTCGAACTGCACCACGTCGTCGAAGGCCACGGCGAGCCGCTGGTGTTCGTGCACGGCGCGATGGGCGACTGGCGCTCGTGGGCGCCGCAGTGGGATGCGTTCCGTGCGTCGTACCGCTGCATCAGCTACAGCCGCCGCTACAGCCACCCGAACCGCAACGCGATGCCCTCGCCCGACCACTCGGCGCTGGTCGAGGCGGAGGATCTCGCCGCGATGCTCGATGCACTGGCGTTGCCGCGGGTCACGCTCGTGGGCAGCTCGTACGGCGCCTACACCGCGCTGGCGCTGGCGATCGCGCACCCGCAGCGCGTGGCCGCGATCGTCGCGGTCGAGCCGGCGATGCTCTGCTACGCGGACTTCAGCGAGTCCGGCCGCCGGGAACGCACACGCTTCCGCGCCGAGGTGATCGAGCCGGCCAACGCCGCGTTCCGCCGCGGCGACGACGCCACCGCTGCGGCGCTGATGACCGGCGGCATCCAGGGCCGCGCGGCGCCTGCCGTGGACGATCCGGCGTACCGGCGCCGGATGCAGAACGTGCTGGCGATGCGCATGCTGGCACTGTCGAGCAACGAGTTTCCGCTGCTGCCGCCCACCGCGCTGCAGGCGCTGCCGATGCCGGTGCTGCTCGTCTCGGGCGAGGACACCGCGCCCATCCATGCCGAGGTGTTCAGCAATGTCGTGGCCGCGATGCCGCAGGCGCGTTCGGTGCGCATCGCCAGTGCCGGCCACTCGGTGCCGCGCGACCAGCCGGAGCGCTTCAACGCGCTGGCGCTCGACTTCCTGCGCGAGAGCCTGCGCCCGGCCCGGTTCGATCAGCCGGCGTAGTACCGTGCCTTCATCCGGGCGCAGTAGGCCTCGAGCGTCGGTCGCGCCTGCGCATGGCGGCGCAGCGGCGTGTCCAGCGGCGCCCAAAGGATGTTGGCGAGGAAGGCGTAGGCCACCGCGTCGATCGAGGTCGGCGCCTCGCCCATCAGGAACGGCTTGTCGCCGAGGAAGTCGGCCACGGCGGTGAGATCGCGGCAGGCGATCGCGTGGATCTCCTCCACGCGATGCCGCCCCAGCCCCTGGCCGCGCATCTGCGCCAGCACGCCGCGCCGCGCCAGCATCGGCACGAACCAGCGCAGCGGCACCGGCATGTCGCCGAAGAAGGCCTGCTGCGTCAGCGCCCAGCCGGCCGCGTCGGCCCAGCGCGTGTGGATCACGGCCCAGTACAGGTTCTCCTCGAAGAGCCGCTGGAACGCCGTGGCGATGCCGCGCTCGGCCGGCGTCAGCGCGGCATCGAGCGGCACGCCGTGGCGGCGCGTGAGGTGCTCGATGACCAGCGTGGTGTCGGCCACCTGCGTTCCGTCGTCGTCGACGATGTACGGCAGCTTGCCCTTGGGCGCCTTCATCACCCGCATGCTGTCGTTGACCGCGATGTACGGGAGGCCGGCCATGCGCAGCCAGGTCTCGAGCTTCATGCAGAACGGGCTGGCGTTGGGCAGCCCGAAGGCCGGCGCGAACTGCACGAGCTGGATCATCGATCTCTCCTCCCCCGCGCCCTTCGTCAGCGCTGCACGAGACGGCGGTAGGCGTTGTAGTGCCGCAGCGCGGCCTGGCGGCGGCCGAGCCGCTCGTTCAGCCGCGCGGCGTTGTAGTGTGCATCGGCCTGCGACGGGTCGAGCCGCAGGCAGGCCGCGTAGGCCTCCAGCGCCTGCGCCGGCTCGCGCAGGTCTTCCAGCGCGATGGCCAGGTTGTAGTGCAGCAGCGCCACGTCGGGATGCGCGGCCAGCCCCTGCAGGCACGCGGCGCGGGCCTCGGCGGCGCGGCCGGCGTCGCACAGCAGCGCCGCGAGATTCACGGCCGCGTCGGCGTGCCCCGGCTCGTCGGCCAGCACCTCGCGGTACAGCGCCTCGGCCGCTGCGGCGTCCTGGGGTTCGAGGCGCTCGGCGCGGTCGAAGCGCTCGGCCAGGGCAGCCGATGTCGGCGCCCGCGGCACCTCGCCCGCCGTGGGGCGCGGGTGGTCGATGAAGGCCACGGTGTTCTCGCCCGCGGCGACCTCGAAGTCCAGCAGCAGCTGCCCGGTGAGCGGCTCCCACGGCGCGCCGCCGCGGCGCACCGCCACCTGGGTGCCCGCGGCCTTGATGCGCAGCCCCGTGATCGGCACCTCGGCCGGCAGCTGCTCGCGCAGCGCCTTCAGCGACTGCACCAGGCGTTTCGTCGGCACCTGCGCCGTGCGCAGCCGGTGCGCGGTGCGCAACAGCACGACGTCCTGGAACGTGAAGCGATAGGCGTTGCGCGGGCCGCGTTGCGGCGTGACGAAACCGGCCTCGACCAGCCCGGCGACCACGCGCCGCGGCAGCCCGAGCAGCTCCTCGATCTGGCGCAGCGTGTAGCGGGCGTCGACCGTGCCGGTCACCGCCGCGCGCGGGTGCGCGCCGGCTCGGCCGCGGCCGGCGCCTCGGCCGCGGCGGCGCGCTTGGCGGGCCTGCGCTTCTCGAGCGCCGTGACCTCGGCAGATCCCTGCTCGGCCTCCGGGGCCGGCTTCGCGGGCTTGTCGGCCTTTGCCCCCTTCGAGGCCCCGGCAGGCACCTGGGCCAGGCTCGCCCGCAAGGCATCCATCAGGTCGATCACCTGCCCGCTCGCCGGCGCGTCCACGGGCTCGACGGCCACGATCTGCTGGCCGGCGATCTTGGCGTCGATGGCGGCGAGCACGCGCTCCTTCTCGTGGTCGCGGAACGCCGTCGCGTCGTAGGCCTCCTGCGCGTTCTGGTCGATGAGCTGCATCGCCAGCTGCAGCTCGGCCTGCGAGACCGGCACCGGCTCGATGTCCAGGTCCTTCAGCGAGCGCACCTCGGCCGCGTACAGCAGCTGCTGCAGCACGAGGCCGTCTTCGGCGGCGCGGATCTGCACCACGTACTGTTTGCCCTTGCTGGCCCACTGCGCCAGCGCGCAGCGGCCGCTGTCGCGCAGCGCCTGCGCCAGCAGGGCGTAGGGCTTGCCGCCGCGCTTGTCGGGGGCGAGCAGGTAGGCCTTGTCGTAGTAGATCGGGTCCACGCTCTTCTCGGGCACGAAGGCGACGATCTCCACGAGGTGCGTGGGCGAGGTCTCCAGCGCCTTCAGCTCGTCGGGGGCGAAGAGCACATAGCGGTCCTTCTCGAACTCGTAGCCCTTGACCATGTCAGCGCGCTCGACGACCGTGCCGTCGCGCTCGGACACGTACTGCTGCTTCACGCGCGAGCCATCCTTGGCGAGCAGGTTGAAGCGCACCGTGGCCGACGATTCGGTGGCCGAGTACAGCTTCACCGGGATGCTCACGAGGCCGAAGCTCAGCGTGAGCGTGGCGATGGAACGAGCTGCCATGTCGGGGACCTCGCGGCCGGAAACGGGACGGCGAGCATAAGCCGTTGTTTCTGCTGGGAATAGCGCGTGTGTTGCGCGGCGCTCACGGCGCCGTGGACCTATGTCGCATCCATCACGAGGCGGCGGCGTGCCTGCGTCAGCGTCTGCCGCGTCGTGAAGTACGCCGCCCACGGGTCCTGGCGCTCGAACGACAGGTGCTCGCGCGCGGTGGCCACGGTCCAGTGGCTGCCGGCCTTCAGCTGCATCAGCGCGTCCCACGCCACCGGCATCGCCACGCCCAGGCCCGGCCGCGCGCGCACCGAGAACGCCGCGGCGGTGGTGGCGCCATGCGCATTGCGCAGGTAGTCCACGAAGATGCGGCCGACGCGATTCCGCGCGCCCGAGACCGCGACGAAGCGCGACGGGATCACCCTCGCCAGGTGCTGCACGATGGCGTGCGAGACGGCCTTCACCTCGTCCCATCCGTCGCGCGGCGTGAGCGGCACCACCACGTGCAGGCCCTTGCCGCCGCTGGTCTTCAGCCACGACTGCAGGCCCAGGTCGCCGAGCAGCGAGCGCACGAGCAGTGCGGCCTCCTGCACCGCGCTCCACGCCACGCCGTCGCCGGGGTCGAGGTCGAACACCATGCGGTCGGGCTTCGCGATGCGCGCAGCCGTCGCGTTCCAGGTGTGGAACTCCAGCACGTTCATCTGCGCGGCCTCGGCGATGGCGCGTGCGGTGGGCACCTCGAGCAACGGTTCATGGTCGGGCCAGACCTTCGTCGAGAGGTGTCGAAGACCGGGGATCGAGAGCGCCTCGTCGTGCTTCTGGAAGAAGACCTGCCCGCCGAGGCCGTCGGGCGCGCGCACCAGCGACACCGGCCGGCCCGCCAGGTGCGGCAGCATGCGCTCGGCCACGCTCTCGTAGTAGCGCACCACGTCGAGCTTGGTCAGCCCGCTGGCCGGATCGACCACGCGCGACGGGTGCGTGACGCGGATCGCGGTGGACGCGGCGGTGGCCTCGCGCCGCACCTCGGCGGCGGGCTTGTCGGCGCGTACGCCCAGCCACGTGGCGTGGCGCACGTGACCATCGGGCGTCCAGTCGGCGAAGGCCACCTCCACCACCAGTTCCGGCCGTACCCAGCGCACGGACTCCAGTTCCCGGCGCGACCAGCGGCCCGGCGCGGGCAAGGCGTCGAGCTGCGGGGCCGGCACATCGACCTGCAGCGGCACGAGCTGCGCCTTCAGGTCGGCCGCGGCACGCGCGCTCCAGCCGGTGCCCACGCCGCCGGTGTGCTGCAGCGCCCCGGCATCGTCGTACACCGCCAGCAGCAGGCTGCCGATCTCGGCCGACGCCGCCTCGCCGCCGCGATCGGTGTAGCCAACCACCACGAACTCCTGGCGCTGCCGGCACTTGAGCTTCAGCCAGGTCTCGGTGCGCACCGACACGTACGGCGCATCGGCGCGCTTGGCGATCACGCCTTCCAGGCCCAGCTTGCGCGCCGACTCGAGGATCGTCGGCGCGTCGGCCTGGAACTCCGCGCTCCAGCGCACGCGTTCCCCCAGATGCGGTGCGAGCCGCGCCTGCAGGAAGCGCCGGCGCTCGCGCAGCGGCACGGCGCGCAGATCGTGGCCGTCGAGGAACGGCGCGTCGAACACGAAGTACGTGATGGCGTCGGACGAACGTGCGTCGAAGGCCTGCTGCAACGCGTTGAACTCCGGCATGCCATGGGCCCCGAGCACGACGATCTCGCCATCGAGCCAGGCGTCGCGCAGGCCGAGCGCGGCCACGTCCTTCGCGAGGGCCGGCATCTTCGCCGTCCAGTCATGCCCGCCGCGGGTGATGAGCGAGACCCGCCCGCGCCCGTCGACGCGGGCCATCAGCCGGTAGCCGTCGAACTTGATCTCGAAACACCACGCGCCGCGCGGCGGCACGCCGGTGGCGGCGGTGGCGAGCTGCGGCGCCATCGATGTGGGCAGCACGGCCGGGACTGCACCGGGCAGCTCCGAGACGCGGGCCGCCACCGGCAAGTCGCCGACGGCGTCGCCGGCCTGCGCCGCACGCGAGGCCGGCGGCAGCGGATGGGCCACCACGCTGTCGGGCAAGGCCGTGATCACGTCGTGCTGCTCGCGCGGGCGCTCGTAGGCATCGTGCTTCTTGAACAGGATCCACGACACCTGCCGATCGCCGGGCTTGCCGATGCGCACCAGTTCCCAAAGGCCCGCGAGCTTCTGCCCTTGCAGGTGGAACAGCAGCTTGCCGTCGCGCAACCCTGCGCGCGGGTCGCCCACGGGCTCCCAGCGGCCGCGGTCCCACACGATGACGCGGCCGGCGCCGTACTGGCCCTCGGGGATCGTGCCCTCGAACGTGTTGTAGGCGATCGGGTGGTCTTCGGTGCGCACGGCCATGCGCTTGTCGCGCGGATCGAGGCTCGGGCCCTTGGGCACGGCCCAGCTCAGCATCACGCCGTCGAGTTCCAGCCGCAGGTCGTAGTGCAGCCGCGTGGCCGCGTGCTTCTGGATGACGTAGGCCAGTTCACCGGGGGACGAGGGGCACACCACGCCGGCCGGCTCGGGCGAGCGGGCGAAATCGCGCCGCGCGCGGTACTCGACCAGCGCGTCGGCCGGGGCGGGAGGTGCGGCCATGCAGCGCGGAGGCTACCGCGGGCCGCGCGGCGCGCGACCGGGGGGTGCCGCCGGCGCCGTGGCGCCCTATAGTGCCGGCACGAGGCGGAGGGATCGCGGCGCATGGCCGACGACGTGTGGTTCCTGGAAGGCATCGCGGCCGACGGCACGAGGCGGGTCGTGCCCATCCGCGTGCTGCCGATGCGCGTCGGCCGCGACGTGGGCAACGAACTCGTGCTCGACGCCCTGGGCCTCAGCCGCCACCACGCCACGCTCGACGTCGACGCGAGCGGCGCCCTGCGCCTCACCGACGCCGGCAGCACCAACGGCACCTACGTCAACCGCGTGCGGCTGCACGTGCCCTGCCGCCTGGCCGAGGGTGACGTCGTCCACTTCGGCCACAACGTCGAGTTCCGCCTCGGCCGCGATGTCGCCGCGCGCGTGCACTCGCGCCAGCCGCCGCCCACCGAGCGCACAGTGGCCATCGAGTCGGGGCTCGCGCTGTCGCAGCACTTCGTGCAGCACGAGCGGCCGTTCCTGGAGCTGCTGCGGGGCCATGGCCTGTCCGCAGCGGCGCAGCCCATCGTCGGCGCTGAAGGCGGGCGCGTGGTCGCCTATGAACTCCTGGGCCGCTGCACGCATCCGCTGCTGCCGGCCTCGCCGGTGCACCTGTTCCGCCTGGCCGCGCTGCTCGACCGCGAGGCCGAGCTGAGCGCCGCCTTCCGGACCCACGGCGTGCAGGCCATCGCGCCGCGGCTGCAAGGTGCGAAGCTGTTCGTCAATGCGCACCCGAGCGAGACGTTCACCGAGGGCTTCCTGTCGGCGCTGCGCACGCTGACGGCGCGGCCCGGAGCGCCACAGCTCGTGGTGGAAGTGCACGAGAGCGCGGTGGTCGACGTGCAGCGCATGGCCGACCTGGCCGCCCGGCTGGCCGAGATGGGCGTGGACTTCGCCTACGACGACTTCGGGGCCGGTCAGGCCCGCCTCAACGAGCTGGGCGACGTGCCGGCGCACTTCGTCAAGTTCGACATGGGCCTGGTGCACCGCATCCACGAGGCCACCGAGCGCAAGCAGCGCGTGGTGCGCGACCTGGTGCGGCTGGTGCTCGACCTCGGCTCGGTGCCGCTGGCCGAAGGCGTGGAGCTGGAAGCCGAGGCCGCGGTGTGCCGCGAGATGGGCTTCCGGCTGATCCAGGGCTTCCTGACGGGTCGGCCGCAGGAGATCGCCGCGCCCTGACGCCTGCCGCGGCACGCTCAGCGCCGCACGATCGTCAGCGTCGCCGACACCGTCTTGCCCGCGGCCCGTGCCGAGAGGGTCACGCTGCGGTTCCGGGTGGTCGTCGTGGTGGCGATCGGGAACGTGGCGCTGGTCGCGCCCGCCGCCACGGTCACGTTGCCGGGCACAGTGGCCCACGACGTGTTCGACGACGACAACGCGACGGCCAGTCCGCCCGCCGGCGCCGCGGCAGAAAGTCGAAGCACGCCGGCGGCGCCCCGCCCGCCCACGACACGCGACGGCTGCAGCGCCAGTGATGACGGCACCGCCACCGCCGCCGGCTGCACGGTCAGCGTGGCGTTGCGGCTGACGCCCGCGTAGCTGCCGGTGAGCACCGCGGCGGTGGCCGACGACACGCTCGTGGTGGTGACGGTGAACGAGGCCGACGTGGACCCGCCCGCCACCGCCACCGACGACGGCACCAGCGCCGCCGGCGACGAACTCGACAGCGCCACCACCGCCCCGCCCGATGGGGCCGGCGCCGACAGCGCGACGCTGCCGCTGGCGATGGCGCCACCGATCACGCTCGTCGGGCTCACGGCCACGCCGGAGAGCACCGGTGCCGTGCCCACCGGGTTCCAGCCGAGCTGCACCACCTCGAAGTCGCTGGCCGTCAGCAGCCGGAAGGCCGGGTTCAGCACGTCGTTGTTCCAGCGCGTGTCGAAGGTGCCCGTGACGTACAGGTCGGAGCCGTTGTCGGCCACGATCAGCCCGTGCTTCTGCATCGCGCGGAAGATCTTCTGCAGGTTGGGGTCGCTGGTGCGCAGCGCCGGGTCGGCTCCGCCGACGCTGGCCTTCAGCCGCAGCCGCGCTCCCATCGGCAGCGCGCCGGCCGTGCTACCGGCCCGGTGCGAGGCAGGCCACACGTAGCCGTTCGTGGCACGAACTGTCACACGAAAGGCGTGGCCGATCTCGGGAACCGTGACGTCGTACACCTCGTCCCAGCGCACCAGGCCCGGGAAGATGGCCAGGCCCGCGGCGTCGGCCGAAGTCCAGCCGGCGGGCCGGCGGTTGTTCGTGTTCATGTCGAAGAACGCGCCCGAGCCGGCAAGCCACGTGGCGCGCGTGCCGTCGTACCAGACGTTGTAGAGCTCGTAGAGGTGGTTGTTCGTGCAGTCCACCATCAGCAGGTGGCGGTCTGAGCCGCTGCGCTGGTCGACGTTGGCCGGCGCGCCGCCTTCCACCCAGTGCGGCTGCGTGATCGCCTGGGTGGGAATCGGGTAGTAGACCTTGCCCACGCCGTCGCTCTCGCTCGCATACTGGAACGTCACGGTCGACTTCAGCTGGCTGCTGTCCACCACGGCGTAGGGCATCCCGTACATCGCCACGCCGCCGGGCGACTCGGTGCCGCCGAAGTCCGGGTGCAGCCGGCGCGTGCCGCCGTTGTTGATGTAGCTGATGTACGCCGCCGAGTTCGCATCCACCGGCGCGCTGCGGATGTCGAGGTTCCACCAGTTGTCTGCGGGGAACACCGGGGCACTGCCACGCACCGCGGCGCCCTGCACCGGCGTCGAGGCCGGGCACAGCACGCTGCCAGCTTGGGCCGCGAGCATCGTGGCGGACAGCAAGGCGCCACAGGCGTAGCGCTGCAGCGGGCGGAAGGAAGTCGGGAGGGTCATCGGGCAGCCTTCGGTGCGGGGGACGGACACGGGGGACACGGCATCGGATCGGGCCGCGTTGTGCCATCGCGCCGCACCGCAACGGTGTCGAGCTGTAAGGCGATACTGTCGGCATGGCTGTCGTCTTCCGTTCCACCACCGTCGTCGGCGCCGGCGCGGTGGGCTGCTACTTCGGCGCGAAGCTGGCGCAGGCCGGCCATGCCGTGACCCTCGTCGCGCGGCCCGCGCATGTCGAGGCGATCCGCTCGCGCGGCCTGCAATTGCAGACTGGCGGGCAGACGCACACCGTCCCGATCGGCGCCAGCACCACGCTCGACGCCGTGGCCGGCGCCGACCTCGTGCTGGTGTGCGTGAAGTCGCCCGACACCGCGGGCATCGCGCGTGCCATCGCGCCACTGCTGGCCCCGCAGGCGCTGGTGGTGAGCCTGCAGAACGGCGTCGACAATGCCGCGGTGCTGGCCCACCACCTGTCGCAGACCGTCGTGCCGGCGGTGGTCTACGTGGCCACGGCGATGGGCGGGCCGGGTCTGGTGCAGCACTTCGGCCGCGGCGACCTCGTCATCGGCACACCCGATGGCAGCGCCGCCGTTCCGGGCGGCACGATGGCGCAACAACTCCAGGCGCTGGTCGATCTGTTCGTGCCGGCCGGCGTGCCGGTGCGCGTGGCCGACGACGTGCTCGGCGAGCTGTGGCGCAAGCTGCTCGTGAACTGCGCGTGGAATGCGGTCTCGGCACTGGCGCAGCAGCCCTACGGCCGCATCGCCGCGGTGCCGGCGCTGCACGAGACGCTGCTGGACACCCTGCGCGAGGTGGTGGCCGTGGCCGGTGCGGCGGGGCATCCGATCCCGCTCGACGAGGCGATCGCCGCCGCCGACCGCATCCCCGCGGCGATGCCGGCGCAGATGGCCTCGACGGCGCAGGACCTGGCGCGCGGCAAGCCCAGCGAGATCGATCACCTCAACGGCTACGTGGCGCGGCTCGGGGCCCAGCTCGGCGTGCCCACGCCGGTCAATCGGGCCTTGCATGCGCTGGTGAAGGTGGTGGAAGCCACGCGCAGCGGTGCAGCCCCAGGCTGAAGGCCCGGCTAGCATGCACGACCCTGTCGTGCTGCGCGCCGTGGTGGACGAAGCGCAGGCCCGGCATTGGCACGCACAGATCGAGGCCCAGGCCGCGTTGCTGCCCGCCGGTCATCCGGACCTCCAGCCCACCAGCGGCTCGATGCGCCTGCTGGCGCTCGGCCCCGAGCGTTTCGAAGCGCTGCTGGGCGACGTGCTCGGCGGCGCCGCCGGCGCCCTGGTGCGCAACCGCCTCGGGCCCCGGCCGCGGGTGCTGGCACGCCAGTGCTGGGCCCGCCGCCAATGGCCGCCGTCGCTGCGGCCTGCCGGCCAGGCGCCGCACGCCTGGCACCAGGACGGAGCGCTGCACGCGCGCTTCGAGAATCCGGGCGAGACGCTGCTGCCTCTGCAGACCGTGTGGGTGCCGCTGGTCGCTTGCGGCGCCGATGCACCATCGCTCGAGTGGATCGACGTGCCGACCAACGAGCTGCTGCCGCCCGCGGCGCTGACCGACGATGCGGTTCACGCGCGCCACGGCCCGGGCGCACGCCGGCATGCCGTGCTTCAGGGCGGCGACGCGCTCGCGTTCGGCGGATCGCTGCTGCACCGCACGCACGTCACGCCGGAGATGACGCAGGCCCGTCTGAGCGTCGAGTTTCGCCTGGTCGGCGCGGCCGAGGAGACGCCGCGCCTCGCCGACGAACTCAGGTGCCCTTGGACACCGTGATCGTCGGGAACTTCGCGCTGAAGTCCTTGGCCTTCGACGCGATCTTGATCGCCACCGCGCGCGCCACGCCCTTGTAGAGCTGCGCGACCTCGCCGTCGGGGTCGGCCATGACCGTGGGCGTACCGCTGTCGGCCTGCTCGCGGATCTGCATCGTCAGCGGCAGCGCGCCGAGGTAGTCGACGCCGTACTCCGCGGCCATGCGCTTGCCGCCGTCGGAGCCGAAGATGTGCTCGACGTGGCCGCACTTCGAGCACACGTGCACCGCCATGTTCTCGACGATGCCCAGCACCGGCACGCCGACCTTCTCGAACATCTTCAGGCCCTTCTTGGCGTCGAGCAGCGCGATGTCCTGCGGCGTGGTGACGATGACCGCGCCGGTCAGCGGCACGCGCTGCGACAGCGTCAGCGCGATGTCGCCGGTGCCCGGCGGCATGTCGACGAGCAGGTAGTCGAGCTCGCCCCAATTGGTCTGCCGCAGCAGCTGGTCGAGCGCCTGCGTGGCCATCGGGCCGCGCCAGATCATCGCCTGGTCGTCCTCGACCAGGAAGCCGATCGACATCACCTGCACGCCGTGGTTGACGAGCGGGTCCATGGTCTGGCCGTCGCTGCTCTCGGGGCGGCCCTTGAGGCCCATCATCATCGGCTGGCTGGGGCCGTAGATGTCGGCGTCGAGGATGCCGACGCTGGCTCCCTCGGCGGCCAGCGCCAGCGCCAGGTTCACGGCGGTGGTGCTCTTGCCCACGCCGCCCTTGCCCGACGCCACCGCGACGATGTTCTTGACCCGCGGCAGCAGCGCCACGCCACGCTGCACCGCGTGCGCGATGATCTTCCAGCCGACGTTGACGCTGACGTTCTCCACGCCGGGCAGCCGGCGCGCCGCGGCGATCAGCGCTCGGCGCAGGCCGTCGACCTGGCTGCGCGCCGGGTAGGCCAGCTCGACGTCGAACGACACGTCGCCGCCGTCGATGCGCAGGTTCCTCAACTGCCGCGTGCTGACGAAATCGCGGCCGGTGTGGGGATCGACGACCGCCTGGAGCTGCTCGAGCAGCGCGGCTTCCTGGGGAGCAGTGGACATGGTGCGCGGCCCCGTGCGGGCCGGGTCGGCAAACGGGAAGCGCGCGAGTCTATCGGAGGCTCAGATTGCGCACTGCGTACACGGCTTCGGTGCGGTTCTTCACCCCCAGCGCCAGCAGCACGGCGGTGACATGCGACTTCACGGTGTCGGCGTGGATGCCGAGGTCGCGCGCGATGACCTTGTTGGTCTTGCCCTGCACGAGGCAGCGCAGCACGTCGAGTTGTCGGGGGGTCAGGCCGAGCAGGCGCCCGGAATCGGTCTGCGGCGCCGGTGCGCCGGCTTCGGCCGACGGCGGCAGCACCACCTCGCCGGCGAGCACCTGGCGCAGCGCCGCACGCATCTGCTGCGAGCCGGCGGTCTTGGGGATGTAGCCCATGGCACCGGCGTCGATGCAGGCGCGCATCGTCGCGGGGTCGTCATTCCCGGACAGCACCACCACCGGGACGTCCTCGGTCAGCCGGCGCAGGTCGAAGAGGCCGTCGAGCCCGCTGACGCCCGGCAGCGCCAGGTCCAGCAGGACCAGGTCCGGGCCCCGGGCCAAGGCCGCCGCGGCCTGCGCGAGTGATCCGGCGTGCAGCACCTCGACGGCATCGGCCACGTTGGTCAGCAGCAGCGCCAACCCTTCGCGAAACAGCGTGTGATCGTCGACCAGCAGGACTTTCACCCGTCTCCCCCAGGCGGTCTTCTTCTAACGTGATTCTGACCCGGGTCGAATCGCGCCGCCTCGGGGCACGCCCGTGGTGCTCACCATCCGGATACTGGTTAAAGTCACAGCCCCATGCCCGCACTGGCCGACGACCTCAACACCGAGCAGCGCGCGGTGGTCGAGCACGATGGCGCCCGGCCGCTGCTGGTGGTGGCCGGCGCGGGCACGGGCAAGACGCACACGCTGGCCACCCGCGTGGCGCGGCTCGTGCAGGGCGGCGCCGACCCGCAGCGGGTGCTGCTCGTCACCTTCTCGCGCCGCGCCGCCGCCTCGATGCAGCACCGCGTGGCACTGCAGCTGCAGCAGGCGCTGGGCGTGCCGGTGGCGCTGCCGTGGGCCGGCACCTTCCACAGCATCGGTGCGCGGCTGCTGCGGCTGCATGCGGCCGCCATCGGCCTGGCGCCGACCTTCACCGTGCTCGACCGAGCCGACGCCGAGGAGCTGATGGGCCTGGTGCGCCAGCAGCTCGGGTTGCACCGCGCCGAGCGGCGCTTCCCGCTGGCGGCCACCTGCCTGTCGCTGGCCAGCCGCTGCGTGAACGGCCGCCTGACGCTGGCCACGCTGGTGGAGCAGGAGCTGCCATGGTGCGAGGGCTGGCTCGACGAACTGCACGCATTGCTGCAGGCCTATGCCGACGAGAAGCAGCGCCAGCAGCTGCTCGACTACGACGACCTGCTGCTGTACTGGCAGCTGATGGCCGAAGAGCCGCGGCTGGCGGCAGCGCTCTCGGCGCGCTACGACCACGTGCTGGTCGACGAGTACCAGGACACCAACCCATTGCAGCAGCGCATCGTGTCGCTGCTCGCTCCGCAGGGCCGCGGGCTCGTGGTGGTGGGCGACGACGCGCAGGCCATCTACGCCTTCCGCGGCGCCGACGTGCGCGGCATGCTCGGCTTCCAGGCGCAATTCGAGCCGCCGGCAGCGGTGGCCACGCTGGAGCAGAACTACCGCAGCACGCCGCAGATCCTCGCCGCGGCCAACGCGGTGATCGCCCGGGCCCGCGAAGGCCTGCCCAAGCAGCTGCGCAGCGACCGCGCCGATGCGGCCCGGCCCCGGCTCGTGACCGTGCTCGACGAAGCCGCCGAGGCGCGCTGGGTGGTGGACGAAGTGCTGCGCCAGCGCGAGCAGGGGCTGAAGCTGCGCCGCCAGGCCGTGCTGTTCCGCTCGGGCCCGCACAGCGCGCGCCTGGAGCTGGAGCTGTCGCGCCGCAACGTGCCCTTCGTGAAGTACGGCGGGCTGCGCTTCCTCGAGGCCTCGCACGTGAAGGACCTGCTGGCGTTGCTGCGCTGGGCGGCCAACCCGCGCGCCGAGCTGGCCGGGCTCCGCGCCGCGCGCCTGGTCCCGGGGGTCGGGCCAGCCACTGCGCGCCGCGTCGTGCAGGAGGTGGCCGGTGCCGACGCGCCGCTCGAAGCGCTGGCCGCGTACACGCCGCCGGCCGCCGTTGCCACCGCGTGGCACGCCTTCGAGTCGGTGGTGCAGGCGCTGGCCGATGCCACCGCCCCGTGGCCCGGCGTGCTCGCCGATGCCATCGCGTGGTACCTGCCGCAGCTGCAGCGCCTGCACGACGATGCCCGCGTGCGCGCCGCCGATCTCGAACAGCTGCGCGTCATCGCCGCCGGCTTCCCGAGCCGCGACCGCTTCCTCACCGAGCTCGCGCTCGACCCGCCGCAAGCCACCAGCGACGAGTCGGCCGACCCGTTGCGCGACGAGGACTACCTGATCCTCTCCACGATCCACAGCGCGAAGGGCCAGGAGTGGAGCGCGGTGACGGTGCTGAAGGCGGTGGACGGCTGCATGCCGGCCGACCTCGCCACCGGCCGCGAGAGCGAGATCGAGGAGGAGCGGCGGCTGCTGTACGTGGCCGTCACCCGCGCGCGCGACCAGCTCAACGTGATGGTGCCGCAGCGCTTCCACGTCACGCAGCAGCGCCACCTGGGCGACCGCCACCTGTACGCCAGCCTCACGCGCTTCATCCCGCCGGAGGTGGCGGCGTGCTTCGATGCGGTGAGCGGGGACGAGCCGGTGGAGGACGACACGCGCGATGCCGCGCCGACCGGCGACGCCGCAAGCCGCGGCATCACCACGCCGGTGGTCGACGTGGCACGGCTGGCGCGGCAGCATTGGGCACGCTGACAATCAGCCCTGCTTCGTGGGGTGCCCTTGACGATCAATCGACGCGTGGCGATCGGCCGCGTCCTGCTGTCGACGCAGGCCGCGTCGCCCGTCGTCGCCCGCGCACAAGGCGGGCCCGTCGTGCGCGGTGCCCTGCCCGGCATCGGCTTCCTCTCGCCCTTCTCGCGCAGCGACTCCGAGCGGACGCGCACGGCCTTCGCGTCGGGCATGCAGGAGCGCGGGCTGGCGAGCGGCAAGGACTACGCGATCCACGAGCGCTACGCCGACGGGAACCTCGCGCGGCTGGACGCGCTGGCGCAGGAACTGGCCGCGCTGAAGGTGTCGCAGATCGTCGCGGTCACGACGCCGGCCGCGGACGCCGCGCATCGTGCAGCGGCCGCCACGCCGATCGTCTTCGTGGGCGTGACCGATGACGAGATCCCCGAGTTCGCGGACAGCCTGAGCCGGCCGGGCCGCAACGTCACGGGCCTGGGCATGTACGCGCTGGCCGACAAGATCCAGGTGCCGACCCGCGGCATCCGCCCGACCGCGCGCCCGGATGCAACGCCGCCACGCTTCCAGGGCGACCTCAACCCGAAGCGGCTCGAACTGCTCAAGCGCACGCTGCCGAGGTTGACGCGTGTCGTGCTGCTGGTCGTTCCCTCCCCGCGCGAAGGCCCCGGCACGCTGCTGCTCGACCAATCGGCACAGGGGCTCTCGCTGCAGATCGGCCGCGCGGCCGTCACCGCGGCGGAGCAGATCGACGCCGCGATCGACCCCATCGCCGCCGACGGCACGGCCGCCGTGCTGGTGTCGTCGAGCGCGACCCACTACGCGCTGCGCGCCCGCATCGCCGAACGCACGCTGGCGCGCCGGGTGCCGTCGATGTTCGCCTATGCCGAGGGCCCCGACGCCGGCGGGCTGATGAGCTACGGCTCCGACATGATGGAGATGTGCCGCGGCGCGGCGGCCTACGCCGACAAGATCCTGCGCGGCGCGAAGCCCGCCGACCTGCCGATCGAGCTCCCGCGCAAGCTCGATCTGGTTCTGAACCTGCGCACGGCGGCGATGCTCGGCCTGGCCATCCCCACGTCGATCGCGCTGCAGGCGACGAGGACCATCGAATAGGGCTGCGCGCCGCCGCATGCACGCCCTCGTCTTCACCGATCTCGTCGACAGCACGGCGCTCGTCGTACGCCTGGGCGACGCGGACGCCGCGCGCCTGTGGGCCGACCACGACGCGCGGGCGCGGGCGCTGCTGGCCCAGCACGGCGGACGCGAGATCGACCGCAGCGACGGCTTCTTCCTGCTGTTCGCCGACGTGGCCTCGGCCGCGGCCTTCACGCTCGGCTATCACGAGGCCTGCGCCGCACTGGGCGTTTCCGCCCGTGCGGGCCTGCACGCCGGCGCGGTGACGCTGCGGGCCAACGCGCCGGAGGACGTGGCCCGCGGGGCCAAGCCGCTGGAGGTGGAAGGACTCGCCAAGCCGCTGGCGGCGCGCATCATGTCGGTGGCCCGCGGGGGGCAGACGCTGTTGAGCGGCGCCGCAGCCGCCGGTCTGCAGGCGATGCCGGCCGAGCTGCGCTCGCACGGCTGGTGGCGCCTCAAGGGCCTGGACGAGCCGGTGGAACTGTTCGAGCTGAACCGCGCCGGTGCCGCGTGCGAGCCCCCGCTGGACGGCGCCAAGGCGTGGCGCGTCGTGCGCATCGACGGGCTCTGGCAGCCCGTGCGCGCGGTGCGGCACAACCTGCCGCCTGAACGCGATGCGTTCGTCGGCCGCGCCGCCGACCTGCGCGCGCTCGCGCGCCGCTTCGAGGCCGGTGCCCGCCTGGTCACCGTGCTCGGGGCCGGCGGCACCGGCAAGACTCGCCTCGCGCGGCGCTATGGTCGCGCCTGGCTCGGAGACTGGCCGGGCGGCGTCTACTTCTGCGACCTGGCCGATGCGCGCACGCCCGACGGCATCCTGTACGCCGTGGCGCTGGCGCTGGCGGTGCCGCTGGCCCAGGACGACCCGGCCGGTCAGCTGGCCCACGCCATCGCGGGCCGCGGCCGTTGCCTGGTGATCCTCGACAACTTCGAGCAGATCGTCGCGCACGCCGCCGCCACGGTCGGCCGTTGGTTGGATCGCGCGGGCGAGGCGGGGTTCGTCGTCACGAGCCGCGAACGGCTGCGCCTGCCCGGCGAAGCCGTGCACCCGTTGGAGCCGCTCGAGATCGCGACGGAGGCGGTGCCACTTTTCGAGGCGCGCGCGCGCGCGCTGCAGCCGAGCTGGTCGCCGGGCGCCGAGGAACGCGCCACGGTGGCGGAGATCGCACGACTGCTGGATGGCCTGCCCCTGGCCATCGAGCTCGCGGCCACGCGCATCACGCTGCTGACGCCGCGGCAGATCCTGGCGCGTCTCGGTGACCGGTTCGCGATGCTGCGCGGCAGCTCTGCCGCAGGCTCGCGCCAGGCCACTTTGCGCGCCACCATCGACTGGTCCTGGCAACTGCTCGCCGCCTGGGAACAGGCGGCGCTGGCGCAGGCCGCGGTGTTCGAAGGAAGTTGCTCGCTGTCCGACTGCGAAGCCGTGATCGACCTGTCAACGTGGCCCGAGGCGCCGCCGGTGATCGACGTGGTGCAGTCGCTGGTCGAGAAGAGCCTGCTGCGCTGCCGCCACCCCGACGCGGCGGGAGCGGACGCCCGGTACGGTCTGTACGCCAGCATCCGGGACTATGCGCGCCAGCGGCTGGCCGAGGCGCCCGTGGAGGCCTCGGAACAGGCCTGGCGCCGGCATGGCGAGCACTACCGGCGCCGCGGCAGCGATGCGGCGATCGACGCGCTGTCGCAGGCTGGCGCTGCCTCGCTGCGGCAAGAGCTGCTGGAGGATCTGGACAACATCGTCGGCGCGTGTCGCCGTGCTCTCGACCGCGGCGACGCCGGGATCGCCGTCGACACGTTCCGTGCCGCGTGGTCGGTGCTGAGGCTGCAGGGCCCGCTGGGCCTGGCAGTGGACCTCGGCACCCGCGTCGAGGCGGTGACGCAGGCCCGGCCGGAGCTGCAGGCGGCCGCGCTGCTCGCGTGCAGCGAGGCGGCGGACGAAGGCGGCCGGCGGGATGCGGCACAACGGTGCGCCGAGCGGCTGCTGCAGCTCTCGGAAGCCCGCGGCGACCCTCTGCGGGCGGGTCGGGCACTGTCGCAGCTCGGGCAGATCGCGCGGGCACACGGTGACCTGGAGCGGGCGCGACAGCACCTGGACGCCGCGCTGGTGCATCACCGAGAGGCCGCCGACCGCATCGGCGAGGCGCTCACGCTGCAGCGACTGGGCGCCGTGGTGGCCGATTGCGGCAGGATGGACGAGGCGCGCCGGCACTTCGACGCGGCCCTGGCCCTGGCGCGCGAGCACGGGGACCTGCGCCTGCAGGCCGGGTTGCTCGGCAGCATCGGCAGGACCTGCTACTTCACCGGGCAAGCGGAGCAGGCCTTGGTCGCCGTGACACAGGCGCTGGCCGTGTGCCGTGCCGCCGGCGACCGCCGGCACGAGGCGACCCTGACGATCAATCTCGGCCTGCTGCACCTGGAGAGCGGCGACTTCCGGGGATCGCGGCCCTGGCTCGAGCAGGCCCTGCAGGCCCACCGCGACATGGGTCACAGGTGGGGCGAGGCCACCGCGCTGACCAACCTGGGCATCCTCGCGACGAAGCTCGGCGAGGCCGCGCGCGCCGAGGATGACCTCGAGGCGGCGCTGGCGATCGCCCGCGAACTCGGTGACCGGCCCCACGAGGGCGAGTTGCTCGGGCTCATCGCCGGCTTGTTGCGCGACGCCGGACGGCATGGCGAGGCCTGCACCCTGTACGAGCAGGCGCTCGCGATCCAGCGCGAGGTCGGCAACCGCCGGCTCGAAGGCTCGATCCTCGGCGAGCTGGGCAAGGCGCGGGCGGCCGACGGAAGGCTGCAGGCGGCCCTGGCGTGCCTGACGGAAGCCGTGGCGATCCATCACGAGCTCGGCAACCCGCAGGAAGAGGGCCTGCACCTGGGCGACCTGGCCGCCACGCTCGCCGCGACGGGCGATCTCGACGGCGCCGAGGAGGCATGCGCTCGCGGCGAACACATCCTGCGCGGGCTGCCTCACCCATTCGAACTGGCGCGGCTGCTGTGCCAGCGCGGCTGCCTGGATGCGGCCCGCGGGGCCTCCGCGAAGGCCGCCGACGCACTGGCAGAAGCGATCGACCTGCAGGCTCGGATGGGTACCGGAGAGCGCTCGGATCTGACGCGCTGGATCGACCGGCTGCGCTCCGAACTGGCTGCGGCGATCAGCCGCGCATGACGCGGTGTCCGGGCAGCGGGCCCGGCAGGCTCATGCAGGTGGATGATGGTCGGGGTGAAAGGATTCGAACCTTCGACCCACTGGTCCCAAACCAGTTGCGCTACCAGGCTGCGCTACACCCCGAGGGCGCGGATTCTAGTCGGGGCTCGATCGTCGGGGGGCTACGCCGCTTTCCGGTCGTGCGACTCCGGTGGCGGCAACCGCTGCAGCTCCCGGCACACCGCCATGCACTGGCGAATGTGCTGCTCGCAGACGTAGCGCAGCGCGGTGTAGGTCAGCGCGGCCGAGACGGCCTGGCCGGCGAACGGCACGAACTTCGCGGCCTGCTGCGTGGTGAGCCGCACGCCGACCATCTTCAGCATCTGCAGCACCAGGTCGCGGGTGACGATGCGGCCGATCAGCATGCCGCCGGCGGCACTGATGGCCTTGTAGACGACCAGCCGACGGTCGGGCGCGAGGCGCTCGATCTGCTCTTCGGTGAGACCGAACTCGGCATTGATGCGCGGCAGCAGCCGCACCAGCACACCGACGTCGGTGACCCAGTCGATGCCGGGGATCGGGATCATCGCCACGCCCGCGGCCACGAGGGCCCGGCGCGCCACCACGGTGCGGCAGCGGCGCGCCACGGCCTGCAGGTCGCGGCCGTCACCAGGGTCGTCGACGACTTCCCAGCGGGCCGGTTGCGGCGTCTCGACGGTGCTCATGCTTCGGCGGGCAGCGGGGTGGGCGGCGGCAGCATCACGCGGTGCTCGCGCGGCGCCTTCAGGATGATGGACGTCGAGGTCTCGCTCAGCGCGCAGAAGCGCGTGACCACGGTGTCCAGGTGATTCACGTCGACCACCGCGATCTCGAGCAGCCAGCTGTCCTCGCCGGTGATGTTCCAGGCATTCACCACTTCGGGCAGGTCGGCGATCAGCCGATGCATCGCGGTGTAGTCGGTGCGGCCCACGCGCACCACCGCCCGGATGCCATAGCCCAGCGCGCCCAGGTTCACCGTGGCGCGGTAGCCGGTGATGACGCCCGCACCTTCGAGCTTGCGCACGCGTTCGGTCACGGCCGGCTGCGACAGGTGCACGCGCCGGCCCAGCTCGGCCATCGTGATGCGCGCGTCGGCTTGCAGCTCGGCGAGGATGCGCACATCGTAGGCATCGAAGTCGGGGCTCGGCATGGTCAAGGACTTTGCCGGAGTTTTCGAGCACGATCAAGGCGCCATGCGACGATGACCTTCAAAGTCGCATGGATCGCGGGCGAGCCCTTGCACACAATGACCGGCCATGTCGAACACCACCTTGCCCCTGCGCGCGATGGCACCGGCCGGTGACCGCGGCCTCGTCATCGCCTGCCTGATGGCCACTTGGATCATCTGGGGCTCCACCTACCTCGCGATCAAGTGGGCGCTGGTGAGCTTTCCGCCGTTCTTCCAGATGGGCACGCGCTTCGTCGCGGCCGGCGCACTGCTGGCCGCCTGGGCCTGGACGCGGGGCGCCCGCTGGCCCACGCGCGACCAATGGCTCAGCGCCGGCGTGCTGGGCCTGCTGATGATCGGCGGCGGCTACGGCGCCACGGCCACCGCGCAGACCAGCGTCAGTTCGGGCCTCGTGGTGTCGTTCATCGCGGTGACACCGGCGCTCGTCACGCTGATGCAGCTGCCGTACGGCACGCGGCCGTCGCGGCTCGAGGCCGCGGGCATCGTGCTGGGACTCACCGGCGTGGTGATGCTGACGCAGGGCCAGGGCTTCGGCGCGTCGCTGCCGGGGCTGCTGGCGATGGCCGTGGCCTGCGGCACGTGGTCGCTGGGCACGGTCTGGGCCTTGCACGGGCTGCCCGGCGGGCGCCGGCTGATGCTGGCCGAAGGACCGATGGGCTACGCGAGCCAGATGCTCGCCGGCGGCGTGCTGCTGCTGGCCGCGTCGTGGGCGCTGGGCGAGACCCCTCGGATGCCACCGGACCCGCGCGCGCTGGGGAGCTGGGCCTACCTCGTGGTGGCGGGCTCGCTGGTCGGCTTCACAGCGTACATGCTGCTGCTGCAGCGCACGAGCGCGGCACTCGCCTCGACCTACACCTTCGTGAACCCGGTGATCGGCCTCGTGCTCGGCGTGACGGTCGGCGGCGAGGTGGTCAGCCGCGGCGAATGGTTCGCCGCCGGCGTGATCGCCGCCGGGGTCGTGCTGCTGTTGCTCGGCAAGCGCGCGCGCTGAGCGCCGCTCAGCGGCCGGCCCGCCGCGCGGCCTCGCGGATCGCCGTGAGCGTGGTGCGCGAGGTGATCACGTCGGCATCGAGCTTCAGGTGCAGCAGAGCCGGCAGCCCCGAGGCGAGCGCGCGCTCGAGCGCGCCTTCGAAGGCCTCGGTGCGATCGACGGCCTCGCCGTGCCAGCCGTAGGCACGGGCCAGCGCGGCGAAGTCGGGGTTGTAGAGGTCGCTGCCGCTCACGCGGCCCGGATACTCGCGCTCCTGGTGCATGCGGATCGTGCCGTAGGTGCCGTTGTCCACCACCACCGAGATCAGCTTGCCCGCACCGCGCCCGGCGCCGTAGCCGGTGGCGGTGGCGAGTTCCTGGCCCGTCATCAGGAAGTCACCGTCGCCGGCGATGTTGACCACGTGCCGTTCCGGGTGCAGCAGCGCGGCGCCGACCGCCGCCGGCACGCCGTAGCCCATCGCGCCCGATGTCGGCGCGAGCTGCGTGCGGCCGCGGTGGTGCAGCGACGGGTACTGCACGTAGCGGTGCAGCCAGCCGCTGTAGTTGCCGGCGCCGTTGGTGTAGATCACGTCGTCACCCAGCCGGCGTTGGATCGTCTTCATCACCACCGCCAGGTCCATCGGCGCCACCGCGGGCGCCTCCAGGTTGGCGAGGTAGTCGGCGTGCACGCGCTCGGCATGCCCGGCCCACTGCACCACTGGCGGCGCGGCCAACGTCTCCAGCGCCTTGGCCGCCAGGCCCATCGACGCCTGCAGCATCAAGTCGGCGGCATACACGCGGCCCAGTTCCTCGGGCCCGGCGTGGATGTGCACGAGCTTCTGCGCGGGCCGCGGCGGCTGCAGCAGCGTATAGCCCGAGGTCGTCATCTCGCCCAGCCGCACGCCCAGCGCGATGACCAAGTCGGCCTCGCGCACGTGCGCGGCGAGCTTCGGGTTGATGCCGATGCCCACGTCACCGGCGTACAGCCGGTGGCGGTTGTCGAAGGTGTCCTGGAAACGGAAGCCGTTGGCCACCGGCAGTTGCCAGTTCTGCGCGAAGCGTTCCAGCGCGCGCGCTGCCTCGGCATCCCAGCCGCCGCCGCCGGCGATGACGAGCGGCCGGCGCGACTCCATCAGCATCGTGCGCAGTTGAACCAGCGCACCGGGTGCCGGCCAGGCCTGCGCCGGCACCGCGCGCGGCAGCACCGGCGCGGCGGTCGCCTTCGTCAGCATGTCCTCGGGCAGCGAGAGCACCACCGGGCCTGGGCGGCCCTGCATCGCCACGTGGAACGCGCGCGCCACGTACTCGGGCAACCGGTCGGCGCTCTCGATCTCGGCCACCCACTTGGCCAGGCCCAGCGTGCCGGGTCCGAACATCTGCCGGTAGTCGATCTCCTGGAAGGCCTCGCGGTCGCGCTGGTCCGAGGCCACCTGGCCGACGAACACCACCATCGGCGTGGAGTCCTGGAACGCGGTGTGGATGCCGATGCTCGCGTTGGTCGCACCCGGCCCGCGCGTGACGAACAGGATGCCCGGCCGCCCCGACAGCTTGCCTTGCGCTTCCGCCATGAACGCCGCGCCGCCTTCCTGCCGGCAGGCGATGAAGCGGATGTGCTCGCGGTGCTCGTGGAAGCCGTCGAGCACCGCCAGGAAGCTCTCGCCGGGCACGCCGAAGGCCGTGTGCACCCCCTGGGCGACGAGGGCTTCGACGAGGACGTGGCCGGCCGGGCGCGGGCGGGTAGCGGTCATGGCGGGAGGTGTTCGAACTGCGTGGAGATGCGGCGGATTATCGGCAGGCGTCGCCTCCGCTCCGCACGCCGCCTCAGAGGGTGTTTCCCAAATGAATGTGCCCGCGTGCGGCCCCAGAAAGGGCCCAGTCAAGGCGCGAAGCGCAGCCGGGTCGGGTGACCCGGCGAGGCTTTGCAACACCGAGTGGGCCCTT
>JAEUPB010000017.1 GCA_016789955.1 Rubrivivax sp. | reverse complement strand
CAATCGCGGTGAGTCAGATCACGAAGCGCGCCTGCGGCGCGCGGTCGAAGAAGCTGCGCTTCTCGGGCGTCTCGATATTCGCCGCCGCGAGGGCCCACCCACAGCCTTGCTGAGACGACGGTGGTGCGCGGCTCACGTGTGACGCGGTGGTGGTGGCAAGGCCGAGGGTCGGGCAGGGCCTGGGGCGAATCGCGAGGCTCCCGAGAAACGCAGGGCGACTGGCCGCGCGCCGCAAGGCGCGCTTCGTGATCTGACTCGCGTCGATTGTTCGAGCGTAGCGACGCAGGAGCGCAGCGAGTTCCGACGCGGGCCAGGCGACCGAGCATCGCAGGGGACGCGGCGCGAAGCGCCGCGCAAGGCCGAGCGTCTGAGCCCGGGGCCCTGCCCGGCCCTCGGCCTTGCTGCACGGCATGGACAAGTCCAACAGCGCAATGGACCGCAACGCGCCGGCAGCAGCCCGGCATCTGACACCCCACCCCGGCACTCGAGCGCCGCCTGGCTTCAGGCTTGCAGGCGCCGCCCGCTCCAGGCGAACCAGGCCGTCCCGAGCAGGCCGATCACCCCGCCGGCGAGGAAGGTGCGTTCCGGGCCGAGTTCCTGCCACAGCCACGCTGCCAGCAGCGGCGCGGGGCAGAAGGCGAACGAGCGCAGGCCCCAGTACAGGCCCACGGCGCGCGCCCGCACCTCCTTCGGGAAACCGCTGGTGATCAGTGCCTTGCGCGCCGGCTCGCCGATCTCGCGCAGGCCGTTGAGCACGTAGGTGGCCACCAGGCCCACCACGGCCGACAGCCCGACGCCCATGGCTGCCTTGGGCAGCAGCACGAGGAAGATCGGGAACAGCGCGAACAGCAGGAACGTGAGGCCGATGAAGGGCCGCGGCGATGGCGCGTTGTCCACCCACTTGGCCACCGGGATGTAGGTGGCCAGCGCGGTGAAGTTGCCGATCGCCACCAGCGTTCCCACCATCGCCGCGGCCGGCGCGGGCAGCCAGCCCAGCTCGACGGTGAGCTGCTGGTAGACGTACAGCCCGGCGAAGCTGCGCACGAACCACTCGCCCCAGCGGATCAGGATCTCGGCGCCCAGCAGCTGGCGCAGCTCGCGCGGCATGTCGTTCAGGATGCGGGCGAACGGCACCCGTGCAGGCTCGGACTTGGGCGTCATGCGGCGCGTCAGCGCGAGCTGGATCGAGAGTGCCAGCGCCAGCAGCGCGAAGGCCGCCACCACGTTGGCCCAGTAGCCCACCGAGACGAACAGCGCTGCGCCCAGCGCCGGGCCGATCACCTTGGGCAGCCGCTTCTGGATGCTCTGCAGCGCGAAGGCGATGGTGCGGCGGTTCTTCGGCACCTCGCTGCCGACGACGTCGAAGGTGGCGGGCAGCGACAGCGGCTCCCAGCTCGTCATCAGCACCGCGCCGATGACGATGGTCCACGGCGACGGCGCCACCAGGATCAGCCCGAAGCCGACGGCCGGCGGCAACACCGAGACCGCGAGCGCCAGCCGGGCGCCCATGCGGTGCGCCAGCGAGCCGCCGATCAGGTAGCCGCAGCCTTCGAGGATGTTCTGCGCGAAGGCGATCAGGCCGACATAGACCGCGGCCTGGCGGATCGAGCCGGCTTTGTCGGCCAGGTGCAGCGACAGGTAGCTGGCCCAGACCTCCTCGCTGAGGCCCATGCAGAAGATGACCACCAGCACCGCCAGCGCGGCACGGTTCAGGCCCAGCCACTGCGCGACGCTCTCGCGCGGAGCGACCGCGTCGGTCTTCGAAGGCTCCATGGGCGGCCCGGTGGGTTAGCGGCCGCGCCGCCGGTACGTGACGATCGCGAATGGCATGCCGTCGGCGCCGGTGCCGGGGCGGCGCTCGACTTCGTGCCAGTCGTCGCGGCGCCACGCGGGAAAGTGCGCATCGGCGCCTTCGAACGTCGCGTCGATCTCGGTGAGCACGAGTTCATCGGCGCGCGGCAGCGCTTGCGCGTAAAGCTCGGCGCCGCCCAGCACCCACACGCGCGGGGCGTCGGCCACGAGAGCCAGTGCGGCGTCGAGGCCGGCCGCGACCTCTGCGCCGGCGGCATCAAAGCCCGGCTGGCGCGTCAGCACCACGTTGCGCCGGCCCGGCAGCGGGCGGAACTTCGGCGGCAGCGACTCCCACGTGCGGCGGCCCATCAGCACCGGGCAGCCCATGGTCGTGGCGCGCAGATGGCGCAGGTCCTCGGGGTCGCGCCACAGCAGCGCGTTGCCGCGGCCGATGGCGCCGTCGCGGGCCACCGAGGCGATCAGGCCGAGGATCATCGCGGGCCTCGCCGCACGGGTAGCCGCTTCACACCGCCACCGGCGCCTTGATCAGCGGATGCGGGTCGTAGCCGACGATCTCGAAGTCCTCATAGGCGTAGTCGAAGATCGTCGGCGGCCGGCGCTTGATCACCAGCGTCGGCGACGGGCGCGGCTCGCGCGTCAGCTGCAGCTCGACCTGCTCGCGGTGGTTGTCGTAGAGGTGGCAGTCGCCGCCGGTCCAGATGAACTCGCCGACGTCGAGGTCGCACTGCTGCGCCACCATGTGCGTGAGCAGCGCGTAGCTGGCGATATTGAACGGCACGCCGAGGAAGATGTCGGCGCTGCGCTGGTACAGCTGGCACGACAGCCGCCCGCGCCCGCCGGGCTGCGGCGCCGGCGCCACGTAGAACTGGAAGAACGCGTGGCACGGCGCCAGCGCCATCTTCGGCAGCTCGGAGACGTTCCACGCGCTGACCACCAGCCTGCGCGAATCGGGGTTGCCGCGGATCTGGCGGATCACGTCGGCGATCTGGTCGATGTGCCCGCCGTCGGGCGTGGGCCAGCTGCGCCACTGCACGCCATAGACAGGCCCGAGGCCGCCGTCGGCGCGCGCCCATTCGTCCCAGATCGTCACGCCGTGTTCGTGCAGCCAGCGCACGTTGTCGTCGCCGCGCAGGAACCACAGCAGCTCGACCGCCACCGCCTTCCAGTAGACCTTCTTCGTCGTGATCAGCGGGAAGCCGCAAGCGAGGTCGAAGCGCATCTGGTGGCCGAACACGCTGCGCGTGCCGGTGCCGGTGCGGTCGCTCTTGGCCACGCCGTGCCGGTGCACGTGGCGCATCAGGTCGTCGTACGGGGAGGCGATGGGCATGGGCGGATTATCGGCAGCCGGGCCGCTGCGGCCGGGCGCGGCGGGACCGCCGTCCCGGTGTCCCGGGCCCGACGCGGAGACGTTGCGCCGCTGCCGGGACATCCGCCCCGGGACTCGCGGGACGGTCGCGCCGAGCATGGAGCCCGTCCATCCACCCCCCCCCGCCCCCAGGAGCCGCCATGTCCGAAACCGCCTCGTCATCGTCCGTCGACACCTGCCGCGAGCGGCTGATGGCCGCCCGCAAGCAGCTCGGCGACTTCTACAACCGGCCCGGGTCGCCCGGACGGCTGCGCACGCGCGCCGACGCCGCGATCGAGTCGTTCGACCGCGCCGCGATGAAGGAGGTCTCCGCCGAGGCCAAGGCGGGCATCGAGTTCCTGCGCGAGACCGTGCTCCCGATGATGAAGCAGTCCCAGGAGGCCGGCGAGCCGGTGCTGCGCGACGGCGGCGAGGCCGCCCAGCAGGCGAAGAAGCTGCTGAGCGACCTCGGCGTGTGGGAGGCGCAGGTCGAGAAGGACCTCGCCGACCTGAAGGACATCCGCGGCGACATCGCGCGCACGATCGAGAAGGCCGAGGAAGCCTACGCCGCCGGCAAGGCTGCCGACGCGGCGATCGGCGACGTGGCGGCCGAGCTGAAGAAGGCCAGCGATGCGCTCGCCGCCCAGCACGGCCGCCTGAAGCCGCTGCACGAGCAGGCGCTCGCGGCGGCGAAGTCGCGCGACGCCAACGCGCTGAACAAGGCCAAGGGCTCGTTCCAGCAGGCGTTCGACGCCTTCGAGCGCCTGTGGCGCGAAGGCGAGCGCGTGCACCGCGAGTTCGCCGCGCAGCATCTGGGCAAGGGCGCGGCGCTCACCGCCGGCAAGCGGCGCGCGATCCAGGAGCAGCTCGACGCCGCGCTGAAGGTGTGGCAGCCGTGCGAGGTGCTGCGTGACGGCGCCGCGCGCTGGGCCAAGGAGGTGAAGGAGCTGGGCGTGCAGGCGGTCGACGGCAGGAAGGCCGCCGCGGTGCTCGGCTTCGATGCGAAGGAAGCTTCGGCCGTGGCCGACGCGATGCAGGGTGACGAGGCGACGGTGCGCAAGAAGCTCGAGGCGCTGGCCAAGCGGCTCAAGCAGAACGCGTCGGGCAAGGAGCTGCTGGAGAAGCTGCGGCGCGCAAAGATGGCCTGAGGGCCTGAGCAGCGCAGGCGGGAATCAGGCCGCGTGCTGCAGATCGAACTGCATCGACGCCAGCCGCGCGTACAGCCCGCCGCGCGCCGCGAGCTCGGCGTGGGTGCCGATGTCGACGATGCGGCCGCCATCCAGCACGACGATGCGGTCGGCGCGCAGCACGGTCGCCAGCCGGTGCGCGATGACGATCGTCGTGCGGCCTCGCATCGCCGCCTCCAGCGCGGCCTGCACCATGCGCTCGCTCTCGGCGTCCAGCGCGCTGGTGGCCTCGTCGAGCAGCAGCAGCGGCGGGTTCTTCAGCATCGCGCGCGCGATCGAGATGCGCTGGCGCTGCCCGCCCGACAGGCGCACGCCGCGCTCGCCGAGGTAGGTGTCGTAGCCCTGCGGCAGCGCCGTGATGAAGTCGTGCGCGAAGGCGGCTCGCGCCGCGGCCTTCACCTCGTCGTCGCTGGCATCCGGCCGGCCGTAGCGGATGTTCTCCAGCGCGCTGGTGGAGAACACCGTGCTCTCCTGCGGCACGATGCCGATGCGGCCGCGCAGCTCGGCCAGGCGTGCCTCGCGCACCGGCACGCCGTCGACGCGCACGGTGCCCGATTGCACGTCGTAGTAGCGCAGCAGCAGCTGCAGCACGGTGCTCTTGCCGGCGCCGCTGGGGCCCACCAGCGCCACCGTCTCGCCGGGGTGCACCTCGAGCGTGAAGTCGGCCAGCGACGGCACCTTCGGCCGCGACGGGTAGTGGAACAGCACGTGCTCGAACGCCACGCTGGAGCCGCCGGCCACCGGCGGAAGCGCCTGCGGACGCGCGGCCTCGGCCACCGGCGAGCGCGCCGACAGCAGCTCCATCAGCCGCTCGGTGGCGCCGGCGGCGCGCAGCAGGTCGCCCCACACCTCCGAGAGCACCGCCACCGCCCCGATGAAGATGATCACGTAGACGACGGTCTGCCCGAGGTGGCCGGCGCTGATGCGGCCGGCCAGCACCGCCTGCGTGCCCTGGTACAGGCCCCACAGCAGCGCGCCGAAGCTGGCGCTGATGATGAACGCCACCAGCGCCGAGCGCACCCGCGTGCGCTTGCGCGCGGTGGCGAACGCGGCCTCGGTGGAGGCGTCGAAGCGCGCCGCCTCGCGCCGCTCCTGCACGTAGCTCTGCACCACGGGGATCGCGCCCAGCACTTCGGCGGCGATGGCGCTGCTGTCGGCCATGCGGTCCTGGCTGGCGCGCGAGAGCTTGCGCACGCGGCGGCCGAACACCAGCGCCGGCAGCACCACCACCACGAGGATGCCCAGCACCTGCGTCATGACATAGGGATTGGTGACGATCAGCATCGCCAGCGCGCCGATGCCCATCACCACGTTGCGCAGCCCCATGCTGAACGACGAGCCCACCACCGTCTGCACGAGCGTGGTGTCGGTGGTCAGCCGCGACAGCACCTCGCCGGTCTTGGTGGTTTCGAAGAACTCCGGACTCTGCCCGACCACGTGCGCGTAGACGGCGTTGCGCAGGTCGGCCGTGATGCGCTCGCCCAGCCAGGTCACCATGTAGAAGCGGCCGGCCGAGAACAGCGCCAGCGCCACGCCCACCGCGAACAGCTCGAGGAAGTGGCCGCGCAGCGCCAGCATGCGCGCGCCGGGATCGGCGGCGACCAGGCCCTGGTCGATCAGCATCTTCAGCGCCACCGGCAGCAGCAGCGTGCTGGCGGCCGCGCCGACGAGGAACAGCGCGGCCAGTGCGATGCGGCCGCGGTACGGGCGGATGAACGGCAGCAGGCCCGACAGCGACTGCACCTGCTGCCGCTTGGGGCTGGCGTCGGAGGAAGGGTCGGCGGGGATGCCAGCGTCGGGCGGATCGGATTCGGCAGTGGTGGCAGCGACCATGCGCGAGTGTAGGCAGCCGCCGCCGGCGGGGCGCGGTGCGGGCGCCTGTCACGGCGCTGTCGTTTTCAGGTATCCCTGGCGCGATCCGTGCGATCGAGGGGTGCGCACACGCCGCCGGCTTGTGGTCGAATAGCCTCCCAGGCTGAAGTCCCGATGGCCCTGCCCGAACCCACCCGCACCCCCGACGCCGCCCCGCGCGATGCATCGGCTCCCCGCCCCGCGGCCGGCGCTGCCGACGCGCCGGCGTCGCTGTCGTTGCCGCTGCCCGGCATCACCCGCGTCAGCCCGCTCGTCGGCGGCCTGCTGCTGAGCCTGGTGGCCGCCGGTGCCGCGGCGGCGCTGGCCTGGGGGTTGGCGCAGGCGCTGGCGCCCATCGGTGCGGCAGCTCCCGCGATCGCCGCGGCCGTCGGCCTGCTGGTGCTGGTGCTGCCGGTCTCGGTGCTGCTGGTCAAGCTGGCGCGACAGCTCGAACGGGCGCAAGACCTGCTCTCCCGGCTCGACACGCTGGACATGCTCACCGGCGTGGCCAACCGCGCGCATTTCCTGGCGCTGGCCGAACGCGAATGGGCGCGGGCCCGCCGCTACGGCAGCGGTACCGGCATCGTGCTGGTCGAGGTCGATCGCTTCCGCCGCCTGGTCGACCTGCGCGGCAGCAGCGCCGGCGACGCGGTGCTGCGCGAACTCGCCGCCAGCGTCGCCCCCACGTTGCGCGGTGCCGATGCGCTGGCGCGCTACGGCCCGGCCCAGCTGGCCGTGCTGCTGGCGCAGGCCGATGCCACCGGCGCGCTCGACGTGGCCGAACGCATCCGCGAGCGCGCCGAGCAGCTCGAGGTGCCCTGGCAGGACCAGCGGCTGCGCATCACCGTGAGCACCGGCGTGGCCACGGTGCGGCCGGCGCACGCCCAGCTTTCGGCGCTGATGCAGGACGCCGAGTCGGCGCTGGAAGCGTCGCGCCAGGCCGGTGGCAACAGCGTGCGCGCCGCGCCGGTCGACCTGTCGCGCCCGGCCTCCAGCGGCGTGGGCGACAACCAGGCGGCCGGGCCGCTGTAGCTCGGTTCGGGTGGGCGGGGCTACGCGCCCAGCCGCAACCGTTCCGCGTATCCCGTCATCTCCAGGTAGCCCAGTCCCACGCGCTGCCCGCGCTCGTCGCGCAGCTCGGCCAGGCCTTCCCAGTAGATCGTGCCGGTGGAACCGCGCGCGTCGATCTCCTGCGCGTCGAGCAGCGCCGCCACCTGCCAGCGGCCGGCCGGGGTGGTGACGGTCCACTGCACCGGGTAGCGGGCCTGCGTGGCCGGGCTCGTCCACGCTCGGCCGCTGGCGGCGTAGGTCACGTCGGCCGCCCCGAACACGGTCAGCGAGCCGCGGCCGTCGCGCAGGCTGCCGCCGGCCCACAACGCGGTGCCGTCGGCGCGACGCAGCCGGAAGGCGGTGAGCGCGCCGCCGTCGGCGAGGTTGATGCCGATCCAGTCCCACCCCACGGCCTCGGGGTGCATCAGCACGTCGCTCCACTCGTGGTCGAGCCAGGCGCGGCCGCCGCGCCGCACGGCCTGGGCGCCGGTGCCGGTCTGCACCTCGGCGGCCAGCTGAGGTTCGCTGTAGTAGTGGCTGGCCTGCACCTCGGCGGGCCCCTTGCGTGACCAGCCGGCGTCGCCCTGCAGCAGCACCGGCTGCGTGCGGGCGAGCGTCACGTCCAGCGCCGGGTCGCCGGGCAGGCGCGCCCGCCAGCGCACCGGCGGGCCGTCCTCGCGCTGCCATGTCCAGGCGCCGATGCGCACGCGCGCGTCGTCTTCGGCGGCGAATGCGGGGGCTTCGAGGCGGCGGCCGTCCCAGCGCGCGATGCGCTCGGCATGGCGGTGCGTGCGGGCGGCGAGGTCGGTCAGCGCGGCGTGCGCGAACAGGATCTGGCGCGGCGCGTAGCGGCTCGTCGAGCCGGCCGCGTCGATCGGTGTGCGGCTGCGGAAGAAGGTCACCTGGAAGCCGTGCGTCGGGGCGTCGAAGGCGCCGAGCCAGCCGGTGGCGTACCACCACTCGATCGCCGCGTCGGGGTGGGCGCCGTGGTCGCGCGGGAACACCAGCGCGCGGCCGCGGCGCACCGGCTCGGCGCCTGCAGCCATCGGCGCCAGGCCCAGCAGCGGTACGAGGCCGGTCGCAGCCAGCAGCGCTCGGCGGGCCCCACCCAGCAGCGCTCGGCGCTGCGGGCCCATCACCAATCCTCCTTCACCGCCAGCACCGCCGAGCGCGCGGTGGCGCCGCGTGCCGACAGCGCGGCCGTCGCCACGCCCGCCGCCAGCACCGCCGCACACAGCGCGGCCAGCCGCCACGGCGGCAGCACCAGCGCCATCGTCCAGTGGAAGCTCTGCGGGTTGACCACGTGCACCAGCACCACGCTCACCGCCAGCCCCAGCAGCAGCCCGACGCCGGTGCCGGCGGCCATCCACACGGCCGTCTCGCCGGCCACGAGGCCGAGCACCTCGCGGCGGCGCAAGCCCAGGTGCGCCAGCAGCCCGAACTCCTTGCGCCGTGCCAGCACCTGCGCCGACAGGCTCGCCGCCACGCCGACGAGGCCGATCGTCACCGCCACCACCTGCAGGTAGGTGGTGACGGCGAAGCTGCGGTCGAAGATGCGCAGCGACAGGCTGCGCAGCTCGGCCGCGCTGGCGTAGTCGACCAGCGACGGGTCGGGCAGCAGCTCGCGCAGACCGCGCTGCACGGCCGCGACGTCGGTGCCCGGCGCGAGCCAGAAGGCCAGCTCGTTGTGCAGCCGGTCGCCGGTCAGTCGCCGGTGGTCGCCGTCGTCGATGGCCACGGTGCCGAACTGCCGCGCATAGTCGCGGAACACGCCCAGCACGCGCACCGGCTGCACGCCGCGCGGGCCGCCCAGCGGCAGCTCGATCGTGCGGCCGGGCGCCGCCCCGTGCAGGCTGACCATCGCCTCGCTGACGTACACGCCCACTTCGTCGGGCCGCAGCGTGGCCGCGGGCAGCGCCGGCCCGACGAGGGGCAGCACGGCGGACGCGTCCACGCCCGCCAGCGGACGCGTCATCAGGCCCACCGCGGGCAGGTCGGGCGCCAGCACGAGCTGCCGCACGCGCGTGGCGCGCAGCCGCACGACGCCGGGCAGCGCGGCAGCGCGTGCGACGGTCGCGTCGTCCAGCCACGGTTGCTCGGCCGCGGCGCCGCTGCCGGCGGTGCGGGCGTAGAGGTCGGCCGGCAGCACCTGGTCGAGCCAGCTCGCCACGCCGCTGCGGAAGCTCGCCACCATCACCGTCAGCGCCACCGAGAGCGCGAGGCTGGCCACCACGCCGGCCACTGCGGCCGTGGCCGCGTGCCGCTGGTGGTCGGCCCGCCGCACCGCCAGCAGCGCGGCGGCGCCGTGCGGCGTGGGGTGCCCGGCCAGCAGCGCCTGCACGGCCACCGGCACCAGCGCCACGCCGCCGAACAGCAGCAAGGCCACCGAGGCATAGGCCGCCAGCGGCAGCCCGCCCACCGGCGGCGCCAGCGCCAGCAGCAGCGAGCCGAGCAGCATCACCAGCGGCCAGCGTGCACGCAGCGGCGGCAGATCGCCCACGCCCAGGCCCTTCAGCGCCTGCGCGGGCGGCAGCGCTTCCGCGTGGCGGGCCGGAACCCAGGCCCCGGCCACGGCGCTGGCCACGCCGAGCGCGAAGAACGCCATCGCCGCCACGGGCGAAAGCTGCAGCGTCGGCACCAGCCCCGGGAAGTAGCCGCCGCCGAGGTCGCCGGCCAGCCACTGCAGCGCCGCCCATGCGAGCCCGGTGCCCAGCAGCAGCCCGAGCACGCTGCCCGCGGCGCCGAGCACCGCGTTCTCCTGCAGCACCCAGGCGCGCCGCTCGCGCGCCGTGAGGCCCAGCACCGACAGCAGCGCCAGCGCCGGCGTGCGCTGCGCCACCGACAGGCTCACCACCGAGAACACCAGGAAGCCGCCGACCAGCAGCGCCACCAGCGCCAGCACGGTGAGGTTGACGCGATACGCACGCGACAGCGCCGAGGCCCGCTCGCCGGCATCGTCGGCGCGCGCCACGCGCACGTTTCCCGGCAAAGCGGCCTGCAGCGCGGCCGCATCGGCCCCGGGCACGAGGCGCAGGTCGATGCGCGACAGCCGCCCTTCGAGCCCGAACGCCGTCTGCGCCGCGGCGATGTCCATCACCGCCATCGGCGTGCCGGCCGCAGCCACCGATCCGGCCACGCGCAGCGGAATCCACTGCGCGCCGCGGCGCAGCAGCACCTCGTCGCCGTCGGTCACCCCGAGCTGGCGGCGGGCCGGGGCGTTCAGGTAGACGGCGCGTTCGTCGAACAGCCCGTAGCGGTCGTTCGACGAAGCCGGCCGCGGCATCAGGTCGGGCGCCAGCGCGGCGACCACCAGCCCGTCGACGCCGAGCAGGCGCAATGGCGTGCGGTCGGCGGAACCCGCACCGAGGCTGGCGAGGCCGGCACTCGCCGGCGCGGCAGCGGCAGCCCCCGGCCGCCGCGCATGCGTGTCGATCTCCAGCACCGGGCTGGCGAGCTGCACCGCCTCGCTGCCGGCCACGCGGGCGTGCAGCGCGTCGTCGAACGGGCCGGCCGCGCCGCGCAGCACGAGGTCGGGCTCGCCGTTGGCCGAGCGCACCGCCGACGAGAACTCCGCCAGCGCCGACTGGTTGATCACGTGCACCGACCACGCCAGCGCCACGCCCAGGGCCACCGCCAGCACCACCACCGCCTGCCGCCACGCTTGGTGCCGCCACTGGCGCCAGACCAGCGGCCACAGCACGCGCAGCGTGCACCCGTTCAACACACGGATCGTCAGGCCGTTCACCGGACTCACGCGGCCTCGATGCCCGCCGCCGTGAGCCGCAGCACCCGATCGGCACGCGCGGCGGCGGCTTGCGAATGGGTCACCAGCAGGCAGGCCGCACCGGCGCCGTGCACCTGCTCGTGCAGCACGTCGAGCACGCGCGTGGCGGTGGTGGGGTCGAGGTTGCCGGTGGGCTCGTCGGCGAGGATCAGGCGCGGGCCGTGCACGACGGCGCGGGCGATCGCCACGCGCTGCAGCTGCCCGCCCGAGAGCTGCGCCGGCAGCCGCTCGCCCAGCCCCTGCAACCCCACGGCGGCCAGCAGCGCCTGCACGCGCGCCGGGTCGCGCCGGCCCAGCAGCAGCAGCGGCAGCGCCACGTTCTCGGCCACCGACAGGTGCGGCAGCACGTGGAAGGCCTGGAACACGAAGCCCAGCAACCGACGTCGCAGCAGCGCGCGGGCGTCTGCGTCGAGCGTGTGCAGCTCCGCGCCGTCGATGACGATGCGGCCGGTGTCCACGTCGTCGAGGCCGGCGATGCAGTTCAGCAGCGTCGACTTGCCGACGCCCGATTCACCGAGCAGCGCGACGAACTCGCCGGCGCGCAGTTCCAGCGAGACGCCGTGCAGCACGGGCGTGCCGGCGTAGGCCTTGCCGATGCCGTCGAGGATCAGCATGCGGACCGGGCCCGCGCGCCGAGCGCGTCGAGCGCGCGCGCCGTGGCGTCGGGCGCGTCGCAGGCGACGACCGTGCGCGTGGGCATCGAGCGCAGCCACGTGAGCTGCCGCTTGGCGAGCTGCCGCGTCGCGGCGATGCCGGCGTCGCGCAGGCCGTCGAGCGGGCCGGCCTCAAGCGCCGCCCAGGCCTGGCGATAGCCCACGGCGCGCATGGCCGGGAGCGCCGAATGCAGGTCGCCACGGGCCTTCAGGGCACGCACCTCGTCGAGGAAGCTGGCGGAGAGCATCGCGTCGAAGCGCTCGGCGATGCGCGCGTGCAGCCAGGCGCGGGAGTCGGGCTCCAGCGAGACGATCGGCCAGTCGGCATCGGCGGTGGCGATCCGCGCTTCGGCGCCGGCATCGCCGCCGCGCGCATGCCACGCCGACAGCGGCCGGCCGCTCGTGCGGACCACCTCCAGCGCGCGCTGGATGCGCTGCGCGTCGTGCGGGGCCAGCCGCGCGGCGGTGACCGGATCGAGGCGCGCCAGCTCGGCGTGCAGCGCGGGCCAGCCGCGTTCGGCCGCTTCCGCATCGAGCGCGGCCCGCACCGCCTGATCGGCCTCGGGCATAGGGTCGAGCCCGTCGCGCAGCGCCTTCACGTACAGCATCGTGCCGCCCACCAGCAGCGGCAGCTTGCCGCGTGCGCGGATCTCGCCGGCCAGCCGTACGGCATCGGCGGCGAAGCGTGCGGCCGAGTAGGCCTCGGTGGGGTCGACGATGTCGATCAGGTGGTGCGGCACCGCGGCGCGGTCGGCGGCCGAGGGCTTGGCGGTGCCGATGTCCATGCCGCGGTAGACCAGGGCCGAATCGACGCTGACGATCTCGATCGGCTGCTGTGCCGCGAACGCCATCGCCACCGCACTCTTGCCCGACGCCGTGGGGCCGACGAGCAGCAGGCCCTTCATCGCGACGCGGCCTCCGCCGGGGCGCTGTCTGCGGTGGCGGCCGACGCAGACCCGCCGCCCGCCGCACGCCGCGCGCCCGTCCGCGACACCAGCGTCCACGCGACCGCCGCCGTGGCCGCGGCCCAGAAGCCGATCGTCAGCGCGAACGGGAGCACGCCGGTGAGCGCCACCCCCAGCCACGCGCCGATGCCCCAGGCGATCAGCGCGAGCACGCAGCCGGCCAGCGCCGACGCAGTGCCCGCGTGCTGCGGGAACGGCCCCACCACCGCGGCCTGGCCCACCGGCTGGTGCGTGCCGTGCGCGAACATGAAGATCCAGAACGGCACCAGCAGCGCCCATACCGTGTGCACACCGGCCATCGCGAAGCCGGCCACGCCCAGGCCGCCGGCCAGCGTGAGCACCGCCGCGCGCCGCACCGCGCCGACGAGCCCCAGCGCCGCGATCCACCGCCGCCCGACGAAGGTGCCGGCGATGTACACCGCCGAGCAGCTCGCCAGCACCGCGCCGTAGCCCGCCGGCGAGACGCCGAGCATCTCGATGTAGACGAACGACGAGCCGGCCAGCATCGTGAACAGCCCGCCGTAGGTGCAGCTGACCAGCAGGCCCCAGGCGATGAAGTCCCGGTGCGTCGCGATGCGCCACCACGTGCGCGCCAGCGGTGCCAGCCGCGTCGCGTCGGGGTTGGGGCGCGCCAGCGTCTCGGGCATGCGCCAGGCGATGAAGGCCAGCGCCGCCGCGCCGGCCACCGCCATCAGCACCAGCGTCGAGCGCCAGCCCACCAGCGCCGCGAGCGCGCCCCCGGTCAGCGGCCCCAGCAGCGCGATCACGCCCAGGCCCGAGAGCGCCACCGACATCACCTGCGCGCCTTCGTGCGGCTCGTACAGGTCGCGCACCATCGCCCGCGCGATGACGATGGCCGCGGCCAGGCACGCGCCCTGCACCGCGCGCCACGCGATCAGCGCGGCGATGTCCGACGACAGCGCGCAGCCGATCGAGGCCACCACGTAGGTCGCGAGGCCGGCCAGCAGCACCGGGCGGCGGCCGTGGCGATCCGCCAGCGGGCCCCACGCGAGCTGCGCCAGGCCGAAGGCCAGGATCAGCAGCGCGATGGTCTGCTGCGCCTGCGCCAGCGTGGCGTGCAGCGCACGCGTCAGAGCCGGGAGCGCCGGCAGGTAGGTGTCGGAGGTGATCGGCTGCAGGCCCAGCAGCAGCGCCAGCGTGGCCGCGGCCATCGCGTGGCTCAGCGGCGGCCGCCGGCGCGCCGATGGGGTGACGGGCGCTGCCGACACTAGAAGCGCTCGTGCGGGCCGAGGTAGCGCCACTGCCCGGGCGGCAGCGGGCCCAGCGAGACGCTGCCGATGCGCACGCGCTTGAGCCCCACCACCTTCAGCCCGACCAGCTCGCACATGCGGCGGATCTGCCGCTTGCGGCCTTCGCGCAGCACCACGCGCAGCTGGTCCTCGTTCTGCCAGCTCACGCGCGCCGGCTTCAGCGGCACGCCGTCGAGCACGAGGCCGTGGCGCAGCCGCTCGAGTTCGCTGTCGGGCAGGCGGCCGGGGCGCAGGTGCTGCACGCGCACGAGGTACTCCTTCTCCACGCGCGAGTCGTCGCCGATCAGGAGGCGTGCGATGCGGCCGTCCTGCGTCAGCACGAGCAGGCCGGTGGAGTCGATGTCCAACCGCCCGGCCGGCGCGAGGTGGCGCAGGTGGCCGGCGTGGAAGCGGATCTGCCGCTGCGTCGGGTCCTCGCGCCAGCGGTTCTCGGCGCGCACCAGCACCACCGCGGGTTGGTGGTCGTCCTCGGCCTGGCCGCTGACGTAGCCGATCGGCTTGTGGAGCAGCACCGTCACGCGCTGCTGCTGCAGCGTGCGGGCGCGCGGGTCGATGTCGATCGGCTCGTCGGGCGCGACGCGCTGGCCGAGCACCGCCACGGCGCCGCGCACGCGCACGTAGCCGGCGGCGATCCACTCGTCGGCCTCGCGCCGAGACGCCAGGCCCCGCTCGGTCATCAGCTTTGATATCCGCACGCCGTCGGGGTGCGGTTCTTCGGGTCGGGATTGCACGGAGGGGATTGGACCAGAATGCCCGCCTGCCCCGCGCCGACGGGCCCATCCTGCAAGACGACCCCGCCCCACGACACCATGGCCCTCCACCGCTTCGAACAGCACGCGCCCCGGCTCGCCGCCACCGCCTGGGTCGCCGACAGCGCCGCCGTGATCGGTCAGGTCGAGCTCGGCGAGGGTGCCAGCGTCTGGTACGGCACCGTGATCCGCGGCGACAACGACCGCATCACGATCGGCGCGCGCACCAGCATCCAGGAGTGCAGCGTGCTGCACACCGACGGCGGCATCCACCTCTCGGTGGGCAGCGGCTGCACCATCGGCCACCAGGTGATGCTGCACGGCTGCACCATCGGCGACGGCACGCTGATCGGCATCCAGTCCATCGTGCTGAACGGCGCCGTGATCGGCCCGAACTGCCTGGTGGGCGCCGGATCGCTGGTCACCGAAGGCAAGGAGTTCCCGGCCGGCTCGCTGATCATGGGCCGTCCGGCCAAGGTGGTGCGGCCGCTGGAACCGGACGAGATCGCGCGCATCGCGCGCAGCGCCGCGCACTACGTGGAACTCGCCGAGCGCCACCGCCGCACGGCCACGCGGGCCGATTGATGTCCGAGCTGCACAAGTTCCTGTTCGAGGGGCTGCCGGTGCGCGGCATGCTCGTGCGCCTCACCGACAGCTGGCGCGAGGCGCTGCGCCGCCGTGCGGCCGTGGGCCCCTTCCCGCCCGAGGTGCGCGAGCTGCTCGGCGAGATGGCCGCGGCCGGCGTGCTGATGCAGGCCAACATCAAGTTCAACGGCGCGCTGGTGCTGCAGGCCTTCGGCGACGGGCCGGTGAAGCTCGCGGTGGCCGAGATCCAGCCCGACCTCGCGTTCCGCGCCACCGCCACCGTGGTGGGCGAGGTGCCGGCCGGCGCGCAGCTCGAGGCGATGCTCAACGTGCACGGCAAGGGCCGCTGCGCGATCACGCTGGACCCGCGCGACAAGCTGCCGGGGCAGCAGCCCTACCAGGGCATCGTGCCGCTGCACGGCGACCGCCGCGAGCCGCTGCAGCGCGTGCAGCAGGTGCTGGAGCACTACATGCTGCAGAGCGAGCAGCTCGACACGCGGCTGGTGCTGGCGGCGAACGACGAGATCGCTGCCGGGCTGCTGATCCAGCGGCTGCCGGTGGAAGGCTCGGTCAACCTCGAGGCCGCGCGCCGCAACGAGGACGACATCGGCCTCTCGGAAGGCTTCAACCGCATCGCGATGCTGGCCGCCACGCTGACCCGCGACGAGCTGCTCGGCCTGGAGGCCGACCGCATCCTGCACCGCCTGTTCTGGGAGGAGCAGGTGCGGCGCTTCGAGCCGCTGCACCCGCGCTATGCGTGCAGCTGCTCGCGCGACCGCGTGCGGGCGATGCTGCAGTCCCTCGGCCGCGACGAGAGCGACAGCCTGATCGCCGAGCGCGGGATGGTCGAGGTGGGCTGCGAGTTCTGCGGGCTGCAGTACCGCTTCGACGCGGTGGACGTCGGCGAGATGTTCACGCCGCCGCGAGACCAGCCGCCGGTGACGCCCGGCCGCCACTGACCCGCACCGGGCCGCCCCAGTAGCGGCGCCAGCCGGAACCGCCGGCCGCAGCCTGCGGCACGGGGCGCAGCAGGCCGGGGCCGCCGGCGTTCGTGTCCGTCACGTCGGCCGGGGCCTCGCGTGCCTCGGTGGCTCGCCACGCGGCGCCGCGGGCATAGGTGCGGCCCTCGGCGTCGATGGCGAGATGGTCGAAGCCGCTCGCGGCCAACCGCGCGAGCGCCTCGCCGCGCGCCAGCATCGCCACCGTGGCCAGTGCGCCGGCCTGCATCGCCGAAGGCGCCGCCACGCTGACATGGCGCCAGCTCGACACCGGCCAGCCGCTGCGCGGGTCCAGCAGGTCGCAGTAGCGGCGCGAGCCCACGACGATGGCCTGCGCGGCGTCGGTGCTGGTGCTCAGGCCGCCGCGCGACACCGGCACGGTGGGCAACGTGCCCTCGGGCCAGCGCGGGTCGTGCAGCTCGAGCGGCCACGGGCGGCCGTCGGGTTGCGGGCCGATCACGTGCACGTCGCGCCGGCCGATCTCCACGTAGCCGCGCCGCACGCCCAGCGACTGCAGCAGCGCCGCCGCGCGATCGACCGCGTACCCGCGCAGCAGCGCGCCGAGGTCCAGCGCCATCCCGGCCTGCGCCAGGCGCACGAGCGCGTCGTCGCGTTCGACGCGGTGCCAGCCCACCGATCGCAGCGCCGCCTGCACCTCCTGCCACAGCGGCAGGTCGGGCACGTGGAAGTTCCAGGCGCGCCGCAACGCGCCGACCGTGGGGTCGAACAGGCCGCCGCTGTTGCGGTGCAGCCGGTCGGCTTCGTCGAGCAGCGCGAGGCACTCGTCGTCGACGCGCAGGGCGGCGCCGCCGGCCTGCCGGTTCAGCCGCGCCACGACGCTGCCGGGGGCCATCGCGCTGAACGTCCGCTCGATGCGCTGGACTTCGTCGATGGCGGCCGTGGCATCGATCCAAGCCGCTCCCACGGAGGGCTGGTCGAGCACCACGTGGCACCGGGTGCCGAACGCGTCGAAGGGGATGCGGTGGAGGGTCATGGTGCAGCTCCGCGGCCGATGGTGATGCAGCGGCTTTCCGCAATCGGCATGCCATGGGGTGGCCGGGGCGTCGCCACCTCGGGGCGGCGCTGGTTGACGAGGGCCGGCATTCCGTATGCACTGCAAGCTTTGTCGACGAAGGATGCAGGGCTGCAGCTTCCGTCGTGCCGTGGTGTCTGCGACGGGCCGTCACCACCGCAGCGCCAGCGACGAGCGCTTCCACTGCGCGTCCTGCCAGCGCGTGAAGGCGCCCAGCGCGGCGGCATCGAAGGCGCTGCGCTCGGGTGTCAGCGTGTCGAGCTTCAGCACTTCGAAGCGGCGCACGGTGCGGCCTTCTGCGATCGCCTCGCGCGCCACCAGCAGCTGCTGGCCGCCGGGCACCCAGCCGGCGAATTCGGCGTAGCCCAGGCCGGGCGTGGCCGGGGCCGGCGGCAGCACCTGCAGCGTCCAGCCACGCGACGGCCCGTTGCGGCGGAAGACCCACAGCTCGCGCCAGCCGTCGGTGGGCTGCACCGCCAGCGCCAGCGCGCTGCCTTCTCGGTTCAGCGTGGCCGAGGCCGCCCACACGTGGCCCCAGGTGCAGCGGCGTACGAGCGGCGCGGACGCCGGCGCGCGCGCATCGACGAGCCCGACGCAGGTCTGGCCGTCGGGCATCGATTCCAGGGCCAGTCGCGCCGCGGCCGAAGGCGACGCCGGCACGGTGGCCGCGGCCCAGCGCACGGCGTTGGCACGCAGGGCGGCGCGGTTGTACTGCGCCAGCTCGTCATCGGCGAGGTCGCTGCGGTCGACGTCGGCGAGGGCCGCCAACGAGCGCTCCGAGGCCTCGCGCGCACCGTCGGCGTCGCCGCGGCGGGCCCGCGCGAAGGCCAGGCTCGCCCACACCGCCGTGCGGCGCACGGCCACGCGCTGGCGCCACAGCGGCGGCAGGTCGGCAGCCGGCAGCGCGTCGAGGACGCCGGCGCGCCAGGCGTCGTGCTGCTCGCGGGCCGACGGCGTGAGGATCTCCGGCGCGCAGGCCTCGCGCGTCAGGCTCAGCGCCGCATGCGCGCGCTGCTCCGGCGTGGCCGCGGCGTGGGCGAGCAGCCGCCGCCAGGCATCGCCGTCGTAGCAGACGCGCAGGGTCGGGGCGGCCGTGCCGGTCGTCGCGTCGACTTCGCGGCTCGTCAAACGCACGCCCAGGCGCTGCGCGACATCCAGATGCCCGGACAGCGCGGCCTGTTCGGCCAGCCGCGGCGACGGCGGCGCCGACGCACGTTCGGCCAGCCGCTCGGCGAGCATCCCCACGGCATCGAGCGCATCGGCGCCCGCCGGGCCGCGCAGCGCGTCGGCCGGTGCCGCGGCGACGAACTGGCCCGCCAGCGCCAGGCCCAGCGCCTCGGCACCGGGCAGATCGCGCACGAAGCCGAGCACGGCGCGCAACTCGGCTGGCGGCACGTCGGCCGGCAGGCGATGGACGCTGGTGCGCCGCACCCAGCCGCCGCGTTCGCGGCCGTGGTCCCACACCTGCAGGTACTCGCCGCGCTCGCCACGCAGCTCCAGAGCGTCGCCGCGCCACAGCAGCGTGTGCTGAGGGGCGTCGTCGCGCGGCGCGGCGCGCAGCGCGGTGCCGTCGACGACCACGAGGGCGGCGTCGGGCGTTGTCGGCGCGGCGGTCCTGGCCGCAGCCGCGTCCGGCGATGCGGCGGGCGCCGGCGCCGCATCGGCGTGGATCGTGACCGCCGCCGCGAGCATCGCCGCCAGCGTGACCAGCGCGAGTTTCCAGTCGAGGTTCGCCATGGTCACTGCTCCTTCTCACCGGTGGGGCTTGCCTCAGCGGCCTCGCCGGCCTTCGCGGCCTGGCCCAGCAGCACGTTGCCGATGAAGCCGCCATCGGCCGGCGGCGGCGCGATGATCACCTGCACCTTGTCCGACAGCTTGTCGGCCAGCGTCTTCTGGATCAGCAGCGGGTGGCGCGTCAGCAGCACGCCTTCGCGGGCCATCTGCTCGGCGGTGGCCACGCCCAGCCGCGCGACGCGATAGGCCTCGGCGTCGGCGAGCTTCTGGCGTGCGTCGGCCTCCCCTTGTGCCTCGATGCGGCGCGCGGCGGCGGCCCCTTCGGCGAGCTTCAGCCGCGCCACGCGCTCGGCCTCGGCCTCGAGCTGGCGCTGCTCGACCTGGCGCTGCTTCAGCGGCAGCACGTGCTTCATCGCCTCCTCCTGCGCGCGGGCGGCGATCACCTGCTCGCGCGCGGCGGCCTCGGCGGCACCTTCGCGGCGCACGCGGTCGGCCGCGGCGTCGAGCTCGGTCTCCTTGACGCGCTTGTCCTTCAGCTCCAGCGTGTAGCGCATCTTCTCGGTGGCCAGGCCTTCGGCGAGCAGGCCGTTGAGGCCGCGCTTGTAGTCGGCCGGCAGGTCGACATTGCCGATCTGCACCGCGCGCAACACCAGGCCCTGGCCGGCCAGTCGCGTGCGCACGCCGGTCTCGATCTGCTGCTGGATCTCGGCGCGTTGCGTCGAGAAGATCTCGCGCACCGCGTGGCGGGCCAGCAGCGGGTAGACCACGGCCTGCACCGCGGGCTCGATCAGCTCGGTGCCGATGTCCTCGGGCAGCGTGCGTCCGCGGCCGACCTGCTCGGCGTCGACGGCCCAGCGCACGGTGAGCTCCAGGCCCAGCGACAGGCCTTCCACGCTTTGCGCCGGCGCGCGGCCGTCGGCTCGCGCCAGGCTCTCGGCGTGCCAGCTGCGGTCGCGCAGCGACAGCCGCCGCACCTCGTGCACGCCGGCGAGCACGGCCAGCGTGCCTTCGCGGTGGCGGCTCACCTCGCCGGTGTAGCGGTTGGTGCGCAGCACCACCTCGTCAGGCGCCACGGTCTGCACCGGGGGGTGCGTGGCCAGCAGCCACATCGCGGTGCCGGTGGCGGCGAGCACGGCGGCGGCGACCGCCGCTCGGCGCCCGGGGCGGGGCAGGGGGTTCGGGATCAAGGTCTGCAGTCGTTCGAGCATGGCGTTCTCCTCGTTCAGCTCGAGACCGATGATTCGCAGACCCCCTGGAAGCCACAACGCGATCGCCACCCCAGTGCACCGCCGGCCGCGGAAGGAAGACTCCGCGGCACCGCGCGACCGCGGCGCCCCGCCGCCGACACAATGGCCGCGCCATGACGATCAAAGTCGCCGTCATCGAGGACGACCGCCCGACCAGCCACCAACTCGCCGGCTGGATCCACGCGGCGCGGCCGGAGATCGTGATCGAGCAGTGGTACGACCGCGACAGCGCCGAGGCGGCGCTGCAGCGCGAACGCTACGCGGTGGTGGTGCTGGACATCGAGCTCGGCCGCGAGCGACATGCCGGCGTGGCGATCATCAACACGCTGAACAAGCTGCAGCAGGGCACGCCGGTGCTCGTGGTCTCGGCGATGCCCGCGGCGATCTACCGCAGCATCATGAAGGCGCTGGACGCCTGGGACTACCTGCAGAAGACGGCCTTCGACGAGGCCGAGTTCATCGAGACCTTCCTCGACATCCTGCGCAGCACGCGCGCCGGTGCAGCGGCACCGGCCTCCGCTGCGCCGGCCCGCGAGGCCCCGCAGCTCGACCCGCTGCGCCAGCGCAGCGCCACCTGGCGCGGCCAGCGCATCAACCTGCCACTGACGGCGCAGCGCATCCTCGCGGTGCTGATGGAGCGGCAAGGCCAGGTGGTGAGCTACGAGGACCTGTACGACGTGGTCAAGAGCGGCCGCAACCGCGACAACGTGCGCAAGCACGTGGCCACCATCCGCGACGCCTTCCGCGAGATCGATCCGGCCTTCGATGGCATCGAGAACGTGCCGATGCGCGGCTTCCGCTGGGTGGGGTGAGTTCGGCGTGAAGCTGGGGCCCGTGACGCTGTCGGCACTGCCGGCGATGACGCTGCCGCGGTTGCCGCTGGCGGCCTTCCGGCGCCGGCTGCTGGTGCGCGGCGTGTTCGTGCTGCTGACGCTGGCCACGCTGGCGCTGGCGGTGACGCTGCTGGCCGAGGAGAAGCAGCGCAGCCGGCAGCGCTACGTCGACGGCTTCGGGCGCACGCTGGCGGCGATCGTCGCGCAGCTGCGCCACCCGAGCGGGCAGCTCGCGTTGCTCAACGCGGGCACGGTGGCGCCGGCCCCATCCGATGCCACGGGGCTGGCACCCTTGCTGCTGCCCTTCTCGGCGATCGACTTCGACGATCCGTTCAAGGCGCGCCAGGCGGTGGAGACCAGCGGCTGCGCGTTGCAGTATCCGGGCGGCGCGCAGCTCTGCGCCGCCGTGGGCCATGGCGGCTGGGCCGGCGGCTTCGTGTACCTGGTGGCGAGCTTCCATGCGCGGCCGGCCGTCGCTCGCGAGCGCGGCGGGCTGGAGATCGATGCCGTGCACCGCGCCCGCATCGACGTGCAGGCTCGTGGCATCGCCGAGGCGTGGACGGCCGCGTTCGAGGCCGCGGGTGACGCGCCGGCGCAGCGCATCGGCGGCGCGCTCCGCGGCCGGCTGACCGGCTTTGCCGGAGCCGCCGAGCGGCTCGACGTCCGCGCGCGACCCGACCGTGATTTCCGCGGCTGGCTGTGGCAGGACGGCGAGTGCGTCGACGCGCAGGCCGCATTGCCCGACTGCGCGCGGCGCACGCTGCTGTCGATCCGCGTGCCGGTGCAGCCGTGGCGCGATGCGCTGGCGCAGCGGCTGCCGGGGACTTGGCCGCCGCCCGACCTGGCGCAGGTGCGCCTGCGATTGCAGTGGGTGGCCCCGGGCGGCGGCGTGCTCTTCGACAGCGTGGCGCCCGGCGCGCAGGCGCCGTTCGCGCTGCAGGATCTCGCGGCCCGCCTCGGTGCGGGAGAGACGCTCACCATCGAGCGGCTCGGCGGCGGGAGCGGCCCGGCGCCCGGTGCGAGCCTGCTGCGCACCTTGCGCGGCGCCGACGACGGCTCGGCCGCAACCTCTTCGCCATGGCTCGTGCGGCTGATCGATCATCTGCCGGTGGCCGATGGGCAGCCGGCACACGGCGCAGGCATGCCCGTGCGTGCCGACGACGAGGTTCGCACGCCGGTCGGATCGTTCCGCGTGCGGCTGGAGGGCGATCCCGCGAGCGTGGACCGCAGCCTCGGGGCCACGGCCACGCGGCTGGCATGGTTCGTCGGCGCGATGCTCGGCGCACTGGCGCTGGGCTGGCTGCTCATCGAGATCGGGTTGATGCGCCGCATGGCCATCCTCACGCGGCGCGCGGCCACGCTCAGCCACCGCCTGCGCGATGCGCAGCCCGAACCGCCGCTGGGCGACCTCGAGGTGGCCGACCTGCGCGGGCCCGACGAACTCGGCATCCTCGCCGGCACGCTGGGCGAACTGCTGGCGCGCGTGCGCGAAGGCGTGCGGCTCGAGCACGTGCGCGCCGCGCAGCAGCGCGAGCTGTGGCATGCGGTGGGGCACGAGATCATGTCGCCGCTGCAATCGCTGCTGGCGCTGCACGGGCGCGGCGACGACCCGAGCCGCCGCTACGTGCAGCGCATGCAGCAGGCGGTGCGCGTGCTCTACGGCAGCGCGCCTCCGAGCGAGGCGATCGCCGCGGCGTCGCTGGATCTCGCCGCGATGGACCTCGACGCCTTCCTGCGCGACGTGGCCGCCAACGCCGCCTACGCGGCGCTGCACGACGTGGCCTACCTCTCGCCGGGCCAGCCGGTGCCGGTGCGCGGCGACGTGCATTCGCTCGAGGACGCCGTGGCCCATGTGCTGCGCAATGCCGACCGTCATCGCGAGCCCGGCACACCGATCACGATGCGACTCGTCCGCGACGGCGCGATGGCCGAGCTGACGGTGCACAACCGCGGTAGCCGCATCCAGCCGGGGATGCTCGACCGCATCTTCGAGTACGGCGTGTCGGGCGTCGACTCCGCGGCCGACGTCGGCGCCGGCGCCGAGCGCCGCGGGCAAGGGCTGTTCGTGGCCCGCACCTACCTCGCGAAGATGGGCGGCACGATCGGGGCGCGCAATGCCGACGACGGCGTCGAGTTCGTCGTGCGGCTGCCGGTGGTGGGGTGACCGGGCGTGGTGCGTGCGCCTCAGACCGGCGCGTACAGCCGGTACCGGGCGGTGTAGGGGATGCGCGCGACCGCGCCCACCGATTCCCGGGTGCAGGGCGACGTGGGCGACGCGCCACCGGCAGTGTCGATGCGCTGCACGCTGCGCACGCGGGCGAAGGTGCCTTGCGGCCCGCTCGGGGTGGTCGACAGCAGCAGCCACGGGATCGCTCCGGGCGCCGGGGCGTCGGCGCGTGCCCGCACCTGGCCGGTGATGCGGCTGCCGTCGGCGGCTTCCCAGTGCGGGCCGGCACCGTGGCGGCCCATGGCAGCGCCGCTCGCGTCGTACAGCTCTGCTTCGGGCGCCACGAAGGTCCAGGCGGCGCTGCCGTCGGCGGAGATGCGGCATTCGTAGACCTGCACCCCGCGCGCCGTGACGGACATCGCGTAGCGCTGTTCGGCCGGCGGCGCCAGCGCCGCGGGCACCTCGGAGGCGCGGGGCTGCGTGCAGCCGGAGGCGAGCAGGGTCAATGCCGCCAGCGTCGCCAGTCCCCAGCCCATGGCCGGGGTGGGGCGCAGGCACTGGCGGCGGCCTGCTGCGGAAGCGGTCGGATCGAAGCTCGGGGCGGTGGGCATGGCGGAGGTCCAGGTGGTGGCGGAGGGGGGTGCGCGGCGGCACTGTGCGCGGCCACGCGTTCCGCCTGCGTTCCGCGTCGGAGCGGTTGACTAGATTGCAGAGCGAGGCAATCATTGGCAAGTTCGTTAACTAGTTTTGGAGACCGCCACCCATGCAACCCACCCCACCCGACTGGCCCCGCTTCTCGAGTTGCGCCGTCTACCGCGACGCGTCCGCGGCGATCGACTGGCTCGGCCGCGCCTTCGGCTTCACCGTGCGCCTCCGCGTCGAAGGCGAGGGCGGCCGCGTCGAGCATTGCGAGATGGAGTACGGCGACGGCCTGCTGATGGTCTCGCAGGAGGACCCTGCATCCGAGCGTGTATGGAAGCGCTCGCTTCGCAGTCCGGCTTCGCTCGGCGGCCAGGGCACGCAGACGTTGATGTTCTTCGTCGACGACGCCGACGCGCATTGCGCACGCGCCCGCGCGGCCGGCGCGGTGATCGTCGAGGAGCCCGCGGTGCACGACTACGGCGACGACTACTGGGCCGATCGCAGCTACGGCGCGCTCGATCCCGAAGGGCACCTGTGGTGGGTGACGCAGCGGCTGCGCAATCCGCCGGCGGCGGCGCGGTGACCGCGGCGGCCGAGGACCTCGCGTTCGCCGCGCTGGCGGATCCGACGAGGCGTGCGGTCGTGCGCGCGCTGGTGCGCGCACCCTTGCGGGCGGGCGAACTCGCCACGCGCGTCGGCGCCAGCGCTCCCGCGCTCAGCCGCCACCTGCGTGTGCTGAAGCGGGCCGGCGTGGTCACCGATGAAGGCGTCGAGGCCGACGCGCGTGTGCGCGTGTACCGGCTTGCCCCCTTGGCGCTGGAGCCGGTGCGGGGCTGGCTCGCCGAGGTGGAGCAGGCCTGGGGCGAGCACTTGGCTGCGTTCCGCGACTACGCCGAGGGTGTGGCAGCGATGCCGCGACCAGGCCCGGCGCCGACATGGCCGGCGGTGCCGCAAGCCGCGCCGCCGGAAGACCCGCGGACACCGGGCGCGGGCCGAACGAGACGCCCGAGATGACGCCGGAACGGCCCGCGGGCGACGAGGTGCGCGCCGAGGTGCACGTGCGGGTGCCGTGCGAGCGGGCCTTCGAGCTCTTCACGACCCGGCTGGATGCCTGGTGGCGGCGCGGCGTACGCTATCGCAACGCGGGTGCCGCGGCGAGCCTGATGCACCTGGAAGCCGGCGTCGGCGGCCGATTGTTCGAGGACATGGGCGGGCACCTGGTCGAGGTGGGGCGCGTGACGGCCTGGCAGCCGCCGCACCACGTCGCGTTCACCTGGTGCAGCACGACCTTCACGCGGGAGCAGCAGACCGAGGTGCTCGTGCACTTCGAGCCGCGCGAGGAGGGCACGCAGGTGCGGGTGGTGCACCGGGGTTGGGCTGCGATCCCGGAGGACCATCCCGTGCGCCACGGCCGGGCCCGGGCGGCGTTCCTGCGCGGACTCGGGCTGTGGTGGGGCGACCTGCTGTCGTCGTACCGGCTGCAGGCGCATGGCCGCGCGCCCGAGGGCAGCGGCGATTCCGCCCGCTGACACGGCGGGCCCTTGCCGCCCGCACAATGCCCCGATGCTCGACGCCCTGCTGAGAACGGCGCACCTGCTGGCCGCCATCGTGTGGATCGGCGGCATGGTGTTCGCGCACTTCTGCCTGCGGCCCTCGCTCGCGGTGATCGAGCCGCCGCCGCAGCGCCTCGCGCTGATGCGGGCGGTGCTGGGGCGCTTCTTCGCGTGGGTCGCGGGCGCGGCGCTGATCGCGGTCGGGACCGGGTTGGCGATGGCGGCCCGTCGCGGCTGGACGCTGGCGCCGTCGCTGTGGCTGATGCTCGTTGGGGGCCTCGTGATGCTGGTGATCTTCGGCGGCATCCGCCACGCGCTCTACCCGCGGCTGTGCGCCGCGCTGGACCGTGGCGCGCCGGCCGATGCGGCGGCGCACCTCGTGCCGATCCGCGCGTGGGTGCTGGTGAACCTCGTGATCGGCACGGTCATCGTCGTGGCCGCGGGCGTGTGGCGATGACGCTGGCGATCGTCAGCGCGATGCCCGAGGAGCAGGCGGCCTTGCTGGCGCGGCTGCAGGCGCACCGCCGCGAGCGCCACGCCGGGCGCGACTGGCACCACGGGCGCTTGGCCGGCCGCGACGTGGTGCTGGTGCTGTCGGGCATCGGCAAGGTGGCCGCGGCGATCACCGCCACCCTGCTGCTGCAGCGCCACGGTGCGACGGCGCTGCTGTTCACCGGCGTGGCCGGCGGCATCGGGGCCGGCGTGCGCGTCGGTGACGTGGTGGTGGGCACCGGCTTCCTGCAGCACGATCTCGACGCGTCGCCGATCTTCCCGCGCTGGGAACTGCCGGGCCGCGGCGTCTCGCGGCTGGCGGCGGATGCGGCCTGGTCGCGCCGGCTCGCCGACGCCGTGCGGCGCGAGCATGGCGAGCCGCTCGAAGGCCTGATCGTCAGCGGCGACCGCTTCGTGTCGTCGGCCGCCGAGAGCACGCGGCTGCAGCGCGAGCTGCCCGAGGCGCTGGCGGTGGACATGGAGAGCGCCGCGGTGGCGCAGGTGTGCCTGGACTTCGGCGTGCCGCTGGCCGTGGTGCGCGCGGTGTCCGACCGTGCCGACGACGACGCGCATGTCGACTTCCCGCGCTTCCTGAACGAGGTGGCCGCGCCGCTGGCGGCGCGCATCGTCGAATCGGCGCTGTCGGCGCCCTGATCGGTGCGGCGCCGACGGCCGGCTACGCCCCGCCGCGCGCCAGCCGCCAGCTGCGGTGCTCGCAACCGGGGTCGTCGCAGCGCACGCAGGTCCAGCGGGCGGCCGACGGGTCGGCGTTGCGTACGGCCAGGCGGGCCCGCAGGTCGGCGCCGCGTGCCGCCAGCAGCGGCGAGAGGGCGTCCAGCGCCGCATCGGCCCGCGCCGGCCCGCGGCCTGCCACCACCGACCACCCCAGGCCGTGCGTGGACAGCAGCGCCCGCAGGTGGCCGTCGACCGGCTCGCGCACATGCTCGCCGTCGCGCTGCAGTCCGTCGGGCTCCCACGGCAGGTCCAGCGCCGTCAGCAGCGTGACGGCGCAGCGGCGCTGGAAGGCGATCGCGTCGGCCACCAGCGAGTCGTCGCCGAAGAGCATGCGGCTGTAGACCGCCGTCATCAGCGGCGTGGTGTCGGCGATCACGACATCGTGCGCGGCGGCGGCGGCGTCGATCGCGGCCGCCTGGGCATCGGCGATCGACGCCTGCTCGTCGGCCCGCGGCGTGCGGCCGCGTTCGTCGCACCAGCGTCGCAGGTGCTCGGGCACCCAGGTGCAGCGCAGTCCGGCGAGCGTGCGCACGCGCTCGGCCAGCGCGGTGGCGAGCGTGCTCTTGCCGGTGCTCTCGGCACCGATGATCGCGACGATCACGGCGCGGCCGCCAGTCGCTGCCAGGCACGCCAGCCGACGGCCGACAGCACCGCGAAGAGGGCGTAAAGGATCACCGTCAGCCACAGCGCCTTCACGGCGAAGAGCCCGATGCTGACGACGTTCACCGCCAGCCACACCGGCCAGTTCTCGATCGCCTTGCGCGCCAGCAGCAGCTGCCCGGTGACGCTGGCCACGGTGGGCAGCGCGTCGAGCCAGGGCACGTCGCTGTCGGTGCCGCGGGCCAGCACCACCGCCAGCAGCGGCCAGGCGGCGAGCGTGGCCGCCGCCGCCAGCGCCCGCTGGCGTGCCGTCAGCCGGTGTACCCGCAGCGGCGCACCGTCGTCGCCGTGGCCGCGCAGCCATTGCCACCAGCCCCAGCACGACACCGCCACGAACACCAGCTGCAGCGAGGCCTCGCCGTACAGCCGGCTGCTGGCGAACAGCAGCGCATAGAGCAGCGAACTGGCGATGGCCAGCGGCCAGGCCACCGGGGCCACGCGCATGTTGGCCAGCACCATCGCCAAAGCGAGCGCGCACGCGAGCACCTCCAGCCAGGTGGTCGGGCTGCCCCACAGCGTGAAGGCCTCGGCGAGCAGGGGCGCCGCCGCGCCGAGCAGCGCATCCATCGTCAGCAGCGGATCACTTGCGCGCGGCGGTGTACTGCACCAGCACCTCGTCGGGCTGGACCATGCCCAGCTCGCGGCGCGCGGTCTCCTCGACCATCTCGAGGCCCTCGCGCAGGTCGCCGACCTCGGCCACCACGCGCGCATTGCGCTGCCGCGCCACCTCGTTCACCGAGAGCTGCGCTTGCAACTGGCGCTCCAGGTGCATCACCGCCGGCATGCTGCCCTTGCCGAACCACAGGCTCGCCTGCGCGAGCCCGATGAGGCCGGCGAGCGTGACGGTGAGCAGGCGCATGGTGGGCGAGGATTGTGCCCTGCGGCCTTCAGCGCAGGTTGTAGAAGGCGCGCCGGCCCGGGTAGTGCGCCACGTCGCCGAGGTCCTCCTCGATGCGCAGCAGCTGGTTGTACTTGGCGATGCGGTCGGAGCGCGACATCGAGCCGGTCTTGATCTGGCCGGCGTTGGTGCCCACCGCGATGTCGGCGATCGTGGAATCCTCGGTCTCGCCGCTGCGGTGGCTGATGACGGCGGTGTAGCCGGCGCGCTTGGCCATCTCGATGGCGGCGAAGGTCTCGGTCAGCGTGCCGATCTGGTTGATCTTGATGAGGATCGAGTTGGCGATGCCCTTGTCGATGCCTTCCTTCAGGATCTTCGTGTTGGTGACGAACAGGTCGTCGCCGACGAGCTGCACCTTCTTCCCCAGCCGCTCGGTGAGCAGCTTCCAGCCGTCCCAGTCGGCCTCGTGCATGCCGTCCTCGATCGAGACGATGGGGTACTTGTCGACCCAGCTGGCGAGCATGTCGGTCCACGCCGCCGCGCTCAGCACCAGGCCTTCGCCCTCGAGGTGGTACTGGCCGTCCTTGTGGAACTCGCTGGCGGCGCAGTCCAGGCCGATCGCGATCTGCTCGCCGGCGGTGTAGCCGGCCTTGTCGATGGCCTCGAGGATCAGCTGGATCGCGGCCTCGTGGCTGGGCACGTTCGGCGCGAAGCCGCCCTCGTCGCCCACCGACGTGGGCATGCCCTTGCCGTCGATGATCTTCTTCAGCGCGTGGAACACCTCGGCGCCCTGGCGCACGGCCTCGCGGAAGCTGGTGGCGCCCAGCGGCAGGATCATGAACTCCTGCAGGTCGAGGTTGTTGTTGGCATGCGCGCCGCCGTTGATGACGTTCATCATCGGCACCGGCAGCTGCGTGGCGTTCATGCCGCCGAAGTAGCGGTACAGCGGCAGGCCGCTCTCCTCGGCCGCCGCGCGCGCCACGGCCATGCTGACGGCCAGCGTCGCGTTGGCGCCCAGGCGGCTCTTGTTCTCGGTGCCGTCGAGGTCGATCAGCGTCTTGTCGAGGAAGTTCTGCTCCGAGGCGTCGAGGCCCATCACGGCCTCGCTGATCTCGGTGTTGATGTGCTCGACGGCGCGCAGCACGCCCTTGCCGAGGTAGCGCGCCTTGTCGCCGTCGCGCAGCTCGATGGCCTCGCGGCTGCCGGTGGAGGCTCCCGAGGGCACGGCGGCGCGGCCCATCGTGCCGCTCTCCAGCAGCACGTCGCACTCGACGGTGGGATTGCCGCGGCTGTCCAGGATCTCCCGGCCGACGATGTCGACGATGGCGCTCATGCGATTCCTTGCGTGGTTCGAAACGGTGTGGAGGTGGCGGGCCCGGACGATCAGGCCGGCGGCGCGTCGACGCCTTCGACGACGACCATGTTGAAGCAGGCCGTGGTGCCGGCGCGCATCTGCCGCGCGGCGACGTATTCGGGGCTGTCGTACATGGCCAGTGCGGCCTCGAAGCTCGGGTAGCGCAGCACCGTCATGCGTGGCGGATGCCAGTCGCCTTCGAGCACCTGCATGCGGCCGCCGCGCACCAGGTACTCGGCACCGAAGGCGCGGGCGGCGGCGGGCGCCGCGGCCATGTAGCGCTTGAAGCCCTCGGGGTCGGTGATGTTCGATTCGACGATCAGGTAGGCGTGGGGCATGGGCTCGGCGGATGCGTGAACGGAAGGGATCAGGCGTCGAACGCCTGCTCGAGCAGCGGCTGCGACTTGACCACGCGGTCGATGGCCTGCAGCTGTTCCAGCAGCGCGCGCATGTGCTTCAGCGGCACCGCGTTGGGCCCGTCGGACAGCGCGTGCGCGGGGTCGGGGTGGGTCTCCATGAAGAGCCCGGAGACGCCCACGCCCACCGCGGCGCGCGACAGCACCGGCACGAACTCGCGCTGGCCGCCGCTGCTCGTGCCCTGCCCGCCGGGCAGCTGCACCGAATGCGTGGCGTCGAACACCACCGGCGCGCCGGTCTCGCGCATGATCGCCAGGCTGCGCATGTCGGAGACGAGGTTGTTGTAGCCGAAGCTGGCACCCCGCTCGCAGGCCATGAAGCGGTCCTCCGAGAGGCCCCGCTCGCGCGCCGCGGCACGTGCCTTGGCGATCACGTGCTTCATGTCGCCGGGCGCCAGGAACTGGCCCTTCTTGATGTTCACCGGCTTGCCGCTCTGCGCCACCGCGCGGATGAAGTCGGTCTGGCGCGACAGGAAAGCGGGCGTCTGCAGCACGTCGACCACCGCGGCCACGGCCGGCACGTCGGCCTCGGTGTGCACGTCGGTGAGCACCGGCACCTGCAGCTCACGCTTCACCTTCGCGAGGATCTCCAGCCCCGCCTGCATGCCGGGGCCGCGGAAGCTCTCGCCGCTGGACCGATTGGCCTTGTCGTAGCTGCTCTTGAAGATGAACGGGATGCCCAGCGCCGAGGTCATCTCCTTCAGCCGCCCGGCCACGTCCATCTGCAACTGCTCGCTCTCCACCACGCAGGGGCCGGCGATCAGGAAGAAGGGCCGGTCGAGGCCCGCCTCGAAGCCGCAGAGCTCCATCAGGCCACCGCCTTGACCGGCGGTTCGCGCAGCTGCCGCTGGTGGTCCAGCGCGGCCTTCACGTAGCTCGTGAAGAGCGGATGCCCACCCCACGGCGTGCTCTTGAACTCGGGGTGGAACTGCACGCCGACGAACCACGGGTGCGTGCCCTGCGGCAGTTCGACGATCTCGGTGAGCTGCTCGCTCTGCGTCAGCGCGCTGATCACGAGGCCCGCCTGCTGCAGCCGCTCGAGGTAGCGCACGTTGGCCTCGTAGCGGTGGCGGTGGCGCTCGGTGACCACGTCGCCGTAGATGCGGTGCGCCAGCGTGCCGGGCTTGACGTCGGAACTCTGCGCGCCCAGGCGCATGGTGCCGCCGAGGTCGGAACTGGCGCTGCGCTTCTGGATGGAGCCGTCGCGGTCCTGCCACTCCTCGATCAGCGCGATCACCGGGTGCGGAGTCTCGGGGTCGAACTCGGTGCTGTTGGCGCCGGAGAGCCCGGCCACGTGGCGCGCGAACTCGATCGTGGCCACCTGCATGCCCAGGCAGATGCCGAGGTAGGGCACGCGGTGCTCGCGCGCGTACTGCGCCGCCAGCACCTTGCCCTCGATGCCGCGCTTGCCGAAGCCGCCGGGCACGAGGATGGCGTCGAGCCGCGACAGCTGCGCCACGTTGCCGGCGTTCAGCGACTCGGCGTCGATGTACTCGATCTCGACCTTCGCGTGGTTGTGGATGCCGGCGTGGCGCAGCGCCTCGTTCAGCGACTTGTACGAGTCCGACAGGTCGGTGTACTTGCCGCACATGCCGATGCGCACGGTGGTCTGCGGGTGCTCGACCTCGTGCACGAGGTTGTCCCAGCGCCTCAAGTCTGCCGGGCGCGTGAGCAGCTGCAGCTTCATGCAGATCAGTTCGTCCAGGCCCTGCTCGTGCAGCACGCGCGGCACCTTGTAGATGGTGTCCACGTCCCACATGCTGATCACGCCGTGCAGCGGCACGTTGGTGAACAGGCTGATCTTCTCGCGCTCGTCGGCCGGCACCTCGCGGTCGGCGCGGCACAGCAGCACGTCGGGCTGGATGCCGATCTCGCGCAGCGACTGCACCGTGTGCTGCGTGGGCTTGGTCTTCAGCTCGCCGGCGGCGGCGATGTAGGGCACGTAGGTCAGGTGCACGAAGGCGCTGTTGGCCGGCCCGAGCTTCAGGCTCATCTGCCGCACTGCCTCGAGGAAGGGCAGGCTCTCGATGTCGCCCACCGTGCCGCCGATCTCGACGATGGTCACCTGCGTGGCGTCGTCGGCGCCCGCTCCGCGGCGGATGAACTCCTGGATCTCGTTGGTGACGTGCGGGATCACCTGCACCGTCTTGCCGAGGTAGTCGCCGCGGCGCTCCTTCTCGAGCACGCTCTTGTAGATCTGGCCGGTGGTGAAGTTGTTGCTGCGCTTCATCCGCGTGGTGATGAAGCGCTCGTAGTGCCCGAGGTCGAGGTCGGTCTCGGCGCCGTCGTCGGTGACGAACACCTCGCCGTGCTGGAACGGGCTCATCGTGCCCGGGTCGACGTTCAGGTACGGATCGAGCTTGAGCAGGGTGACCTTCAGGCCGCGCGACTCGAGGATC
>JAEUPB010000115.1 GCA_016789955.1 Rubrivivax sp. | reverse complement strand
ATGCCGGACCACGTGGAGACCTTGTAGGTGGGCACGCCGCTCTCGGCGGCGGTGGGCATGTCGGGGAAGGCGACGGCGCGCTTGTCGGCGGCCACGGCGATGCCGCGCAGGCGGTTGCCGCGGATGTGGCCCGCCGAGGAGCCGAGGCCGTCGAACATCATGTCCACCTGGCCCGCGACGAGGTCCTGCAGCGCCGGGCCGGCGCCGCGGTAGGGGATGTGCGTGATGAAGGTCTTGGTCTGCAGCTTGAACAGCTCGCCGGCCAGGTGGTGCGAGGTGCCGTTGCCGGCCGAGCCGTAGTTCAGCTTGCCGGGGTTCTTGCGCAGGAATTCGAGCAGCTGCGGCAGCGTGGTGGCCTGCACCCGCGACGGGTTGACCACGATCACCTGCGGCACGCTGGAGATCAGGCCCACCGGCACGAAGTCGGTCTCGATGTTGTAGTCGAGCTTCGGGTACATGCTGGGCGCGATGGCATGGTGCACCGCTCCCATGAAGAACGTGTAGCCGTCCGGGGCGGCGCGGGCCGCCACCGAGGCGCCCACCGTGCCGCCGGCGCCGCCCTTGTTGTCGATCACGAACTGGCGGCCGAGGTTCTTCGTCATCGTGGCGAACAGCGGCCGAGCGAACGCATCGGTGCCGCCGCCGGGCGGGAACGGCACGACGATGGTCACGGGCTTGGTCGGCCAGCCCGAGGCCTGGGCCAGCACGGCGGGGCAGGCGGCAGCCATCAGTGCGGCCGCCAGCGCGGTGCGGCGGGTCACGGGGAAGCGGGGGGTCATGCGTGTCTCCTTGGGATGTCGGTGTGATCGGATCGCCGGGCGAGCCGCAGGGCCCCGCCCGCCAGGGTCAGAGCAGTGCCGCCACGGCCCTGGACCGCACCACCTCGCCCGAGCGGAACCGCGCGTGGTGGGCTTCGATGCTGTCCAGATCGTAGAGGTAATTCACCATCAGCCCGAAGCTCTGCTTCAGGCCGCGCGGGCTCGGGTTTCCGCGCAGGTTCAGCCGTTCGAGCCGCGCGCCGTTGTCGAGGTGGAAGCGGGCCACCGGGTCGCCCTTCGGCGTGGGCGACACCAGCGCCAGGCACGCCGCGCCCAGCGCCATCAACGCACGGCGGTCGTCGTCGTCGAGCCGCTCGTGGACGGAGGCCGCCTGCAGCGCGGACAGGTCGCCCTCGCAGCGCTTCAGCAGCCGCTCGCGCGCGGCCTCCAGCGCGTCGCCGCGGCCCTTGCCCAGGCCCGGCAGCGCGCGCAGGTCGGGGTTCGAGAGCAGCCAGGCGGCCAGGCGCGGGATCGGCGACAGCGTGCAGAAGGTCTTCAGCCGCGGCAGCTCACGCTTGAGCTGCAGCGCCACGCTCTTGATCAGGAAGTTGCCCAGCGACACGCCGCGCAGCCCGGGCTCGCAGTTGCTGATGCTGTAGAAGGCCGCCACGCGGAAGCGGTCGGGCTCCAGCGGCGTGGAGCGCTTGTCGATCAGCGGCCCGATCGCGTCGGGCATCTCCGGCAGCAGGGCCACTTCCACGAAGATCAGCGGCTCGTCGGGCAGGGCGGGGTGGAAGAACGCGAACAACCGGCGGTCGGGCTGCAGCCGGCGGCGCAGGTCGTCCCAGCCGTCGATCTGGTGCACCGCCTCGTGGTGGATGATCTTCTCGAGCAGCTGCGCGGGCGACTGCCAGTCGACGCGCTTCATCTGCAGGAAGCCCGGGTTGAACCAGCTCGACAGCAGGTGCAGCAGGTCGGCCTCGATGCCGGCGAGTTCCGGATGGCGCGGCAGCCGCTCGAGCAGCGCGCGGCGCAGCCGCAGCACAGCCGCGGTGCCGCCGGCGGCGCGGTTCAGCCGGCGCAGCAACTCCTGGCGCGGCGGCTCGGCGGCCTCGGTCAGCGCGGCCAGAAGCACCGGATCGGGTTGCTGCTGGTAGGCCTGCGCGGCGCGCAGCACGGCGGCCGGGTCGGGGTTCAGGTCCTCGCCGAGGTAGGCGAAGAAGGCATCGAGCCAGTCCTCGTCGAGATCGACCAGCCGCTCGATCACCTCCAGCGCCACCGGCATGCCGCCCATCTCGCCGCGGTCGGACAGCAGCTGCTTGCAGCCGCGCACCAGCGCGCGCAGGTCGCGCGAGCCGCGCTGGCGGCGCGCGGCCAGCCGCAGTTCATCGAGCATGGGCGGTCGCCTTTCGCGTGGTGGACGGCGGAGGTGAGGCCACCTGCGCGCGCAGCGCCTTCAGCGCGACGAGCTGGGCCAGCAGGTGGTCGTGCATCAGCTGCGCGGCGCCGTGGGCGTCGCGGCGCTGGAAGGCGGCGAGCAGGTCGCGGTGTTCCTGCAGCGACGCGGCCAGCCGACCGGGGAACTGCAGCTGGCGGCCACGCATCAGCCGCATGAAGCGGCGCAGGTCGTCGGTGACGCGATCGAGCCAGCGGTTGCCGGCGAGCTGCTGCACCGTGGTGTGGAAGGCGTGGTTGCCGCGGTAGTAGGCATCGATGTCGCCGGCCGCAGCGGCTTCCTCCAGCGCCTGGTGCAGCCGCGCGAGTTGCGCCAGGTCGGGGTCGCCGGCGTGCAGCGCGGCCTCGTAGGCGCAGCGGCCCTCCAGCAGCGCCATCACCGGGAACAGCGCGTCGGCATCGTCGTCGGTGAGCTCGATCACGCGGCATCCGCGGTGCGGCACCAGCTCGACCAGGCCTTCGGCGGCCAGCACCTTCAGGGCCTCGCGCAGCGGCGTGCGGCTCACCTGCCAGGCTGTCGCGAGCGCCTTCTCGTCGATGAAGTCGCCGGGCGGCAGCTCGCGGTCGAAGATCATCGCCCGCAGCCGCGCGGCGACGCCGTCGTGCATCGAGATGCCGCGCAGGGGGATGGGGTCGGCCATGCGGCGATTGTGCATCACATAATTACGCAATGACAAGGGCCTGCGCAGCCCGGCCGGCGCCGATCGGGCGCCGGTGTACCCTCCCGCACCGATCGCGCCCCTTGCCGCCTGACCCGCCTGCGCCCGTGCCAGATCCGACCCAGGCCCTGCCGACCGCGCTGCCGGACATCGAGCGCGCGCTGGACATCGCGTCGCGCACGCTGGTGGAGACGCTGGCCCGTACCGCGATGGGCTCGATGCTGGTCGACCGGGACCACCGCATCGTCTGGATCAGCGAGGGCTACAAGCGCTTCCTGCCGGCACTGGGGCACGACGAGCGGGACTTCGTCGGCCGCCGCGTCGAGGAGGTGGTGCCCAACACGATGATGGGCCAGGTGGTCGACAGCGGGCAGCCCATCCTGATGGACCTGCTGACGAACCAGGCCGGCACGTTCCTCGTCAGCCGGCTGCCGCTGCGCGACGAGCACGGCGAGCGCATCGGCGCGCTCGGCATCGTGCTGATGGACCACCCCGAGACGACGATGCAACCGCTGATCGCCAAGTTCGTGCGGCTGCAGGCCGAGCTCGACCGCGCGCAGCGCCAGCTCGCCGAGCAGCGGCGGCCCAAGCACACGGTCGCCAGCTACATCGGCAGCAGCGCACCGGCGCTGGAAGCCAAGCGCCAGGCGCGGCGGGTGGCCTCGACCGATTCCACCGTACTGCTGCTCGGCGAGACCGGCACCGGCAAGGAACTGCTCGCCCAGGGCATCCATGCCGCCAGCCGGCGCGCCGGTGCGCCGTTCGTCGGCGTGAACATCGCGGCCGTCCCGGAGACGCTGCTCGAGGCCGAGTTCTTCGGCGTCGCGCCGGGCGCCTACACCGGCGCCGACCGCAAGGGCCGCGACGGCAAGTTCAAGCTGGCCGACCGCGGCACGCTGTTCCTCGACGAGATCGGCGACATGCCGCTGCCGCTGCAGAGCAAGCTGTTGCGTGCGCTGCAGGAGCAGGAGATCGAGCCGCTGGGCAGCAACCGCGTCGAGCGCATCGACGTGCGGGTGATCGCCGCGACCAGCCGCGACCTGCCGGCGATGGTGGCAGCCGGCACGTTCCGTGCCGACCTGTACTACCGGCTCGCGGTGCTGCCGATCCGACTGCCGGCGCTGCGCGAGCGCATGGACGACCTCGAGGCGCTCGTCGACGCACTCGCGGACGACATCGCGCGGCGCAGCGGGCTGCCGCACAAGGGCGTGACCGCCGAAGCGCTCGACCTGCTCGCCCGGCAGCCCTGGCCGGGCAACATCCGCGAGCTGCGCAACGTGCTGGAGCAGGCCACGCTGATGACCGACGACGCGCAGCTGACGCCGGCGCACTTCGGGCCGGCGCTGAGCCTGTCGGGCCTGTCGGAAAGGACTGCGGCGGCGCCGATGCCAGCGTCGGCCCCACGGCGCGCGCCGGTATTCGCCGCGCCGCCGCCCGCAGCGGCAGCCCCGCCCGGCGCGCTGCCGATGCGGCCGCTGTCCGACCAGGTCGCCGAGGTCGAGCGCGCTGCCATCGCCGCGGCGCTGCGGGCCACCGGAGGCAACCGCGTGGCCACCGCGAAGCTGCTGAAGATGTCGCGCGCCGCGCTGTACGACCGGCTCGCGCGTTTCCCCGACCTGGAGACGCAGCGATGAAGACGATCGTGCTGGTGCACGGCGCCTGGGGCGGTGCGTGGGTGTGGCAGCGGGTGCGGGCGCCGCTGCGGGCGGCGGGATGCGAGGCGCACGCGGTGACGCTCACCGGCTGTGGCGACCGGGCCCACCTGCGCACGCCCGGCATCGATCTCGCCATGCACGTGCAGGACGTGCTGGCGGCGATCGATGCCGAGGAGCCGCGCGACGTGCTGCTGGTCGGCCACAGCTACGCCGGCATCGTGATCACCGCGGCGGCCGCGCGGTTGCAGCGCGAGCCCACGGCGGCGCCCTGCCACCGCCGGACCCCTCGGTGTTCGGCCTCGCGGGCGGCGACCACGCGTGGCTGCTGCGCCGCTCGGTGCTGCATCCGTTCGGCGCGTACCACGACCCGGTGGACTACGACGACGCCGAGCTGGCCGCGTTGCCACGCACCTACGTCGCATGCACGGCGCCGGTGTTCCCCACCGCCGCGCCACACCATGCCCGCGTGCGCGGTCTGCAGGGCTGGAAGGTGGTGGAGATGGCGACCGGGCACTTCCCCATGGTGACCGAGCCGGTCCGGATGGTGGCGTTGCTGGCCGAGGCCGCTGGCGCGCGCTGACTCTCGGTTAGTTAGCGCGAGCGCCCGACCAGCGCCTGCGCGCCGGCCAGGCGCGGCGCCACCACGGGAATCGTCAGCATCGTGCTGGCGACGGCCATCAAGAGCAGCGCCGTGAACATCGAGTTCGTGATCACCGCCTTGTCCAGCAGGATGTTGGCGAAGATGATCATGATCAGCGCCTTGGTCTGCAGCAGCCAGCCGATCAGCCAGGCATCGCCGGGCGACCAGCGCAGCAGCCGCCCGGCCGCCGCGACGCCCAGCAGCTTGCCCGACACCGCGGCCGCCAGCAGCGCCGCCGCCGCGACGAACACCAGAACGCCACCCTGCTCCCACTGTGTGCGCAACCCGGTGGAGAGGAAGAACACCGGCATCACGACCAGCAGCACGTGGTGGCGCAGGGCGTCGAGCGCGTCCTGGCCGAACCACTCGGCGTCGAGCACCGCGCCGGCGAGGAAGGCGCCGACCATGAAGTGCAGCCCCGACCAGTCGGAGCCGAACGCGCAGGCCACGAGCCAGATCAGCGCGACGTACCAGCGGTCGCGCACCGGCAGCCGCGGCAGCAGCGCGCGCACCGCCCATGCGGCCGCCCCGAAGGCCACGAGGAAGCCCAGCTGGCGGCCGACGCGCTCCCAGTCGAGCAGGATCAGCGCCAGCACGCCCCAGATCGCGATGTCGTCCAGGCTCGCGTAGCGCAGGATGCGCTGCCCGAGCGGCTGACGCAGGATCTCGAGCTTCTCCATCAGCAGGATCAGGATCGGCAGCGCAGTCACCGCGCACGACATGCCGATGCCGGCGATGAACTGCCAGCGCTGCGCGCCCGGCCCCATCCACCCGGACGACAGCGCCAGCAGGCCGGCCGCCACCACGCATCCGGCGGCCAGCGGCGCGCCCAGCGCGAGGCCGGCCGTGACCACCGTCTCGCGGCGGTGCGCCCAGGCCTGCCGCAGGTCGAGCTCGGTGCCGGCGATGAAGACGAACAGCGTCACCGCCCACCACGCGATGCCGTTCAACGCCTGCACCACCGGTGGCGTGAAGACGAAGGTGTGGTATTCCGGCAGCCACGCGCCCAGCACGCCGGGGCCGAGCAGGATGCCGCCGACGATCTGCACCACGACCAGCGGCGCCCAGTGGTCGGTGCGCGCCAGCCGCCACACCAGGTACGGCAGCGTGTAGATGATCGCCATCGCGATCAGGAAGCGTTCGGTGGTGGGCACGGGATGTCAGGCGTCTCGAGGTCGCGGCGCAACCCGGAGATCAGGCGGCCGACCTCCGACTGGTCGTCGAGGCGGGCGGAACCGGCGATCGCGACCGCTTCCGCGAGCGCGAGGCGGGCCGAGGCCGGATCGCCGTCCCGCTGATGGAGGTGGGCGATGGAGCACTGCAGCTTGGCCAGTTCGATCAGGTCCCCCACGTCGCGCAGGGCTGTCTCGGCCAGCTGCCACACGGCGCGCGCAGCCTGCGGGTCGCCGCGTTCGAGCAGCATGTCGCCCTGGATGCGCAGCAGCCATCCTTCCACGCCGCGAGTGCCCGTCTCGCGCGCGATCGCCAGGGCACGGTCGATGCACGACGTTGCCTCCGCATGGCGGCCCCGGCTGGTGTGGATCGCTGCGGCCTGGTGCAGGGCGAAGGCTTCGGATCGGCGGTTGCCGACCTCCGCGTGGATTCCGAGTGCCGACTGGACCAGCTCGTGCGCCTCGTCGATGCGCCCTTGCTCGAACCGCGTATAGCTGAGGTTGCCCAGCGTCACGCCTTCCAGGCGTCGGCTGCCGAGGTCGCGGTGGATGCGCAGGGCCTGGTCGAAGTGCTCCGCGGCCAGCTCGTAGGCCCCGGTCTCGATGGCCGTCGAGCCGAGGTTGCCGAGCGCCTGACCCTCGCCGCGACGGTCGCCGAGGGCGCGGTGGATCTGCAGCGCCTGCTCGAAGCACACGACTGCGTCCTGGATGCGCCCCTGGGAGGCGTGGTGGACGCCGAGGTTGTTCAGCACGTCGGCCTCGCCACGGCGGTCGCCGATCTCTCGCCGCAGTTCGAGACTGGCGACGTAGTGCTGCCTCGCCTCGTCCATGCGGCCGGCGTCGTAGGCGATGATGCCCCGCTCGCGCAGAGCCTGCGCGACCAGCAGGCGGTCGCCGAGATCTGCGCCGAGGACTTGCGCCTCCTCGCAGAGCCGCTGCGCGCGTTCGTTCTCGCCCCCATCGCTGGCCAGGATGCCCAGCCGCAGGCACGCGGCCGCCTGCCCGCGACGGTCCCCCGCCGATCGAGCCTCGGCGAGCGCGGCCCACAAGGGATCGGCGGCTTCGGCCGACCGGCCCAGGTTGCGCGAGGCATCCCCCTGGATGCACAGCACGCCGACGCGCGCCGGGGGGCGCAGCCCCTCCATGTCCAGGAGGCCGGCGGCCAATCCGATGACGACGCCGAACGGCCCGCGCAGCTGCAGCACCTGCCAGGCGGCGGCGAGCGCGAGCGCCGCCGTCTCGGCGTCGCCGCGGGCGGCGGCGCGCCGGCAGGCGGCCATCAGGTTGTCGGTCTCGAATGCGAGGGCCTGTCGACGCTCGACGCCGCCGTGCATCGACAGCCCTTCGATGCGGGCGTCGGTGCCGTACTCGGCGTAGTGGCGGCCGTGACGCTCCATCGCGGCCCGGGCCTCCGACAGCCCCATCGCGGCCAGCCGGTCCGCGGCGTAGTCGTGCAGGCTCAGGTACATGCCGAAGTACGGCTCGGCGAGGTCGTGGCGCACCGGCGGCCGCCAGGTGCGCAGCAGACTCTTGTCGACGAGCGACTGCACGACGTCGATCACCGGCGGCGCGTCCGGCAGGGCGTGAAGGTCGAGCACGGCTTCGGCCGCAGCGAGCGTGAAGCCGCCCTCGAACACCGCGCACTGCGCCAGCGCCGACTGCTCCCAAGGCATCAGCAGGCTCCAGGACCAGTCGATCGCGGCACGCAGCGTCTGTCGGCGTGCCGAGACTCCGCGTGCGCCCGCCAGCAGGCCGAAGCGGTCCTTCAGCCGCGCGCGGATCTGCGCGAGTGAGAGCACCGTCACGCGCGCCGCAGCCAGCTCGATGGCCAGCGGCAGGCCGTCGAGCAACTGCACGACCTCGCGGATCTCGGCCCGTACGTCTTCATCGACGGGAAACCCGGGCAGGCGCGAGCGGGCCCGGGCAACGAACAGGTCCACGGCTTCGGTGTCGACGCGCAGCGGTTCGACAGTGCAGACCTCCTCGCCCGGCAGGTGCAGCAACTCGCGCGACGTGACGACGAAGGTCGCCTCGGGCGCCCGCTGCAGCCAACGACCCAGCGTGGCGGCGGCCTGCGCGGCGACCTGCTCGAAGTTGTCCAGGACGACCAGGCAACGCCCTCGGCCCGCGATCGCATGGCCGAGTCGGGTCACCGGATCCTCGTGCCCCGGCGGCACTTCGAGCGCGGTGCCGACGACGAAGCAGATGCCGTCGACATCGCGGGCTTCGCTCAGGTCGCAAAAGGAGACGCCGCCCGGCCACTCTCCGAGCCAGGCCCGCGCATAGCGGCAGGCGAATCGGGTCTTGCCCGTGCCCCCGGTCCCCAGGAGCGTCAGCAGCCGGACGCCGCCGGACAGCCGGCGCGCCAGTGCTGCCAGTTCCACGCCGCGCCCGATGAAGGCGTCCAGTTCGAGGGGCAAGTTGTGCCGGATCTCGCGCGCCGGTGCCCACAGGTCGCCATCGCCCACGACGCGGTAGGCCTTCTCGGTGTCGGCGGGCGGAGCGAAATTGCCGTGCTCGCTGGCGATCTCGTGAATCGCCACGGGCTCGTCGACGCCCTTCAACCGATAGTGCCCGTGCGGCTGCAGTCGCAGTCCGGGCGTCCGTGCCTGCCTGACGGCCGCCGCTGCGGTCTCGCTCAGCAGCGTCTGTCCGCCTCGGGCCAGGCTCATGATCCTTGCCGCGACCGGCTTGGCCAGCCCGTCCACCTCGACGGGCCGGGACCCGGCTTCCGGTGAACGGGCGGCCGGGCGGCGCAGCAGGACGTCGCCGACATGGACGCCGACGCGGGCCGCGAGACCGAGTTCCGCGACCGCGTCGTGGTACTCGAGCGCGAATGCGACGGCGGGGCCGGCCTCGTCGAACAGCACGAAGCAGCCGTCGCTGCGGTCGACCTCCAAGCCGCCGTGTCGGGCGAGCAGCGCGCGGGTTCGCTGGTCGAGCCTGGACCACAGCAGGGCGGCCCGCTCGTCTCCGAGCTGCTGGACGACCTTCGTGCTGTCGACGATGTCGCTGAACAGCAGCGTGCGCTGGACCACCACAGCCCTCCTCGCTGTGGCATCCTAGCCTTGGTCGAGCGCAGCTGGCCATCCCTCGATCCGTGGCAGGCCCGGACATCAACGGGCCGGCAGCGTGGCCTCCAGCCAGCGCTCCACCGCCGCGTTGAACGCGTCGGCGCGACTCCTCATCACCCAGTGCCCGCAGTCGAAGGGCATCGCGCGATGCCGCGGCTGCGCCGACAGCTGCTGCACCCACTCGCCGCTGTGGAACATGAAGGGCTTGGCGGTACCCCAGGCGTAGAACATCGGCCACGGCAGCGCGGCCGCGTCCAGCTTCAGCAGCCGGCCGCGGAAGCCGCCGTGCGAGCCGGTCCACGTGATGTCGTAGGGGTAGTTCATGCACGCGCCGATGTCGGCGGGATCGCTGCGGCAGCCCATCGTGTGCGCCATCCAGCGCGTCATGCGGTCGGCCAGCCGGGTGGCGCCCAGGCCGGCGATGCGCCAGGCCAGCGTGAGCCAGAGCTGGTAGCCGGCGGCCATCGCGGCGCTGCGCAGCGTGAGGCTGCGGCGGAACGCGGCCGACTGCGCATCGGCGATGTCGATGCCCACCACCGCCGCCACCCGCTGCGGGTGGGCCAGCGCCACCTGGTAGCCGTACAAGCAGCCCCAGTCGTGCACCACCAGCACCACCGGCTCGGCCGGGCTCACGGCATCGATCACCCGCGCGATGAAGCCGGTCACCTCGTCCAGGCTGTGCCCGCGCCGCGGCCGCCGGATGTCGAAGCCCGGCAGCGTGAAGCGCACGCAGCGGAAGCCCCGCGGCGCGAAGTGCGCGACCTGCCGCTCCCACAGCCGCCAGGTGTCGGGCCAGCCGTGCACGAACACCATCGTGCGGGACCCGTCGCCGGCCACGTGGACCTCGATGCCATCGACATCAGTGACTGAATTACGATCAATGGCGCTGGGCAAGAGTGTCCGACTATTGGTCATTGACTGTCTGAAAACGAGACGATTCGGCGCTTGGGCACCGAAAACATCAGGGTTTGCACTGACGTGGTGCGCCCGGCATGGCGATTGCGAACATGCGAGCGCCCAGAACGAAGGATGCCACCGACATGCAACGACGACTCTTCACCGCCCTCGCGCTCGCCGCGGCCACCACCCTTGCCGCCGCGCAGGGCGCCGGCAAGGAGATCCGCATCGCCCACATCATGGGCAAGACCGGTGCGCTGGAGGCCTACGCCAAGCAGAGCCAGGTCGGTTTCATGATGGGGCTGGAGTACGCCACCGGCGGCACGATGACCGTGGCCGGCCGCAAGCTCGTCGTCATCGAGAAGGACGACCAGGGCAAGCCCGACCTCGGCAAGAACCTGCTCTCGGCCGCCTACGCCGACGACAAGGTCGACCTCGCCGTGGGCACCACCAGCAGCGCCGTGGCGCTGGCCATGCTGCCGGTGGCCGAGGAGTACAAGAAGATCCTGCTCGTCGAGCCGGCGGTGGCCGACGCGATCACCGGCGACAAGTGGAACAAGTACATCTTCCGCACCGGCCGCAGCTCGAGCCAGGACGCGATCGCCAACGCCGTGGCCTTCGACAAGGAAGGCGTGAACATCGTGACGCTGGCGCAGGACTACGCCTTCGGCCGCGACGGCATCAAGGCGATGCGCGACGCGTTCAAGAAGGCCAGGATCGTGCACGAGGAATACGTGCCGATGAACACGACCGACATCACGCCGGCAGCACAGCGCATCTTCGACAAGTTGAAGGGGCTGCCGGGCCGCAAGATCGTCGCCATCGCGTGGGCCGGCAACATCGCCATCCCGTTCAAGATGCTCGACATGGAGCCGCAGCGCTACGGCATCGAGCTGGCCACCGGCGGCAACATCCTGCCGGCCATGGTGCAGTACAAGCGGCTGCCGGGCATGGAGGGCGCGGCCTACTACTACTTCGGCATCCCGAAGAACCCGGTCAACGAGTGGCTGGTGGCCAACCACTACAGCAAGTACAAGGTGCCGCCCGACTTCTTCACCGCCGGCGGCATGAGCGCGGGCATCGCGGTGGTGGAAGCGCTGAAGAAGACCAAGGGCGACACCAGCACCGACAAGCTCATCGCCACGATGGAAGGCATGAGCTTCGAGACGCCCAAGGGCAAGATGACCTTCCGCAAGGAGGATCACCAGGCCATGCAGGACATGTTCCACTTCAAGATCAAGGTCGATCCGGCCTTCGAGTGGGGCGTGCCGGAGCTGGTGCGCGTCATCAAGGCCGAGGAAATGAACATTCCCATCCGGAACAAGAGGTGACGGCCCGCCCGAGCTGACGACTGCAGCTTCAGGCCATGCTCGAAACCCGCGGGCTGACCATCCGCTTCGGAGGTCACGTGGCGGTGAACGCCGTCTCGTGCGCGTTCGCCGCCGGCACGCTCACCGCCATCGTCGGGCCCAACGGGGCCGGCAAGACGACGTACTTCAACCTCGTCTCCGGCCAGTTGCCGGCGAGCGCGGGGCAGGTGCTGCTGCAGGGTCGCGACATCACGGCATTGCCCGCGCCGCTGCGCACGAAGGCGGGACTCGGGCGCGCGTTCCAGCTCACGCAGCTGTTCCCGAACCTCACCGTGCTGGAGAACGTGCGACTGGCCGTGCAGGCCAGGCACGGCGGCGGCCTGAACCTGCTGCAGGTGTGGCTGGATCGCCGCGACTGGATCGACGAAGCCCGCGCGCTGCTGGCCGACGTGCGCCTGGACGACAAGCGCGATGCGCTGGCCGCCAGCCTGCCGCACGGCGACCAGCGCAAGCTGGAGGTGGCGCTGCTGATGGCGCTGGACCCGCTCGTCTACATGTTCGACGAACCCACCGCCGGCATGAGCGTCGACGAGGTGCCGGTGGTGCTCGACCTGATTCGATCGCTGAAGGCGCGGCGCGACCGCTGCATCCTGCTCGTGGAGCACAAGATGGACGTGGTGCGCGAGCTGGCCGACCGCATCGTCGTGCTGCACAACGGGCAGCTGGTGGCCGACGGCGAGCCGGCGGCCGTGATCGCATCGCCGATCGTCCAGCAGGCGTACCTCGGGATCGCAGCCGAGGAGGCCGCACCTTGAGCAACGTGCTGGAGCTCCGCGGCGTGCAGATGCACGTGGGGGCGTACCACATCCTGCACGGCGTGGACCTCGACGTGCCGGCCGGGCAGGTGACGATGCTGCTGGGCCGCAACGGCGCCGGCAAGACCAGCACACTGCGCACGATCATGGGCCTGTGGCGCGCCTCGGCGGGCGGCATCGCCTTCCAGGGCACGCCGATCGAGCACGAGGCCACGCCCGACATCGCGCGCCGCGGCATCGCCTACGTGCCCGAGAACATGGGCATCTTCGCCGACCTCACGGTGCAGGAGAACCTGCTGCTGGCCGCCCGCCAGGCGCGCCATGCCGCGCAGCTCGACGCGGCGCGCGTCGACTGGCTGTTCACGCTGTTCCCGGCGCTGAAGACCTTCTGGAACAACCCGGCCGGCAAGCTCTCGGGCGGGCAGAAGCAGATGCTCGCCGTGGCGCGTGCCATCGTCGAGCCGCGCGAGCTGCTGCTGGTCGACGAGCCGAGCAAGGGCCTGGCGCCGGCGATCATCCAGAACCTCATCACCGCGTTCCGCGAACTCAAGCGGCAGCAGACCACCATCCTGCTCGTCGAGCAGAACTTCGCGATGGCGCGCGCGCTCGGCGACGCCGTGGCGGTGATGGACAACGGCCGCGTCGTGCACGCCGGCACCATGGCCGCGCTGGCGGCCGACGAGGCGCTGCAGGGCCGGCTGCTCGGCCTCGCGCTGGGAGCGCATCAGTGAAGCTCGTCGTCCGCAGCCTCGACGTGATGCCGATCGCGCTGCTCGCCGCGGTGGCGCTGGTGGCGCTGCCGGTGGTGGGCAGCGGTTCCACGTGGCTCACGCTCACGGTGGCCGGCCTGGCGATGGGCATGATCGTCTTCATCGTCGCGTCGGGCCTGACGCTGGTGTTCGGACTGATGGACGTGCTGAACTTCGGCCACGGAGTGTTCATCGCGCTGGGCGCGTTCGTCGCCACCTCGGTGATCGGCGGCATGGGCACGCTGGCCGGCGCCGACTCGGTGGCGGCCAACCTCGTGGCGATCGGCAGCGCGATGCTCGTCGCCATGGCGGCGGCGGCGGCGCTGGGGCTGGCCTTCGAGCGCTGGATCGTGCGGCCGGTCTACGGCCAGCACCTGAAGCAGATCCTCATCACGATGGGCGGCATGATCGTCGGCGAGGAGCTGATCAAGGCCATCTGGGGCCCGCTGCAGATCGCGCTGCCGCTGCCGCCCACGCTGCGCGGCTCGTTCTTCCTCGGCGATGCGGCGATCGAGAAGTACCGGCTGGTGGCGGTGGCCGTCGGGCTCGTGGTGCTGGTGCTGCTGCTGTGGGTGCTCAACCGCACCAAGGTCGGGCTCCTGGTGCGCGCCGGCGTGCAGGACCGCGAGATGGTCGAGAGCCTGGGCTACCGCATCAAGCGCCTGTTCGTCGGCGTGTTCGTCGCCGGCTCGGCGCTGGCGGGCCTGGGCGGCGTGCTGTGGGGGCTGTACCAGCAGAACGTGACGGCGCAGATCGGTGCGCAGGTCAACGTGCTGATCTTCATCGTCATCATCATCGGCGGCCTGGGTTCCACGCTGGGCTGCCTGATCGGCGCGCTGCTGGTGGGCCTGGTGGCCAACTACACCGGCTTCGTCGCGCCCAAGGTTGCGCTGTTCTCGAACATCGCGCTGATGGTCGCGGTGCTGCTGTGGCGCCCGCGCGGGCTGTACCCGGTGACCAGCCGATGATGGGGCCCCCCAGCTCCCTCCCGGTCGCGGCCCCCAAGGCCCCGCAGGGGCCCCTTCGTGGCCCTGGGGGCGCTCGGCTGCGGACCGGCGGAGCCGGCTCCGCGCCGACGCCCGATCATGGCTCGACGCCTGCCGAGGTGCGGTGATGGACGCGTCCTTCCTGACCCGCGTGCTCTCGCACGACACCCCGCGCAGCCGCTGGCTGGCGGTGGCGCTGGTCGTGGTGGTGCTGGCGCTGGCCTTCGCACCGTGGCTGTTCCCGGGCAGCAAGGCGCTGGGCGTGGCGGCCAAGACGCTGGTCTTCATCCTGCTCGTGGCCAGCTACGACCTGCTGCTCGGCTACACGGGCATCGTCAGCTTCGCGCACACGATGTTCTTCGGCATCGGCGCCTACGGCGTGGCGATCGCGTCGACCGCGATGGGGCCGGGCTGGGCCGCGGTGGCGGTGGGGCTCGTGGCGGCGCTCGCGGTGTCGCTGGCGCTGTCGCTGGTGATCGGTCTCTTCAGCCTGCGCGTGAAGGCGATCTTCTTCGCGATGATCACGCTGGCGGTGGCTTCCGCCTTCCAGACGCTGGCCTCCCAGCTCAGCGAGGTGACCGGCGGCGAGGACGGGCTGACGTTCAAGAACCCGGAGGTGCTGTCGCCGTCGTTCAACCTGTTCGACGAGCCGGTCCTGGGCCTGGCGATCGACGGCAAGGTGCTGACCTACTGGCTGCTGTTCGCCGTGGTGGCCGCGGGTTTCCTGATGCTGCTGCGCATCGTCAACTCGCCGTTCGGCCGCGTGCTGCAGGCGATCCGCGAGAACGACTTCCGCGCCGAGGCGATCGGCTACCGCACGGTGGTGTACCGCACGCTGTCGAACGTGATCGCTGCGCTGGGCGCGACGCTGGCCGGCGCGCTTCTCGCGCTGTGGCTGCGCTACACCGGGCCCGACACCACGCTGAGCTTCGAGATCATGCTGGACATCCTGCTGATCGTCGTGATCGGCGGCATGGGCACGCTGTACGGCGCGATCGTCGGCTCGGCGATCTTCGTCGTCGCGCAGAACTACCTGCAGGACGTGCTGGCGCTGGGCGCGCGCGCCGTCGAAGGCGTGCCCGTCGCCACGCAGCTGGTCTCGCCCGACCGCTGGCTGCTGTGGCTGGGGCTGCTGTTCGTGCTGGCCGTCTACCACTTCCCCACCGGCATCGTCGGGCGGCTGCGTGCCGCCGCGACGCGGCTGCTGCCTTCGCATCGATGAGGAGCTTGCGCATGAAACGACCCCTGACGACGATCGCCGCCGCGGCGCTGGCTGCCCTCGGCGGCTGCGGCGGCAGCACCACGGTGGAGATCGGCGCCGGCGACTACGAGGTCAACGTGCGGCCCGGCTTCGTGGTGGCCTCGTCGCTCACCAGCACGACGTACGACGGCACCGCCGACGACCTGCTCACCGCAGGACTCGGCAAGACCGGCCTGGCCGGCGCGGCGCCCACGCTGTCGGCCGTGCCAACCGCGGCCGAGCTGCGCAAGCTCGCGATCCACACCAACTACCGCGCGCTGGTGGACATCACCGCCAACGGCGGCTACGGCACGCTGTACGGGCCCAACGTGTCGTCGGCCGGCGTGGCCGGCACTGGCGAGGGGCGCATCGCCGGCACCGAGACCATCGCCTACGCCGACGACGGCAGCGGCGCGCAGAACGTGACGATGATGGTGCAGGTGCCGTCGACCTTCGACCCGGCGAACCCCTGCATCGTCAGCGCCACGTCGTCGGGCTCGCGCGGCGTCTACGGCGCCATCGCCACCGCCGGCGAGTGGGGCCTGAAGCGTGGCTGCGCGGTGGCCTACACCGACAAGGGCACAGGCAACGGCGTCCACGACCTGCAGAACAACACCGTGGCGCGCATCGACGGCCGCCGCGGCGACGCCGCCGCGATCGGCACCGCGAGCAACTTCACCGCGCGGCTCACCGCGGCCGAGCGCACCGCGTTCAACGCCGCCACGCCGAACCGCTACGCGGTGAAGCACGCGCACAGCGAGCAGAACCCCGAGAAGGACTGGGGCCTGCACACGCTGCAGGCGGTCGAGTTCGCGTTCTGGGTGCTCAACGAGAAGCACGGCACCGCCTTGCCCGACGGCCGCCGCACGAAAGTGATCGTGCCGGCGAACACGATCGTCATCGCCGGCAGCGTCAGCAACGGCGCCGGCGCGGCGCTGGCCGCCGCCGAGCAGGACAGCGCCGGCCTCATCGACGGCGTGGCGGTGGCCGAGCCCAACATCCAGATCGCGCCCGGCGGCACGTTGGCCATCCAGCGCGGCACGCGCGCGGCCTACACCGCGGGCAGCAAGCCGCTCTACGACTACTTCAGCTACGCCAACCTGCTGCAGCCTTGCGCGGCGATCGCCTCCACCACGGGCGCCGCGGCGCCGCTGGGCTTCGCGGCCGGCACCGCGACGGCGGCGCTGGCGGCCAACCGCTGCGCCGCGCTCGCCACGGCCGGGTTGGTCAGCGGGGCGACCGCGCAGGAACGTGCCGACGATGCACTGGCCAAGCTCAAGGCCTACGGCTGGGAGCCCGAGAGCGACCTGCTGCACCCGTCCCACTGGTCGCTGGCGTCGCCGGCGATCGCGGTGACCTACGCCAACAGCTACGGCCGCTTCCGCGTCAGCGACAGCGTGTGCGGCTACAGCTTCGCGGCGGTCGATGCGACCTTCCGGCCTGCCGCGCCGGCCGTGCCGGCGCTGATCGACGCGCTGTTCGCCACCGGCAACGGCGTGCCGCCCACCGGGCCGATCCAGCTCATCTGGAACAACGCACTCGGCGGCGCCATCAACCACGGCGCGGGTGTTAGCGCATCGACGGGCCTGCCCGATTTCTCGTTCGACGGCGCCAACTGCCTGCGCCAGCTGTGGACCGGCACGTCGGCCAACGCCACGCGCGTGAAGACCGGCGTCGCCGAGGTCTACCGCAGCGCCAACCTGAAGGGCAAGCCGGCGATCATCGTGCACGGCCGCAGCGACGCGCTGATCCCGGTGAACTTCAACTCGCGGCCCTACGTGCTGCGCAACGCCCAGGTGGAAGGCAGCGCCAGCCGCCTGCGCTACGTCGAGGTCACCCACGCGCAGCACTTCGACGCCTTCCTCCTGCTGGCGGGCTACGACACGCGCTTCGTGCCGCTGCACGTGTACTACGTGCGTGCGATGGACGCGATGTGGGCGCACCTCAAGTCCGGCGCGGCGCTGCCGGCCAGCCAGCTCGTGCGCACCACGCCGCGCGGCGGCACCCCCGGCCTGGCGCCGGCGATCGGCGCCGCGAACCTGCCGGCGATCGCGGCCACGCCGGCCGCCGCCGACCGCATCACCGTCGACGGCAACACGCTGCGCGTGCCGGAGTGAACCCCGCCGACCCCCGCTGCCGACGACGACGATGAGCACGCCCCGATCGATCTACCTCGCCTGTGAAGGGCGGGAGCTGCACTGCACCGAGTGGGGCCCGCCCGATGCCGAGACCATCGTCGCCTGGCACGGCCTGGCACGCACCGGGCGCGACATGGACTGGATCGCGGCGCACCTGTCGCAGCGCTACCGCGTGCTCTGCCCCGACACGATCGGCCGCGGCCTGAGCCAGTGGAGCCCGGATCCCGCGCGCGAGTACAGCCTCGCGTTCTACGAGGCGCTGGCGGTGTCGCTGGTGGACCAGCTCGGCGTGGCCGAATGCCACTGGCTGGGCACCTCGATGGGCGGCGCGATCGGGCTGCGCGCCGCGGCCGGCCGGCTGCGCGGGCGCATCCGGCGCCTGGTGCTCAACGACATCGGCCCGCAGCTCGGCGAGGCCGCGGTCGCGCGCATCCGCGCCTATGCCGGCAGCCCGCCGGCGTTCGACACGATGGCCGAACTGGAGGCCTATTTCCGCACCGTCTACAAGCCCTACGGCTGGCTCAGCGATGCGATGTGGCGCACGCTCGCCGAGACCAGCATGCGGCGGCTGCCCGACGGCCGCGTGACGCCACACTACGACCCGGCGATGGTGCAGCAGTTCATCCACCACCCGGGCGACTACGACCAGTGGCCGCAGTGGGACGCGCTGGACATTCCCGTGTTGTGCCTGCGCGGCGAGACCTCCGACCTGCTGCTGGCCGAGACTGCCGAGGCGATGCGCCAGCGCGGGCCGCGCGCGGTGGTCGTCACGATCCCGGGCTGCGGCCACGCGCCGGCGCTGAACACGCCGGAGCAGGTCGCGCTGGTCGAGCGCTTCTTCGCCGGCTGAACGCGCCGCCCGCCGCAGCCGGCGGCCCCAGAATCGACGCGATGCCGACGCCGTTCCAACCCGCCCGGCGCGCCGGCCTGCTCGCCTGCGCGCTGGCGGCGCTGGGCGCGCGTGCGCAGGTGCCGCCCACCGACCGCGAGCGGGCCGCGTGGCCGCCGCTGCACGAGGCCGCGTGGCGCGGCGACACCGAGGCGCTGCGTCGACTGCTCGCGCAGCGCCCGGACCTGGCGGCCCGCGACGGCCACGGCCGCACCGCGGTGCACGTGGCCGCCTACGCGCGCCGCCACGACGCGATCCGCCTGCTCGCCGCCGCCGGGGCCGACCTCGGTGCGCTGGAGCATGACCGCTACGACGCCGTGACGATCGCCGCCGTGGCCGACGACGAGCCGACGCTGGCACTGCTGCTGGAGCTGGGCGCGAGCGCCAAGCTCGTCACCAGCCGCTACGACGGCACCGCGCTGATCGCTGCCGCGCACCTGGGCCACGACGGCGTCGTGCGCCGCCTGATCGCCGCCGGCGCGCCGCTGGACCACGTCAACAACCTGCACTGGACCGCGCTGATCGAGGCCATCGTGCTGGGCGACGGCGGGCCGCGCCACCAGGCCTGCGTCGACGCGCTGCTGAAGGCCGGGGCGAGCACGCAGCTGGCCGACCGCAGCGGCCGCACGCCGCTGCAGCTGGCCGAGGGGCGCGGCTACGCGGCGATGGTGCGGCGGCTGCGCGAGGCCGGGGCGCGCTGAGCGCCGGCGATCGCGCGCGGCGTCAGCCGGCGCCCGGAGCCGGCGGCAGCCCCGCCTCGAGCTCGGGCAGCACGTCGAACAGGTCGGCCACGAGGCCGAGGTCGGCGAACTGGAAGATCGGCGCTTCCGGATCCTTGTTCACCGCGACGATGCAGCGCGAGTCCTTCATGCCGGCCCAGTGCTGCACCGCGCCGGAGATGCCGAAGGCGAGGTAGAGGTCCGGCGCCACCGACTGCCCGGTCTGCCCGACCTGCTGGCTGGCCTGCGCGAAGCCCGAGTCCACGGCGGCGCGCGATGCGCCCAGCGCGGCGTGCAGCCGCCGCGCCAGCGGCTGCAACCGCGCATAGCCTTCGGCCGAACCGACGCCGCGGCCACCCGAGACCACCACGCGCGCACCGGTGAGCCGCGGCAGCCCGTCGGAGACGGTCGAGCGGCGCTCCAGGACCGTGGCGCTCGCCGGTGCGCCCGTCGGCCAGTCGATCGTCTCGACAGGGGCCGGTGGCCCGTCGCGTTCGTGCGGCGGCGCGTAGGCGCTCGCACGCAGGCCGAGCACATGCACCGGCCCCGTGGGCCGCACGCGGGCCAGCGCGGCGCCGGCGTGCACCGGGCGCTCGTAGGTGCCGGCATCGACGATCGCGACCACTTCCGATACCGCCATCACGTCCAGCAGCGCGGCGGCACGCGGCAGCACGCTGCGGCCGAGCAGCGTCGACGCGGCGACCAGGTGGGTGGCCGGCAGCGCCTGCGCGCCGTGCACCAGCAGCGCCGCCAGCGCTTCGGCCGCCCAGCCCGCGCCGGCCGGGGCCTGCGCGGGCACCAGCACGCGCGCCACCCCGGGCAGCCGCGCCGCCTGCAACGCCGCCTCCGCCGCGCCGTCGCCGGCCACCAGCACCACCAGGGGTGCCAGCGCGGCGGCGCCGCCGAGCGCGGCCAGGCTCGGCGCCAGCAGGCCCGCGGCGCCGCATTCGGCCAGGCACAGCGCGGTCATCGTGGCGCTCCGACGCGCGCGGAGACCGCCTCGATCAGCTCGCGTGCATCGGCCACGCGGCGCGTGGCACTGCGGCGCTCGGGTTCGCGCACGCCCAGCCACGCCACGCGCGGCGCGTCGGCGATGCCCAGCGCCGCCGCCTCCTCGATGTCCAGCGGCTTGCGCTTGGCCTTCATCACCGCCGGCAGCGACGCATAGCGCGGCGTGTTCAGCCGCAGGTCGACCGAGACCACGGCCGGCAGCGGCAGCCGCAGGCGCACGACGCCGTCCTCGCCTTCGCAATCCACGTCCAGCTGCCCGTCGACGAGCTGCAGCCGCGACACGCAGGTGGCCTGGGCCCAGCCGAGCAGCGCCGCCAGCATCGGCCCGGTCAGGCCGTGGTCGTGGTCGGTGGACTGCTTGCCCACGAGCACGAGGTCGGGCGCCTCGCGCCGCGCCACCGCGGCCAGCACCTTGGCGGCTTGGAGGGGTTCGGGGTCCTCGGCCGTCTCGACGAGCACGCCGCGGTCGGCGCCGATGGCCAGCGCCGTGCGCAGCGCCTCGCGGCACTCGGCCGGCCCCACCGACACCGCCACCACCTCGTCGGCGATCCCGGCCTCCTTCAGCTGCACGGCGGCTTCGGCGCCGACCTCGTCGAAGGGGTTCAGCGTGCGCCGCGCGGCGGCGAGGTCGAGCCGGCCGTCGCGCACGCGCACCACCACGTTCGGGTCGACCACGCGCTTGGCGCAGACCATGACCTTCATGCGCGGCCCGCCTTCACGACTTCAGCGCGAACGGGTCGCGCCGATCGTCGGAGAAGTCGATCATCACGTTCTTCGTCGCCAGGTACTCGGCCAGCGCCGCCTCGCCCTTCTCGCGGCCGTAGCCGCTGTCCTTGAAGCCGCCGAACGGCGCCTGCACGGCCAGCGCGCGGTAGGTGTTGACCCACACCTGCCCGGCGCGCAGGCCGCGCGTCATGCGCAGCGCGCGCGGCAGGCTCTGCGTCCACACGCCGGCCGCCAGGCCGTAGGCGCTGTCGTTGGCCAGCGCCAGCGCCTCGTCCTCGCCGTCGAACGGGATGATGGCCAGCACCGGGCCGAACACCTCCTCGCGCGCCAGCGCCATGTCGTTGCGCACGTCGGCGAAGATGGTCGGCTCGATGAAGTAGCCGCGCTCGAGCCCGGGGCCGCGTGCCGGGCCGCCGCCGGCCACCAGCCGCGCCCCGTCGCCGCGCGCCCGCTCGATGCAGGCGAGGATGCGGCGGAACTGCGGCTCGTTGGCCGCCGTGCCCATGTCGGTGGCGGGGTCCAGCGGGTCGCCCAGGCGCACGCTGCGCGCGCGCTCGGCCAGCGCCTGCACCATGCGCTCGTAGACGGGGCGCTCCACCAGCAGCCGCGAGCCGGCGATGCAGGTCTGCCCGGCGGCGCCGAAGATGCCGGCCAGCGCGCCCACGGCGGCACGGTCGAAGTCGGCGTCGGCGAACACGATGTTGGGGGACTTGCCGCCGAGCTCCAGCGTCACGGGCACGAGGCGCCGCGCGGCCAGCGCGGCGATCTCGCGCCCCACCGCCGGGCTGCCGGTGAAGCTGACCTTCGCGACGCCGCCTTCCACCAGCGCGCGGCCCGCCTCGGGGCCGCCGCAGACGACGTTGATCACCCCGGGCGGGAATCCGGCCGCCTCGGCGATGCGGCAGAACTCGAGCGTCGTCACCGATGCATGCTCGGACGGCTTCACGACCACGCAGTTGCCGGCGGCCAGTGCCGGCGCGAGCTTGTTGGCCAGCAGCCCCATCGGGGAGTTCCACGCGGTGAGCAGCCCCACCACGCCATAGGGCTCGCGAGTCGCGTAGTCCAGCGTGTCGCGCGCGTCCAGCGGGATCTGCTGCCCCCACAGCTTGTCGGCATAGCCGGCGTAGAAGCGGTACTGGCGCGCGGCCAGCACCATCTGCGCCTGCGTCTCGCGGATGATCTTGCCGTTGTCGGTGGTCTCCAGGCGCCCCATGCGCGCGGCGTCGGCCTCGAGCCCGTCGGCCAGCCGCAGCAGCAGGCGGCAGCGCTCGTGGCCGCTGCTGCGGCTCCAGCGCTGGTCGAAGGCGGCCTGCGCAACGGCGATGGCCTCGCGCACGTCGCCGGCCTCGGCCTCGGCCACGGTGGCCCAGCGCTCTCCGGTGTACGGGTTGATCGCGTCGAAGCGGCGCCCGCCGGAGCCCTCGCGCCAGCGGCCGCCGATGTACAGCGGGTGGTGCGGCAGGCCGCCGGCGGCAGAGGAGGCGTCGGTCATGCCGATGCGCGCTGCCAGTCCAGCAGCGCCCGCATGCCCTGCTCGAGCGTCACCCGCGGTTCCCAGCCCAGCTCGCGCGCCGCGAGGTCGCGGGTGAATCCCAGCCGCGTGCCCGCGGCCGAGCGCACCGCGCGCCGGTCCTCGCGGTAGACCGGCTGCAGGTCGCCGCGCCCGCACAGCCGCAGCGCCGTCCGCGCCACCTCGGTGTGCGTGGTGTCGACGCCGGTGGCGATGTTGCAGGCGTGCCCGTGCGCGGCGCTCAGCATCGCCTGCGCGCAGGCCCGCGCGACGTCGGTGACGTAGACGTAGTCGTGCACCTCCGAGCCGTCGCCGTCGATCACCGGCGCCTCGCCGCGGCGCACCTGGTCGCAGATGCGCGCGACGAACACCGCGTTGACCGCGCGCGCGTGCTGGCGCACGCCATACACCGATGCGAAGCGCAGCACGTTGTATTGGAGCCCGTGCGCGGCGGCGTAGCGCGCGCACAGCCCTTCGCCGATCAGCTTGCTCGCGCCGTACAGCTTGGACGCCGGCTGCAGGCCCTCCGACACGAAGCCGGTGCGCTCGGCCATCGGATGGTCGGCGGCATTGCCGTACACCGCCACCGACGACGAGAACACGATGCGCCGTGCGCCGGCGAAGCGGCAGGCCTCCAGCGTGTTGACCATGCCCAGCGTGTTCACCGACAGCCCGGTGGCCGGGTCGGCCGCCATCGGCAGCGTCAGGTAGCCGGCCAGCGCGAACACGCCGTCCACGCCCTGCGCGGCCTGCAGCAGGTCGGGCAGCTTCAGCACGTCGCCGCGCAGGTGGCGCACGCGGGGGTGGTCCTTCAGGTGCGCCACCGTCTCGGGGGTGCCCAGCGCGTAGTTGTCCAGCAGCCGCACCTCGGCGGCGCCGGCCTCGAGCAGCACGTCGGCGAGGTGGGATCCGATCAGGCTCGCCCCGCCGGTGACGAGGTAGCTGCGCCCGCTGGCGTCGAGGGTCATGCGTGCCGCCTTCCGTGGCGTTGCGATGCGTCAGCGTACCGCGTAGGCCGCGGCCGAGCCGCCGGCCAGCCGCCCGAACACCGCGCCGGACATCAGCCCCGCGCCGCCCAGGTAGTTGCCGTAGAAGATGCCTCCCACCAGCTCGCCGCCGGCGTAGAGGCCGGGGATCGGCTGGTCGCCGGTGTCCAGCACCGCGGCGCTGCGGTCGATCTTCAGGCCGCCGAACGTGAACGTGATGCCGCAGGTCACGACGAAGCCGGTGTAGGGCGGCTGGTCGATCGGCAGCGCCCAGTTGGACTTGGGCAGTGCCAGACCCTGCGTGGCCACGCCGTCCAGCACCGACGGGTTGTAGGAGCCCGGGCGGCAGGCGGCGTTGAACTCGCGCACCGTGCGTTGCAGGCCCTCGCGGTCGATCTCCAGGCCGTCGGCCAGCTCCTCCAGCGTGGCCGCCTCGAACTTCGTGACCTGCTTGATGCGGTACTCGTCGCGCACCATGTCGATGGTCTTGGCGTCGAAGATCTGCACCGCGGTGCGGCGCGGCTGCTTCATCACCTCGCGGCCGTACTTGGCGTACGTGTGGTTGCGGTAGTCGGCGCCCTCGTCGATGAAGCGCTCGCCCTTCAGGTTGACGACGATGCCGATCGGGTAGGAGTGCTTCTGGAAGTTGTCGAGCACCACGCGGTCGCCGAACGGCGGCGCGCTGATGTCCCACTGCACCGCATGGCACGTCGACCAGCCGCCGAACGGCTGCGCGCCGATCTCCAGCGCCGCGCGGATGCCGCCGCCGGTGTTGTGGCGCGTGCCGCGCACGCGGCACAGCTCCCAGCCGGGGCCGAGGTAGCGCGTGCGCATCTCGGGGTTGGCCTCGAAGCCGCCGCAGGCCAGCACCACGGCCCTGGCGGCGATGTCGGCGTAGCCGTCGGGACCCTTCACCCGCACGCCGCTGATCGCGCCGCTGCGCTCCTGCAGCAGCTCGCGCATCTCGGTGCCGTAGCGGATCTCGATGCCCAGCTTCTCGACGCGCTTGATCAGCGAGTCGACCAGGCCCCAGCCGCCGCCCACGGCCTCGATGTTCACGCCGCCGTAGAAGTGGTGCTTGCCGTCGACCAGGTAGGACTGGCGGCCGAACATCGGGATGAAGCGCACGCCGTGCGAGCGCATCCACACCATGGTCTGCCGCGAGCGGCCGATCAGGATCTCGGCCAGGCCCTCGTCGGTCTCGCCCTCGGTGACGCGCATCAGGTCGTCGAGGTAGGTCTGGCGCGACAGCTTGGGCATCGCGATGCGCTCCACCTCGGCCGGCGACAGGTCGACCAGCACGTCCTTGCGCAGGTCGTCGATGCCGTCGTGCACGAAGCGGAAGCCGCCCGCGGTGAACAGCGAGTTGCCGCCGCGCTCGTCGAGCGGCGCCTTCTCCAGCACCAGCACACGGGCCCCCGCCTCATGTGCCGACAACGCCGCGCACAGCGCCGCGTTGCCCGCCCCGACCACGATCACGTCGAATCTGCTGTCAGTCATTCTGGACTCCGGTATACAGTGGCATACTAAAAAATACCAACCATCGAGTCAAGACGAGGAAGTGCGCATGAACACCCCGGCATCGACTCCTGCTGCGACTTCCCCGTCCGCGCCGCGGGCCGGGACCGGCCTGGCGTACGCGATCGCGTCGTTCGTCCACGCCCACGATCCGGCGCGGCTGCCGGCCGCGGTGCGCGAGCGCGCATCGCTGCACGCGCTGGATGCCATCGGCCTGGCGCTCGCCTCGCACGCGCAGGACTACGCCGCGCCGGCGCTGGCCGGCACCGGCGCGGCGGCGGGCGCCGGGCCCTGCACCGTGATCGGCGACGGCCTGTCGTGGGCTGCGCGCGACGCGGCGCTGGCCAACGGCCTGCTGATGCACGGCCTGGATTACGACGACACGCACCTGGCCAGCATCGTCCACCCCACCGCGGCGAGCCTGCCGGCGGCGCTGGCGATGGCCGAGGCGCTCGGCCGCGGCTGGGACGAGATGCTCCACGCCTATGCGCTGGGCGCCGAGGTGGCGATCCGGCTCGGCGCCTCGGCGCGCGGCGGTTTCCACCACGTGGGCTTCCACGCCACCGGCGTGGTGTCGCACTTCGCGTCGGCGCTGGTGGCCGGCCGGTTGCTGGGGCTGCCGGCCGAGCGTCTGTGTACCGCCCAGGGCATCGCCGCGAGCACCGCGTCGGGCGTGCAGGTCTTCCTCGAGGACGGGGCGTGGACCAAGCGGCTGCACCCCGGCTGGGGGGCGCACGCCGGCATCACCGCGGCGCATCTCGCGGCGCACGGCTTCAAGGGGCCGATGCGGCCCTACGAGGGGCGCTTCGGGCTGTACGAGACGCACCTGCACGGCCAGGCCGTCGACACGGCCGTGCTGCTCGACGGCCTGGGCGAGCAGTGGCACCTGGTGGACACCGCGATCAAGCCGTACCCGGTGTGCCACTTCATCCACGGCTGCCTGGACGCGGCGCTCGAGCTCGGCGTGCCGCCCGGCGGCGAGGCCGCGATCGAGTCGGTGACCTGCTGGCTGCCCGGACCGACGCTGCCGATCGTCGCCGAGCCCGAGGCCGACAAGCAGCGCGCGCGCACCGACTACGAGGCGAAGTTCAGCGCGCCGTTCGTCATCGCCACCGCGTTGCTGAAGGGCCGCTTCGGCCTGGCCGAGCTGACATCCGAGGCGCTGGCCGATCCCGCGGTGCGCCGCCTCGCCCTGCGCGTGCACAGCCGCGCCGACCCCGACTCGGCGTTCCCGCGCTACTTCTCCGGCGGCGTGAGCGTGCGCCTTCGCGACGGCCGCGAGCTCGCCCGCCACGTGCGGGTCAACAGCGGCGCAGGCGATCGCGCACTGGACGCCGCGGCGATCGGCGCCAAGTTCGTCGCCAACGCGGCCCTGCGGCTGGGCGATGCAGGCGCCCGGCGCGCGTGGGACGCTCTGCGCGGCGGCGCCGGACGCCCCGTGCGCGAGTTGCTGCGCACGCTGCGGCGCTGACAGGTCGGTTCGGCGCTTCACACGCGTCGGCCCTGGCCCTGCCAGTACGGCTCGCGCAGCACGCGCTTGAGCAGCTTGCCGGCGTCGTCGCGCGGCAGCGCGGCACGGAACTCGAAGCGGCGCGGCAGCTTGTAGCGGGCCAGCCGCGCGGCCAGGTGGGCACGCAGCGCCTCGCGCGCGGCGTCGTCGCCGGCCAGCGCGGGCGGGGGCTCGTGCAGCACCACCAGCGCCAGCACGGCCTCGCCGAACTCGGCATCGGGCACGCCGATCACCGCGCAGTCCTGCACCCACGGCAGTTCGAGCAGCGCGGCCTCGATCTCGGCCGGGTAGATGTTCACGCCGCCGGAGATCACCATGTCGCGCTTGCGATCGCACAGGTACAGGTAGCCGTCGGCGTCGAGGTAGCCGATGTCGCCGCCGCTGATCAGCGTGCCGCGCGCGATGCTGCGGCGGTCGTCGTCGCGACGGTGGTAGGTGAAGTCGGGGTAGTCGTCCAGGCCGACGTAGACCTCGCCGGCCTCGCCCGGCGCGCAGGTCGTGCCGCCGGGGCCGACGATCTCGACGCGCGCGCCGTCGATCGGGCGGCCGACCGTGCCCGGGTGGGCGAGCCAGTCGGCGCTGTCGACCCAGGTGACGACGCTGGACTCCGTGGTGCCGTACCACTCGTTGATGATCGGCCCCCACCAGTCGATCATCGCCCGCTTGACCTCGGGCGGGCAGGGCGCAGCCGCGTGGTAGATGCCGCGCAGCGAGCTCAGGTCGTAGCGGCGCCGCACGGCCTCGGGCAGCCGCAGCAGCCGCACGAACATCGTCGGCACCATCACCACCGTGGTCGCGCGGTGGCGCTCGATCAGCCGCAGCAGCTCCTCGGCGTCGAAGCGCGGCATCAGCACCAGCGCCTCGGCGATCTGCAGCGCGCGCATCGAGAACACGTTCGGCGCCGCGTGGTACAGCGGCGCGGGCACGATCAGCCGCACGCCGGGCACCAGCCCGTAGACGCGGGCGCGCATCGCGGCGATCCGCTCCTCCTGCTCGACGGTGGGCCGCTGCCGCCGCACGCCCTTGGGCCGGCCGGTGGTGCCCGAGGTGTAGATGACGCTGTCGGTGCCCCGGGGCGCCGCGTCGCGCCACGGCTCGTGCGCGGCCACGAGGCGCTCCCAACGCGGCAGCGCGGCCGGCGCGCGGCACGCCGCCTCGTCGAGCTCGAAGGCCCGGCGCAGCTCCGGCGGGGTCTCGACCACCACCACGTGCACGCCGCAGCCCTGCAGGGCGGGCAGGTCCAGCAGCGGCAGCAGGTCGGCGTGGGCGACCACGGCGGCGGCTTCGCAGTCGCCGATCACGTAGGCCAGCCCGGCCGGCGTGAAGTGCCAGTTCAGCGGCACCGCGTAGGCGCCGAGCAGCCCGACGGCCAGCGTGGCCTCGAGGAAGGCCGGGTCGTTGCGCATCAGCAGCGCCACCGCGCGGCCGGGCCCGACGCCGTGAGCCGCCAGCGCCGATGCGGCCCGCGCCGCACGGTGGCGCAGCTCGGCCACCGGGATCGCGCGGTCGCCGGCGTGCACGGTGGCCGCCGGGGCCTCCGCCGCCGCGGAGACGGCGGGCCGCGCCACCGTCATGCGGCCTCCGCGTACAGCAGCAGGCCGTTGTCGATGGCGATGCGCTCGCTCTGCACGATGCGCACGCGGAAGCCCGCGCGGCCGGGGCCTTCGTCCCAGATCTCGGTGCGCAGCGTGTCGCCGGGCATCACCGGCGCCGAGAAGCGCACGTCCAGTCGGCGCACGCGGGCCGCGTCGTTGCCGCACACGGTGCGCACCAGCGCGCGGCAGGCCACGCCGTAGGTGCACAGGCCGTGCAGGATGGGCCGTGCGAAGCCGCCGGCGCGCGCCACCTCGGGGTCGGCGTGCAGCGGGTTGTAGTCGCCGTTCAGCCGGTACAGCAGCGCCGAGTGCGGCCACGTCACGCGGTCGCACGCGCGGTCGGGCGCGCGCTCGGGCAGCCGGTGCACGGCCTTCAGCGGGCCGGCGGGGCCGCCGAAGCCGCCGTCGCCGCGCGCGAAGCTCGTCAGCCGGATCGTGCACAGCGGCGCGCCGGTGTCGGCGTCCTCCAGATCTCGCCGCACGTAGATCAGCGCGCCGCGCCCGGGGCCCTTGTCGATGATCTCCTCGACGCGGTTGCGGCCGATCACGCGGCCCGCCGGCGCCAGCGGCCGGTGCACCTCGATCGACTGCTCGCCGTGCAGCACCTGCCGCCAGTCGACGCCGGTGTCGGGCTGCCCGAGCCAGAAGCCCGGGCTGCCGAGCACCGTGGCCATGCTCGGCAGCGCCTGCAGGTCGCGCTCGTAGACGAACGGCAGGTCCAGCGCGTCCAGCGGGTCGGCGCCGCAGCCCACGCCCAGCGCGTACAGCATCGTGTCGCGCACGGCGTAGGCCTGCTCGACCGGCGCGAAGGCGCGCTGCTTCAGGCGCTCGTAGTCGATGCTCATCGTGCGCCTCCTTCGCCCGCCTGCACCGCAACGCCGTCGGCGACCAGCGCCTGCACCTCGGCGGCGTCCAGCCCCCAGTCGCGCAGCGCCTCGCGCGTGTGCGCGCCGGCCCGCGCGGCGCCGCGCGGGACTTCCGGCCGCGTGCGGCTGTAGCGCGGCGCCGGCGCCGGCTGCACGAGGCCGTCGACCTCGACATGCGCCTGCCGCGCCACGTTGTGCGGATGCGCTCGCGCCTCGTCCACCGTGAGCACCGGTGCGAAGCAGGCGTCGGTGCCTTCGAGCAGCTCGCACCAGGCCTGGCGCGTGCGGGTGCGGAACAGCGCCGCGAAGCGCTCGCGCAGCACCGGCCAGCCGGCGGGGTCGTACTGCGCCGGCAGCGGCTCGCCGACGAGGCCGACCCGGTCGAGGAACTGGCGGTAGAAGCGCTCCTCGATCGGGCCGATGCAGACGTGGTGGCCGTCGAGCGTCTCGTAGCTGTCGTACCAGGGCCGGCCGCCGTCGAGCAGGTTCTCGCCGCGCCGGTCGCTCCACGCGCCGCGCGCGCGGGCGCCGTGCAGGAAGGTGGCCAGCGAGCCGGCGCCGTCGACGATCGCCGCGTCCACCACCTGGCCCTGGCCCGAGCGCACGCACTCCAGCAGCGCGCACACGATCCCGAAGGCGAGGTACAGCGAGCCGCCGCCGAAGTCGCCCACCAGGTTCAGCGGCGGCACCGGCGCCCCGCCGGCACGGCCGATGGCGTGCAGCGCGCCGGTGATCGCGATGTAGTTGATGTCGTGGCCGGCGGCCTGCGCCAGCGGCCCGTCCTGGCCCCAGCCGGTCATGCGGCCGTAGACGAGGCGCGGGTTGTCGGCCAGGCACACCTCCGGGCCGAGGCCCATGCGCTCCATCACGCCGGGGCGGTAGCCCTCGATCAGCACGTCGGCCCGCCCGATCATCCGCCGCAGCGACGCGATGGCCTGCGGGCGCTTGAGGTCCAGCGCCACCGAGCGACGCCCGCGGTTCAGCGGCTCGAAGCGCGGGTCGCGCTCGCCCGGGGCGCCGACCGCGTCGGCGCGGTCCACGCGCAGCACCTCGGCGCCCATGTCGGCGAGCAGCATCGCGCAGAACGGGCCCGGCCCGATGCCGGCCATCTCGATCACGCGCACCCCCTTCAGCGGTCCCATCGTCGGCAGTCCTCCATCGTGTGTGCGGCCGGTCGGCGGGGCGCCCGGCGGGTCAGCGGCCGGCCGCGGCGAGCGCGCCGGCCAGCGTCAGGTCGTCGGCACGCGCGCAGCGCGCCCGGCCTCGGACTTGAGGTCGAGCGCGACGACCTGCTTCCCGCGG
>JAEUPB010000092.1 GCA_016789955.1 Rubrivivax sp. | reverse complement strand
CACCAAGGCCTACGAGAAGGTGGGCCGCTCGGTGGTGCGGGTGATCGGCCTGATGGACGAGAAGGACGATGGCCGCGACCGCCCCGACAAGCGCGCACTGGACCGCAGCCTGGGCACCGGCGTGGTCATCAAGGACGACGGCACCATCCTGACCAACCTGCACGTGGTCTGGGGCGCGAAGAAGGTGCGCGTCACCTTCGCCAACGGGCATGAGTCCGAAGCCCTGATGCTGGGCGCGCAACCCGAGAACGACCTGGCGGTGCTGAAGGCGCTGAGCCTGCCCGACGATCTGGAGCCGGCCACCATGCGCTCCACCGGTGACCTGGCCTCCGGTGACCAGGTCATCGCCGTCGGCCACCCCTTCGGCATCGGGCCCTCGGTCAGCGCCGGCGTGGTCTCCGGGCTGGGGCGCGAGTTCCGCTCGCCCGAGGGTCAGCACGCGCTGACCAACCTGATCCAGTTCGACGCCGCGGCGAACCCCGGCAATTCGGGCGGCCCGCTGGTCACGATGGACGGCTACGTGGTCGGCATCGTCACCGCCATCCTGAACCCGAACGAACAGCGCACCTTCGTCGGCATCGGCTTCGCCGTGCCGATCGAGAATGCCGCCGGCGCGGCCGGCCTCCCGCCCTTCTGACCCTTCTGACCTGACAGGAACGCCCATGCAGCAAGACCCCGCCCAGACCGCCGAGCTGATGGAGCGCATGCTCTACGAGGTGAAGCGCGTCGTCGTCGGGCAGGACCGCTTCCTCGAGCGCGTGCTGATCGCCATGCTCGCCCAGGGCCACCTGCTGGTCGAAGGCGTGCCCGGCCTGGCCAAGACGCTGACCGTCAAGACGCTGGCGCGCACCATGCGCGGCAGCTTCCGCCGCATCCAGTTCACGCCCGACCTGGTGCCGGCCGACCTGGTGGGCACGCGCATCTACAACCAGAAGACGGGCGAGTTCGGCACGTCGCTGGGCCCTGTGTTCGCCAACCTGCTGCTGGCCGACGAGATCAACCGCGCGCCGGCCAAGGTGCAGAGCGCGCTGCTCGAGGTGATGCAGGAGCGCCAGGTCACGATCGCCGGCGAGACGCACCGCGTGCCCGAGCCGTTCGTGGTGATGGCCACGCAGAACCCGATCGAGACCGAGGGCACCTACCCGCTGCCCGAGGCGCAGGTCGACCGCTTCATGATGAAGGTGCTGGTCGACTACCCCAGCGAGGAGGAGGAGTTCGTGATCGCCGAGCGCGTCACGGGCCCGGCCATCGAGGTGAGCCCGGTGGCCGACACCCACGCGCTCGCGCTGCTGCAGCGGCAGTGCCGCGAGGTCTACGTCGACCCGTCGCTGATCCAGTACGCCGTCAAGCTCGTCAGCGCCTCGCGCACGCCAGCCAAGTACGAGCTGGCCGACATCTCGAAGTACCTGACCTACGGCGCCAGCCCGCGCGCCACCATCGGCATGATCGAGGGCGCCCGCGCGCTGGCGATGCTGCGCGGCCGGCGCTATGCGCTGCCGGAGGACGTCACCGCGCTCGTCGCCGATGTCATGCGCCACCGCCTCGTGCTCTCGTACGAGGCGCTGGCCGAGAACGTCACCGCCGACCAGATCGTGAAGATGCTGATGTCCAAGGTGGCGGCGCCCGAGAAGGTGCTGGAGGCACCGCCCGCCCGATGAGCACCGCTGCCCCGTCCTCCCCGGCGAACCCGTCGCTGGCCAGCTCCGACCAGCTGCTGCGGCGGCTGGAATGGACCGTGCTGCGCCGCATGGACGGCGTGCTGCAGGGCGACTGGCGCACGCTGATGCGCGGCGGCGGTGTCGACCTCGCCGACCTGCGCGAATACCAGCTGCACGACGACGTGCGCCACATCGACTGGAACGTCACCGCGCGGCTGCAGCTGCCGCACGTGCGCCTGTTCCTGGAGGACCGCGACCTCACCGCGTGGTTCCTGCTGGATCTCTCGGGCAGCATCGACTTCGGCTCCGGCGACGTGACCAAGCTCGCCGTCTCCACCGCGTTCGTGGCCACGCTGGCGCGCGCGATCACGCGGCACGGCAACCGCGTCGGCGCGCTGCTGTACGACCGCGGCCTGGCAGGCCTGCTGCCGCCGGGCAGCACCCGGATGCACGTGCTGAACCTGCTGCAGCGCATGCGCGCGCCGCGCGATCGCAAGTCGCCCGGCCGCGCGACCGACCTGGGCGAGCTCGCCAAGGCGGCCGAGGGCATCATCAAGCGGCGCTCGCTGGTGGTGGTGGTGAGCGACTTCATCAGCGCGCCGGGCTGGGAACAGGGCGTGGCGCGGCTGGCGCGGCGCCACGACGTGGTGGCGGTGCGCCTGTACGACCCGCTCGAGATGGCGCTGCCCGACGTCGGCCTGGTGACGCTCGAGGACGCCGAGACCGGCGAGCAGATCTTCGTCGACGCCGCCGACCCGCAGTTCCGCGCCCGCTACGAAGCCATCGCCGCCGAACAGGAGGCCGCGCTGCGCGAGGCCCTCGCCCGCTCCGGCGCCGACGCGCTGGAGCTCGCCACCGACGACGACGTGCTCGACGCGATGCTGCGTTTCGCCGACCTGCGCCGCCAGCGCGCGCGGCTCAAGTCGCCGGCGCGGTTCCCGGCCCACCTGAAGCGCGCCGAGCCTGCCGGAGCCACCGCATGAACTTCCTGTGGCCCACGTTCCTGTGGCTGCTGCTGCTGCTGCCGCTGCTGGTGGGGCTGTACGTCTGGCTGCTCAAGCGCAAGCGCAAGACCACCGTGCGCTTGGCGAGCATCAACGTGGCGCGGCTCGCCGCCACGCGCCCGCACTGGCGGCGCCATGTGCCGCCGGTGCTGCTGCTGCTGGCGCTGGCCGCATTGCTGGTGGCCACCGCGCGGCCGGTGGCGGTGCTGACGCTGCCGCTGGCCGAGCGCACCATCATCCTGGCGATGGACGTCTCCGGCAGCATGCGCGCCGAGGACGTCAAGCCGAACCGGCTCGTCGCGTCGCAGGAAGCCGCCAAGACCTTCGTCAACAACCTGCCTCGCGAGGTGCGCGTGGGCGTGATCTCGTTCGCCGGCACCGCCGCGGTGGTGCAGGCGCCCACGCAGAGCCGCGAGGACGTGATCGCCGCCATCGACCGCTTCCAGCTGCAGCGCGGCACGGCCACCGGCAGCGGCATCATCCTGTCGCTGGCCACGCTGTTCCCCGACCACGGCATCGAGATCCAGCACGTCACCGGGCAGCGCAGCTTCCCGGGAAAGGCGATCAACGACAAGAAGGACGAGAAGAAGTTCACGCCCGTCGCGCCGGGCAGCTACGCGTCGGCCGCGATCATCATGCTCACCGACGGGCAGCGCACCACCGGCCCCGACCCGCTCGACGCCGCCAAGATGGCCGCCGAGCGCGGTGTGCGCGTCTACACCGTCGGCATCGGCACCACCAGCGGCGAGATCATCGGGTTCGAGGGATGGAGCATGCGCGTGCGCCTGGACGAGGAGACGCTGAAGAACGTCAGCGTGCTCACCCACGGCGAATACTTCTATGCCGGCACCGCCGACGACCTGAAGAAGGTCTACGAGGGGCTGTCGTCGCGCATGGTCGTCGAGCGCAAGGAGACCGAGGTGACGGCGATCCTCGCCGCCGCAGGCGCGCTGCTGACCGTGCTCGCCGCCGGGCTCTCGGTGCTCTGGTTCGGGCGCATCGCCTAGGCCTCCGCCGGACGACACACCCTTCAGTGTGCTGGACGCCGGTGGCGACCGGGTCCACAGTGCGTGCCGTGGTTCCCCCTGCCCTCCCGGCCCTCGTTTCCGTCCGCATGGGCGGTCGAAACAATTGCAGCCCCGCCGAAGCGCGTCTGCAACGCTCGCCGCTCATGCTGACGCCCACGACGCAGATCGTCCTGCGCTGACCCTGGAGAACCCGCGATGAGCAAAGTCGAACTGAAGAAGAAGTGGTGGATCGGCGTCAAGCCGAAGACCGTGAAGGGCGCCGAACTCGAGAAGGCACTCGCGCTCGTCGAGTCCACCGAGGACGAGAAGCTCGTCGCAGCCCTAGCGACGCTGAAGCCGGCGCTGGCGAAGGCCCGTGCCGAGCTCAAGGGCCAGAAGGACCTGCTGAAGGACCTGGACACGCTGGAATCGATGGCCGAGGCCGAGGTCAAGAAGGTTCAGGCCGAGATGGCCAAGGCGAAGGCCGCGGCCGCGAAGGCCGCCGAGAAGGCCGCCGAGAAGGAGAAGGCCAAGGAGGACGACGGCGGTGACGACGAGGACGAAGAGACCGCCGGCGAGAAGCTGTTCGATCCCGAGCTGCATCGCACGACCCTCAAGCGCGCGACGCGGCAGGCCCTGCCGTTCGCCTTCGTCGTCAGCAACAAGGCCGAAGTCCGCGCGTTGGCGTTGGGCGTGCGCGGCATGCCCAAGTCGATGGGGCGCAAGGCCAAGGAACGCAGCGATGGCGCCAAGGTGGTGTTCGGCCGGTTGCAGGCCGCCCCGGGCGAGGCCACGAAGCTGATGATCAGCCTGGAGGACTGCCCCAACGTCCCAGGCGCGGCCAAGCAGCTGCGCCTGTACCTGAAGCAGAACAAGATCAATCTCTACAAGAAGTTCGCCGTCTTGCTCAACGGGCAGGAGCAGGAGGTCGACGAGGACGACGAGGGCGGTGCCCCCGAAGCCGGTGCGGATGCGTCCGGCGCTGCAGCGGTTGCTGCAAGCGGTGCGGCCGCCTCCCAAGCCGCCCCCCAAGCCCCTGCGGCCGGCGCCGCGCAGGCGGCCCAGGCCCAGCAGGAGCAACAGGTCCTGGAGGACCGCCGCCGGGAGTTCAAGCGCGCCCGCGCTGCCTGGGTTGCGGCCAAGGTCCGTGCGGAGCAGGACCTGGAGAAGGTCAAGGACGGCGCCAAGATGGCCTACATGGCCGACGCGCAGCAATGGCCGAAGGTGGTGGCCGGCTGCAAGGCCATCGACGACATCCTCGACAACCTCGACGACGAACTGCGCGACACGCTCGACCAGTACGCCTCCACGCCGCTGCGCAACCAGAAGAAGCTCGAGGCGCTCGCGGGCACCGCGGCCGAGGTGCTCGAACGCTACCAGCGCTTCGTGGCGAACAACGCGCTGATGCGTGCCATCGACGAGAAGGAGTTCGCCGACGTCCAGGTGCATGCACCGGTGACCAAGGCGCTGGCGGACCTGCGCAAGGCGCTGGCCTGACGCCGTCGAAACCGGCGCGCAAGGCTGACGGATCGTCGCACCGGCTCTCCGAGCGACGACACACTACTCCAACGTGGAGATCATCGCTTGAAGCTGCTCATCAAGAAGCTCGCCGACGGCCAGGTGACCCGGGTCGGCGAAATCGACTTCCCGGACGCCGCAGAACCGACGCTGACCGTGACGGCGCAAGGCGCGATGGCAGACGAACTGCGCGCCGCCTGGAACGCCGTGCGGGCCCTGCCGGTGATCGCCATGAAGTGGTCCGAGCCGGACCCGCAGGACGAATCCGGCGACACGTTCCTGATCGACGGCGCCGACGTGAGGCCCGGCACGCCGGAGTACCCGCGCGCCGTGGCCGACCTGCTGTCGCGCCGCTACGGCTTCTTCGCGTCGCCGGCCGAGTACGGCTGACGTTCGTCCCCTCTTCCACGACGAAGGGAGCTCGCGATGGGCAACCCGAGCAACACGGGCCTGAAGAACCAATGGGGGGTGGGCAACCCGGGCGGTGGAAACCCTGCGCCGTCCGATGCTGGCGGCGGCGGCCAGCAGACCCAGCCGCAAGGTTCGGATCAGCAGGCCAACGAGTTCAAGGCCGCCTTCGAAGCCGAGCAGGGCAAGATCAACGAGCATCTGCAGTACACCTCGGCCAACGCCGAGGCCTCCAAGCACTCGGGCTACGCTTCGCGCCGCGACGCGCTGTACGGCAAGTTCCAGGGCGCGCTGGGCGCGATCGACCGGAATGATCCTTCCAAGGCCCAGGGCGCCATCGACGCCGTGCTGGGCGAGGCGCGCAGCCTCTGCGCCGAGGTGACCACCTTTCGGCAGGAGACGGAGGCGGCCAAGAGCGAGTGGGACTCCAAGCAGGCCTCCTTCGACGAGGCGGTGCACCACGTCGAGGAACTCGAGTCCTGGGAAGACGCGCAGGCCGGCACGCTGCGCGGCCAGGCCGAGTCGATCCGCGGCCACACCAACGAGCGCCGCTGGCGCGAGGCGTGCTCGGCGTTGGATGGCCTGCTGCCGTCGCTGCAGCCGGTGTACGAGGAGTACTCGAAGCAGAAGGAGGCCAAGCCGCAGTACGAACAGCGACTGGCCGAGCACACGGCCAAGCTGGAATCGCTCAAGGCTGTGGACCGGCCTTCGCAGCCGATGACGGCCAAGGCCGGCGAGGCCGATGCGGCGCTGCAGGAGGCCAAGGGCAAGGCCGATGCGAAGGACTTCGTCGGCGGCGTGCAGGGCATGGAGCAGGTCCAGGCCAAGGCCGACGAGCTCGATCGGCTCGCCAACGACCCGGCCCGCCAGCAGTATCTGGCCGACAGCCAGGGGCTGGAGCAGCAATCCACGCCGCAGCCCGAGCCGGCGTTCCAGTCGCTGGATGCGGACTGGGCGGCGATCAGCGAGGCGCAGGCGCAGGCGCAGCCCAAGGCTGACGCGGGGGACTACGCCGGCGCCAACCAGTCGCTGGCCGACTCCAAGGGCAAGCGCGAGGAGTTCCAGCGCAAGCACGACGAACTCGTGCAGCAGAAGCAGGAGTACGAGACGCTGCTGGCGCAACTGCAGCCGCGCATCCAGGCGGTATCGATGTCCGATCCGCAGTACGCCAAGCTCGAGCCGATGGTGCAGGAGCTCTCGGGCGTGCAGACGCAGATGGAAGCGGCGGCGCAGGCCGACGACTACGCGCAGGCGCTGACGCTGGCCACGGATCTCTCGACCCGGCTCGACACGATCGAGCAGGCCAAGCAAGAGATCGACGCGAAGAAGCAGGAGTACGAGACGGCGCTTGCGACGTTGCAGCCGCGCATCCAGGCGATCTCCCAGAGCGACCCGGCGTACTCCAGGATCGAGCCGCAGTTGCAGGAGATCACGCAGGCGCAGACCACGATGGAGGCCTCGGCGCAGGCCGGCGACTACGACCAGGCGATGACGCAGTTGCAGGACCTGACCACCCAGGTCGACTCCTACGAGCGGGCCAAGTCCGAGATCGATCAGAAGAAGCAGGAGTACGAGACGGCGCTGGCGGCATTGCAGCCTCGCATCCAGGCCATCTCGCAGAGCGACCCGGCGTACTCCAAGATCGAGCCGCTGCTCCAGGAGATCACCGCGGCGCAGGGTGCGATGGAGGCCTCGGCGCAGGCCGGCGACTACGACCAGGCGATGATGCAGTTGCAGGACCTGACCACCCAGGTCGACTCCTACGAGAAGGCCAAGTCCGAGATCGACCAGAAGAAGCAGGAATACGAAGCAGCCGCCGCGGAGGTCGAGGCGCTGATGCAGAAGGTCGACGGCTGCAAGCTGACGTCGATGGAGCCGAAGAAGGCCGCGCTCGTCGCCAGCCGCGACGCGATGACCCAGCAGGCCGCGCAAGGTGACTTCGATGCCGCGCTCGCCAGCGTGCAGAAGCTCAAGGGCGAGGCCGAAGCCTTCGAGCAGGAGGCCGAGACGGCGCGCACGGCGATCCGCTCGGCGATCGACGCGAAACTGCCGCCGATCGAGACCGAACTGGCCGGCATGAAGGACACCAAGTCCAACATGAAGGGCCAGGTCGACAAGCTGGTGCAGTCGATTCGCGCCGCCAAGTCCGGCAACGACGATGCCGCGCTGCAACAGGCCCAGAAGGACCTCGACAACCTGCCCCGCTTGATGTCGGAGCTCAAGCAGGTCGAGGACGTCAAGAACAAGATGGGTGCCGCCGGCACCGAGGCAGAGAAGAAGGCCGCGGCGCAGAAGATCATCGATGAGCTCGACAAGAAGGGCGAGCTGGCCAAGATGCCGACGGAAGCGCGCAACATCCTCATCGAGGAGATGATGAAGGGCGCCGTCACGGCCAAGGATACCGACGCGATCAACAAGATCTGGGCCAACCCGTCGATCGACGAGAACTTCGACAAGCTCGACAAGCCGGTCCGCGACCGCATCATCAAGTCGTACGCCGAAGATCCCAAGGTGCTCGAGTACCGCAAGAACTGGAGCACGATGACGCCGGATGAAAAGAAGGAGGCGATCAAGTACCTGACGACGATCCCTGCGGGCCAGGAAGGCTGGAATGTCGGCGTCCCCGAGATCGATACCTACAACCTGTCGGATGCTGAACGCCAGGCGCTGAAGGACAAGGGCGAATACTCACCGCCGAAGTACGGCAAGTACTCGGCCAAGAACGACAAGATCGAGGTCAACGCGCACGACGACGCGCACGCGAGGTTCGACGAACTGCTCGATACCGTCGCGCACGAGGTAGGCCACAAGGAACAGGCGCGGCTGATCAAGGGCTACCGCGACGGCTCGCTGCCGGCCACCGACCCGAGCTACGAGCAGGCCAAGGCGCTCGCGCTGTGCGAGGACTACCGCAAGCAGCACAACTCGGAGTTCAAGAAGGTCTATTCGACGTCGCCAGAGGAGGCGCACTCGCGGGCGATGGGCTCCGAGCTGCAGAACGAGATGGCCAAGCGGTTCCCGCCCACCCCGGCGCCGGGCCCGGCACCGGCGCCGTCCCCGAGCGGTACGCCGGCACCCGGCACGTCGCCCAAGGACTCAGGTGATGACCATGACCACGATCGCTGACGCGCAGGGGCCGCGGCGGCAGGTTGTCGCAGCGGCGACGGCGGGCATGATCCTGCTGCTCGCCGGCTGTGCCGCTGCGACCGGCCAGGCCCCGGGCCCGGCCGCACCCTCTGCCGAGTACATCATTCGGATGCAGATGCCCGCCGGGGGCTTCAGCGAGGTCGGCCGGCTGCTGCTGCGTGCCGACGGCGGCGGCGAGCTGACCGTTACCGCTGGCGGCGCCGACGCCGAGCGGCTGCGCCATGCCTGGCAGGTGGTGAGCAGCAGGCCCACGCTGACGACCAAGTTCCGAGACGCCGCGGGCGGGCTCGACGGCGCCACCGTGAAACGCGGTGCCCCGGACTATGGCCTTGCCATTGCCGATGTGATGTCGCGCGAGTTCGGATTCTTCCTGAGCCCACGCGGCCCGCGCTGACCTCATCCGTCAGGCCGCGGCACGTCGACGATCCCTTCAATCAGCCAAACCCACCGACGATCGCGTGCCGCGTGCGACGACGAGCCGACCGAGGCGCGCCGACAGCCGCCACAGCCAGCGCACCAGCAGCAGCGCCATCAGCGCTTCGACCAACGTCATCGCAAAGCCCACCGCCACGCCCCAGCGCTCGCGGCGGCGATGGAACTTCGCGATCGCGCCGTCGCGCGCGATCTCCACCGAGTCGTAGAAGCTCGGGATGATCAGCAACGTCAGCAGCGTCGACGTGATCGTGCCGCCGATGATGGCCACCGCCATCGGGCGGTAGAACTCGGCGCCGTCGCCCACGCCGATGGCCACCGGCAGCATGCCGGCCACCAGCGCGAAGGTGGTCATCAGGATCGGGCGCAGCCGCTTGCGCCCCGCGGCCATCAGCGCGTCCTCGCGCGGCATGCCTTCGTGTTCCAGCACGCGCGCCGCGTCGAGCAGCAGGATCGCGTTCTTGGCCACCAGGCCCATCAGCATGATCACGCCGATGAAGCTCATCAGGTTCAGCGTGCCTTTGGTCAGCAGCAGCGCGGCGACCACGCCGATCAGGGACAGCGGCAGCGACATCATCACCGGCAGCGGCGCCGTGAACGAGCCGAACTGCACGACGAGGATCAGGTACATCAGCGCCACGCCCATCAGCAGCGCCGAGAACATCGCGCCGAACACCTGCTGCTGGTCGCGGCTGGAGCCGGCCAGCTCGACCCCGTAGCCCGGCGGGAACGGGATCGCCTGCGCGATCTTCATCGCATCGGCGGTCACCTCGCCGGGCGATCGGCCCTGGGCGTTGGCGGAGACCGAGATCGTGCGCTTGCCGTCGGCATGCTGGATCTGCGACGGGCCCTTGCCCATCGTCACCGTGGCGATCTGCTCCAGCGGCACCATGCGCGTGCCGCCGGCCACGGCCACCGGCAGCCGCTCGATGTTGCTGGCGTCGACGCGATCGTCGGGATGCAGCCGCACGGCCACGTCGCGCGCCTCGCCGCTGGGGTCGATCCAATCGCCCACCTCCACGCCGGCGAAGGCCACGCGCAGCGCCTGCGCCGCGTCGGCGGCCGAGATGCCGAGGTTGTTCGCCAGGCCCCGGTCGAGCTCGATCTTGAGTTCGTCCTGCGGGTCCTGCTCCGAGAGGCCCACGTCCACGGCGCCGGGCACCTGGCGCATCTGCTCCATGAAGCGCGTGGCGATCTCCAGCAGCCTGCGCGAGTCGGTGCCGTTGAAGCGGATCTGCACCGGCTTCTGCACGCCCATGTTGAAGTCGTCGAGCACCACGTACTCGGCGCCGACCAGCCGAGACACCTTGCCCCGCAGTTCCACCCCGATCTCGATGGCCGAGCGGCGCCGCTCGCCGGCCTTGCCGAGGTCGACGTAGACGCGGCCGCCACCGGGGTTCACGAGGCTGTTGGTGGCCTTGGTCTCGGGGAGGGTGCGGGCCAGCGTGGCCGCCGCCTCCACCTTCATCCGCGCATAGTCGAGGCTGCTCGACGACGGCGTGCGCACGTCGATGGCGAGCATGCCGTTGTCGGCCACCGGCAGGAAGCTCGAGCCGCCGAACTTCGCCTGCAGCGCGATCGCGCCGACGAAGCTGGCCACGGCGAAGGCCGCCATCCAGCGCCGGTGGTGCAGCGCCCACGCGATGACGCGGCCGTAGCGGTCGGCCTGGTGGTCGAACCAGGTGTTGAAGCGCTGCAGCAGCCGTGAGAGGCCGCGCTTCCGGTGGTCGTGATGGCCGGGCGGATCGCCCCAGTAGGCCGACAGCATCGGGTCCAGCGTGAACGAGATGAACAGGCTCACGAGCACCGAGGCCACCACCGTCAGCCCGAACGGGCGGAACCACTCGCCCGAGACGCCGGGCATGAAGGCCACCGGGATGAACACCGCGACGATCGAGAAGGTCGTCGCCGCCACCGCCAGGCCGATCTCGGCGGTGCCGTTCAACGCCGCGGTGCGGCGGTCTTCGCCGCGCTCCATGTGGCGAACGATGTTCTCGCGCACGACGACGGCGTCGTCGATCAGCACGCCGATGGCCAGCGACAGCCCCAGCAGGCTCATGAAGTTCAGCGTGAAGCCGCAGGCCCACACGGCGATGAAGGCCGCCACCACCGAGGTCGGCAGCGAGAGAGCGGTGATCAGCGTGGAGCGCCACGAATTCAGGAACACGTAGACGACGAGCACCGTCAGGCCGGCGCCGAAGATCAGCGCCTCGATGACATTGTTCAGGCTCGTCTGCGCGTCCTTGCCGCCGTCCTGCGTGACCTCGAGGCGCGTGCCCTCGGGCAGCTGCGCGTTCAGCTCGCCGACGAGCTTGCGCACCTCGGCCGCCACCGAGACGGTGCTGGCGTCGCGCGAACGCGTGACCGAGAGGCCCACGTTCGGGTTGCCGTTGCGCAGCGAGAAGCTGCTGACCTCGGCGAAACCGTCGGCGATGCCGGCCACCTGCCCGAGCCGCACGATCTCGTTGCCGCGCCGCTTGATCACCACCTGCTCGAACTCGGAAGGCGACTCGATGCGCCCCACCAGGCGGATGCTCTGGTCCTCGAGCGCGCCGCGCACCTTGCCCACCGGCGCGGTGGCGTTCTGCGCCCGCAGCGCGTTCACCACCTCGGCCACCGAGACGTTGAACTCGCGCAGCTTCTCGGCGCGCAGCAGCACCGTCAGCTCGCGGCGCAGCGCCCCGCCGACGTTGACCGTGGCCACGCCGCGGATCGAGCGGAAGCGGTCGGCGAGCTGGTCCTCGGCCATGCGCGAGATCTCGGCGTGGCTCTACGTGCGCGATGACAGCGCCATCTGCATGATGGGCTGCGCGTTCGGGTCCAGCCGCTGCAGCACCGGCTCGCGGATCTCCACCGGCAGCTTGTGCCGCACCGAGCCGATCGCGTTGCGCACCTCGTCGGCGGCCTCGACCATGTTGCGGTCGAAGTTGAAGATCAGCACGAAGCGCGCGCTGCCCTCGCTGGCGGTGGCGCGCGACTGGTCGACGCCGGGGATGCTCTGCAGCGCCTTCTCGATGCGGTTGATGACCTCGCGCTCGACGGTCTCGGGTGACGCGCCGGGATACGGGATCGTCACCGTCAGGATGGGCTGGTCGACGTCGGGGATCTGGTTGACGCGCAGGTTCTTCAGCGCCATCAGGCCCAGGGCCATCAGCGCGATGATGATGGCCACGGTGGCCACCGGCCGGCGCACGCTGAAATCGGAGAGGAACATGTCGGGCTCCCTGCGGCGGGCTACTTCGCCGCCGGCGCGGACGCGGCGGATACCACGGCCGAGGCGGCCGCGGCCGGAGCGGCCGGCTTCATCCACTCGACCGACTGGCCGTCGACGAGCGTCGCGCCGGGGCGGCGCAGGTAGCGGTCGCCGGCGGCCAGGCCGGCCTTGATCTCCACGTCGCCGCTGCGCTCGTCGCGCTCGCCGAGTTGCAGCGCCACGCGCTTGACGCGCGGGCCGTCGATCCTCCAGGCCGAGGCCACGTCGCCCGCACGCTGGATCGCCGACTCGGGCAGTGCGAGCACCTGCACGGTGCCGCTCTCGATGCGGCCTTCGGCATACAGGCCCGCCACCTTCGGCAGCTCGCCGCCGGCGAAGGCCACCAGCACCTCGAGCTGCCGCGTCGTGGCGTTGGCCGCCGCGTCGACGCGCCGGATCTGGCCGGCGAAGTCGACGCCCGGGTAGCCGTTGACGCGAAAGGCCACCTTCTGCCCGACCTTCACCTCGTGGATGCGGTCGGCCGACACCAGGCCCTCGAAGCGCATGCTGCGCGGGTCGATGACCTTCAGCAGCTCCTTGCCGACCTGAGCGGTGTCGCCGGCCGAGGCCCGCTTCTCGCTGACCACGCCGTCGAACGGCGCGCGCACCTCGGTGCGGGCCAGCTGCTGCGCGGCGCTGGCCACGCGCGCCTTGGCGGCGAGGTGCTCGCTCTGCGCGCTGTTGCGGCGCATCTCCGCGTCCTCCAGCCCCTGTTGCGAGGTCATGCCCTGCGCCTGCAGCATGCGCTGGCGCTGCAGGCTGCGCTCGGCCTGCTCCAGCGCCTGCGCCGCCGCGCGCTCGGACTCTCGCGCCGACGCGAGGTTGTCGCGGATCGTCGTGGCGTCCAGCGTCACCAGCAGGTCGCCGCGCCTGACCGGCTCGCCGTTCTCCTTGTGCACCTGCAGCACCACCGCCGACACCTCGGCGCGCAGATCGGCGCGCTTCTCGGGCTGGATCGAACCGGTGATCACCGGGCCTTGCGAACGCGAGGCGGGTTGCAAGGTGGCCACGTCCTCGAGGGCCAGCAGCAGCACCGTCGCGGCCTTCGCGCTGCCTGCAGCCGGCGCTGAAGCAGGCGTGCCCTTGGCCGCGCCGGCGGAGTCGCTGCCCGGCTTGCTGCATGCCGCCAGCGCTGTCAGCGCCGCCGCGGCGACCAGCGCCCATCCCCTACGCGTACCCGACATGCCCACGGTCCTCCAGTGCCGACGCGGCACGAACGGGCGCGGATTGTGGCGCGGCGGCGAGGCGATGGCTCCGGTCGGCGACGAAACAACGCCGGGTGCGACGAAACGACACCGGCCGCGCCGCCGGATGCCGCCGGCCACAGGCATCAGCCCGCGCCGGAACGCGCCCGGTGCAGCACGCGCTGCGGGTAGGGAATCTCCACGCCCATCTCGTTCAGCGTGCGCAGCACGGCCCTGTTGACCTCCGAGCGCACGTTGCCCTGCCCGTTCTCCGGATCCTCGATCCAGAACGGCAGCGTCAGGTCCATGCCGTCGGGCGCGAAGGCGGTGAGCTGCATCTGCGGTGCCGGCTCGGCGATCACGCGCGGCACGGCGCGGATGGCCTCGAGCAGCCGCGGCTCCAGCGCCGCGAGGTCGGTGCCGTAGGCCACCTGCACGGTGGTGGTGACGAGCACGCGGCGGTCGGCGTAGGTCGAGTTCTCGACACGCTGCGTGATGAGCACCTCGTTGGGCACGATCGCCTCGCGGCCGTTGTTCGCGCGGATCAGCGTGTAGCGGGTCTTGATGTCGGTGATGCGGCCCTCGAAGTCGTCGATCTTGACGACGTCGCCGATGCGCATGCTGCGCTCGGCGAGGATCACGAAGCCGCTCACGTAGTTGGCCGCGAGCTTCTGCAGCCCGAAGCCCAGGCCCACGCCCACCGCACCGCCGAGCACGCCCAGCGCGGTGAGGTCGATGCCCGCGGCCGACAGCGCGAACATCAGCCCGACGAACAGGAACACCGCGCGCAGCGCGTTGGCGGCGATCTTGCGCGCCGACAGGTTGTCGGTGGCGCCGCGCAGCAGCCGCGCCTCCAGCGCCGACGACACCCACAGCGAGATCACGAGCACCACCACCGCCGTCAGCGTGCCCTCGAGCAGGTTGCGCAGCGAGATGCGCGTGCTGCCCACCTTCCACTGCACCTTGTCGAGTTCGGACAGCAGCACCGGCAGCACGCCGGTCATCCACAGCACCACGGTGATCCAGGCGAGCCACGACACGCTGCGGCCCACCGCGCGCATCGCGTCGGACTGCGGGAAGGCGCGCGCCAGGACATGCACCACGACGCGGATCACCAGCAGCGACAGCAGCACCGGAACGGCCAGGCGGAACAGCGCGTCCGACGGCACCCTCGAGGCCAGACCCCAGCGCGTGCCCACCGCGAGCAGCAGCGCCAGCGCCGGGAACAGCACCCCGCCGGCCACGCCGTGGCCGAACCACACCGAGTCGGGGTGCGGCTGCGGCCCGCGCACCTGGCGCGCGATCAGCCATGCGATCGCGAGGCACGCGGCCAGCGCCAAGGCTTCGGGCCACACGGCCGGGCTCGACAGTGCGGCCAGCCACTCGCTCAGGTCGCCAGCGGCGAACGCGCGTTCCATGCGGGGCGGTACCGGGCTGGCCGCCGGGTCAGGCCATGCCGGCCAGCACGCGCAGGTGCGCGGCCACGCTGCGGCCCAGCGCCGAGAGCGCGTAGCCGCCCTCCAGGCAGGAGACGATGCGGCCCTGCGCGTGGCGCTCGGCCACGTCGACGAGCTGCCGCGTGATCCAGGCGTAGTCGTCCTCCACCAGGCCGAGCTGGCCCAGCTCGTCCTCGCGGTGCGCGTCGAAGCCTGCGCTGACGAAGATCATCTGCGGCGCGTGCGCTTCCAGCCGCGGCAGCCAGCGCTGCTCCACCGCCTCGCGCGCCAGGCCGCCGCGCGAGTACGGCGCCAGCGGCACATTGACCATGTTGGTGCCCAGCGGCTGCGTGCCGCTGTACGGGTACAGCGGATGCTGGAAGAAGCTGCACATCAGGATGCGCTGGTCGCCGGCCACGATGTCCTCGGTGCCGTTGCCGTGGTGCACGTCGAAGTCGACGATGGCCACGCGCTCCAGGCCGTGCACGTCCAGCGCGTGGCGCGCCGCCACGACCACGTTGTTGAAGAAGCAGAAGCCCATCGCCTGGCCGCGCGTGGCGTGGTGGCCCGGCGGCCGCACGGCGCAGAAGGCGTTGCGGGCGCGCCCGGCGATCACCTCGTCGGTGGCGGCAACCGCCGCACCGGCGGCGCGCAGCGCGGCGGCGTGGGTGGCCGGGCAGGCGAACGTGTCGGGGTCGATGGCCCGTGGCCGGCCGGCCTCGCGCGACTCGAGCAGCAGCGCCTGCATCTCGGCCACGTAGCGGGCGTCGTGCGCGCGGGCGAGCTGCACGGCATCGGCCAGCGGTGCCTCGTGCACGGACAGCGCCGGCATCACGCCGCTGGCGACGAGCTGGTCGTGGATGGCATCGAGCCGTTCGGGGCATTCCGGGTGGCCCGGGCCCATGTCGTGCAGCCTGCACTCCGGATGGCTGTAGTAGGCGGTGAACATCGCTTTTCTCCCGCGATGCCGGGAGGGAATTCGGTTAACGTGCCGCCGATGGACGCCGGCCTCGCGCGCCAGCTCACGCGGCTGGCCGACCAGATTAGCACGATCATCGTCGGCAAACGGACGCAGATCGAAGACTGCATCGCCTGCCTCATCGCGGGCGGACACCTGCTGATCGAGGACCTGCCCGGCGTCGGCAAGACCACGCTCGCTCACGCGCTGGCGATGTCGCTCGGGCTCAAGTTCGCCCGCGTGCAGTTCACCGCCGACCTGATGCCCAGCGACCTCGTCGGCGTCAGCGTCTACGAGCGCAGCAAGGAGACCTTCGTCTTCCACCAGGGCCCCGTGTTCACGCAGGTGCTGCTGGCCGACGAGATCAACCGCGCAGGCCCCAAGACCCAGAGCGCGCTGCTCGAGGCGATGGAAGAGCACCAGGTGTCGGTGGAGAACGAGACGCGCGCCCTGCCGCAGCCGTTCTTCGTGATCGCCACGCAGAACCCCAGCGACCAGCTCGGCACCTATCCGCTCCCCGAGAGCCAGCTCGACCGCTTCCTCATGCGCATCACGCTGGGCTACCCCGACCGCGCCAGCGAACGCTCGCTGCTGCAGGGCGAGGACCGCCGCCACCTCGCGATGCGGCTGCAGCCGGTGATGCGGCCGTCGGAGCTCGAGCGCGCGCAGCAGGAGGTGCTGGCGGTGCGGGCCTCGGAGCCGCTGCTGGACTATCTCCAGGCGCTGATCGCCGCCACCCGCTCGGGGCAATGGTTCGTCGAGGGCCTGTCGCCGCGCGCCGGCATCGCGGTGCTGCGCGCGGCCAAGGCGCGTGCGCTGCTCGCGCAGCGCGACTACGTGGCGCCCGACGACGTGCAGATGATCCTGCCGCAGACCATCGCGCACCGGCTGGTGCCGCTGTCGGGCAGCGGCCGCGGCGCCATCGAGCAGGTGCGCGCGATGATCGCGGCCACCCCGATTCCATAGGCCCCGCGCACGCGATGTTCGGCCTGCGGCGCCGCATCCGGCAGTGGTGGCTGTCCCGGCTGCCGCTCACCGACACCTGGACGCTGAACCAGGGGAACATCTACATCCTGCCGACCAAGGCCGGCGTGGTGTTCGCGCTGACGCTGTTCATCATGCTGCTGGCGTCGATCAACTACCAGCTCAACCTGGGCTACGTGCTCACGTTCCTGCTGGCCGGCAGCGGCATCGTCTCGATGCACGTCACGCACGGCTCGCTGCGCGGGCTCACGCTGCACCTGCGCCCGACGACGGCCGTGCACGCCGGCGACGCAGCCCTGCTGGACGTGGTGCTCACGAACAAGGGGGGCGCCCGGCACGGCCTGGCCGTCTACTTCCACGAACCCACGGCACAGGGCCAGCGCGTCGTGTGGTGCGACGTGCCGGCACAGGGCCAGGAGGTCGTGCGCGTGACGCTGGTGCCCGAGCGGCGCGGCTGGCACCCGGTGCCCACGCTGGTGGTGGAAACGCACTTCCCGCTCGGGCTCTTCCGTGCCTGGACCCTGTGGAGGCCTGCGGCCAGGCTGCTCGCCTATCCGACCCCCGAGGCCCCGCCGCCGCCGCTGCCGCGCGTGGAACCCACGCCGGGCGAGCGGCCGCTGCCGCACGCGCCCAAGGGCAGCGAGCTCGACGGCATGCGCCCCTGGCAGCGCGGCGACAGCATGCGGCAGGTGGCGTGGAAGAAGGTGGCGCGCACCGGCGAGATGGTCAGCCGCGACACGGCAGCTTCGGGCAGCCGGCAACTGCGGCTCGACTGGGCCGCGAGTGCCTCGCGCGGCAGCGATGTCGAGCAGCGGCTGTCGCGACTCACCGCCTGGGTGCAGGGCGCCGAGCGCGCGGGCCTGAGCTACGCGCTCTCGATGCCGGGCTTCCAGCAGTCGCCCGGGCACGGCGATGCGCATCGGCGTGCCGCGCTGGAGCAGCTGGCGCTGTGGGGCGTGGCATGACAGCGACCCGCCGGAACGAGGCCCGCCGATGAGCATTGCCGGCCGCCTGCGCCAGCTGCCGCGCGACGCTCGCGACACGCTGTTCAACCTCGCCGTCGTCGCGTGGACCATCCTGCCGCACGCCGGCAACCTGCCTTGGTGGTGCATCGCGCTGGCCGGGCTGATGCTCGCGTGGCGCGCGCAGCTCGCGATCACCGGCGGCCCGCTGCCCAGCCGCTGGGTGGTGGCCGCGGTGCTGCTGCTGGCCTGCGGGCTGACATGGTGGAGCGAACGCACGCTGCTGGGCAAGGAGGCGGGCGTGACGATGCTCGTCGTGCTGATCGCGCTGAAGACGCTCGAGCTGCGCGCGCGCCGCGACGCGCTGGTGATGTTCTTCCTCGGCTTCTTCCTCGTGCTCACGCACTTCCTGTACTCGCAGTCGCTGGGCGTGGCGCTGTCGATGCTGCTGTCGGTCTGGGGGCTGCTGACGGCGCTGGTGCTGTCGCACATGCCGGTGGGCCGGCCGGCGCTGGGCCGCGCCAGCCTGCTGGCGGCGAAGTCGGCGCTGCTCGGCGCCCCGGTGATGGTGGCGCTGTTCCTGCTGTTCCCGCGCTTCGGGCCGCTGTGGGGCATGCCGCAGGACGCCGGCGGCCGCACGGGGCTCTCGGGCAGCCTGCGGCTGGGCGCCATCGCCGACCTCGCCAACGACGACTCCATCGCGCTGCGCGTGCGCTTCTTCGGCGAGGCGCCGACCCCGCAGCAGATGTACTTCCGCGGGCCGGTGCTGACGCACTTCAACGGTCGCGACTGGACCCGCCTGTCCGGCCTGGCCGGCGCGCGCACCGAGGTGCAGCTGATCGGTGCCCCGCTGCGCTACGAGATGACGCTCGAGCCCAGCCGGCTGGCGATGCTGCCGCTGCTGGAGCTGACGCCCGACCGTGCCGGCGCGGCACCCGCTGTGGAAGGCTACTCGCCGCTGATGCGCTCGGACCTCGAGTGGATGACCGACCGCCCGGTGGCCGAGCGGCTGCGCTTCGAGGCCCACGCTTGGCTGGACAGCCGACACGGCCCACGAGTCTCGGGCGGGGGCCTGGCCCCGTTCCTGGCGCTGCCACCCGACAGCAACCCGCGCACCGCCGAGTGGGCACGGGCGCTGCGGGCCCGCGAGAACGCGGCTGCGCCCGGCCGGGCGGTCGACCATGACGTGCTGGTGGCCCGCGTGCTGGCCCACATCCGCGGGAGCGGCTACGCCTACACGCTGCAGCCCGGTGGCTACGGCGTGCAGGCCATCGACGAGTTCTGGCTCGATCGCAAGCAGGGCTTCTGCGAGCACTTCGCGGCGAGCTTCGTCTTCGTGATGCGCACGATGCAGGTGCCGGCGCGCATCGTCACCGGCTACCAGGGCACCGATCCGCAGCCGGTCGACGGCTACTACGTCGTGCGCCAGAGCCACGCCCACGCGTGGGCCGAATACTGGCAGCCCGGCCGCGGCTGGGTGCGCGTGGACCCCACGGCCGCGGTCGCGCCCGACCGCATCCAGCGCAGCGTCAATCTCGTCGCGCCGCAGGGCCTGATGGCCGGCGCGCTGGTCAACGTCGACCCCGAACTGGCCGCCCGGATGCGCGAGTTCTGGGAGCTGGCCAACAACCGCTGGAACCAGTACGTGCTGAACTACTCGCGCGGCCAGCAGTTCGACCTGCTGCGCTCGCTGGGCGTCGAAGCGCCGAGCTGGCAGGACCTGGCGCTGGCGCTGGCCGTGCTGCTGAGCGCCGCCGCGCTGGCCGGCGCGGCCTGGGCGCTGCGCGACCGCCTGCGGCAGGACCCATGGCAGCGGCTGCAGCAGCGCATCGCCGTGCGGCTGGCCGCGGTGGGCGTGGCGGTGCAGCCGCACGACCCGCCTCGCACCCGCGCGGCCCGGGTGCGCGAGACGCTCGGAGCGCGCGGCGAGGCGCTGGCTGCCAGCCTCGACGAGCTCGACCGCGCGCGCTATGCGGCGGCCTCGGCACCGAAGCGCGTCGATGCTCGATGGTGGCTGGCCTTCGAGGCGGCCGCCACCGGGGCTGCCACCGGCGCGGTCATCCGCGCCGTGCCCGAGGCCGCGCCGGCGCGCTCCGTATGATGGGTCGATGACGCTGTCGAGGATCTATGCCGGTGCGGTGCTGGCCGCAGCGGCAGCCATCGCCGCGCCTGAGGCGACGGCCTCCACGTCGGCCCACGCCGCGGCCCGGAAGCGTCCGCGGCCGGCTGCCGAGTCCACGGCCGCGAACTTCGCCGGGCGCGAGGACGTGCAGCGCTACGCACACGACGTGGCCGAGCGCGGCGGGCTGCCGCTGCCGTGGGTGCTGGAGCAGCTGCGTGAGGCGCGAGGCGTGGCGGCCGTGCGCCGCCTCATCATGCCGCCGCCCGCGGGCACGGCGAAGAACTGGCGCTCCTACCGCGCGATCTTCGTCGAGCGCGAGCGCATCGCCAACGGCGTGGCGTTCTGGCGCACGCACGAGCGCTGGCTGCAAGCCGCGTCCGAGCGCTGGGGCGTGCCGCCCGAGATCGTGGTGTCCATCCTCGGCGTGGAGACGTACTACGGCCGCATCGCCGGCGGCTTCCGCGTGCTCGATGCGCTGGCCACGCTGGCGTTCGACTTCCCGCCCGGCCGCAAGGACCGCAGCGCCTTCTTCCGCGACGAGCTCGAGTCGCTGCTGCAGATCGCGTACCGCGAAGGCCTGCCGGCCGCCAGCTTCCGCGGCTCGTACGCCGGCGCCATCGGGCTGCCGCAGTTCATGCCTTCGTCGATCCAGCGCTGGGCGATCGACTTCGACGACGACGGCCACATCGACCTGCGCAACAATCCTGCCGACGCGATCGGCAGCGTGGCGCACTACCTCGCGTCGTTCGGCTGGCAGCGGGGCCTGCCGACGCACTACGACGTGGCGGTGCCTGTCGACACCGCCGACCGCGCGGCGCTGCTGGCGCCCGACATCGTGCCGAGCTTCTCGCCGGCGCAGTTCGTCGAGCGCGGCGCGCTGCTGCCCGACGCGGCACTCGCGCACGACGGGCCGCTGGCGCTGGTGGAACTGCAGAACGGCCCCGCCGCGCCCACCTACCTGGCGGGCACGTCCAACTTCTACACGATCACCCGCTACAACTGGAGCAGCTACTACGCGATGGCGGTGATCGAACTCGCCGAGGCGCTGAGGCGAGCCGGCGTCACGGCCGAGGCGACGCCGGCAGCTCGAAGGTGAGCGAGGCCCACTCGCTCACCCAGTCGGCCTCGGCCGGGTCGGCGGCCGGCACCATGTGCACCGCCTTCACGAGCCAGAAGCCGGCATCCGCCAGCTTCAGCGTCGCGCGGCCGTCCGGGCCGCTGCGCATCGAGACCGTCTCGCCGGGCCGCGTGCGGCCCTGCCCGACCACCAGCGCACCGGCCAGCGGCCGGCCCTGGTAGAGCAGCCGCACGGTCAGCTCGTCGCCCGGCCTCATGCGGTACGGGTTGCGCTCGGCCACGAGTTCCAGCGGCAAGCCGATGACGCGGTCGCCCGGTTCCTGCTGGTCGCCGACCGCGAGCAGGCTCTTCGCGTCGCGCGTGTAGATCTCGCGCCCGGGCTTCTCGGACTGGCTCTTCGAGGCGCGCTGCTCGACGATCGCGTCCAGCCCCTCCTCCTTCAGGTAGCGCGTGAAGGTGGCGGGGTCGATCTCGATAGGGATGGAGCGGCTGTGGAACACGATGATCGGCGTGCGGGACGGGCCCGCGGGCACCCGCAGCAGCCCGGCGGGGTCGGCCCCGGCGCGGCCGGGCACGCCGCGCACCTCGCCGCCGGCGTGCAACGAGAACTGCCGGTAGTCGCCTACCGCGGGCCGCGGCACGCCTTCCCCCTTGAGCTTCTCGCCCACCAGCAGCCGGATGCGCAGCGAGTCGCCGGGCTGAACGATGAAGGCCGAGGGCTCGACCCAGAAGTCGTGCGCCTGGGCCTGCGGTGCGGCCGCGGCCAGGGCCAGCAGCGCGGCGCCGAGGACTCGCTTCACACCGCGCGCGGAGCGGCCTCGCCCTGCGACGCCACCCACTGCGCGTAGGCGGTCTCGGCGCGCACGGTGAGCACCGCGTGGATCGCCGGCAGCTCGTACGGGTGGCGCTCGCGCAGCGCGGCCTCCACGCGCTCGTACAGCGCCTCGGTGGTCTTGAACATCACGCGGTACTCGGGCTCGGAGGCCACCGTGCCTTTCCAGCGGTAGGTGCTCTCGATCGGCTCGACCTGCGCGCACGCGGCGAGCTTCAGGTCGACCAGTTCGCGCGCGAGCCGACGCGCATCGTCGTGCGTGCCGACGGTGGTGATCACGAGCAGCGGCAGCGGGGACGTCACGCGATGCTCCGCAACCTCATGCCGGCGGGTCCTGCTGCGGGAGCGCCTCGGGCGCGGCACCGGGCTCGGGGGGAGCGCCGTCGCCCTGGCCCTTGTTCTCGGTGGCGGCGGCACGCCGTTGCGCCTTCTCTTCCTTCTTGCGCTTCTTCTCCAGTTCGCGCTGGCGCTTCTCGTACTGGTAGTTCGGCTTGGCCACGCACGTCCCCGGTTGGTGCAGGGGAGCGACGATACATCAGCGGGCGTGTGGCTCGGATCCGGCCAGGTCGATCCGGTACCGCAGCCCCGGCGCGCCGCCGTAGGCCGCGCCCTTCTCGAAGCGCTCGACGAGCCGCCCGCGGTTGGCCTCGATCACCCGCTGCGACGCGGTGTTGTCGGGGTCGGTGGTCAGCTCCACCCAGGGCAGCCCGATGCGGCGCGCCTCATCCAGCAGCAGCGCGAGCCCGCGCGTGGCATGGCCCTGCCGGCGCTTCCACGGCACCACGTTGTAGCCGATGTGGCCGAGCACGTGCGCCGGCAACTCGGCCGTGCCGGCCTGCCAGCGCAGGTTGATGCTGCCGACGAAGGCGCGGTCCCCCTCACCGTTCCCCCCACCGTCCCACAACCAGCGCCGCAGCCCCGGCAGCCGCGTGACTTGCGAGCCGTCGGGCAGCGTCACCGGCCCGCCCCGCGCCTCGGGGTCATCCATCAATGCCAGGAAGGCGTCGGGATCGGCGGCGATCTGCGCCAGTTCCTCCTGCGCCGCCTCGGGCCGCATCGTGTTCGGCGACCAGCCGCGTTGCAGCGCGTCGACGTAGCCGGCGAGGTGCTCGCGGGCCGGGCGCACCAGCATCGTCGTGCTCATGCGGTCGGCGTTCTCTGCGTCGGCGCCGCCGCGTAGCGCTCGGCGGCGCGGGCCCGGGCCTTGGCCGCCTCGATCTCGCGGTTGCGCGGCTCGGCGTGCGTGACGAGCCCGGCGATCAGCGTGCGTGCCGAGGTCGCCACTTCCTGCACGGCGCGCTCGAACGCCGCCTCGTTGGCCTTCGACGGCACGTTGAATCCGCTCAGCTTGCGCACGAACTGCAGCGCCGCGTCGCGGATCTCCAGTTCGGTGGCCGGCGGCTCGAAGTTGAACAGCGTCCGGATGTTCCTGCACATGCGGCGCATCGTACGCCGGCGGATCAGGCCAGAAGCCGTCCTCCGAAGGCGATGCGCCCGCGGCCGGGGGCCGCGTACTCGACATGCACCTGATCGACGGCGCGCCCGCAGGCGCGGGCCACGGCCGAGGCCACGGCGAGAGCCTCGGCCGCGCGGGCGGCGCCCTCGGGCGGCCGTGCGTGCAGCACCGTCACGAACACCGGCGCCGGCGTGTCGCCGGCGGCCACGCCGTTCTCCGCGTAGCGCTCGCGCGCCAGGCCGGCCAGGCGCACCCACACGTGCCCCGGCGCTGCGCCGAAGACGTTGCCCAGTGCATCGGCGAGGGCCGGCGCCGAAGGCAAGGACTCGTCGTCCAGCCCTCGATGGACCACGAGCACGTCGACGATGGGCATGGCGTGCGGTGCGGGCCCGCTGCCTGGTCAGGCCAGCGCCTTGCGCTGCGTGGACCAAGTCACCACGGCCGGGTCGTCAGCCTTGGACTCACGCCGCCACCGGCACCAGGAAGTCGCGGCTGATGCCTGCGCCGAGGTCGTTGACCTTGTCGAGGAACTGCGTGAGGTAGGCGTGCAACCCGGTGGCGAGGATCTCGTCGATGCGGCCGTACTGCAGGTCGGCCTGCAGCCGCCCGGCCCGGCGCAGCGTCTCGCCGCTGCCCTGGTTGGCCACCAGGCGCAGGTTCATCATCACCTCGTTCATCGACGCCGCCAGCGAACGCGGCATGTCCGGGCGCAGGATCAGCAGCTCGGCCACGCGCTCGGGGCGGATCACGTTGCGGTAGACCTTGCGGTAGATCTCGAAGCCGGAGACCGAGCGCAGGATCGCGCTCCAGTGATAGAAGTCGACCTCCTGCGTGTCGCTGCCGCCGGCCTGAAGGTCGTCGTCGACGCCCTGCACCTGGCCTTGCACCTGGCCCTGCGCCGACCCGGCACCCAGCGCGTGGCCCTGCATCAGCGCCTGGAACTTCACGTCGAGCAGCCGCGCGGTGTTGTCGGCGCGCTCGAGGAAGGTGCCGATGCGCAGGAAGTGCAGCGCCTCGTCCATCAGCATCGTGCCGACGGTGACGCCGCGGCTCAGGTGGCTGCGGAACTTGACCCACTCGAAGAAGGCGCCGGGGTCGCGATCGGCGGCGCCGTCCTTCAACAGCCGGTTGAACTCGAGCCAGGTCTGGTTCTGCGTCTCCCACACCTCGGTGGTGAGCGCGCCGCGCACCGCGCGCGCGTTCTCGCGGGCCGCGCGCAGGCAGTTCCAGATGCTCGAGTGGTTGGACTCGTCGCCGACCATGAAGTCCATGACGTTGCGCGCGCTGGGCTCGGCGTACTTCTGCTGGAAGGCCCAGGTCAGTTCGCTGATCGACAGCAGGCCCTGCCAGAGCTGCCGCGCCGAGACCTCCGACTGCGGCAGCAGCGAGGTCTGGTAGTTGACGTCCAGCATGCGCGCCGTGTTCTCGGCACGCTCCATGTAGCGCGCCATCCAGAAGAGGTGGTCTGCGGTGCGTGACAGCATGTTCGATCCCTTCAGTCCTCGAGCACCCAGGTGTCCTTGGTGCCGCCGCCCTGCGACGAGTTGACGACCAGCGAGCCTTCCTTGAGCGCCACGCGCGTCAGGCCGCCGGGCACCATCTGCACGTGCGTGCCCGAGAGCACGAAGGGCCGCAGGTCGATGTGGCGCGGCGCGATGCCCTTCTCGACGTAGGTCGGGCAGGTCGAGAGGGCCAGCGTCGGCTGCGCGACGTAGTTGGTGGGGTTGGTCACCAGCGCGCGGCGGAAGTCCTCGATCTCGGCCTTGCTCGCGGCCGGGCCGACGAGCATGCCGTAGCCGCCGGCGCCGTGCACCTCCTTCACCACCAGCTCGGACAGGTGGTCGAGCACGTATTGCAGGTCGCCCGCGTCGCGGCACAGGTAGGTCGGCACGTTCTGCAGGATGGGCTGCTCGCCGAGGTAGAACTCGATCATCTTCGGCACGTACGGATAGATGCTCTTGTCGTCGGCGATGCCGGTGCCGATGGCATTGCACAGCGTGATGTTGCCGCGGCGGTAGACGTCCAGCAGCCCGGCGCAGCCGAGCGTGGAGTCGGGGCGGAAGACGCTGGGGTCGAGGAAGTCGTCGTCGACGCGGCGGTACACGACGTCGACGCGCTTGGGGCCCTGCGTGGTGCGCATGTACACGAAGTGGTCGCGCACGAAGAGGTCCTGCCCCTCGACCAGCTCGACGCCCATCTGCTGCGCGAGGAACGCGTGCTCGAAGTACGCGCTGTTGTACATGCCCGGCGTCAGCACGACGACGTTGGGCTCGTTGACGCCGCCGGGCGCCACCGTGCGCAGCGTCTCCAGCAGCAGGTCGGGGTAGTGCGCGACCGGCGCGACGCGGTGCATGCTGAACAGTTCCGGGAACAGCCGCATGCTCATCTTGCGGTTCTCGAGCATGTAGCTCACGCCGCTGGGCACGCGCAGGTTGTCCTCCAGCACGTAGTAGGTGCCGCTGCCGTCGGCGTTGCCGGCCCGCACGATGTCGATGCCCGAGATGTGCGACCACACCTTGCCCGGCACGTCCACGCCCATCATCTCGGGACGGAACTGCGCGTTGCGCGTCACCTGCTCGGCGGGCACCACGCCGGCCTTCAGGATCTCCTGGCCGTGGTAGACGTCGTCGATGAAGCGGTTCAGCGCCGTGACGCGCTGGCGCAGGCCCTGCTCCATGCGCGTCCACTCGGCACCGGGGATGGCACGCGGGATCAGGTCGAACGGGATCAGCCGCTCGGTGCCGGCGCCGTCCTCGTCCTTGGCGCCGTACACCGCGAAGGTGATGCCGACGCGGCGGAAGATCACTTCCGCCTCCTCGCGGCGCGCGCGCATCGTGGCCTCGGGCTGACCCTGCAGCCAGCGGTCGTACACGCGGTAGTGCTCGCGCACGCGGCCGGCCGCGTCGTTCATCTCGTCGAAGGGCACTTTCATGTCGGTCTTTCGCTCAGGATCCTCGTCGTCACGCCCACCGCGAGGCGGTGCTGCCCGCCGCCGCGGATGACGCCGCGCAGCGGCGTCACGTCCCCGAAATCGCGCCCCACGGCCACTCGCACGTGGCCCGAGGCGGGCACCATGCGGTTGGTGGGGTCCAGGTCCAGCCAGCCGCCGGGCACGCCGGGCGTCAGCGGGCACCACGCCTGCACCCACGCGTGGCTGGCATCGGCGCCCACCATCTCCGGCGCATCGGCCCCGGTGGAGGTGAGCAGGTAGCCGCTGACGTAGCGCACCGGCAGCCCGTGCATGCGCAGCGCGCCGGTCAGCACGTGCGCGAAGTCCTGGCACACGCCGCGGCGGCGCTCCATGACCTGCGCCAGCGGCGTGTCGACATGCGTGCTCGCAGTCTCGTAGGTGAACTCGTCGTGCACGCGCTGCATCAGCTCCAGCGCCGCGCGCGCCAGCGGCCGCCCCGGCACGAGGCTGGGTGCGGCCCAGTCGCGAAGCGCCGGCAGCCGCGGCACGTACGGCGACGGCTGCACGAACTCCACCGCCGGCTCGTACGGCCGCCGCGACACGTAGCGCAGCCCGGCGGCGACACGGTCCCACGGCGGCGACGCATCGGGGTCGAGGTCGTCGAAGCGCGACTGCACCTCGACGACGCTGCGTCCCGTCACCGCCAGCGCGTCGTGCGCGCGCGCCAGCGTGAACCAGCAGGTGGCGTTGCCTTCGGCATCCGCCGCCTCGCGCCGGTGGTCCGCCGCCGGCTCGATCGCCAGCGACCACGCCTGCACAGACTGGTGCGCATCGTCCAGCGGCCGCAGGTGCGCGAGGTGGTGCGACTGCGACACCGGCGCCGCATAGTCGTAGCGTGTCTCGTGCAGCACTTCGAGGCGGGTCATGGCGTCATACCGCCTGCACGAGGCCATGGGCCAGCGTGAAGTAGCGCTCGCCGATGCGGTCGGAGAGCTGCATGGCGGAGGCGGCCAGGTGCCGGGCCAGCGCCAGCAGCCGCGCAGACACGGCCGCGTCGTCCAGCCCGCGCAGCGACTCCAGCGCGAGGCCCGCGCCTTCGCGCGGCAGCAGCGCCTGCAGCGCATCGATCTGCTCGCGCGTGCCGGGCAGCTTGCTCAGCTCGGTGCGCAGCCGCCGCAGCACGCCGCCGAAGGCGCGCGGGTTGTTGGTGTCCAGCACCAGCAGGTCGATGATCGCGAGCAGGTCCTCGCGGCGCTGGTAGCGGGCGCGGAAGGTGATGGTGCTGTCGAAGAGGTCGAGCAGCACGTCGGTGCCGGCCGGCGACGCGAGCGCGCCGGTGGTCTCGAAGACCTCGAGCCGCTGCGCCAGGCCGATCAGCCGCTCGATGAGCCGGCCCACCGCGAGCAGCCGCCAGCCGTGGTCGCGCGTCATGCGGTCGGTCTGCATGCCGGTCACGGCGGCGAGCTGCACCGTGAGCCGGTCCAGCGCCGGCAGCACCTGCGGCAGCGCCGGCAACTGCCCCGGCGGCGCCTCGAGCGCGAGCGCGAACGACTCGCCCATCGTGCGGATCAGCCCCCACTGCTCGGACGACAGCCGCTCGCGCAGCGCCGCCGATGCACTGGCCAGCCGCGACAGGTTGTAGGCCACGCTGGACGAGCGCCCGCCTCGCACGTCGGCCAGCGCGTCGAGCACCGCGCGCTCGAACAGGTGCGGCGCCTGCACGAGCGTCGGCACGCCCCAGGGCGCCAGGCCGGTGGTCGCGGCCAGCGACGACAGCGCGGCCAGCGTGGCCTCGTCGGCATCGGCATCGGCGTCGATCAGCATCAGCGTGGCGCGCGCCAGCCGCACGAGCTGCTCGGTGCGCTCGGTGTAGCGGCCGAGCCAGTAGAGGTTCTCGCCGGTGCGGCTGGCCACCGGGCGGCGCCGCTCGGCGATGTCGTCGACGGCCAGCTTCTTCGGCAGCATCGAGAAGGTGTCGACCGGGCCTTCGGTGAGCACCCAGGTGTCGAGGCTGGTGCCGCCGCGCTGCATCGACACGCTGGCGTCGTCGCGCTGGGCCACGCGCGTCATGCCGCCGGGCAGCACGTGCCAGCGGCCCATGCCGTCGGCGATGGCGTACACGCGCACCATCGCCGGCCGCGGATGCACGGCGCCGGCGCTCCAGATCGGCGTGCGCGAGAAGCGCAGGCGGCCCTGCACCGTCCACGCGTCGGGGTCCTGCTCGATGAGGCTGACCACCGGGTCGCGCGTGGCCGGCGAGCGGCCGCCGCGCGGGTAGGTGCTGCGCACCATCTTGTCGGCCAGGTGCTCGCGCACGTCGGCCCACGCGGCGCCTTCGCCGCACCACCACGTGGGCAGCGACGGCATGGCCAGCGGCTCGCCCAGCAGCCGCTCGGAGATGCCCGGCAGGAAGCCCTTGATCGCCGGCGACTCGAGGAAGGCGCTGCCCAGAGCATTGGCCATGACCACCGTGCCGGCGCGCGCCACCTGCAGCAGGCCCGGCACGCCCAGCGACGAATCGGGCCGCAGCTCCAGCGGGTCGCACCAGTCGTCGTCGAGCCGCCGCACGATGCCGTGCACCGGCTCCAGCCCTTCGACGGTCTTCAGGAACAGCCGCTCGCCGCGCACCGTGAGGTCACCGCCCTCGACCAGCGGCACGCCGAGGTAGCGCGCGAGGTAGGCGTGCTCGAAGTAGGTCTCGCTGAACGGCCCGGGCGTCAGCAGCACCACGCGCGGCGTGGCGCCGCCGGCCACCTGGCGCGCGGCGTCGTCCACCGTGTCGAGCAGCCGCCGGTAGCTGCTGGCGATGTGCTGCACGTGCAGTTCGCGGAACGCGTCGGGGAACTGGCGCGAGATCGTGATGCGGTTGTGCAGCACGTAGCCCAGGCCCGAGGGTCCCTGGCAGCGCTGCGCCACGAACCACCACTGCCCGTCGGGGCCGCGCGCGAGGTCGAAGGCCACGATGTGCAGCCGCTGCCCGCAGGCCGGCGCCACGCCGCGCATCGCGCGCAGGTAGCCCGGATGCCGCAGCACCAGTGCCGGCGGCAGCAGCCCGTCGTGCAGCAAGCGCTGCGGGCCGTAGAGATCCTCGAGCATCGCCTCGAGCAGCGCGGCACGCTGGATCGCGCCGGCCTCGATGCCCGCCCACTCCGACGTGGTGATGATCAGCGGCAGCAGCTCGAGCGACCACGGCCGGCTCGAGGCCCCACCGTCGCTGAACACGTTGTGCGTGACGCCGTCGAGCCGGATCTGCTGCTCGACCAGCGCGGCGCGCCGGTCCAGCTCGGCGCCCAGCCCCTCGGGCGGGTCGACCGCCGGCAGCGTCTCGGCGAAGCGCTGCCACGGTTCGCGCAGCTCGCCCTCGGGCGTTCGCAGCTCGTCCCATGCACGGGCCTCGCCCGGGTGCTCGGGCACCGCTGCCTGCCGCAGGAGGTCGCGCGCGAGGCTGCCGCCGAAGTCCAGCGGCAGCGCATCCTGCGACGGCAGCGACGACATCGTGCGCGCGCCGATCCGTCAGGCCCGGCGCAGGTCGAGCGTGAACGGCAGCTCGAGGCTCGGGTCGGGCGGCTGCACCACCATGCGGCCCGGCGTGTGCCCGAAGCGGAAGTAGCGCGCCAGGCGGCGGCTCTCGGCCTCGTAGGCGTTGACCGGGAAGGTCTCGTAGTTGCGCCCGCCCGGGTGCGCCACGTGGTAGCGGCAGCCGCCGATCGAGCGCTCCATCCAGCGGTCGACGATGTCGAAGGTCAGCGGTGCGTGCACGCCGATGGTCGGGTGCAGCGCCGAGGGCGGCTGCCACGCGCGGTAGCGCACGCCGCAGACGAACTCGCCGACGCGCCCGGTGGGTTGCAGCGGCGCGGCGGTGCCGTTGACCGTCACCACGTGGCGGTTGTCGTTCAGCCCGGTGACCTTCAGCTCCAGCCGCTCCAGCGACGAATCGACGTAGCGCACCGTGGTGCCCGCCGCGCCCTCCTCGCCCATCACGTGCCAGGGTTCCAGGGCGCTGCGCAGCGTGAGCCCGATGCCGCGCGTGGCCAGCTCGCCGATCATCGGGAAGCGGAACTCCAGGTGCGGCGCGAACCACGCCTCGTCGAACCCGAAGCCGGCCTCGTTCAGCTCGGCGATGACGTCGGCGAAGTCCATCTGCACGAAGGTCGGCAGCAGGAAGCGGTCGTGCAGGCCGGTGCCCCAGCGCGTGAGCCGCGTGGTGCCGCGGCCGCGGTAGGGCTCGCGCCAGAACCACGCCACCAGCGCGCGCAACAGCAGCTGCTGCGCCAGGCTCATGCGCGCGTGCGGCGGCATCTCGAAGGCGCGCAGCTCCAGCAGGCCCAGGCGCCCGGTCGGGCCGTCGGGCGAGTAGAGCTTGTCGATGCAGAACTCGCTGCGGTGCGTGTTGCCGGTGACGTCCACCAGCAGGTTGCGCAGCGCGCGGTCCACCAGCCACGGCGGCACCGCGCCGGCCGCGGGCGCGCCCTCGCTGCCGTTCATCTGCATCTGCCGCTCGAGCTCGCGCAGCGCGATCTCGATCTCGTAGACCTGGTCGTTGCGCGCCTCGTCGATGCGCGGGGCCTGGCTCGTGGGGCCGATGAACAGGCCGCTGAACAGGTACGACAGGCTCGGGTGGTTGTGCCAGTAGCCGAGCAGGCTGGAGAGCAGGTCGGGCCGGCGCAGGAACGGGCTGTCGGCCGGCGTGGCGCCGCCGAGCACGAAGTGGTTGCCGCCGCCGGTGCCGGTGTGGCGGCCGTCGACCATGAACTTCTCGGTGGACAGCCGCGACTGGTGCGCCGCGTCGTACAGGAACTCGGTGTGGTCGACCAGCTCGCTCCAGTCGTGCGCCGGGTGGATGTTGACCTCGATGACGCCCGGATCGGGCGTGACCTGCAGCAGCTTCAGGCGCGGGTCGCGCGGCGGCGGGTAGCCCTCGAGCACGATCTTCACGCCCTGCTCCGCGGCGGTGGCCTCCACGGCCTCGAGCAGCTCGAGGTAGTCCTCCAAGTGCTGCAGCGGCGGCATGAAGACGTACAGCACGCCGCTCTTGCCGCCGGCCAGCGCCTCGGCCTTGGGGCCGTTGGCGCGCTGCGGGTCGCGCACCTCCACGCACAGCGCGGTGCGGGTGATCCACCCGGCCGACTGCTGCCGCGCAGGGTGGGTGTCGGGCGCCACCGGGCTGGGCGTCACCGGGTGGTGAGGCCCCGCGGGACCGGAGTACCCCGGATCGTGCCAGTCGCCCTGCGCCTGCAGGCCCACCGTGCCGCCTTCGGCCAGGCCCTGCCCGGCATGGCGCAGGTCGACACCGGCGGGGTGCGCACCGGGGCCCCCGGCGGCACCGGCGGTGACGGACTGCCCGCGCACCTGCGCCGGCACCGGCAGCGGCGAGCTCGGCGCGAACGGATCGTGCGCCAGCGTCCACGGCTGGTCGGCAGGCGCCGCCCACGGCAGCGAGTCCAGCGGCAGCCGGTAGCCCATCGGCGAGTCGCCGGGTATCAGGTACAGGCGGTCATCGCGCAGGAACCACGGGCCGGTGACCCATTGCGGCCCGCGCGTGCCCGTCACCCACTCGCGCTTCAGCGGCAGCAGGTAGCCGACGACGCTGGACAGGCCCTGCGAGTACACCCGCCGCAGCCGCGCCCGCTCGAGCTCGTCGTCGAGGTTGGACTCGAACGGGTCGACGTTCACCGGCAGCCGGCGCTCGCGCCACAGGTAGTAGAACGTATCCTCGTAGCCGGGGTGCACGTAGCGCGTGTCCAGACCGAGCCGCTCGGTGAGCCGCGTGATGAAGGCCTCGGCGTCGGCCGTGGTGTAGCGGTGCACGTCGCGCTCGTCGGCGAAGCGGGACGGATCCTTCCAGCAGGCGTGGCCGTCGCGCCGCCAGTAGATCGACAGCGCCCAGCGCGGCAGCTGCTCGCCGGGGTACCACTTGCCTTGGCCGAAGTGCAGGAAGCCGCCGTGCCCGTATTTCGCGCGCAGCCGGTGCACGAGCTCGGTGGCGTAGCCGCGCTTGGTGGGGCCCAGCGCGTCGGTGTTCCATTCGGCGCCGTCGCGGTCGTCGACGCTCACGAAGGTCGGCTCGCCGCCCATCGTCAGCCGCACGTCGCCGCCCGAGAGCTGGTCGTCGACGCGGTGGCCCAGCCGCTCGATGGCGCGCCACTGGTCCTCGGTGTAGGGCTTGGTGACGCGCGGCGACTCGTGGATGCGCGTCACGGCCATCTCGTGCGAGAACTCGACCTCGCACTCGTCGACCGCGCCGCTCACCGGCGCCGCGCTCGACGGCTCGGGCGTGCAGGCCACCGGGATGTGGCCTTCGCCGGCCAGCAACCCGGAGGTCGGGTCCATGCCGATCCAGCCGGCGCCCGGCAGGTACACCTCGCACCAGGCGTGCAGGTCGGTGAAGTCGGTCTCGGCGCCCGACGGGCCGTCGAGCGACTTCACGTCGGGCTTGAGCTGGATCAGGTAGCCCGAGACGAAGCGCGCCGCCAGCCCCAGGTGGCGCAGCACCTGCACCAGCAGCCAGCCGGTGTCGCGGCAGCTGCCGCTGGCGTTCTCCAGCGTCTGCTCGGGCGTCTGCACGCCCGGCTCCATGCGGATCAGGTAGCGGATGTCGTGCTGCAGCCGCTGGTTGAGCTGCACGATGAAGTCGATCGTGCGCTGCTTCGATCGCGGCACCGAGGCGACGAAGGCCGCCAGCCGCGGCGTCAGCGGCCCCTTCGCGAGGTAGGGCGCAAGGTCGTGCGCCACGTCCTGCGGGTACTCGAACGGGAAGTTCTCGGCGTCGGGCTCGAGGAAGAAGTCGAACGGGTTGTAGACCGACATCTCGGCCACGAGGTCGACGGTCACCTTGAAGACCGCGGTCTTCTCGGGGAACACCAGCCGCGCCAGGTGGTTGGAGAACGGGTCCTGCTGCCAGTTGACGAAGTGATCGCCGGGCTCGATGCGCAGCGAGTACGACAGGATCGGCGTGCGGCAGTGCGGCGCCGGGCGCAGCCGCACGATCTGCGGGGACAGCGTGACGCGCCGGTCGTATCGGTAGTGGGTGACGTGGTTCAGCGCGACGTGGATGGCCACGGGGACTCCTCGGCCTGCGGGCCTGACTGCAACCGATGATGCCAGTAACGTGCCATCGCGAGCCTCGCGCAAACACCGCCCACATCGGTGCCGCTGCGCCACAGCCATGCACCACAACGGTCACTGCGGACGACCGCGATGCCACGGTCTTCGTAGCGCTGCACCACATCGGGGGCCGGGTGGCCGTAGCGGCTGCGGTAGGCCGCCTGCACCACCGCCACGCGCGGGTGCACGGCCTCGATGAAGCCGGCGGTCGACGACGTGCGGCTGCCGTGGTGCGGCACGACCAGCACGTCGCTGGCCAGCGCAGCCCCGTCGCGCACCACCAGCGCCGATTCCTGCGGCGACTCGATGTCTCCGGTGAGCAGCAGCGTCGTGCCGTCGACCGCGGTCACCTTCAACACGCAGCTCAGGTGGTTGGCCTTGCTCGTCGGCTCGCCGTCCGACGGGTGCAGCACGTCGAAGCGCACGCCGTCCCACTCCCAGCGCTGGCCGCGGCGGCACGGCGTGTGCGACACGCCGCGCTGCAGCAGCGGATGCTGCGGCTCCAGCGACGAGGCCAGCGAGCGCACCGGCAGCCGCGCCATCACGCTGGCGGCGCCGCCGGTGTGGTCGCTGTCGCGGTGGCTGAGCATCAGCAGGTCCACCTGCCGCTCGCCACGCGCACGCAGCAGCGGCAGCAGCACGCGGTGGCCGGCGTCTGCCTCCAGCGAATAGACCGGGCCGGCGTCGTACAGCAGCAGGTGGCCGGCCGTGCGCACCAGCACCGCGGTGCCCTGCCCGATGTCGGCCGCGACGACGTCGTAGGTGCCGGGCACCGGGTGGTCGGGCGGCGGCAGCAGCAGCGGCAGCAGCAGCGGCACGCCGGCCAGCCGCAGGCGCCACGGCAGCGGCAGCACCAGCAGCGCCCCGCCCGCCAGGCCCGCTGCGGCGGCCCAGGCCGGTGCGGCCGCCGCCGTCCACACCGCCCAGGGCGCCATGGCCATCGCGCCGAGCGCCGCCATCAACCCCTGCACGCAGGCCGCGCCCAGCGACCACAGCCATGGCAACAGCACGCCGAGCATCGCCAGCGGCGTGATCACGAGGGTCACCAGCGGGATCGCCACCAGGTTGGCGAGAAAGCCGACGATCGACACCTGCTGGAAGAACACCATCGCCAGCGGCGTGAGGCCGATGGACGCGACGAGCTGCGTGCGCAGCCCGGCCCGCAGCGTGGCCGCGAACCGCGCACGCCAGCCCTCGGCTCGCAGCACGGGCTGCCAGGCGGCTTCCGACGACACCAGCATCCCGACCGCCACGAACGACAGCCAGAACCCCGGCTGCAGCATCGCCCACGGGTCGGCCACCACCACCACGGTGCCGGCCGCCAGCAGCACCAGCAACTGCGGCCACTGCCAGCCCACGGTGCGCAGCGCCACCACTGCGGCGATCATCCACACCGTGCGCTGCGCCGGCACGCCCCAGCCGGCCAGCAGCGCGTAGCCGGCGGCGGCCGCGAGCCCGCCCCAGCGCGCGGCCAGCGGCGCGGGCACGCGATGCATCGCCGCCGGCCAGCGCCGCCACAGCCAGCCGGCCATGCCGCCGGCCAGCCACGCGAACATCGTCACGTGCAGCCCCGAGATCGACATCAGGTGCGCCACGCCGGTGGCGCGGAACAGCTCCCAGTCCTCGCGGTCGATGGCGGCCTGGTCGCCCACCACCAGCGCGGCCAGCACACCGGCCACCGTACGGTCGGGCACGCGGCGCTCGATGGCCGCGCGGATCGACTGGCGGGCGCGCTGCACGAGGCAGCAGCTGCGCTCGCCCAGGAGGCGGTTGGCGGCGGAGGTGCGCACCGAGGCGCTGGCCCGCAGACCCTGCTCGAACATCCACAGCTCGAGGTCGAAACCGTGCGGGTTGATCGTGCCGTGCGGCGCCTTCAGCCGCACTTCGAGCTGCCAGCGCTGCCCGGCGCGCAGGTCGGCCGGCGGGCCGGTGCCGTCGCCGTCCCAGCCGTGATACCACCCGACGGCCAGCGCCGGCGGCAGCGCCACCACGGCGCCGCGCCAGGCGGCCTGCTCGACCTCCAACACGAAGCGCGTGCCGGCAGCACCTTCGGTGGGCAAGCTCGCCACGGTGCCGGTCACGCGCACGTCCTGCCCTTCGAGCGCCGGCGGCAGCGCCTGCGCGAGGCGGTGCACGGCGCGCGCATCGGTGCTGGCCCAGCCGAGCAGCGCGCATCCGAGCACGCCGAGCAGCCAGGCGAAGCGGCGTGCCGCCCGGCGCCAGGCCCACGTCACGGCCACCAGCCCGGCACACGCAGCCGCGGCCTGCCACGCAGGCGCCAGCGTGTGCGCCTGCTGCAACTGCAGCGACACGCCCGCGATCCAGCCCAACGGCCAGAGCCCCCAACGAGCTGCCTGCATGGTGGTTGGCCGCCCTCCCCGCGGGCCGTGCAGGGCGGGGTGTAGCATGCCGCGCCCTAAAGGGGTTCGAGGAACTTCCATGACCATCGCAGAGCGGCTCGCGAAGCTCGGCATCACGCTGCCCCCGGTGGCCGCGCCGGCCGCGGCCTACGTCCCTTCCGTGCGCACCGGCTCGCTGGTGTTCATCAGCGGCCACATCGCCAAGCGCGACGGCAAGCCCTGGGTGGGCCAGCTCGGCACCACCATGGGCACCGAGGAAGGCAAGGCCGCAGCGCGGGCCATCGCCGTCGACCTGATGGGCACGCTGTCGGCCGCAGCCGGCGGCCTCGAGAACGTGGTGCGCATCGTCAAGGTGATGAGCCTCGTCAACAGCGCCCCCACCTACACCGAGCACCACCTCGTCACCAACGGCTGCTCGGAGCTGTTCGTCGAGGTGTTCGGCGCCGCCGTCGGCTCGCACGCCCGCAGCGCCTACGGCGTGGCGCAGCTGCCGCTCGGGGCCTGCGTCGAGATCGAGCTGGTCGCCGAGGTGCGATGACGGCTCGGGACCTGGGCCTTGCCGCCATCGCGGCCGCAAGCCTCGTCGCGGTGGGCATCGCGCTCACGCTGCAGTACCGCTGGGAGATGCAGCCCTGCCCGTGGTGCATCCTGCAGCGGCTGATCTTCGTGGTCATCGCCGCCGTGGCGCTGCTCGGCCTGCTGTGGCGCGGCCGGTTTGGCGCACGCGTGGCGGTGCTGCTGATCGTGGCACTGGCCGGCTGCGGCATCGCCGCGGCGCTGTGGCAGCACTTCGTGGCAGCCACAGCCGAGACCTGTGCGCTGACGCTGGCCGAACGCATCATCAGCACGCTCACTCTGGACGAACGCTGGCCCGAGATCTTCACCGCCTACGCGTCGTGCAAGGACGCCGCGGTGAATCTGCTCGGGATCCCCTTCGAGATCTGGAGCCTCACGCTCTTCGTGCTCGTGACGGTGGCCGCGGTATCGGCGTGGCCACGGAGCCGCTGAAACGGCATCTGCCATAAATCGCGACAACGCGCTTTTCAGATAAGCAGCAGCAAACTTCTGCTTTTCGCAGACTAGTGCCGGTCCGCTGCGTGACGTAGCGCACGCCCTCACATTCAAGTTTTTCGGGCGCGCCACTCAAGGCGACGGCGCAGGCTGCCGATCAAGTCCTACGAGATTGCTCGGAAAGGACTCCATGCCGCTGTTCGTCTCTCGCGCGCCGCTGATCCGGCTCCGCCGCGCACTGCTCGCAGTCGCGACCCTGCTGACCGCGTTGCTGGTACCGCACGTCGTCACCGCGCAATCCGTGCAGACGAAGCTGTCGGCCGACCTGGCCGGGCTGGTGCAGGGCACCCGCTCAGCACCGCTGCTGCCCTGGCTGCGCGTGAGCGCCGGGCAGACGCTGGTGCGCGTCATCGTGGTCTCCAGCAGCAGCGACACGAGCCTGCTGGATCTGCGACGCGGCGTGCTCGGTCTCGGCGGCTCGATCACACAGGTGTTCCCGTCGATGCGCATGGCCGCCGTCACGGTGCCGGTATCGAAGCTGCAGGCCCTGGCCGCACGCCCCGACGTGGTCGCGTTGGCACCGAACCGCACGGTTTCGCGCACCGCCAGCCTGCTCCAGGCCACGACCGGCGAGGTCGAGGCCGACGCGGCCTACAGCGGCTCGCTCGATGGCAGCGGGGTCGGCATCGCGGTGCTCGACTCGGGCATCGCCGCCAGCCATCGGGTCTTCCAGGACGGGCTGGGCCTCACCCGCGTGCGACGCACGATCGACCTCGTCCAGGTGGGCCAGTGGCTCGAGGGCACGGCCTGGTCACTCGGCGTCGACGCGAGCGCGCCGGCCGCCTTGAAGGTCAATGCCGCCGTCTCCGTTCCGCTGGCGTCCGCCGTCAATCGCATCGTGCGCCCCGATGTCTACGGCCACGGCACGCACGTCGCCTCGGTGGCCGGGGCCCGCGGCGACTTCCAGTCTCCCGACGCGTCGGGCCTCGCGCCCAACGCCGCGCTGTACGACCTTCGGGTGCTCGACGACCAGGGCGTCGGCCAACTCGCCGACGTGCTCGCGGCGCTCGACTGGCTGATCCAGAACGCGCAGGGCCTGGGCATCCGCGTGGTCAACATGAGCCTGGCGGCGTCGTCGACCGACTCGTTCCTCGTCGATCCGCTGGCGCGCGCGGCCCGCGCGGCCGTGGCCAGCGGCCTCGTCGTCGTGGTCGCCGCGGGCAACGCCGGCAAGACCGCCGACGGTCGCGAGGTCTACGGGGCGGTGGGGTCGCCGGGACATGACCCCGCCGTGATCACCGTCGGGGCCAGCAACCCGCGCGCCACCGCGGCTCGCCACGATGACAGCGTGGCCGGCTTCAGTTCGCGCGGCCCGACGCGCGGCCGCACGACGCTGGACGGGGCGGCGTGGGTCGACAACCTGGTCAAGCCGGACCTTGTGGCGCCGGGCAACCGCATCCTGGGGGCACTCGGAAGCGACCTGCTCGGGTCGCGCGCGGGCTGGAACACGCTGGCCACGCGCTACCCGGAGCTCGCCGCGGTGCCGGGTGCGTCGCAGGCGCCGAACCAGGCCCTGATGCAGCTCTCCGGCACCTCGGTGGCGGCGCCGGCCGTGGCGGGCGCCGCGGCGCTTGTACTGCAGGCCAACCCCGGCCTGACGCCGCCGCTGGTCAAGGCGATCCTGCAATACACGGCGCAGCCCGTGCCGGGTGCGAACCTGTTCCAGCAGGGCACCGGCCAGTTGAACGTGGAGGGTGCGGTGCGCCTCGCGACCGCGCTGCGCACCGACATCGCCACGGCCCTCGCCTCCGGATCCCTGAAGGCCGGCGACCTGGTCCTGGCGCGGGGGCGCGCGTTCCCGACGCCGCAGTCCACGGTCGCCGGGCAGACCTTCACTTGGAGCCGCCTCGTCGGCGCCGGCGGCAACCACCTGCTCAGCGGCGACGCCCTGTTCACGCAGTTCCAGCCGATCTGGGATCCGCGGCTGACCTGGGCACGCGGCGTCGTGCTGCGCAGCACCGTGGACGGCGGCATCCCCATGCTGCGGCCGCGGTCGGTGACCGAGACCCGGGTCACGGGCGGCCGCCAGCCGCTGGTGACGGCCGGCGTGGTGCGCGTCGACGGCACCCCTTCCGCGCACGCCGCCGGGCTGTTCGCGCCGACCTCCCTGTGGGCCGGGCTGGCCGTCGCAGGCAGCGGCTTCATCCTCAGCGAAGGCTTCATCCTGAGCGAGGGTTTCATCCTCAGTGAAGGTTTCATCCTGAGCGAGGGCTTCATCCTCAGTGAGGGCTTCATCCTCAGCGAGGGTTTCATCCTGAGCGAAGGGTTCATCCTCAGCGAAGGCTTCATCCTCAGCGAGTCGGCCACGTCCGGCGACCCCGCCGCCGGCAGCGACGGCAGCGTTCGCGGCGAACCCTGAGCTGCCGAGCGTGCATCGGCGACAGCCCTCCCCCGAAAGGCGCTCGCGCCGCTGCCGATAACGAAGGATGGTCTCCGACAACACGCCCTGGCGAGAGTTCCGCCAGCGTCACCTGCACGACTACAACGACGCCGCGGCGCAGCACTGGGGCCGCGTCGTCGCGGCGGGCGCCCTCGCTCTCGGATGTGCATCGGCCGAGCTGTCGCAACTCGGCGCGGCCGATGCCTGGCAGCTGGCCGGATGGACGCTGCTGGTGCTGGTGGCCGCTGCGTTTCCGATCCACTTCCCGCGCAGCAAGCTGTCGTTCGCGGCGGGCGACTTCCTGATCTTCCTGGTGCTGGCGCTGTACGGCCCGGCGGCGGCCGTGATGTGCGCCGCCGCCGAGGGCGCGCTCGGCGCGTGGAGGATGAGCACGCGGGTGAGCAGCCGCATCGTCACTCCGGCCGGCGCCGCTGCCGCGATGCTGTTGGCAGGCACCTTCTTCCAGGCCTTCAAGGCCGAGGCCGGCGACGCGCTGCCGGCCGCGGCGGCGGAGCTCGCCGCGCTCGCCGGCGCCGCGCTCATCTACCTCGTGGCCGGCTCCGCGCCGCTGATGCGGGTGCTGTGCCTGAAGTCGGGCCGCCCGCTGCGCTGGCGCGACTGGCTCGCCAGCAGCAGCTGGGTGGGCGCGATGTACCTCGCCGCGGCGGCGCTGGCCGGCATGCTCTCGCTGCAGGAGCAGCAGCACGGCCGCGCGATGATCGTCGTGGCGGTGGCGATGCTCGGGCTGTCGCTGGCCTGGCTGCGGGCGCACTTCCGCCAGCAGGCGGCCGAGGCCGCCGCGCAGGACGCGCGCGTGCGCACCGCCGAGCAGGAGTCGGCACAGAACCAGAAGCGCTTCCACAGCGCCTTCACGCAGGCCTCGATCGGCATGGCCATCGTCGGTGCCGACGGGCGCGTGAGCCAGGTCAACCAGTCGCTGTGCCGGCTCATCGGAGCCGGAGAGATGCAGCTGCTCGGCCAGCCTTTCGCCCGGCTGCTCAACGCGGGAGACGCCGCGCTGCTGCAGCGCCACGTCGATGCGGTGCTGGCCGCGCGCGAGGAGGCGTTCTCGATCGAGCTGCGCTGCCTGGGCGTCGAGCGGCAGGAGATCTGGGTCTCGCTGCACTGCGCGCAGTTCGACGACCCGCAGCCGCACGCCGACGGCGCGGCGCCGGGGCTGATCTTCCAGGTGCACGACATCACGTCGCGCCGACGCGCCGAAGGCGAGCTGCACCACATCGCCTACCACGACAGCCTCACCGACCTGGCCAACCGCAACTGCTTCCAGGAGCGGCTGCAGGTGGCTGTGGAGCACAGCCGCACCGACCGCCGCTACCGCTTCGCGCTGATGGTGCTCGACCTCGACCGCTTCAAGATCGTCAACGACACCCTCGGCCACCCGGCCGGCGACGAGCTGCTGAAGGAGGTGGCGCGGCGGCTCGCGGCCTGCGTGCGGCCGCCGGACCTGGTGGCCAGGCTGGGCGGCGACGAGTTCGCGATCCTCGTCGAGCAGTCCGGCGATGGCGAAGCGGTGCTGCGCCTGTCGCAGCGGCTGCAGGCGGCGCTCGAGAAGCCCGTGACGATCAACGGCACCGAGCTGTGCACCGCGGCCAGCCTCGGCGTGACCTACAGCGACATGGGCTACCGCCTGCCCGACGAGATGCTGCGCGACGCCGACGTGGCGATGTACCGCGCCAAGGCCGACGGCAAGGGGCGCCTGGCGATCTTCGACATCAGCATGCGCGAGCAGATCGGGCAGAAGCTGCAGCTGGAGACCGACCTGCGCCGCGCGATCGGCGACGGCCAGCTTTCGCTGGCGTTCCAGCCGCTGTACCGGCTGGACCCGCACCGGCTCGACGGCTTCGAGGCGCTGGCACGCTGGACGCACCCGCAGCGCGGCGTGATCAGCCCGGGCGTGTTCATCGCGCTGGCCGAGGAGACCGGCTGCATCGACTCGCTGACCGCCTGGGCCGTCGACGAGGCGGTGCGCCAGCTGGCGGCCTGGCGCGCGGCGCACCAGGGCTGCGGCGACCTGGTGATGCACGTCAACGTCTCGGGCAAGGACCTGGCGCGCGCGCCGTTCGTGCCGCACGTCGGCAGGGTGCTGCAGCGCCACGGGCTGCCCGCCGGGCGGCTCGTGCTCGAGATCACCGAGAGCACGCTGATGGAGCATCGCGAGCTGGCGATGCGCTCGATCGATGCGCTCGTCGCGCAGGGCGTGAAGATCGGCATCGACGACTTCGGCACCGGCTACTCGTCGCTCGCCTACCTCAGCACGCTGCCCTTCGACTGCCTGAAGATCGATCGCAGCTTCGTCATCGGCATGCAGAAGAGCGCCAAGAACCTCGAGATCGTGCGCACCGTGATCTCGCTCGGCCGCTCGCTGGGCAAGCAGGTGGTGGCCGAGGGCATCGAGACGCACGAGCAGCTGGCGCAGCTGCGCACGCTCGGCGCGACCATCGGACAGGGCTACCTGCTCGGCCGCCCGCTCAGCGCCACGCAGGTGCGCGAGCTGCTCACCGAGCCGCTGGTCGCCCCGGCGTGATGCGCGCCGCGGCGCGCAGCGCCGCGGTGGTGTGCCCCGGGCCGTCGGGCCGCCAGCCGGGCGGGCCGAACAGGTGCCCGAGCACGGCGCGCAGGCTGCGGGCGCGCGCGAGGTCGGCGGCCAGCGCCAGCCACTGGTGGAACTCGACGCGCAGCGGGTTGTACGACCGCAGCGGCGTCACCAGGCCATAGCGGCACGGCAGGTCGTCGCGCTCGGGCACGTAGGTGCCGAACAGCCGGTCGAACACCATCAGCACGCCGCCGTAGTTGGCGTCGAGGTACTCGACGTTGGCCGCGTGATGCACCCGGTGCGCCGATGGCGTGTTCAGGATGCCTTCCAGCCAGCCGAGCTTCGGGATCCACGTGGCATGCAGCCAGAACTGGTACAGCAGGTTCAGCTGCAGCATCGCGAACACGAGCAGCGGCGGGAAGCCCAGCCACACCAGCGGCAGGTAGAACAGCGCCGACCCGGTGAGCCGGCCGAGCATGCCGATGCGATAGGCCGCCGACAGGTTGAGCTGGTTGGGGGAGTGGTGCACGGCGTGGTTGCACCAGAACCATCGCACGCGGTGGGCCGCCCGGTGGTACGCGTAGTAGCACAGCTCCTGGCCCAGGAAGAGCGCCAGCACGGAGAGCGGCCCGTCGATCGCGATGTCGCCCAGCCGATGCTCGCGCGCCCACAGCACCAGCGGCGCCGCCAGCGTCGCCGGCAGCGCGATCTGCATGGCCACGCGCCCGATGAGGTCGGCCAGCGAGACTCCCATCGCGCCCCAGTCGTATCGCTCGCCCTTGCCGGCGCGGGCCCGGCGGGCGAGCACCACGGCCTCGACCGCCGATGCCAGCACCACGCCCGGCAGCACGACGAGGAGGAGGAAGCGGCCGAACTCACCCATGCCCGAATCGTCGCACGCCGCGGCCGCGCCGGCGCGGGGTCGGCATCAGCCGGGTTCGCGAGCCTTCGCCCACTGTTCGCGCAGCAGTTCGTCGATGCGCCGCTGGATCTTCGGCAGGACCGCCTCCTCGCGGGCGAGCATCTCGGCCCGCCACGCCGGATCGACGGGCATGCCTTTCCCTTCGGAGAACTCGCCGACCGACTTCCCTCCCTTGGCCTGGTTGGAGCCCTCTCCGAGCGGGGCCAGGTTCTCGTCCAAGTTCAGCACCTGGATCTGCGCCGCCGCGTCGAGTTCGGCGAAGCCGGGCATGCGCCGGACCCGATCGACCGAGACGATGTGGTCGGGCTGCGCCTTTCCGACGGTCAGGTGCGGCAGCGCAGGGTCCGGCGAGCCGGCCGGGAGGGCCTTCTGCGCCGCGTCGCGCTGCTCGGCGGTCGGCGTCGAGCGGCGCACGGCCTCCCAGTCCTCGGACGACGGGATGCCAAAGCGCTGTTCGTCGGGCGTCACCTCGCGGCCCCGCACCGCACCGGCGGTCTCCGGATGCTCCAGCCCTTCCAGGGTGCCCGGCTTCGGACGAGACCGTGACTGCTCGCCGGACGACTGGAGGCCGCGGACGCGGCGGACCGGACCCGCGTCCACCTTGCCGTGGGCCGTCGCTTCGAAGCCTTCCGGGGGCGTGGTCTCCGGGGTGATCGCACGGGCCTCCGCGGCCCCTTCGACCGCGTTGCCCTGGACCACGAACGGTTCGTCCTGGGCGCCCGCGGGCGCCGTCGGGGCCTCCGGATCGCCCGCCGCCGCGCGCGCCGGCGCCTCGCCCTGCGACTGCGCGACGTGCAGGATGGCGTCCTTGAGCACGGTGACCACCTGCGTCCAGAAGGCCTTGACCTTCTGCTCGCGCTCCTCGTCGGTGAGGCCCTCGGCGAAGTAGGCGTCGTTCATCTGCAGCAGCAACGGCACCACCTGGGCCGTCCAGCCGAAGCGCATCAGCAGCGTGGTGAACTTGCTCGCGCCCGCCGAGTGCTTCAGTCCGAAGAGCGATAGCACGATGCCGATCACCCCGCTCCAGAAGGCGGGATCGCTCTTCCAGCTCTTGTTGTGGCGCATCGACTCGACGATGCCGCGCACGCTCTGCAGCGCGCCTGCGACGTTCAGCGCGACCTTCACCTCTTCCGCGCCGGTGAACGCCAGCGCCGTCTGGGCAGCGAGCGCGCTGGCGATCTCGGCCTTCTCGAGCGGTGTGAAGAGGGCGGGCTCCGCCGGCGTGCCCCCGACCGCGGCCTCGATCTTCTTCGCCAGGTCGTTGACGGCGCCGGCGAGCGGCGCCGTCAGGCTCGCGCGTGCCTCCTGGCCCGGTGCGGGCTTGTCGACGAGACCCGCCTGCCTGGCCTGATCGGCGAGGTCGCCGAGCCCTTTCAGCGTACGGCCGCCGCCCAGCGTGGCGACATCGACCACGGCATCCAGCGCCTGCCCGGCCACCTGGTTGCCCACCGACCCACCTTCGCCGCCGAGGGCCGCCACCTTCCCGCGCACCTTTTTGTACTCGCTGCCCAGCCACAGGCCGGTGTCGACGACCTCGGTGGCCTGCTTGGCGATGCCGCTGACCGCACCGACCCCTTCGAGCAGCGTGTCCCGTGCCTTCGCCTTCAGGTCCTGGCCGGCCTGGTCCCAGGCCGCACCGGCACCTGCGGCCAGGTCGCTCGCGGCCTGCTGCGCGCGGCCGGCCGCGCCGCCGAACGCCGAGGACAGACCCTCCGGCATGGCGGTGGGCACTGCGGCATCGCGCACCCGCTGCAGCACCGCCCCGACGTCGATGCCGAGTCCGCCGAGCCAGTCGTCATGTACTTCGGCCATCGCCACGCTCCCTGCCACCGGTCCGAAACCGATGTCGTGCGGGTCATGCTAGGGCGGGCGCCATGCGCGTTCAATGCGGTGCCGGTGCGGTCCTCCACACGACGAGGGACGAGGTGGCGGAGCGCCGCGGCCACGCCGGTTTGACGACGGCGCCGATCTGCGATATCCCTGCCACTTCACCGCCACGGGAGGCCCGCATGCGTTGCAACGCCCACAGGCTGGGGTCCACGATCCTCCTCGTCGCCTGCGCATCCGGCCTGCAGGCCGCCACGGTCGGCGTCGAGCACGGCGTGCGCCTGGTGCAGGAGGATCACCGGCTGCCGTCGGGCACCGTGGTGCGCACGGGGATCGGGCGCATCGAGGTCGACACCGTGCGGCTGCGCCAGCGCACCGGCCTCGCCGCCGGCTACCTCAACATGGCCACCAGCCAGGGGTGGGTGGTGCGCAACCTGCCGGTGATGGCGCCGGAGGTGCTGCCGTACTCGAAGGTCACGAGCCGGTTCACGCTGGGCGTGGGCAGCGGCACGACCGTCGCCAGCCTGCCGGCGGCGATCGACTACGGCGCCGCCCCGCTGACCGCCTACGCCGGCAGCCCGGTTGCGCAGGCGGTGCGGCAGCGCACCACCACGCAGTCCGGCGGCGGCGGGCCGACCACGGCGCCGCCGGCGCCGCCGGACCTCACCGGCATCTCGTTCGATCCGGCGGGCGCCAACGACGTCGTCGTGCAGTTCGACCACCCCAACATCGAGGCCGCCAACAACCAGTGCGTGCCGATGTCGGTGGCCAACAGCCTGCAGTTCCTGAAGAACACCACCGGGCTGTCGCTGCCGCACGCGCACAAGGCGGGCCTGCGCGAGTCGGCCGAGCCGGGCGACGACTCCCTGGTCGGCAAGATCGAGACCGCGATGAACCGCACCGTCGTCGACCGCGACAACGGCGAGTACACGCTGTTCGCCGACGGCCTGGCCGGCAAGCTGCGCTACCTGGCCGGCAACGGGCTGGCCTCGCGGGTGGCCGTCACGCACTGGGGGTCGATCTCCACCAGCGACGTCTCGGTCAGCGTCGGCGGCACCGCGATGCGCTCGACGTTCCGCGGCCGCAGCATCAACTTCGACCAGGTCATGGAGGCGATGCGCGAGGGCCAGAACTGCGAGGTGGACTACGTCTGGCCCGACGGCGGCCACGCCGTCGACCTGGTGGCCATCGGAAAGACGCGCGGTCGCCCCTGGATCATGCATTCGTCGGACGTCGACCAGGCCAGCGACGAAGAAGGCGGCGGCCCGGCCGGCTCGGTGTTCGAGTACCTGGGCACGCCCGACGCCAACGGCGATGTGGCGCTGAGCGGCAGCACGCGGCGCGCCGTGATGGTGATCTGCGAGAAGGTGCTGCCCGAGCCGGCGGCGGTGATCGTGGACGAGCGCATCGATCCCGCCGGCCACGCCTGCTGCACGCAGCCGCCGCCCGGCGGCATGACGGTGTCGCGCAGCGGTGACCGGCTCACGTTCAGCGGCGCCGCGTCGTGGCTGCCGATGACCGGCACGATCGGTACCGATGGCCGCTACACCGTCGAGAGCTCCACCACGGTGGCGGGCTTCCCCAACGTCAAGACCCGGTTCACCGGCACGCTCGCCGCAGGGGTCTACACCGGCACGGTCGCGATCGGCGCCAGCGGCGAACTGCCGCAGGGGCAGCCGATCTCGTATCGCGTGCGCGTCACCGAACCCTCCGTGGCCACGCAGCCGGCGATGCGCGTCAACGGCTACCGCCAGTCGGTGGCCATCCCCGGCGGCGAGATGATCCAGATGTCGATCTCGATGCGCGCTGGCGCACTCGCCGGCCGCCGCGGCGACTGGTGGCTGGCCGCCTACGCCGGCGGGCAGTGGTACTCGTACGACCTCGCCAGCGCGAGCTGGCGGCCCGGCCTGGCGGCCACCTACACGGGCCCGCTGGTGGACATCCCGTACTTCGCGCTGCCGGCCGCGGACGGGCTGCCTCCGGGGATCTACGACCTGTACTTCGGCTTCGACGACGTCGGCAACGGCACGCTGGATCCGTCGGTGGTGTACGAGAAGACCTCGCTGGTCGTGCGGCCCTGACGTCGGGACCGTCGTCCCCGACGGCGGCGGCCCGCTTGATTGCGCAGGATCAAGCCGGGCGCACGGCCGCGGCCGATAGTCCGCGGGCGATGGTCACCCCCCCGGCCCGGCAGCGCGCACTGCTCGAGCAATGCGCCAGCGAGCCCATCCACATGCTCGGCCGCGTGCAGTCGTTCGGCATGCTGCTCGCGTTCGGCCAGCGAAGCCGCCGCGTGAGCCACGTCTCGGCCGACGCGCAGGCCTGGATGGGGCGCGACGCCGACGGCCTGCTCGGACAGCCCGTCGCCACCCTGCTGTCGCCGCACGATCTCGGCGCCGCGCTGGCGCACGCCGCGGTGGCCCGCGCGCGCGGCAGCGTGCAGCACCTGCACCAGGTGCGCTGGCCCGGCCATGCCGATGCAGTCGACGTCACCGTGCACGCCAGCGGACCGCACGTGGTGCTGGAGGCCGAACCCGCCGGCCCCGGCCCCGACACCGCGATGCCCGCCGTGAGCGCCTGCACGCAGGAGCTGGCCTCGCTGCAGCACGTGCCCGAGCTTGCGGACTCGGCGGTGCGCGCGGTGGCCGGCATCACCGGCTACTCGCGGGTGATGCTGTACCGCTTCGCCGCCGACGGCAGCGGCACGGTGGTGGCCGAGCAGCTCGCCGGGCGCCGGCCGAGCTACCTCGGGCTGCGCTACCCGGCCAGCGACGTCCCGGCGCAGGCGCGCGCGCTGTACCTGCGCAACCTGTCGCGCGTCATCGCCGACGCGCACGACGAGGGGGTGCCGCTGCTGTCGCACGGGCGCGAGCCGCTCGACCTGTCGCTGTCGGCGCTGCGCAGCGTCTCGCCGGTGCACCTGCAGTACCTGCGCAACATGGGCTCGGCCGCAACGATGTCGATCTCGCTGGTGGTCGACGGCCGGCTGTGGGGGTTGATCGCCTGCCACCACCACGAACCGATGCGCCCGCCGCTGGGGTGCCGCAGCATGGTGGAGTTGCTGGGCCGCCTCTACAGCCTGGCCTTCGCCCGGGCCGAGCGCCACGGTCTCGACCGCAACGTCCAGTCGCTGCTGCTCGGGCTGCCGGGCGTGGAACCGCTGGCCGACGGGCAGGCGGACCCGGCCGCGTTCGACGCCGCCTGCCGCCGCCTCGCGCGCCTGATCGACGTGTCGGCCATCGTCGCCCGCATCGGAGGCCGCACGCGCAGCTGGGGCAGCAGCCCCGTATCCGACACCGTGGCCGCGCAGCTCGCCTCGGCGGCGCCCGCCGACAGCGCCCGCGTGACCGCCGTCGAGTCGCTGGCCGCCGTGCAGCCCGCCCTGCGCCGGCTGGCGCCCCGCATCGCCGGCATGCTGGCGATGCCGGTGGGCACTCCCGGGCGCGACTGGCTGCTGCTGCTGCGCGACGAGGTGTCGCGCCACGTGAACTGGGCCGGCGACCCGGGCCGCACCGTGTCGCGGCGCCGCGGGCGGCTGTGCCCGCGCGAGAGCTTCGAGGCCTGGCGCGAGTCGGTGCGCTGGCACTGCGAACCCTGGACCACGGCCGAGATCGAGCTCGCCGAGGTGCTGCGCACGCGCCTGATGGAGTCGGTGCTCAGCCGCGGCGCGCACCGCGAACTAGAGAACGCGCGCCAGGCCGCGAGGCAGCAGGCGCTGCTGGTGCGCGAGCTGAACCACCGCGTGCGCAACATGCTCGGCCTGATCAAGGGCCTGGTGCAGCAGACGGCCCGCGGCGCGGCCTCGGTGGACGACCTCGCGCAGCGGCTGCACGACCGCGTGCACGCCCTCTCGCGCGCCTACACGCGCATCGAGCGCGCGCACTGGCGCCCCACCGCCCTGCACGCGTTGCTGGCGGAGGAGGCCGGCGCCTTCGCCGAGACCGGCCAGGTGCAGCTCTCGGGCGATGCGGTGAGCCTCGAGCCGAACGCCTACCTGTCGTTCGCGCTGGTGATCCACGAGATGGCCACCAACGCGCGCAAGTACGGCGCGCTGTCGCTGCCGCGCGGGCATCTCGCGGTGACGTGGGCCGTCGACGGAGCCGGCGCGCTGGCCATCGAGTGGGCGGAGAGCGGCGTGCCCGGCGTGCGCAAGCCCAGCCACCGCGGCTTCGGCACCCGCGTCATCGCGCAGGCGCTGCAGCATGCGCTGGGCGGCAACGCGCGGCTGGAGTACGGGCCCGACGGGCTGCGCGCCCGTCTGCTCGTGCGGCGCGGCTTCGTGCTCGGCGCGCCGGCGTCACCGCCCGAGACCGCGGCGGCGCAGGTGGGCGCGCAGGGGCCGGTGCCCCGGCGGGCGCTGGTCGTCGAGGACGACCCCGTGATCGCGATGCTCGCCGAGGAGGCGCTGCGCCAGCTCGGCGCCCGCGACGTGGTGGTGGCCGGCACGCGCGACGAGGCACTCGCCGTGCTCGAACGCGAACGTTTCGACCTCGCCCTGCTCGACGTGAACCTGGGTGACCACACCAGCGAGGCAGTGGCCGAGCGCCTGGCGGCGCTGCAGGTGCCGGTGATCGTGGCCACCGGCTACTCCGAGAACGACGAACTGCCCGACGCGCTGCGCAGCCGCCCGCACGTGTGCAAGCCGTACGGGCGCGGGGACCTGCAGCGGGTGATGGCCGAAATGGCGGCCGCCTGACACGGGGAACAACGGGGAGGCGGCCGTCGGCCGCCGAACCGGGCCCCCGACGGGCTACCTCAGCGACGCGTTGATCTTCTCCAGCGCCGCCGCTCCCGGGCACAGAGCTGCTTCGTCGAGCGTGTTCAGCGGCCTGGGCACCGTCTTCAGCGCTGCGTGCAGGTCGTGCGCTGCCGGGTCGACGTACAGCAGCCCGGTGGCGATCTCGCCGGCCTCGGCCAGCGCGGCCATGTGGTTCATCGCCGAGCGGCGATCGGCGGGGTCGTAGTCGGCGTGCAGCTTGCGCAGTCGCATGCGGCTGCCGTCGGGCTGCGGCAGCGTGATCACCTCGCCGGGCGCGGGCTCGGCGGTGATCTCCGCGGCCAGGTCGATGAAGTCGATGCGGCTGACCGCCTCGTTGTGCTCGCGCACGTGGTCGTAGCTGCGCGTGCTGCCGTCGTGGTTGTTGAAGGCCACGCAGGGGCTGATGACGTCGATGAAGGCCGCGCCGCCGTGGCCGATGGCGCCCTTGATCAGCGGCACCAGCTGCGCCTTGTCGCCCGAGAAGCCGCGGCCCACGTAGGTGGCGCCGAGCTGCAGCGCCAGACCGACCAGGTCCACCGGCGAGTCGTTGTTGACCGCGCCCTTCTTGCTCTTGCTGCCGCGGTCGGCGGTGGCCGAGAACTGGCCCTTCGTGAGGCCGTAGACGCCGTTGTTCTCGACGATGTAGACCATGCGCACGCCGCGCCGCATGGCGTGCGCGAACTGGCCCAGGCCGATGGAAGCCGAGTCGCCGTCGCCCGAGACGCCGAGGTACAGCAGCTCGCGGTTGGCGAGGTTGGCGCCGGTCAGCACGCTGGGCATGCGGCCGTGCACGGTGTTGAAGCCATGGCTGGCGCCGAGGAAGTAGTCGGGCGTCTTGCTGGAGCAGCCGATGCCCGACAGCTTGGCCACGCGGTGCGGCTGCACGTCGAGTTCCCAGCAGGCCTGCACGATGGCGGCGCTGATGCTGTCGTGGCCGCAGCCGGCGCACAGCGTCGACACCTTGCCTTCGTAGTCGCGCCGGGTGTAGCCGACGCGGTTCTTCGTCAGCGTGGGGTGGTGCAGCCGGGGCTTGGCGAGATAGGTCATGTCGTCTCCGTCGGGCCTACTCAGGCGCGCTCGCGCTTCGGGGCCGTGGCCAGCTCGAGCACGAGCTGGGTGATGGTCTGCACGATGAAGCGCGCGGTGATCGGCGTGCCGTCGAAGTGCAGCACCTTGATCAGCCGGGCCGGGTCGATCTCGAGCTCGTTGATCAGCAGCGTGCGCATCTGCGCGTCGCGGTTCTGCTCGACGACGAACACGCCGTCGTGCGACTCGATGAACTCGAGCACGCTGGGCGGGAACGGGAACGCGCGCAGCCGCATCGCGTCGAGGTGGATGCCGTTGGCCGCGAGCGTCTCCAGCCCCTCGTCCATCGACGGCGCGGTGCTGCCGAAGTAGATGACGCCCAGCCGCGTCTTCTTGCGCGCGGCCCGCACCACCGGCTGCGGCACCAGCGTGGCCGCGGTGGCGAACTTCTTCAGCAGCCGCTGCACGTTGTAGATGTAGTCGGGGCCGGCCTCGGAGTAGCGCGCGTAGGGGTCGCGCGTGGTGCCGCGCGTGAAGTACGCGCCCTTGGTCGGGTGCGTGCCGGGCAGCGTGCGCCACGGGATGCCGTCGCCGTCGACGTCCTTGTAGCGGCCGAAATCGAAGCCGGCCTCGAGCTGCTCGGCCGTCAGCACCTTGCCGCGGTCGTAACGGCGGGAGTCGTCCCACTGCAGCGGCTCGCACAGGCGCTGGTTCATGCCGATGTCGAGGTCGGTCATGACGAACACCGGAGTCTGCAGCCGCTCGGCCAGGTCGAGCGCCGTGGCCGCATGCTCGAAGCACTCGGCCGGGTCCTGCGGCAGCAGCATCGGGTGCTTGGTGTCGCCGTGGCTGGCGTAGGCGCTGCTGATCAGGTCGGCCTGCTGCGTGCGCGTGGGCATGCCGGTGGAGGGGCCACCGCGCTGCACGTCGACGATGACGAACGGGATCTCGGCGAAGTAGGCCAGGCCGATGAACTCGGTCATCAGCGAGACGCCCGGGCCTGAGGTGGCGGTGAAGGCGCGCGCGCCGTTCCAACCGCCGCCGGTGATCATGCCCACCGAGGCGATCTCGTCCTCGGCCTGCACGATGGCGTAGCGCGCCTCGCCGGTGGCGGGGTCGTGCCGGTACTTCTGGCAGTACTTCTGGAACGCCTCGGCCACCGACGAACTGGGCGTGATCGGGTACCAAGCGCACACGGTGGCGCCGCCGTACACGCAGCCCAGCGCGGTGGCGGCGTTGCCTTCGAGGAACACGCGGTCGCCCACCGCATCGGCACGGCGCACCTTCAGGCCCACGCCCGGGTGCTTGGGCGGCGACAGGTGCTCGTTGACGAAGCTGCGCCCGGCGTGCAGCGCGCGCACGTTGCTCTCGAGCAGCCGCTCCTTGCCGCGGTACTGCTCGCCGAACAGCTTCTCGATGGTGGCCGCGTCGACGTCCATCAGCACCGAGAGCGCGCCCAGCACCATGATGTTCTTGAACAGCGTGCGCTGGCGCGGGTCTTCGTAGGTGGCGTTACAGATCGCCGTGACCGGCATGCCGACCACCGTGATGTCGGGCCGGAACGCCGATGCCGGCAGCGGCCGGGTGGAGTCGTAGAACAGGTAGCCGCCAGGCTCGATCTCGGCCACGTCCTGCGCCCAGGTCTGCGGGTTCATCGCGACCATCATGTCGATGCCGCCGCGGCGGCCGAGCCAGCCGCGCTCGGACACGCGCACCTCGTACCAGGTGGGCAGGCCCTGGATGTTGCTCGGGAAGATGTTGCGCGGGCTCACCGGCACGCCCATGCGCAGGATGGCCTTGGCGAACAACTCGTTCGCACTCGCCGAGCCCGAGCCGTTGACGTTGGCGAACTTGACGACGAAGTCGTTGACGGCCTCGATGCGGTTCAATGTCGTCCCTTTCATGCCGGCACCCCCTGCTTCTTCGGCGCCGGTTTACGGTCGCGACAACTCGGGCCCGCCTTCGTGGTGATGAGCAGGAACTTCTGCATGTCCCAGGCGCCCGTGGGGCAGCGCTCGGCGCACAGCCCGCAGTGCAGGCAGACGTCCTCGTCCTTGACCATCACGCGCGCCGTCTTCAGCGCCGTGCTCACATAGAGGTCCTGCGTCGCATTCGGCGCCGGCGCCTTGAGCCGGCCGCGCAGATCGGCCTCCTCGCCGTTGTCGGTGAACGTGATGCAGTCCATCGGGCAGATGTCGACGCAGGCGTCGCACTCGATGCACAGCTTGTCGTTGAACACCGTCTGCACGTCGCAGTTCAGGCAGCGCTCGGCCTCCTTGAACGCGGTGGGCAGGTCGAAGCCGAGCTCGACCTCGACCTTGATGCTCTTCAGCGCCTTCTCGGCCGCCGCCCAGGGCACCTTGTGGCGGGC